>NZ_JFHC01000056.1 GCF_000698595.1 Caballeronia glathei | reverse complement strand
GAACTAATTTCGCAACAGCTTCTTAGTGTGTTCCCCATCGAACACGGTAAGGTTTGTTGCCCTATATTGGACGAACAAGTCGCAACGGATTCAGGTCAACACCTCGTTAGCGACATGCTTCAACGTCAAAGGGCGCGGTCTCGTGGTGATTACCTCTTGCAGCCACCGCGGCGTCGTGAATACGGTCAGACGCGCGATGGAGGTCTCCAGAATCAAGAAAGTGCATGCTGTGGCAGGCGGCTTTCACCTGGCGCCGCAAAAGGAAGACTATGTCAGGCAGACCGTCACGGCACCAAAGGAAACCGATCCCGACTACGTCATTCCGATGCACTGAACCGGCGAAATCTTCGTCCAGATCTTGCAGAAAGAGATGCCTGAGAAGTTCATTCGCTCGTACACGGGTAGCCGTTACGTGTTTGGGGCTTGACGATTTGCGGGGAGGTTGGGACGTTGCCAGTCGCGTGCGCCGGTTGATCTGGAGCGCACCTTCGGTTTTGGCCGCGCAGAGCAAGACGAACCCGGAGCAAACAAAGACGCTGCAAACAAGCGACGCTAAACGGGGACACCAGAGGACCGCGCGGATTCAGCTTCGCGTCACTTCGTTCCGGCCTCGCCGCGCTCGGAGAAAGTACGGTTCTAAGAGGCGCATAATCCGAGCTGAATTGAGTTCCCTCAGGCGGCAGACGTGCCGCAAGCGGCGCATCCCTTGCCTGTAACGTCGGCGGATTAACGAAGATCCCTAATCTGAAGGAGGTTGAAAATGACTCCCAGCGGCGCGGCGGCAGGTGAACCAATCAACGTTGGTCAATTGTGCATTCAGTACCTGATTGATGGAACGGCCACAGGTGGGATGGGTGTTTTCGAGTTGACGGTGTCACCCAACTCGCAAGTTCCGCCGCCGCACTGCCATACGCGCAGCGAAGAATGCGTCTATGTTCTTGAGGGCGTGCTTCGGTACTCGGTCGACGGGATCGTCCGGGACCTGAAGCCCGGAGAATGGATGTTTACCCCACGAGGATCGGTTCATCACTTCAGCAACCCGCACAATGGCACAGCCCGCGCACTGATCGTCCTTACGCCCGATATCGGCGCGCAGTATTTTCGTGATGTCGCGACGATCGTAAATGCCGGTGGGCCGCCCGACCGCGAGAAGCTGATCGGTGTCATGTCCAGGTACGGGCTGGTGCCGGCACCCGTTCAATGAACCGACGACCACGTCGGCAACCGCCGTTCGATGCGGCAGGACGCGAGGCCGAAGTCTGGCGAGCTGCAGCCGTGCGTCCTTGAATTCAGCCAGCCTTTAGCCAGACAACGGATCTGCATTCCGTAATCCGTTCGAAAGCGCGCTCACTCAGATAGTTTTTCTTTGCCGCCGCTACAGATCTTCTCGTTTGCCGCGCCGTTCGCCGGCGCCGATAGTTGAGTCACCGGGACGCAGCGCTGCTTCCGATTATTCGAATGACTCAACTCTCATGCAGGAGCAAACATCATGAAGCTGGCAAACAAGGTGGCACTGGTGACGGGCGGCACGTCGGGGATTGGTCTCGAAACCGCCAGGCTGTTTCGCGACGAAGGCGCGAAGGTCGTCGTTATCGGCACCAGCGAGCAGCGGCTGCGGGAAGCGGAACATGTGCTTGGCGAAAACGCCATGATATTGCGCGCCGATTTGCGCGATCCGCTGCAAATCGACAAGGCAGTGGCCGAAGTGGTCGAAACGCACGGCGCGATCGATATCGTCTTCGCCAACGCCGGAGCAGGGAAGTCCGCGCCCTTCGATGCGGTCACGCCAGAACAGCTCGGCGATCAGTTCGCGCTCAACGTCGGCGGTTTGTTCTTCACCATCCAGAAGAGCGCGCCGCATCTGCGCGACGGCGGCAGCATCGTCGTGACCACGTCGTTCCTCAACGCGGTCGGCACGCCGGGCCTGGCTGTCCTGTCCGCCACGAAGGCCGCGGTGCGCTCGCTGGTTCGCTCGATCGGCGCCGAGCTTGCGCCGCGCCGCATCCGTGTGAATGCGGTGAGCCCGGGCCCGATCGATACGCCGTTTGCGAGCAAGCTGGGGCTGCCAGAAGACGATCTGCGCAAGTCGGGCGAAGCGCTCGCCGCGGCGGTGCCGCTCAAGCGCATCGGCAGTGCGGTGGAAGTCGCGAAAGCTGTGCTCTTCCTCGCCAGCGACGACGCGTCGTACGTGACCGGCACCGAACTGGTGGTCGACGGCGGCTTGTCGCAAATCTGAGGGCCCGATGGCGGCGAACGGCCGGCAATGAAGCGATGCCGGCCGGTCTTCCCCGCCAACGTGGGTTGCGCCCGAACGCACCGGCGGCTGACGCAATCGTTCGGCAACGCGGTAAAGTCGGGGCTCTCCACCGTCCCATCCGACGACAATGCGCGCACCGAACAACCTCAACGCCCTGCGAGCCTTCGAAGCGGTCGCAAGACATCTGAGCTATACCGCGGCGGCAGCGGAACTGAACGTGACGCCCGCCGCGGTCGGTCAGCTCATCCGCAGTCTGGAAACCTATCTGGACGTCGAGCTGTTTCATCGCTCCGCGTCCGGGCCATCGCGGCTTACCCTGACCGATGCCGCGCGGGCCGCGCTGCCCGATCTGCAAGGCGGCTTCGACCTGCTGTCGAACGGGGTGGAACGGATCAAGGCAAGCAAGTCGCGCATCGCTTTCACGCTGACCGTACCGCCCGCCTTTGCGGACAAGTGGCTGCTGTGGCGCGTCGAACGTTTTCAGCGCAGGCATCCCTATTACGATCTGCGCATCGATACGAGCCGGCATCTGACGGATTTCACCGCGGAACGCATCGACGTCGGCATCCGCTACGGCGCGGGCGTGTGGCCCAATCTGGTCGCGACGTTTCTGCTGCGCGACGAGTTTTTTCCCGTGTGCAGCCCGGCGCTGCTGCGCGGCCGGCACGCGCTGAAAACGCCGGCCGATCTGCGACATCACGCGCTGATCCACGATATTTCGATGAGCGATTTTGGCGTCTTTCCGACGTGGCGCTCGTGGCTGCTGCACGCCGGCTGTCGCGACGCCGTGGACACTGACCGCGGGCTGCAGCTCAACGACTCGGCGCTCGCGATCCAGACGGCCGTTTCCGGCAACGGTGTCGCGCTCGGCAGAACGACGCTGGTGGAACGCGACCTCGCCGAAGGTCGCCTCGTGAAGCCGTTCGAAGCGGTGCAGGGCTGCGAACTCGCCTACTACCTCGTGCACCGGAAGGAAAGCGGCCAGTCCGCGCCCGTACTCGCGTTCAAGGAGTGGCTGCTGGAAGAAGCGGGCACGCGTTAGGCCATCTTCAGCGCTTGGCGCGCGCCTGATGAGTCACCAGCGACGTCTTCAAGTCGCGGACATTGAAGCGGACGGCAGCAGCGCTTCTTTTGCGGCCGTCCGGGATCTTGTGCACCGAACGGCCGCCTGCCACTCATCCATGAACACCGGGTGACTACAGCGAACGTTCGATCGCCTTCCCGAGCAGTTCCAGACCCAGGTCGATCTCGTCCTCGTGGACGGTCAACGGAGGCGCCATCCGGAAGACACCGCCCATACCGGGCAACTGCACGATGTTCATGCTGAGCCCCAGATTCATGCACTCGCGGGTGATCCTTGAGCCGAGTCCATCCGCCGGCTCCTTCGTGCGGCGGTCCTTGACGATCTCCATACCCAGAAGCAGCCCTCGTCCGCGAATGTCGCCGATGCACCCGAAGCGTTCCATCAGATCCATCAGGCCGCGCCTGAGTCGCTCGCCCATCAGGTTCGCGCGCGCAACCAGTCCCTCGCGCTCGACCACGTCGAGCACTCGCAGACCGACAGCTGCGGGAAGCGGATCGGACACATGGGTCGTATAGAACAGGTAGCCCAGTTCATGGGCCCGCTCCTCTATCTGTGCGGAGGTCACGACGGCCGCGAGCGGCAGGCCGGCGCCAAGCGTCTTCGACAGGGTGAGGATGTCGGGCGTGACGCCATCGCGCTGACAGGCGAACATGGTGCCCGTGCGCCCGATCCCGGTTTGCGCTTCATCGAGGATCATCAACATGCCGCGCTCCTCACATTTGCGCTTCAGTGCGGCCATGTAGCCTTCCGGCAGTTCGATGATCCCGCCGGAACTGAGGATCGGCTCTGCAATGAAGGCGGCAAGATTACCGCTGGACTGACGATCGATGAGATCGAAGGCGTAGTCCAGTTCCGACAGGTAATCGTATTCACCGTTGCGCTCGAAACGCGGCCGGTACAGGAACGGGGCGGGGATCGCGAACGAGCCGACGGCTGCCGGACCGACGCCCTTGCGACCTGCACTGTAGGTCGCGGATGCCGCTCCCCCCGTCATGCCGTGCCAGGACTGCGCAAAGCCCACGATTTCATATTTGCCGGTGACCAGCTTCGCCATGCGAATGGCGGCCTCGTTCGACTCCGCGCCCGTACTGAGCAGCAGCGCCCGGTCGAGCCCGTCGGGCGTGATCTCGGCCAAGCGGGTCGCCAAGTCGACCACCGGTCGCGAAAGCATCCCGCTGAAGAGATGGTCGAGCTTGCCAGCGTATTCGTTGATGACCGACACGATCTCCGGATGGCTGTGCCCGAGCACCGCGCTCATCTGCCCCGAGGTGAAATCCAGGATCGCGCGGCCGTCCGCGTCATAGACGAAGCTGCCCTGGGCGCGCTCGATGATCATCGGCTCGAAGGTGCCTCCATAGCGGATGAGGTGCTGCCTGGCGTTACGCCAAAAAGTTGCATCGTTGTTCCGGGACACCTTGCTTCTCCTTGACGGGTGGCGAGAATAACTTGCAGTCTAGAGGGCTCTCTGCTTTCATAGAATCGAATAGTTCTTATGGAAGATAGAAGCGAGCCTAATATCTTGAGTCTTTCACTCGAAATCGATCTGCTGCGTTCGTTTATCGTCGTTGCCGAAGTCCGCGCGCTGAGTCGCGCGGCCAGCCGGGTCGGCCGGACCCAGTCCGCGCTGAGTCAGCAGATGAAGCGGCTCGAAGAAATCGTAGATCAGCCGCTGTTTCAGCGCACGGGGCGTGGCGTGGTGCTGACGAATCCCGGCGAACGCCTGTTGATCCACGCCCAGCGCATTCTGCGGCTGCATGACGAGGCGATGGCCGATCTTTCCGGCAAGGGGCTGTCGGGGACGATCCGCTTCGGCTGCCCGGACGACTACGCTGCCGTTTTTCTCCCGCATTTGCTGCGGCAGTTTTCAAGCCAACACCCGCATGCGCTGGTGGAGGTCATTTGCGCCCCGACCCCGCGATTGCTCGAACAGCTGGAGATGCATGCGCTGGACCTTGCCATGATCTCGTTGCCGGAAGACACGGCGAACGAAGACATCATTCGCCGCGAACCGCTCGTCTGGGTTGGCTATCCGGGGCTGGATTCCGCGCACTTCGACCCGTTGCCGCTCGCGCTTTCCGATCCGGACACGCTCGATCACGTGGCTGCTTGCGAAGCGCTGCAACGCTCGGGGAGAGCCTATCGCATCGCCTGCGCGAGCAGCAGTCTTGCGGGCCTCACGGCCCTGGTCCGTTCGGGGCAGGCCTTTGCCGTCATCACACAGACTGCCGTCGCGCCGGATCTCTGCATACTCAATGCCGATCCGGCGCTTCCGCCTTTGCCCGGCATAGGCATTACGCTGAAGTTCGAACGGGAGCGTCCGTCCCTTCTGATCACGGCATTCGCGGAGCACATCCGGCTTACGTTGCCCTTGCTTTGATTGAACAGGCTTTGGGCAGAGGTCGGCGACGTCTCGTCGCCGCTTTGCCGCTACGGCCTGGCGTGTTTCATCGACTGGCCGAATGCACACCCTGATTCCGGTCATTCGATGACGAAGCGCACGAACGGCCGAACGGGGTATCGCTGGCTTCGTCCAGGTTTCAGGCGCTAAGTGCCTGTTTAAACGGTTGCGCGTCGGTTGCCCGATCAACCGTGGATTCCGTTCGACGCTCGAGCGACACCTTGCGCTTTTCTTCAGCGTTCGCGATGAAGTCGGACAGTTCGCGCTCCATGGCTGAATCCTTGGCGCCCGGCTTCCATGTCGCGGCGCCGTATCGCCGGCGCGTGGTCCGGGCAAGTGCCAAGGCTGCCATCGCAGCCTTCGCACATTCGTATTCGACCTGGCCGCAAACGTCGATCGGCTCGCCGAATTCGCGGAACGCTTCCACATACTCCCGCGCGGCGTGCGCCGTTGCCGGGTACTCGCGCAGCTCGGAGATGACCTTGCGGCTCAGGACGTGCCACTGAAGCTTGTCAGGGTAGGCGAAGGCGGGGATGGAGACGCCCTTGCTGGCTTCGCGGCTCATGGGGCCGGCGGGCTCCGCTGTTGCCCAGGCGGCCTTATGCATCATCGTGCGGCAGGTTCGAGCGTAGCTTTCCAGCGATAGCGCAAGCTCCAATGCCGTGTCGCGCCGCTGACGCTTGCGCTCCCTGGCATCCCTTGCCGAGATCCACGCGAGCGTGATGACAGAGCCAACCGCCCCTGACGTCAGTGCCAAAGTCAGCGGAGTGTTCCAGCCAAGTTGCTGGAGATGTTCAAGCCATTCGTGCCACATACGATGCGCCTCGGAGATAGAGGTGCACAGAGTATAAGCAATCGTTTGCGGAGTATTGAGAGCAAAGAATGCGGTGTGTGTTTTCGCCACAAACGTTTCGATGGGGCGCTGCGCATCTTGACAGACCGTGCCGAACGAGGCCAATCGTTGGTCCCAGCGCCAGGACCGCGAACCTCGCGACATCGGAGAGCACGGTGCGGCCCTTCGGCGATCGGGCGGCGGCCGTGTCGGAGGCGGGCGACGGACGGTCGAAGGGGCGGGGCATCGGGTCAGCGCGCGGTGGTTGAGTGCCTCATGCATACCGGCATCGCGGCATCGATTCCGTTCTTCTGCGGCTTCGTGGGCTCACTCACGGCCGGCTGGTTCTCCGATCTCATCACGAGCGGCAGCACGAATCGCCGCTCTGGCGCGAAGCCGGCAACCGATTTGCGCCGCCCGGCCGCGCAGCAATCAGATATTGTCCTCGACGACAACGGCCACCGCCCCGGCATTCACCGTGATCCGTGTCCTCTTCGCAAGCGCCGCCGCCGGTGCGCTACCGTCCGCATTGAGGGGCTTCACCTTGTTGAAGATCGCCACGAACTGCCCCGGTGTCACCGTCGCCGAGGCGTACCCGATTCCGTCATGATCGGCATAGGCCATGTCGGGATTGTTCTGCCGGACGAACGCATCGACCGCCTGTGGCGACGCGACCAGCGCTCCGAGCGGCATGCCGGCCGAATAAGTCTTGATGTCCTCGAAGAAAGGCCGGCTGCTGATCCCCGCCGACATCAGGTCGACCATCACCGGCGTACCCGTCGCGGGATTCGGCACGTCGCGCACGACACCCGCCTGGAACGCATGCAGGTCGCCGGTAATCGCAACGAGGTTGCTGATTCCCTGGGACTTCAGGAACGACATCAGTTCGGCCTTGTGCGCCGGATAGCCGTCCCAGGCGTCGCAGTCGAGCACGAACACGACGTTCCCGGGCGCCGGGGCAATCGCGCTCAGATCGAGCCACAGGCGATTCATCATCACCTCGTTGCCCCAGACCTTCCATGTCGCGATCGAACCCTTGAGCGTGTCTTTCCACCATTGTGTCTGCGCGGGGCCGAGGATCGACGGCGGCCGCCCGAGCCGTTGCGTGGCGAGCGTCTCGAACTGCGAGAGCACCGCCTGCGGCACGAAGTAGCGGGAGCCGACGAGGTCATTGTCGTTGACCGGATCGTGCCCGAGCGTTTGCGCGATTGCCGCTTCGCTGACGACGTGATCGTCGCGATACAGCCGCTCGTCGGTCATGACGAGATGCACGAGCGAGCCGAAGTGGAAGTCGCGATAGAGACGGATGTTGTCGTAGTTGCCGTTGCGCAGGTCGAACGACACATCGCCCCAGTCGACGGGCAGATATTCCGCCCATGCCTGATTCGCGTTGCGCCGCCGCTGGGTCTCCTGCCGGTTCTCGTTCGTGTAGGTCTGATGGTCTTGCCAGCAGTCGTCGGAGAACTCGTGATCGTCCCAGATCGCGATCATCGGAAAGCGCGCGTGTATCGCCTGCAGACGCGCGTCGCCGCGATACGTGCGGTAGAGCGTGCGGTAATCCGCGAGCGAATTCGCGTAGGTGCCGCCGCTGCGAAGCGGCAATCCGTCTGGCAGCGTGAGCGGCGGATGCGCCGGCTCCGCCGGGCCCGGCTGAGCAGCCGGCCCGACCGTCTCGTAGATGTAGTCGCCCAGGTGCACGACGAAGTCGAGATCCGTTTCGGCTGCGAGCAGCGACATCGCCTGCCAGTGGTTCGCGCTCCAGTTCTGACAGACGAACCAGGCGAAGCGTACGCGCGGGTTCGCTTCATTGGCGGAGGGCGCGGTGCGCGTCGTGCCCGTCGCGCTGATGTCGCTGCCCGCGACGAAGCGGTAATAGTAAGTGGTCTTCGGTGTCAGCCCGGTAACTTTTGCGCGCACCGTATGGTCGAAGTCGGGCACCGCGCTGAGTTGAACGCTGGCGGCGAGTTGCGAGAAATCCTGCAACGGCGACACCTGCAACACCAGTGCGACCGCGCCTGGCGCCGCGCCGCTCGAGCCCGTGCAGCGCGTCCAGAAGACGGCGGAGACATCGCGCGGGTCGCCGCTCGCGACGCCCTGCGGGAATGCGAACGTGCCGGTCGGCGGAGGAGGAGGCGTGCTGCTGCCCGGGTTGTTGTCGTCATCGTGGTGACACGCGGTGAGCGTCCCGGTCGCGGCGGCGACCGTATAGAACGCGGACAGCGAGAGGAAACGTCGACGGTCCATGGCAGCGCCTCGCTCCTGTGGGCAGGTGGCGCTTGCGCCGCACGTTCCGGGCCCGGGCATGAGCCATGACGGGGGACGCGAGCGCGGCCTTGGTGATTGGAGCGGTAGCGGGGTGTGACCGTCGATGGACGAAGCGCGGGACGCCAGTCGTGTGGACGTTTTACAAGCTATGAACCGCCGCTCATTGCGTCAGGGAAGGCATTGCATGCGGGGGCGTACATCCAGTGCAAACGCGTTTGCGCCACCCATGCAGTCTCGCCCGCGTACATGCTTGTGCCCCTGCACATGGACTCGCAAGAGAGGGGCCATGCGTGTCTTCGGTCTTTCTCGTCATCACAGCGGCGCGAGATCGAGGCGGAAAAAGAGCGAATTGCGGTCCGGAAAGTCATAGCGAACTGGCAGGTCGGCTGCCGTGACCTGTACGAATCCCTGCCGCTTGTAGAATTGATGCGAGCGTACCGACACCGATGGCGTATCCAGGACGATGGTCGTGATGCCGTTCCTTCCAGCGTGTGACATCAACTCATCGAAGAGGCGGGAAGCACAGCCCATGCCGGCCCCTCGCCAGGCCGCCGAGACGAAAAACTTCTTGAGCACCGCGACCTGTGGTGTCTTGATCTGCAGACCGATCGTGCCAACGACATGCCCGGTGCCATCCAGCGCGACCCAGAAACCGCCTCCCGTATCCGAATAGTTTCGCGGAATATCGAGCAGGTCGGGCTGGTCTTCGAGCGCAATGCCGACTCCCGATTCGGCGTTCTGGATGTGCAGGATCAGGCCGATGACTTCGTCCTTGTGCGCGTGTCGATAGGTGGTGACGGCAGGCTGACCGGGTTGGGCGTTCGAGGGCATGGGCGCGGAGCGGAGTATGTTGACCCCCCCGACTCTAAGGCCCGACCGTAGGGCGATCTAGAACGTTCTTGCGCTGTTTCGCATGGCAACGGCGCTGGGCGTCATACCGAACATGGACTTGAAGTGGCGCCCCATGTGGCTTTGATCCGCAAAACCCGTCGCGACGGCCGCTTCGGAAGGCGCCATGCCGCGCATCAACAGCCGCTTCGCATCGACGAGGCGTAGCACCAGGTGATATCGGTGCGGGCTCAGCCCGAAGGCTGCGGCAAAGCGCCGGCAAAACTCGGGCACCGAAAGAGACGCTTCGCGCGCGAGTTCGTCGAGCGTCACATGGCGGTGGGGGAACGTCCGCATGAAGTCACGGGCTCGAAGGAGGCGCCTGTCCGGCGCAACCGCTGACGGCAGCCGCGTGGTGGCATCGTTCGGATGCAGTGCGCCGAGCATGCGCTCGCAAAAGAGCGTCCATTCGCCATGCCAGGTGGACAGAGCCTGCGGGCGCTCCAGGGACATGGCCGCGAATGCCGCAAACCGTGCGACCAGGCCGGGATTCCGTACGGAAGACGCAAGGACGTGTGGCGACACGCCTTGAATGGCGCACTGCGTCTTCCATTCATCGTCAGGGATGTAGATCATCACGTACTCGCACCCCCGATCGCCGACGCATTTGCCCGCATGCGCCACGTTGGGTGGAATCGCGTAGACCCGGCCTGCGTCGAGAACCTGCGGCTGTCGCTCTTTCGCCGCGATGTCTTTCGTTCCGCGCACGACCGCGCCGATCGCCCACGTGTCGTGCGCGTGCGCAGTGAAGCGGTGATGATCGAAGCGAGCGTGGAAGACTTCGACGCCAGTGCCTTCAAGAAAGCCGTAGCGCGTGAACTGCTTCGAGGTCGTCTTGTGGACACTGACTGACATGCGGGAGACCTGTCTGGCGGGAAATCCGAGGGGACGTGTCTTCTCCGTTCATGTCCGCTCGTGGGTAAGGTACATCGCTTGATGGCTGATGCGCGGCGGCGTCAGCGCGCGCATTGGACAGTTTAACCGATCCCGCAAGCCGGGGCAGGCCCGGTCCTCAAGCGCGACTGCGTCGCGCGGCAGGTCCGGACCGGCTGCTGACAAACGCGTGCTGACACGCGCAGAGGGCTTCGCGCGACCACGCGCACCTGTGTCGTGACAGCATGGCGACGTGCGGCTTGGCGCTCGGCCACTTGTGCGAGCTGTGCGAGCGGTGCGTCATGCGCGGAGTCGAGACCGCCATGGGCATCGGTATCGAGGTGACGCCACGCGGCGATGCGATGCCCGGTTTCCATCAGTAACGCGCTCGCCTTTCGCCCGTGTCAGGCTGTCGGCGCTCTTTATGGAACAAGCGCGCCGCTCGTCCTTGCCCCGACACGCGCAACTGGCGAGAGGCATTGCGAGGCGGGTGACGACAATCGCAAGGCCGCATGCCGGCCTTCGATGTGCAGTGCCGGACACGTGTTCCCAGGGGCGTGCGCCGTAGTGCATTCGAATCTCGCCTGTAACGGAAAGGTCATGCGCAGCCGCGCCCACGATTCCGGTTGACCCGGCGACTGCTACGAATTATTTCGTCCGTTTTGCGCCGCTTCGCCAGTGTTCGGTTTCGCGCTTCGAAGATGTAACCACGTAACGCGCGGACAAATTGCTGTAGCCGGATTGGCAGCTTCGCTCACTAGGATGTGACTTACGCGCTGTCTTCGAACAAACGTCCGACGCCCTGGAGAACGGAATGCTGAGTCCCCATGAGATTTCCACGCTGCTCCTGATCCAGCGTTCGCCCTATCAGGTGGAAGCGCTTGGGGATGAAACGGCGCGTCTGCGGCATGAACGTCTCGTTGAGGTCGAATTGCTTGCGTCCGGTCACGCGTTTGCGCGGCTGACCTCGAGTGGCCTCGAAATGCTGCGCAGGCTGGATGCTTTCAGCAAGCGCCAGGCGCTCCCCCGCGATGAGCGCAGCGAGCGCCGCGCGTGAACAACCACGCTCCTGCGCAGCGGCACGCCCGATGACGGTTCCCACGGCCTGAATGGTCCTCGAAGGGATGCCGCGCAGCGTTCGATGTCACCGCCCGCGGCGCCGAGCCATGTGAATCGCCGGATAGCGTCGCCTTATCGATCCGCCAGCCGGCCGGAAATGGCGCGCACCATCACCGCGCCAATCACCATGAATGCAGCGACGGCATAGAGTCCGATGCGGTTGTCGTGCGTCGTGACGTTGAGCCAGCCGACCATGTAGGGCGAAACGAAGCCCGCCAGATTGCCGACGCAGTTGATCCCGGCTATGCCCGCCGCCGCCGATGTACCCGCGAGGAACGCCGAAGGCATGCCCCAGAACAGCGACAGCGCCGACAGGATGCCCGCCGCCGCGACGCACAGCGCGATCACCGCGAGCGCCGGCTGATGCCCGACGTAGCCGCTCGCCGCGAATCCGGCCGCGCCGATTACGAGCGCCACCGAGAAGTGCATGCGCCGCGAACGGAAGCGATCCGCGCTCATGCCGGTCAGGATGATCGCCGGAATCGCAACCAGATACGGAATCGCGGAAAGCCAGCCGATCAGAGAGACGTTGGTGAGGCCGCTGTCCTTGATGATCGACGGCAGCCAGAAGCTGATGCCGTAAAGCCCGATGATCTGGCAGAAGTACACGGCGCTGAGCTTCCAGATGTTCCTGTCAGCGAGAAAGTCGCGGGCGCTCGCATGGGTCGTCTTCGCGGCATCCTCGCGCTCGATCGCCTGCGTGACGTTCCACTTCTCGTCGTCGGTCAGCCACTTCGCGTGATGCGGCTTGTCGACCATCAGGCCCAGCACGGCGAAGCCTGCGATCAGCGCGGGAATCGCTTCGAGCAGGAAGAGCCATTGCCATGCGGCCATCACGGTCGAGTGCGTGAACGCGCTGAGAATCCAGCCCGAGAGCGGCCCGCCGACCACGCCCGCGAGCGGGATCGCGATGTAGTACACGCCGAGCGCGAAGCCGCGTTTTTTAGCCGGGAACCAGTAGGTGAGATACAGCATGATGCCGGGCGAGAATCCCGCCTCCGCCACGCCGAGGAAGAACCGCACGATGTAGAACTGCAGCGGCGTCTTCACGAAGAGCGTGAGCGCGGAGACGATCGCCCAGGTGATCATGATGCGCGCGATCCAGCGCCGCGCGCCCACGCGATGCAGGATCAGGTTGCTCGGCACCTCGAAAATGAAATAGCCGATGAAGAAGATGCCCGCGCCGAGGCCGTAGACGGCGTCGCTGAAGCCGAGATCGGAGAGCATCTGCAGCTTCGCGAAGCCCACGTTCACGCGGTCGAGATACGCGCACAGATAACAGATCACGATGAACGGCATGATGCGCCACGTGATCTTCCGGTAGACATCGGCGCGCGAAGACGGCGCGACGACGACGGTATCGCTGATATGGCTCATGTCTCCTCCGTCGCCCTTTGGCGGGCGTTGAGAGATGAAGTGCCCCGCGCCCCGCAGGGCGCGCGGGCGATGTGTGCTTCAGCTCGCGAGCTTGCGCGCGGGCACGTCGAGCTTCATTTCGGCGCGGAACATGTCCTCCATCTCGCGGCGCACGCGCACGGCCTCCTTGCCGGAATCGAACGCGACGTCGCTCCAGCGCACCGGCTGTCCCGCCGCCACCGGCCGTTGCAGCACCATGTTGTGCGCGAGGCCGATCGGCAGCGCGCCGAGCACCAGCGAGTCGGCTGCGGGCATCAGCTTGCCGTAGACCGTATGGCCGCCTTCGCCGTCGAGCCGCTCGCCAGCGCGCAGGTCGCGCTTGGCTGTCGCCGCGACGTCGCCGCTGAAGCCGGCGGTGGCGCCGGTCGCTTCGCCGCGCACGGCGATGCTGGCAATCGAAACGCCCAGTTCCAGCCCGATCAGGTGATACGGCTTGTACATCGCCGCGTAGCGGCCGGTGCTGTCCGTTTTCAGGCCGTATTGAGAGAAACAGTCCCGCACATAGTCGGTCGGGGCCTCGAAGACGGCGTACACGCCCCAGCGCAGATCGCGGAATACAGGACGTCCGTCGCGCTCCAGCGACGACACGACTTCCACGCTGCCGCGATGGGGCAGGATGCCGCCGTCGGAGGCGGGGCGCAGCAGGTTCGGCAAGTCGTCGACGCCGCATGCCGGGAATGCGAGGCCGTCGGAAGGCGGACGCAGTTCACAGGCGTTCGCGACCGCCGCCATTTCGAGCGCCGACTTGGTGCCGTCGAGAAACGAGTTGAACATCTGTGCGTTGAAGTCGCCCGAGCCGACCTGTTCCTCGGTGAAGCCGTAGTAGCTCCACACGGTATCCGGCGTCGACTGGTGATAGACCGGCAGATACTTCGTGCCCTTGCCCGCGCAGATCACTTCGAAACCCGTCGTGCGGGCCCAGTCGACGAGTTCGGCGATGAGCGCCGGCTGGTCGCCAGAGGCCATCGAATAGATGATGCCGGCCTCGGCCGCGCGGCGCGCGAGGAGCGGCCCGGCGAGCACGTCGGCCTCCACGTTCACCATGACGATGTGCTTGCGATGCTTGCAGCAGAGGAGCGCGTGATGAATGCCGGCCGCCGGGCTGCCCGTCGCGTCGATGACGATGTCGACGTGATCGCTCGCGATCATCGCGTCGGCGTCGTCGGTGATGAAGGTCGAGCCGTTCCTGATCGCTTCGCTCCACGAACCCGCGCCGTAACGCTCGGCTTCCCAGCCCACGCGCTGCAACGCGGCGCGTGCGCGGTCCGGCGAAAGATCCGCCACGCCGACGAGATGGACGCCCGGCGTGCGCGGCGCCTGCGACAGATACATGGAGCCGAATTTTCCGGCGCCGATCAGCCCGACCTTGACCGGCGTTCCAGCGTCTGCACGGGCCTTGAGTTTCGCGATGAGCGACATGCTGTCTCCTTCGTTGTAGAGGTGTTGGGCGGCGCGGCTTGCTGCCGCTTGCTTCACTGAGTGCCCGACTGCGTGATCGAGCGGGGTGAAGGCAAGATAGCAGGCTGTTTCCTGCAATAGAATGCGCATATCGACAACCACGCTGTGCAAAAATCCCCATGCGCCAATTCGACTGGGACGATATTCAGGCTTTCCTCGCGATCTCGCGTGCGGGCCGGCTGACTGCGGCAGCGCAGCAAATGGGCGTCGATCATTCGACGCTGAGCCGGCGCATCGCCGCACTGGAAACGGGGCTCGGGGTGCGGCTGTTCGATCGGCGGTCGGTTGGTTTCGTGCTGACGCCGGAAGGCGAACGGGTCCTTGCCGACGCCGAGGCGATGGAAAGCCTTGCGATGCGCATGCGGCACCGGCTCGAGGACGCGTCGGTGGGGCTGACCGGCAGCGTGCGCGTCGGTACGCCCGAGGGCTTCGGCACATACTTTCTCGCGCCGCGCATTGCGAAAATCTCGGCGGCGCATCCGCGGCTCGAAATCGAACTGATCGCCAATCCGCGCATGTTCAGCCTGTCCAAGCGCGAGGCGGATCTCGCCGTGAGCATGACGCGTCCGGCACAGGGGCGCGTCTACGCGTACAAGCTTACCGACTACACGCTCGGCATCTACGGATCGCGTGCCTATGTCGAGAGCCACGCGCCGATCACTAGCCTGCACGACGTGCTCGCGCACCCGTGGATAGGTTACGTGGAAGACCAGATGTGGTCGGCGGAGCTCAACTACCTTCCGCAGATATCCACATCACTCGTGCCGAATGTGCGCATCTCGAACGTGATCAGTCAAATGGCCGCGGTGACGGGCGGCGCGGGGCTCGGTGTCCTGCCGTGCTTCATGGCGCGCACGGATTCCAGTCTGGTGCGCCTGCTTGCGGACGAAGTCGCGTTGACACGTTCGTATTGGATCATCACTCACGCGGAAACGCGCGACGTGGCGAGGGTCAAACTGATCGCAGATTTCATACGCTCGGAGGCCGGGCAGTTGCCTGGCTTTTGGGACGCTTGAGACGTCTTGCGTGCTTGAAGGGGAAAGTCTCCTTGCCACGGGCGGGCGCGCCAACATTGTCGATCCGTGTCCAGGAAGCTCCGGGCGCAGGCAGAGCGTGAGCCCATTGGCGACGCATTCGACTCTCGCATCGCTTCGGACTCTGCCGAAGTGTATTTCTCATATTGGGAATTTTTCCGTCGAATTTGTTTACATAGACTCCGTTCCAGATGCATGCCGGCCCGCCCACCACGGACGACGCTGCGGCGGCGAAGAGGGCGGCGCCCTGTGCGCCGCATCTGAACCAACAACAGGACGGAGTCAATCATGTCTGAAAACAGCTACGAAACCGGTCGGCTCAATTTGCCGTTCGTTGGAATCTGCACGTTCGCGAAGTCTCCTCTGTGCCTCGACTGGGACAAGATCGACGCGGACGTCGCGGTGATGGGCGCCCCCTTCGACTGCGGCACGCAGTGGCGGGCTGGCGCCCGGTTCGGTCCGCGCTCGATTCGCGATGCGTCGACGCTTTTCTCGTTTGGACACGGCGGCGCGTACGATTTCGAGGACGACGTCGTGTATCTGCCCAGCAACGAAGTTCGCATCGTCGATATCGGCGATGCCGACATGGTTCACACCAACACGGAGAAGAGCCACGCCAACATCGAGTACGGCGTGCGCAAGATTCTGGCTGCGGGCGCCTTGCCGGTGGTGATGGGCGGCGATCACTCGATCAACATTCCGTGCATCAATGCGTTCGAAGGCCAGGAGCCGTTTCATATCGTCCATATCGACGCTCACCTCGATTTCGTCGACGAGCGCCATGGCGTGCGTCACGGCCACGGCAATCCGCTGCGGCGTGCGGCGGAAAAGAGCGTCGTATCGGGCATGACGCAGATCGGCATCCGCAACGTGTCGTCGACGGCGCGTGAAGGCTATGCGCAGGCGCGCGAGATGGGCTCGGACATCATCTCGGTGCGCGACCTGCGGCGCCTCGGCATCCAGGGCGTCCTGGACCGGATTCCGAAGGGCGTGCGCTATTACCTGACGATCGATATCGATGGCTTCGATCCGTCGATTGCGCCCGGCACGGGCACGCCGAGTCACGGCGGCCTGCTGTATTACGAGGGACTGGAACTGTTCGCCGGCCTTGCGGCGCAGGGTGACGTGATCGGCATCGACCTCGTGGAAGTCGCGCCCGACTACGACCATTCGGGTTCGACTTCGATCCTGGCGGCGCAATTGCTGTTGAACACGATTGGCCGCGTGATGCATCAACGCAAAGTCAAACGAAACCTTTCCCGTTGAACCGGGCGCTGTCGAGCCACCGCTCAGGGCTAGTCGAAGGCAATCGGGAACCGGACAGCGGGGCCACGAAGCGATGTTTTTCTGTGCCAAAGCGCGGCGCGCTCGCCACCTCCGGTGACGGCGCAGTCTGGCGCGTCACCATATGAGGAGAGCGCGATGAAAAAGCCGTACGCAGGTGCAGGCTGGCTGACAGCAGTGGCTTTGAGCACGATGTCCGTGGGAGCGACGGCGGGCGAACAGGTGGTCAGAATCGGTCTGACCGGACCCTTGACCGGCCCGCAGGCCGCCATCGGCAAGGACGATGAAAACGGCGTCAGAATGGCGATCGAGCGCCTGAATGCCGAGGGTCTCGTGATCGGCGGTCAGAAGACCCGGTTCGAACTGGTTTCGCAGGATGACGCCGCCGATCCGCGTACCGGCATGACGGTTGCGCAAAGCCTGGTCGACGCCGACGTGAAGGTCATCTTCGGACCTTTCAATTCGGGCGTTGCGATCCCGATTTCAAACCTGGTGAACGTATCGGGCATCGTGATGGCGACGGTTGCCTCGAACCCGTCGATCACGCAGCACGGCTATCCGTTCGTGTTTCGCATCTCCGCCAGCGATACGCAACTTGGCAGCCGCATGGGCGAATTTGCGGCAAAGGAACTCAAGGTCAAGCGTATCGCCGTGATCGACGACCGCACTGCGTATGGGCAGGGTGTCGCCGATGAGTTCATCAACGCGGCCAAGGCCAACGGCATCGAAATCGTGGATCGTCAATACACGACCGACAAGGCGACCGACTTCGTCTCCATCCTCACGCACGTCAAGGGTGCGAACGCAGAAGGCGTTTTCTACGGCGGCTACTACGCCCAGGCCAGCGCCTTGCGCAAGCAGATGAAGCGCCTCGCGATGAACGGCTACCTGCTCGGCGGTGACGCGATGTGCAACGCGGAACTGGCAAAACTGGGCGGCGAGGCGGTCGATACACGCGTGTATTGTCCGCAGGGCGGCCCTGTTCTTGACCAAACCCAAAAGGGCCGTCAGTTCAAGGCGGACTACAAGCAGCGCTTTCATACTGAGCCGTTGACTTACAGCGCGGCCTTGTACGATGGCGTGAATATCGTCGCGCAGGCGATGCGGAAGGCCAACTCGATCGAACCGGCCCAATATCGCGCTGCGCTGGCGAGCATCGATTCTCACGGCGTTTCAGGACACTATCGGTTCGACAAGAACCGCGACCTGACGGACTCGCCAATCACGATCTATACCTATCGAAACGGGGTGCCGACTCCGCTCGCATCCTCCCAGCCCTAGAGCGACGTTGTTCGACCATCGCGAAGGATCGGGACGCGTGACGCCGGCGTAGCCGTGCGGTGCCATGCGAACGAGCGGGGCGCGTGAGGCGTCTTGCCATCGTGCCTGTTCACGCCCGCGGGCGATGGCCGTGCGGTGTGGTGCGAACGCGCCGCACCGCTTACGTCGTATATGCCGTCCGCTGCACCAGCCGGTAGCTTTCCATCAGGTCGACCATGAATACCTGCAGGATGGTAGGGGCAACGGCGGCCCGCCGTATGATCGCGCAAAATGGCCACTGGGAGCCGAACTGGTCGGGGCATATCTGATGCATGTCGCCGCGCGCGACCCATCGGGCAGCGTAGTGAATGGGCAGAAAGCCGATATACGCGCCCGATAGAATGAGAATGGCCTGCGCCTCGATATTGTCCACGGTCGCTGCGGCCTTGCTGACCTTGAGCATTCGCAGGTCGTGCTGCTGCAGATAGCCGCGCGCGACGACCCGGCTCGACGCGATGGCCTGTTCGAGTGCGGCACCGTCCGGCGAGTGGCCGGCGAGCGCATGATTTTTCCCACAATACAGACCGTCCGGTTCGCAATAGAGATCGGTGTAGGTCAGTCCAGGCACGTGCAGCGGAAAATGCCCGACGGCGATGTGCAGCCGCCCGTCCAGTACCCGCTCCTCGAGTTCGGCAGGCGTGCCGACGTAGAGATCCAGATGCACATCGTGCCCCCTCGACACGAACGCCTGCAGCGCCTGCGGCAGTGGCGAGGCCGAGTCGGTCACCGTGTTGTCGATGATGCCGAGGTACAGCTTCCCCGAGATGTGCTTTTTCAGCGCAGCGGTATCCACACAGAAGCTTTCTACTGCCACCTGCAGCCGCTGCGCCGCCTCATAAGTCGCTACGCCGTGTTCGGTGAGGCGAAATCCACTCCGCCCCCGCTCGCAAAGCTTGAGTCCCAGACGCGTTTCGAGCGTCGTCATTTGCTCGCTGATCGTCGACTGGCTGACGTTCAGCGTCGCCTGGGCAGCGGAAAATCCGCCGCACCGCACCACCGTCATGAAAACCCTCAGCAGTTTGAGGTCCACGTCCTGCAACTGGATCACCGTCGCCGCTCCTCTTGCACGCTTGCTTCGAAATTCCCGATGTGAATATCTGATTCACGTGATTTTCACCCCCGGGCGTGTCGTCCATAGTCTCTCTAAACGCCGCGCCGCCACAAGCCGCGTTTATATCGATGGCCCCGGCCGTTTGTGAGCGGCTCGACCTGCCGCCGCCTCCGCGAGGTCGTCGAATAAGCGTTGCAGGAACGCGAACCTATCTGCGCGAAACCGGCCCACGAGAGGCCGAATCGCAGCCAATCCGTAAGACAGGAGACAATGATGGATACCGTCGTACAAAATTATCTGGAGCAGTTCGGCGTCCGGGAAGAGACGCGCCGCTTCGTTTCCAGGGCGCAGAAAATGCTCATTGGCGGCGCCTGGGTGCCGCAAGGCGACCGGGAATCGTACGCGGTGATCGAGCCGTCCACAGGGGGCGTGATCACGCACATTCCCCTCGGCACGACCGCCGATCTGGATCGCGCGGTCGAAGCTGCCCGCAAACAATTCGACGGTGGCCCGTGGCGGCGGCTCAAGCCGCTCGAGCGTGAACGGCTGCTCCATCAGCTCGCGGACCTGATCGAAGCCAACGCAACGGAGTTGGCGGAGATCGAATCGATCGACGTGGGCAAGTCTGTCGCCAATGCGCGTGACGTCGACATTCAAGGCACGATCGATACCTTCCGCTATTTTGCCGGATGGGCCTCGAAGCTTCATGGCCGCACGGTGGAACCCTCGCTGCCTGGCAATTACGTTGCGTACACGCGCAAGGAACCCATCGGGGTGGTCGGCGTGATCGTTCCGTGGAACTTCCCGCTGCAAACCATGGCGTGGAAGGTGGCGGCTGCGCTCGCTGCCGGTTGCACGACCGTCATCAAGCCCGCCGAACTCACCTCGTTGTCCACGCTTCGCTTCGCGGAGCTGGTGCAGGAGGCCGGAATCCCGGACGGCGTCGTCAACGTCATCACCGGGCGGGGGCGCGACATCGGCGCGGCCATGGCCGCCCATCCGGGCATCCACAAGATCACGTTCACCGGTTCCACCGAGATTGGCCGCACTGTCGGTCAAGCGGCCGTGGGCGGCATCAAGCGCATGACACTCGAGCTGGGTGGCAAGTCCCCGGTGCTGGTGCTGGAGGACGCCGACATCGAGGCGGCGGCCCACGCCGTCGCAAACGGCATCTTCTTCAATTCCGGGCAGGTGTGCGATGCGGGCAGCCGGGTTTACATCCAGCGCGGCATTCACAACAAGTTCATCGGCGCTCTGATCGAATACACGCGCACGCTGAAGATCGCGCCGGGCCTCGATCGGGATTGCTTCATCAGCCCGCTCGTTTCCGAGCTTCAGAAGGATCGCGTCGCTTCCTATATCGAAGCCGGGCGGCGCGAAGGCGCGGAAGTGGTGCATGGCGGCCATGTACTGGATCGGCCAGGCTACTTCGTCGAGCCGACCATCTTCACGCATTGCCGCAGCGACATGAAGATCGTCCGTGAAGAAATCTTCGGCCCCGTGCTGGTGACGACCCCCTTCGACGACATCAACGATGCGTTGTCGCAGGCGAACGATTCGCCGTATGGTCTCGCCGCCGCGATCTACTCCAATGACCTGAACCGCGTGCACAAGCTGATCCCGCAATTGCACGCCGGTACGGTCTACGTCAATGCGCACAGCACCATCGACCCCTCGATGCCATTCGGTGGATTCAAGGCGTCTGGCTTCGGCAAGGACCTCGGCCCCGAACAACTCGATCATCTGATGGAGAGCAAGGCGGTCTGGATCACGCTGCACTGAATTGCCGGACCGCTGACGGCGTTCTCGACGAACGTGGGCCAGGCGCCGCGTGACGAGGCCGCGTTGCGGTCCCCACGCATGCCGGGTCGAGCCTTATTCCATCAACCTCTTATTGCAGCCAGGGGTACATGATGCAAGCAACAGACGAAACAGTTACGTGCGCCGTAGCCGGGGTCGAGCACGGCGCAATCGAAGGTCATTCGATCGATTTCATTCCCGATAACGAACGAACAGACAGGCTATCCAGACAGGGTCCGTTCTGGTTTCTGGGGAACTTCACGTTCTTCACGATGACCATCGGCTTTGTCGGTCCCAGCATTGGTCTGAGCGCCCTGTGGACCACGATAGCCGGCACGCTGGGCATCATGTTCGGCACCCTGTTCATGGCTTTCCACGGATCGCAGGGCCCCCATCTCGGCCTGCCGCAGATGATTCAGTCGAGAGCGCAGTTCGGCTATCGCGGGGTCATCGTGGTCTTGCTGGCGACGCTATTCGTGTTCGCGGGATTCAATATCGTCAACCTCGTGCTGATGATGCAGGGTCTCAAGTCACTGTTCAACTGGGACCCGTTCAAAGTGGCACTGGCAGTCACCGTGCCGGCTTCGATTCTCGCGATTCTCGGCCACGACTGGATGCACCGCAGTTTCAAATGGGCGTTGTACCTGTCGCTTCCCCTTTACGGCCTCGTCACGGTGGCTGTCCTGATGCACTGGGTGCATGACGTGCCGCTCGCCGCCGTTGCGCCGGGTGCTACGCCGGCAGCGCCGCTCGGCTTCAACTGGACCGCATTCATTGCGCAATTCGCGGCGGCCGCCAGCTACAACATCGCCTATGCGCCCTATGTATCCGACTACTCGCGCTATCTGCCGAAAAACACGCCGAGCGGCAAGCTGATCGCGGCGGTGTTCCTTGGCGCATCGCTGTCGGGCGCGTGGATGATCGCGATTGGCGGCTGGCTCGCGGACCATCTGCACGCGACCGATGTGCTGGTCGCCTTGAATCAGGTGGGTAGCGACATGGTGCCCGGCATGGGAAGCGTCGTGGTGGGTGTCACGATCCTCGCATTTCTGCCCGTGATCGCGATGAACATCTATAGCGCCAAACTGACGGCCATCACGGCACTGGATTCGTTCCGGAAAGTCAGGCCGACGCCAAAGGCGCGCATTCTGGCGATTCTCTTCGTGGTCGTCCTTCAGCTTGGCGTGGCGCTCAGCATCTATACCTCGGGCAAGGGCCTCTCCGTCCTGAATATTTACCTCGTCATCATGCTGTATTTTCTGGTGCCCTGGACCGCTGTCAATCTGACGGACTACTTCTTCGTCCGCAGGGGCCGCTATGCCATTCCGCACTTCTTCATGCCTCACGGCAACCTGTACGGGAAGTGGGGCGCGCGCGGTCTGATCGCGTATGCAATCGGCTTTGTCGCGATGATTCCGTTCTTCTGCGTCCTCGACGGCGCCAACGAAGTGTACGTCGGCCCGCTTGCCCGTTCGATGGGCAGCGTCGATCTGGCCTGGCTGGTCGGTCTGTTCGTCTCGGGCATTGCGTATTACGCGTTGTCGCGCTCACTCGATCTGAAGTACGAGGAATCGGTGATCGCTCATATCGAGAAGAAAACCCCGCAGTACACGACCGGCGACAAGGGTCGCTGCTGAACGACAGGCAAGTTCGTCACGATCCAGGAAACAGGTAAATATCATGGCTACCGATCAATTCGATTACATCATTGTGGGCGCCGGATCGGCCGGCTGCGTATTGGCCAACCGGCTCACCGAGGACCCGGCAGTCCGCGTTCTGGTGCTGGAGTACGGCGGCAGCGACCGCAGCGTCATCATTCAGATGCCGAGCGCGTTTTCGATGCCGATGAATACGTCAAAGTTCAACTGGCGCTACCAGACCGCGCCCGAGGCCCATCTGAACGGACGCCAGCTGCATTGCCCGCGGGGCAAGGTGCTGGGCGGATCGTCGTCGATCAACGGCCTCGTCTACATTCGCGGACACGCCTGCGACTTCGATGAATGGGAGGAGCTGGGCGCGCGCGGCTGGGGCTATCGCAACTGTTTGCCCTATTTCCGGCGCGCGGAGACCTATAAGTTCGGCGGCGATGATTACCGGGGCGCGGAGGGGCCGCTCTGCACCAACAACGGCAACAACATGGAGAATCCGCTCTACGGTGCGTGGATCGAAGCCGGGGCAGAGGCGGGATACATCAAGACGGAGGACTGCAACGGCCACATGCAGGAAGGCTTCGGTGCGATGCACATGACTGTCAAGGATGGCGTGCGCTGGTCCACTGCCAATGCTTATTTGCGGCCCGCGATGAAGCGGCCCAATCTCACCGTGGTGACGAATGCGATGACACGCCGCGTGATTCTCGAGGGCAAGCGCGCCGTCGGGGTGGAATACGACCAGGGCGGACGCACGCATGTCGCGCGGTGTCGTTCTGAGGTGTTGATCGCCTCGGGCCCGATCGGCTCGCCGCACTTGCTGCAACGCTCCGGAATCGGGCCGGCCGACGTGCTGCGCCAGGCGGGCATCGAGGTCAGGCATGACCTGCCCGGGGTCGGCGAGAACCTGCAGGATCACGCGGAAATCTACATTCAGTATGCGTGCAAGCAACCCGTCACGCTCAACGCGAAAATGGACCCGTTCAGCAAATTCATGATCGGCCTGCGCTGGCTCTTGTTCAAGGACGGTCTGGGCGCCAGCAACCATTTCGAGGCGGGCGGATTCATTCGCTCCGAAGCGGGTTTGCGCTGGCCGGACATTCAATTCCACTTCTTGCCCGCCGCGATGCGCTATGACGGTGACAAGCCGCTCAAGGGGCACGGTTTCATGGTGCTGACCGGGCCGAACAAGCCGAAGAGCCGGGGTTACGTGCGATCGGTGTCGGCCGATCCCTATACGCATCCCGAGATCCGCTTCAATTACCTCGATCGCGAAGAGGACCGCGAGGGATTTCGACGCTGCGTGCGTCTGACCCGGGAGATCATCGGGCAACCGGCGATGGATCGCTTCCGCGATGCCGAACTCGCTCCCGGCCCGGACGTTCAAACGGACGAGCAGATCGACGCCTTCGTCAGGGCGAACCTGGAAAGCACGATGCATCCGTGCGGGTCGTGCCGCATGGGGGAAGACGGCATGGCGGTGGTGGATTCCGAGCTGCGGGTGCACGGCATCGAGGGCTTGCGGGTGATCGATTCATCGGTGTTCCCGACCGAGCCCAACGGCAACCTGAACGCACCGACCATCATGCTCGCCGAGCGTGCATCGGATCTGGTCCGCGCGGTTTCCATGCTGCCTCCGTCCGACGCCGACGTGGGCATGGCGGAGGGATGGGAGACGCGGCAGCGCACGCATGCGCCCACGCGAGACGTGTTTGCGGGGTAGTTGATTACCGGCGCCGAGAGCGGTGGTTCGCTCCCGGCACCGAGCAGGTGCGGGCAACCAGCCAGGGCTGAAGATCGTTGGCCGAGGCGGCTCGCGACCGTCGCGTGTAGGAAGCACTTCGGCCATTCTTTCGCTTCGCTGAGGGTGGCGTTGCCTTTCAGTAGCGCAACTCGACGCAATGCGGCGGTGACCGGTCAGATCGCCGGTTCAACGGGATGATGTTCCTGGGAGAAGGTCTGGCGGCGCACCGGCAGGCCCAATAGGTTCTCGTGCCGATTACATGCTTTGTCAGGACGCACTCGTCGGCGCAGTCGTCGCTCTGGCATCCGAATGTCGCCCCGGCGACGTTGCCCGGATCGAGCACGCACCACACATTGCACATGCCGAAGTGCGGGGAGCGCAGGATGCCCTTGATCTCCGAAGGGTACTCCGAACGCTCGAGCGCGCGCACGACCGTCTCACCATCCCGTTCGAAAACGGTGAGGAGCTTGCCGACCACCTTGATCATCCGCAAACCCTCCGATAATGCCCCTCCTGTGAATCGACGAGGCAATGTCCGGGAATACGCCGCTGCGCCAGGAAGCCAATGCGGGGGACGTGTCAGGAACCGGTTGCAAGGCCCGACGCGCACGCACACGCTCGATCGTCGAGCATCGCCCCAGCAGGGCTTCCCTACTTGTAAAGTAGATGGCGATTTCAGCAGGTTCCAATCGCTTCCGTTAATGACGCGGATAGCTCCTTGCTATCCCGTCTCGCACGCCAGCAAGGCGTGCCGCGCAATAGCACTGAGCTATCAACGGCATTGCACGAAACTAATTCTGTTGCTTGTCTCTCATGCATATATTTTAGTTGGAGGATGACCGGCGGCGCGTGTGGTGCCCGATCGCGTGGCCGTGAGCCATGCCCGGCAATCATTGCGCCGTGCCAGAGCCGAGGACGTGCGATCGTCGATGCACCGTTAAAAGCTGGCGCCCCTGTCGAGCGATCGTGAATACGTCTTCTCAAGGAGACAACGTATGTCAACCGATGCAAAGTGCCCGTTCACGCATGCCGCTGGCGGCGGTACGACGAATTACGACTGGTGGCCCAAGCAACTGCGGCTGGACCTCCTCAGCCAGCACTCCAGCAAGTCCGATCCGATGGACCCGGGCTTCAACTACGCCGAGGCGTTCAGGAGCCTCGACTTTGCTGCATTGAAGAAGGACCTCGGGGAATTGATGACCCATTCGCAGGAATGGTGGCCCGCGGACTTCGGCCACTATGGTCCGCTTTTCATCCGCATGGCCTGGCACAGTGCCGGCACGTACCGCATCGGCGACGGCCGCGGTGGCGCCGGGCGCGGCCAGCAGCGTTTCGCGCCGCTCAACAGCTGGCCGGACAACGTGAGCCTCGACAAGGCCCGGCGCCTCCTCTGGCCGATCAAGCAGAAGTACGGCCAGAAGATTTCCTGGGCCGACCTGTTGATCCTCAGCGGCAACGTCGCGCTCGAGACCATGGGTTTCAGAACCTTCGGTTTCGGCGGCGGCCGCGAGGACACGTGGGAGCCGGATCTGGACGTGTATTGGGGCAACGAGAAGACGTGGCTCGGCGGTGACGTCCGCTATGGCAAGGGCGGCGCCGGCAACGAGGACGACCAGGGCGTGATCGTGGCCGACGAAGAGATGCACGGTGAAGAGAGAAGCCGCACCGACGGCGGGCGCAACCTGGAACGGCCGCTGGGCGCCGTGCAGATGGGGCTCATCTATGTCAACCCGGAAGGCCCTGACGGCAATCCGGACCCGGTCGCGGCGGCCCACGATATCCGCGAGACCTTCGCGCGCATGGCCATGAACGACGAGGAAACCGTCGCGCTGATCGCCGGCGGCCACACGTTCGGCAAGACGCATGGCGCCGGTCCGTCCGACAACGTGGGCCCCGAACCCGAGTCCGCCGACCTCGAGAACATGGGCCTCGGCTGGAAAAACAGCTTCGGCACCGGCAAGGGCGCCGACACGATCACGAGCGGCCTGGAGGTCACCTGGACCGCAACGCCGACGAAGTGGGGCGTGGGTTTCTTCGAGAACCTGTTCGGTCACGAATGGGAACTGACGAAGAGTCCCGCTGGCGCCAATCAATGGGTCGCCAGGGACTCCCCTGAAACCATCCCGCATGCTCACGATCCCTCGAAGAAGCTCAGGCCGACGATGCTCACCACCGATCTGTCGCTTCGCCTCGACCCGGCCTACGAGAAGATCGCGCGGCGCTTCTGGGAGAACCCCGACGAGTTCGCCGACGCCTTCGCCCGCGCATGGTTCAAGCTGACGCACCGCGATATGGGACCGCGGGCCCGCTATCTCGGCCCGGAAGTGCCCGCCGAGGAACTGCTCTGGCAGGACCCGATCCCGGCGGCCGCTCATCCACTGTTCGATGACAAGGACATCGCCTCGCTCAAGCAAAAGGTCCTGGCGTCGGGGCTGTCGATTCCCGAGCTGGTATCGACTGCCTGGGCGTCGGCGTCCACCTTCCGGGGCTCGGACAAGCGCGGCGGTGCCAACGGCGCGCGCATCCGCCTTGCGCCGCAGAAGGACTGGGCGGCCAACGAGCCCGAGCAGCTCGGGAAGGTGCTGAAGGTGCTCGAAGGCATCCAGGGCGAATTCAACGGTGCACAGTCCGGAGGCAAGAAGATCTCGCTCGCCGACCTGATCGTGCTGGCCGGCGGCGCGGCCATCGAGCAGGCGGCACAGAAGGCCGGCAGCAAGGTAACGGTGCCTTTCTCGCCGGGCCGCATGGACGCCTCGCAGGCCCAGACCGATGTGCAATCCGTCGCGATGCTGGAACCGCTCGCCGACGGCTTCCGCAACTTCCTGAAAGACAGGTTCCGCGTTCCGGCCGAAGTTTTGCTGATCGACAAGGCGCAGTTGCTGACGCTGAGCGCACCCGAGATGACGGTGCTGATCGGCGGCTTGCGCGCCCTGAACGTGCATGCCGGGAAGAATGCGCACGGTGTCTTCACCGACCGGCCGGAAACGCTCACCAACGACTTCTTCCGAAACCTGCTCGACATGGGTACGGAATGGCAGTCGGTTTCATCGGCACGGGACCTGTTCGAGGGGCGTGACCGCAAGACGGGCGAGAAAAAGTGGACCGGCACCCGTGTCGATCTGATCTTCGGTTCGCATGCCCAGCTGCGGGCCTTGTGCGAAGTCTACGCAAGCGAGGATGTGCAGGAGAAGTTCGTCCGCGACTTTGTCGCAGCCTGGGTCAAGGTGATGAACCTGGACCGGTTCGATCTCGTCTGAGCGAGTCGTCGCGAGGCGTCGTCAGGGCTCACACGCTGACGGCGCCTTGCCCTGCCGCAGGACGCCGCTTCAGCTTCGCTGCAATGCAATGGCTTCCCGTGCACCGCGCTGAAGCAGCCTGATAGCGCCCAGCAGCGGCCGCCGGAACGCGTCACGATTTGCCCGCTTTGGCGGAAACACCTCCGTGATCGCCAGCATCATTTCAACGAGGCGGGAACATTCGCCGTCAGACGCGCGGCCATCGGATCGCTGATGTCGTATCGCGTGCCGTCATCGGCGTGGCCGCGCAGGAACACGAGCACGCCGCAACGGCCAGAGCGAGTCGTTCGATCGGCTGTCCCGCCGACGGTCCTGCGAACAGCAGCTTTGTCTTCATTCGATTCCCTTTTGCAGGGCAAGTTGGTGTGTTCGCCGGGTTCGCACCGATCCGGATGTGTTCGTGCATCGGCGTCGCACCCGTCGCGGCGGCCCGCAGGAGACCCAATACCCTCATCGACGCCGATGGGCCTGTCGCAACACGGGTCGGGACCCTCCATCGCAAACGGACGGCGGCACCCACATTCGAAGCGTTCGCCGTGCACCGAAGTAAAGCGTTTTACAGAAAAAACTGACAAATCGGCCAAGCCTGTCGACGAATCAAAAAATGGATGCCCCAAAACGCATCGGAGACCGATGAACCATTTTAGTGCATGTTTATAGGCATTTTTGCAACGCGGACTGCAAATCTTACGCAGCAGACGATAGCCTGAAAATTTTTTGGAAGTGCTTGACACGCGAGATATGGCCGCTTCAAATCCTGTAAAGCGCTTTACAAGCCGAAGCGCTGCAACAGCGAAATCGACGGACTTTTTGCGAGGCACAAGTGACGCAACGCCGTTTCATACCGGGTTTGAAGGATGTCGCGCGCACGGCGGGCGTTTCGATGACGACCGTCTCGCGCTACCTGAATGCCGATCTCGTGCTGCCCGCCGATACCGCGCAGCGGATCGACACGGCGATCCGCCAACTCGGCTACGTGCCTAACCTGCATGCTCGTAGCCTGAGCCGCGGTCGATCCGACACGATCGGTCTTGTCATACCGACCATCGCCAATCCGTTTTTTGCACTGCTTGCGGCGGCTGTCGAGGAGGCGGCTGAAGCGAAGGGACTTGGCGTGCTGCTGAGCACGACTTCCAACAGCGCAAGCCGCGAACTGCAATACGTGACGAGAATGCGGCGCAATCAGGTAAGCGGCCTGCTGTTCGTGAGCGCGCATTACCACACGAGCGAACTGGCGCAGGCGTTGAACGACACCCGCGGTCTCGTGCTGATCGACGAAGACATTCCCGGCGTGCGGAGCTCGAAAGTGCTCTACGACAACTATCACGGCGGCTGGCTGGCGGGGCAGCATCTCACTGAATATGGCCACCGGCGCATTGCGTTCATCGGCGGCCCGTCGGAGCTCGCCAGCACGCGCGATCGCTTCGCGGGCCTGCGCGATGCGGCTGCGCAAGCCGGTGCGGAGGTCGTATTCGAGTTGTACGGACCTTATTCGGCGGCGCATGGCGAAGATGCGGCGCGAGCGCTGCTGAGCCTCGCGCGTACGCCGACAGCGGTGTTCGTGTCGAGCGGCGAGATCGTGATCGGCCTGCTGGATGCGCTTCATCGCGCGGGCGTCGAGGTGCCGGGCCGTCTGTCACTGATCGTGTTCGACGATGCAGGCCCGCTGCATCTGTTCAATCCGCCGTTGACCGCGATCCGCCAGCCGATCGCCGAAATGGGCGCGCGCGCCGTCGAACTCATGCTGGCCGCTTCGCAGGGCGAAGCGGCCGAAACCGAAATCCGTCTCCCGGTGGAACTCGTGAAGCGGGCTTCCGTGGCTCCGCCGGCATCCGTTTGAAGCTTGCTCAATCTCTGGAGGTTTACATGAACAAGGCACTACGTATTGCGTTTTGTTGTTCCGCTGCGCTAATCGGCCTCGCAGGCTTCAGCGCACCCGCGTCGGCAGCCGGAAGTCCGACGTACGCGCTGATTGTGATCAACCAGCAGGCGGTGTTCTTCAATCAGATGCGGGCCGGCGCGGAAGAGGAGGCGAAGAAGCTCGGCGTGAAGCTCGTCGTGTTCAACGCGAACGACTCGTCGTCTGCGCAAGTGAATGCGATCGACGACTACGTGCAGCAAAAGGTCGATGGCATCGTGGTCGATGCGATCGACGTGAACTCGGTGCGCGGCGCGGTGCGCACCGCGAGCGCGGCGGGTATTCCGGTGATCGGTCTGGACGCGGTGCTCCCGCCGGGACCGCAGAAGGCGCAGGTTGCTGTCGACAGCACCGCCGGCTCGAAGGAGATCGCTGCGCACTATCTCGACTACCTGTCGAAAAACCCGCATGGCAGTGCGCGCATCGGCATCGTCGGCGCGCTCAGCTCGGTGATCCAGAACACGCGCCAGAAGGTTTTCCAGGAGGTCATCACGGCGAGCGGCAAGGCAACGGTGGCGGGTGTCGTCGACGGGCAGAACACGCAGGACGTCGCGCTCTCGGCAGCCGAAAACCTGCTGACGGCCAATCCGGATCTCGACGCGATCTATGCCACCGGCGAGCCGGCGATGCTGGGTGCGATCGCCGCCGTGCAGGCGCAAGGTCGCGCCGACAAGGTGAAGCTGATCGGCTGGGACCTCGCGCCCGAAGTGATCCGCGCCATCGACCGCGGCGTGGTGCTCGGCGTCGAGCAGCAGGACCCGGCCGCCATGGGCCGTGCTGCGATCGAAGCGGTGCACAACGCGCATAACGGCAAGCCGGTTCAGGCCGTGGTGACGCCGCCGATCACGTTCGTGACCAAGGCGAACGTCGGCGCCTGGCGCAGCCAGTTCGCATCGAAATGACAACGCAAACGCTCATGACCATGCAGCCATCCCTATCCGCCACAGGCGCAAAGCCGCGCATGCCTATCCTCGCGATGAAGGGCATCCGCAAATCGTTCGGGTCGTTTCCCGCGCTGCGCGGCATCGATCTCGACCTGTACCCGGGCGAATGCGTCGGCCTGATCGGCGACAACGCGGCGGGCAAATCGACGCTGACCAAAGTCATGGCGGGCACGTACCTGCCCGACGACGGCGCGATCTTCGTCGAAGGCAGCGAAGTGCGCTTCGCCGGGCCAGCCGACGCGCGGGCCCGCCACATCGAAATGGTCTATCAGGACCTGAGCCTGTGCGACACGGTCGACGTGGTCGGCAACCTGTTTCTCGGCCGCGAAATGTGCAAGGGCGGCATGCTGCAGCGCAAGCGCATGCTGGCCGAGGCGCGCACGCTGCTCGACCGGTTGAAGATCCGCATTCCGAATCTGAACGGCACGGTGGAACAGCTTTCGGGCGGCCAGCGGCAGTCGATCGCCATCGCGCGCGCCGCATCGTTTTCGCCGCGCGTATTGATCATGGACGAGCCGACTTCGGCACTGGCAGTCGCGGAAGTCGACGCGGTGCTCGACCTGATCAATCGCGTGAAGGCGCAGGGCGTGGCAGTCGTGCTGATCACGCACCGGCTGCAGGACCTGTTTCGCGTCTGCGACCGGATCGCCGTCATGTACGAAGGAACCAAGATCGCCGAGCGCCAGCTCGAGGAGACGAGCCTCGAGGACCTGGTTCAGCTGATCGTCGGAAGGAGGCACGGATGAGCACCACGTCATACACCGAGCGCGAGATCGGCTCGCGTTCCCGCGACTACTTTGCGGCCAATGCGCAGGTGCTGTCGATCGCCGGATTCTTCATCGGCTGCTGCGCCGTCTTTTCGCTCGGCAGCAGCACGTTTCTCACCGCCGGCAATGCGTTGAACGTGCTGCGCCAGCTGGCGCCGATTCTCGTGGTCGCGATCGCGATGACATTCGTCATCACGACGGGTGGCATCGACCTGTCGGTTGGGTCGATGGCGGCGCTCACCAACGCGCTGGTCGCGATCCTGATTCACCACGGCGTGCCATGGCCCGCCGCGGTGGTCGCGATACTCGCGCTGGGCGGCGCTATCGGCTGGCTGCAAGGTTGGATCTCGGCAAGCCAGGCCATTCCGTCGTTCATCGTGACCTTGGCGACGATGTCGACCTTGCGCGGCATCGCCCTCTATTCGACGAAGGGCTTCTCGGTGCCGATCGAGTCGGGCACGGGCTTCGACTTCATCGGTACCGGCACGCTGTTCGGCATTCCGGTGCCGGCGTTGATCGCGGTGATCGTCTCCGCCGTGGGCTATGTGTACCTGAATCGCGGACGCTATGGCAGACGTGTCGTCGCGGTCGGATCGAACGCGGAAGCGGCACGGCGTGCCGGCATGCCGACGCTGCGCATCAAGACCTCGGTGTTTCTGCTGACCGGCCTCGCATCCGCGGCGGCCGGGCTGATACTCGCGTCGCGCCTCGGCTCCGGTTCATCGAACGCGGGGGCGGGCTTCGAACTGGACGTGATCGCGGCCGTCGTGCTCGGCGGCACGTCGCTGATGGGCGGGCGCGCAACGATCACCGGCACGATCCTCGGCTCGCTGACCATCGCGGTGATCGGCAACGGTCTGATCCTGATGCACATTTCGCCGTTCTTCACGCAGATCATCACCGGCTTGATCATCCTCGGCGCCATCTGGCTGAACACGCGTGTGTTCGGCCGCTATAAATCGGCAAAGAAATAACGCACCCGCGACCACATGATGACTTACAGCACAAAATCCAACTCGGACCGCCTGCTCACGGCCAACGCAGGGCCGTGGCAGGTCATGCAGGAACACCGGTTCGTCGTCGACATCGAGCAGAACCGCCTGCCGGCAGACGCGTTCGTCCGCTACCTCTCCTACGAAGGGCGCTTCGTCGAGACCGCAATCGCGATCTTCGGCCATGCGCTCGTGAAGGCCACGTCGATCGAACAGAAGCACTGGCTGATCGGCGTGCTCAATGCGCTGTCCACCGAGCAGGTGCCTTACTTCGAGCGAACCTTCGAAGCGCTGGCATTGCCTGAAGTGCGCAGCGACATGCTGTTGCCCCCCGCGGTCGCGGCGTTCGATACGGGCATGCTGGAGATCGCCCGGCAAGGCACGTATGAAGACGTGGTCGTCTCGATGCTGGCCGCGGAATGGATGTACGGCACCTGGTGCGCGCGCGCGAACCAGACGCCGAGCGACAACCCGTACATACGCGAATGGGTGGCGCTGCACGCCGAGCCGACTTTTCGCTCTCAGGTGAAATGGCTCAAAGCGCAGGTGGACGGATGGTCGGCCGAACGGTTCGACTTCGAACGCAGCAGCGCGATCTTTCACAAGGTGCTCGCACTTGAAATCGACTTTCACAGTGCGTGCTACGAAGTTTGATGTCTCTTGCCAACACAATCACATGAGCACACAACCGGTCTTCAAGGAAAAACCCAACGCGATCGAAACCCTGTTCGGCAGACGCCGGGCGGTGATCGGCGTGATCCACTGCCTGCCGCTGCCGGGCGCGCCGCACTACGAGGGCCAGCCGATCGGAGAGATCATCGACGTCGCGATCGCCGAAGCGAAGGCCTATGCGAAGGGGGGGCTCGACGGACTCATCGTCGAGAACCACGGCGACATCCCGTTCGCGAAGCCCGACGATCTCGGGCCCGAAACGCCTGCGGTAATGGCCGTGATCGCCGACGCGGTACGGCGCGCGGTAGGGCTGCCGGTCGGCATCAACGTGCTGGCGAACGGCGCATTGCAGGCGCTCGCCGTGGCGAAAGCCGCCGGCGCATCGTTCGTGCGCGTGAACCAGTGGGCCAATGCCTATGTGGCCAACGAAGGATTCATTGAAGGGCCTGCGGCATTGGCCACGCGCTATCGCGCGCGCTTGCGCGCGCAGGACATCAAGATCCTGACGGACGTGCATGTCAAACATGGTGCGCACGCCATCACAGCGGACCGCTCGCTTGCCGAGCTCGCGCGCGACGTCGAGTTCTTCGACGCCGATGCGGCGATCGTCACCGGTCAGCGTACCGGCGATTCAGCGACGATGGACGAACTGAATGCGATCGCGAAAGGGACCTCGCTGCCCGTCGTAATCGGGTCGGGGGTCAACCCGTCGAACGTTGGCGAACTGTTTACGGTCGCCGATGCCGTGATCGTCGCGAGCTTTCTGAAGCGCGACGGCGTGTGGTGGAACACGGTCGATCCGGAGCGCGTTGCGGTGTTCATGAAAGAAGCCGCGAAGGCGCGCTTATGAAGCGGCTGTTCGTGGTCGGCAACGCAGTTGCGGATGTCACCTTCACGGTCGAGCAGTCGCCGCGGGCCGGCGAGTCCGTTCTTGCGACAGCCGTGCAGCGCGCGCCGGGCGGGAAGGGGCTCAACCAGGCGGTGGCGGCGCACCGGGCTGGCGCTGCCGTCGTGTTTCACGCGACTATCGGCAACGATGCAGAAGGCGCAGGCATCCACGAACGGCTCGAAGCGGAGCACATGCATGGATTGCGCCTCGTGCGGTGCGACGTTGCGACGGACATGTCGGTGGTGACCGTTTCCCGCGGCGGTGAAAACGCGATCGTGACGGCCGCCGGCTGTACGCGCGCACTCGAAGCGCGGGAGGTCGTCGCGCAGATTGCCGACATCGCGGCAGGCGACACGCTGCTGATGCAAGGCAACTTGTCGCTCGACTGTACGCGCGCGCTCGTCGGGCATGCACGCGATGCGGGCGCAACGGTGATCGTCAACGCGGCGCCGTGGTGCTGGCCGGATACGTCGGCGCTCCAGCGTTGCGACGGGGTGATCGCGAACGAGGGCGAGATTCGCGACATAACCGGCATCGACGATCCGGAGCAGGCGGCGCGCCGGTTGCTCGCGCAAGGGCCCAGGTGGGTTGTCGTGACGCTCGGGGCGCGCGGCGCGCTGATCGTGCGCGACGGCCATCTCGTTCGCTTGCCGGCCGTAGCCGTCGTGGCCGTCGATACGTCGGGCGCCGGAGATGTGTTTTGCGGAGTGCTGGTGGCGAACCTTTCGCAAGCGGCGCCATTTTCGTATGCGATCGAATGTGCGCAACGTGCCGCCGCGCTTGCCGTGAGCCGGCACGGCACGTTTGCGTCCATCCCGGCTGCCGACGAGATGCGGCATGTGATGCGGACGGTGTCCGGCGAAGCGTCCGGGCAGGATGGTATGAGGATGAGGGCGGAGGACTCTTCCGTGGCCTGAATGTCCCTGAAAATGAGGCAAGGGGAAGGCGTGGCTGCGCGCCTTGCCTGCGGATCGCCGACCGTTCCCCGCGCAGAGTCGCACGGACGCAGACGATATGCCGAGCCCGGCGGAGCCCGTGATGGATCACGAGCACCGCCGGAGTCTGTCGTGTGTGACGGCTATTTCACCAGCATGCCGGTGAGCCAGTAGGCCTGGCTGAGGGTGATGATGCCTGCGATCACGGCCAGCCCGATGCTGTGCTTCAGCGTGAAGCGGAACAGGTCCGATTCCCTTCCGATCAATCCGACGGCCGCGCACGCAACGGCAATCGACTGCGGCGAGATCATTTTCCCGGCCACTCCGCCCGTCGAGTTGGCGGCGACGAGCAAAATATCGGAGACGCCGATCTGATGCGCGGTGGTCGCCTGCAACGCGGCGAACAGCGCGTTCGACGACGTGTCCGAGCCGGTCAGGAAGACGCCGAGCCAGCCGAGCAGCGGCGCGAACAACGGATACGCGGACCCGGTCTTCGCGAGCAGCAGTGCCATCGTCACTGACATGCCCGAGTAGTTCTCGACGAACGCGAACGCGAGGACGAGACCGATCGACAGGATCGGGCGGCGCAGTTCCCTGATCGTTTCGGCGAACGTGCCGAGCGCGGTTTTCGCGGGCATGCGCAGGAACACGATAGCGATCAGCGCGGCGAGGAAGATGCCGGTCCCGGTCGCGGCGACCAGATCGAGCTTGAACACGACATCGAGCGGCGTGGGCGTTGCGACCACTGGCGCGCCCCGGATGATCAGCCGGTCGATGAAGGGCATGTGAAAGGACAAGGTCGTGGCCGCAAGCAGCCCCTTTGGTCCGAACAATGCCTTGAAGCCGCCGAGACCCCATACCGTGATCGTCGCGGTCAGGAAAAGGAACGGCGACCACGCCCTCACGATCCGGCTCATCGAATAGGGGCTTGGGGAACCCGCGCCACCGAAGCCACCTGCGACACCCGCCCCGCCTGCGCTGAACGCCGCGGCACCGCCGCTGGAGACGGCGGGCGCGAACGCCATTTTCGGTTGCCACATCTTCAGGAACAGGCCGAGCGAGACGAGGCTCACGATCGACGACGCGACGTCCGGAAGCTCCGGTCCCAGAAAGTTCGAGGTCAGATACTGCGTCACTGCAAAGCTGCCGCCCGCCACGAGCGCGGCGGGCCACGTTTCGCGCAGGCCCTTCTTGCCGTCCATGACGAACACGAGCCAGAACGGCAGGAAGACGGACATGAGCGGCAACTGCCTGCCGGCCATTGCACCGATCGAGAACGGATCGAGATTCGATACCTGACCCGCCACGATCACGGGAATGCCGAGCGCGCCGAACGCGACTGGCGCCGTGTCCGCGATCAGGCAGAGGCCTGCTGCATAGAGCGGATTGAAGCCGAGCCCCACGAGCAGCGCGGCGGTAATCGCGACGGGCGCACCGAAGCCGGCCGCGCCTTCCAGAAACGCGCCGAACGAGAAGCCGATCAGGAGCATCTGGAGGCGGCGATCGTCGGTGAGCCCGGTGATCGAACTGCGGATGATGTCGAACTGGCCCGAGCGGACCGCGACCTTGTAGACGAAGACCGTCGCGACGATGATCCACGCAATCGGCCACATGCCATAGAAGAAGCCGTAGAACGCCGATGCCAGCGCCATGCCGAGCGGCATGTGAAAAATCGCCACCGCGATCAGCATCGACAGCGCGAGGGTCAGGGCCGCGGCGACATGCCCTTTCATTCTGAGTACGGCGAGGCAGATGAAGAACAGAATGATAGGTCCGCTTGCGGCGAGCGCGGAAAGGCCGACGCTATCGAACGGCAGGTAGTTCTGATGCCAGACATCCATTTGCACAAGTCTCCTTTCTTTATTCATGTGGACGCGGCACTGGCGGCCGCGCCTGTCGTGCCTTACATTTGTGCGCCGATCATCCAGGGCACGAATTCCTCATTGCCTACGCCGAGCGCTTCGCTCTTGCTCTTTTTTCCCGACGCCACGTCGATGATCATCTGGAAGATTTCATTTCCCTTTTGATCGACCGTTGCATCGCCGTCCATGATGTCGCCGCAGTTGATGTCCATGTCGTCGACCATGCGCGTGTACATCCGCGTGTTGGTGGCGAGCTTGATCGAAGGCGCGGGCTTCGCGCCGAAGCATGAACCGCGTCCGGTGGTGAAGAGCACGAGATTGGCGCCGCCCGCGATCTGTCCGGTGGCACCCATCGGGTCGTAGCCGGGCGCGTCCATGAACACCAGTCCCTTCGCGTTCACGGGCTCCGCATAGCGATACACATCCATCAGGGGAGTCGAGCCGCTCTTGGCGACCGCGCCCAGCGATTTTTCGAGGATGGTGGTCAGTCCACCCGTCTTGTTGCCCGGGGTCGGATTGTTGTCGATGCTGCCCTTTTCGCGCTCCGCGTAGCTCTCCCACCAGTGAATGCGCTCGACGATCTTCTCTCCCACCTCGGGCGTGATTGCGCGCCGCGTGAGCAGGTGTTCGGCACCGTAGATCTCCGGGGTCTCGGTGAGAATCGCCGTACCGCCGTGCTGCACGAGCAGATCGACGGCGGCGCCAAGCGCCGGATTCGCCGTAATGCCCGAATACCCGTCCGATCCGCCGCATTGAAGGGCGATGTTCAGGTGCGACACCGGCAGCGGCTCGCGCACGGCCTGGTTTGCAACCGGCAGCATTTTTTCGATCGCAGCGATGGCGGCGTCCACCGTCTTCTGCGTGCCGCCTTGCTCCTGAATGACGAGCGGAACCATCATCTCGCCGGTCTCGACGCCTTCGGCGACGAACATGGCGCCCATCTGATTCGCTTCGCAGCCGAGCCCGATGACCAGCACGCCCGCAAAGTTCGGATGCCGCACATAGCCACCGATCGTGCGGCGCAACTGCTGGATGCCCTCGCCGTTGTGGTCGATGCAGCAGCCGAAGCTGTGGGTGATCGGCACGATGCCGTCGACGTTCGGCCAGGCGTCCAGCACGCCGGGCACCGAGAAGTGCTGCGTGACAAGCTTGGTCACCGTCGCGGAACAGTTGACGGTGCTCACCACGCCAATGTAGTTGCGCGTCGCCACGCGACCGTCAGCTCGCCGAAAGCCCTGGAACGTGAGGGCTTGCTGCGCGGGCGGCACAGCTTTCACGTCCTTGCCATAGGCGTAGTCGCGCGCGAAGTCGCCCATCGAAAGGTTTTGTGTATGAACATGAGCGCCGGGTTCGATTGCCTGCGAGGCGAAACCGATGATCTGGCCGTAGCGCCGCACGGGGTCGCCGGCTTTCAGCGCGCGCAATGCAACCTTGTGCGCAGCCGGAATATCGTCAGTGACAACGAGGCCGTCGAGTTCATGCAGCACGGTGCCTGCGGCGATCGCACCGCGCGCGATCGCAACGTCGTCATCGCCATGCAGCGTGACGACCAGTGAGGTAGAATCCGCCATGGTTTTCCTCTTGGATTGTGGGGCTCGTGAGCGGAGGCGCCGAAATCGGTCGTCCGTGTGTGTCATAGTGATTTCGTTCACGAGGCGAGGCAAATCGGTCGGACCAATTTCTTGAAGCACCGAGATGGGATTTCACAGCCTTTCATCTGGCGTACTGGACAGGACCGTCCGGCAACTCGAAGAGAAGGTGCTCGAAGGCAGTTGGGGAGCCTTGGCGCGCTTGCCGGCGGAGCGCGCGCTTGCGGAAGCGCTGGGGGTGTCGCGCTCGACCGTGCGCGAAGCCATTCAGCGGCTCGTCAGCAGGGGAATGCTCGAAACGAAGCGCGGCAGTGGCGTGTACGTCGTGCAGAAGCAGCCTGCGCGCCTGAGTGCCCCATGGCTGCAGCTTGTGGTGGACAACCCGCCATTGAGGGCTGAAACGCTGGAGTTCCGGCTGGTTTTCGAGTGCGCGGCTGCGCGCTTCGCCGCACAACGTTCGACGCCGCAGGAGCTGGACCGGCTCCAGTCGCTCCTGTTGAAGATGCGCGATGCGGTCGCGGCGCAGGACGTGGATGCGGAAGCCCTCGTCGACGGCGAGTTTCATACGGTGCTGACGGCGGCATCGCACAACCGGATGCTCGACCAGTTCTATGCGAGCGTCATTACGATGCTTCGCGAGCACATTGCCGCGAACACGTTCGATGCGACGGTCAACAACGCGAACGCCCTCATTCAGTCAACGATGCGGCTAAGCCAGCACGAATCCATTTATCTCGCGGTTCGGGAGCGCAATCCCGACGCCGCGCAGCAGGCAATGTTCGCGCACATCGCGTTTGTCGGAAAACAGTTCGAGCCCGGATTTCATCAATAGCTCATCAATAGCTGCCGCGGCGCGCATGTTTTCCGCTTCCGCGGGCTGAATGGGCAGACTGGCGTCACAGCAGGCAATGCCGGACGCGCTGCCGAACGAAACCCTTCATGTTGCTTACGTCACACCGCGCGCAAGGGTCTGGATTACATCGCCAGAATTTCGCTCACTGCACTATCGATGAACCTGGCGTCGACAGAATTGGCGCATGGCCCGCCCGCGAAATGCCCCCACACGGACTCGATCGGCCGCAACTCTGCGTTGGGCATCTTCGACACTTCATACTCGCTGTCCTCCGGCGGAAAATACAGGTCCGTGCGCCCGGGCATCACGATCGCCTTTGCAGTGATACTGCCCAGCGCCCGGTCGAAATCCCCGTTGTAAAGCGGATTCGCCGAAATGTCGCCGTGCTGCCAGCTCCACATCATCGACAGAATGTTGTTCGCGTCCTTCCTGAGGAAATCGCCCTCCCAGAAATGGGTAATGAAGTCCTCCAGCGACCCATACCCCATCGCTTCCATGTCGAGGCGCTGACGCAGAAACGCCTGTGAAAATCCCCATCCGGCAAACACGCGGGCAGCGGCGCGCATTCCGCGCGTGGGCGGTGCGTCGTAGAAGCCGTCCCTGAATTCGGGGTCCAGAAGCAACGGCGCCTTGAGCCCCTCGATAAACACGAAGTTGTGCCGCGAGCATCGCGCTGCCCCGCAAGCCGGAAGAATGCGCTCGACCATCTCGGGATACATCGCGGCCCAATGGAACGCCTGCATCGCGCCCATGGACCAGCCGACGACGAGCCTGAGCGACTCGATGCCGAACTTCTCAGTTACGAGGCGATGCTGCATGGCGACGTTGTCGTACAGCGTCACATGCGGATAGCAACCGCGATCATAAGGCGGCGGATTGTTGCTCGGCGAGCTCGACACGCCGTTGCCAAACATGTTCGGCACGATGATGAAATACTCGCGCGGGTCGAGCCCCTTGTGCTCGCCGATCAGCCACTCGTTGTCGACATGGCTGCCGCTATAGAACGTCGGATAGACGATCGCGTTGTCGCGCGCGGCGTTGAGCCGGCCATACGTCTTGTAGGCGAGCTGCATGTCGGGCAGCGTGGCGCCGGACTGAAGCGTGACGCGGCCGAGATTGAAGGTTTCGAAGTCAGTCATGTGAGCCTCGCATTTAGTTTGCGACAACGTTGAGGAATTTACGGGTGCGCTCGTGAGTCGGGTTGTCGATGACCTGCTGCGGCGTCCCTTGTTCGACCACTTCTCCGCCATCCATGAAGACGACGCGGTCCGCGACATCGCGGGCGAAGCGGATCTCGTGAGTGACGACGATCATCGTCATGCCGGCGTCGGCAAGTCCGCGCATCACACCAAGCACTTCACCGACGAGTTCCGGATCGAGCGCAGATGTCGGTTCGTCGAAGAGCATCAGCTTCGGCTTGATCGCGAGTGCACGTGCAATCGCCACGCGCTGCTGCTGCCCGCCCGACAAGCGATGCGGCAGAAAATCCGCATGCGCGGCAAGGCCCACGCTTTTCAGCAGATCGCGGCCTAGCGCTTCCGCTGCGGCGCGCGGCACCGCATAGACCTGGCGCTGTGCTTCAACGATGTTCTCCAGCGCACTCAGGTGACTGAAGAGATTGAAATGCTGGAAGACCATGCCCACGCGCGCCTCGGCGCGAGCACGTGCGAGGTTGTGCAGGGGCCGCACCGTGCCGCCGCCACCCGGTACTTCGCGATACCCCACATATTCCGAGTCGACCTTGATCGTTCCCCAGTCGAGCGGCTCGAGATGGTTGATGAGCTTGAGCAGCGTGCTTTTGCCGGAGCCGCTCGGGCCCAGGATCACGACCACTTCGCCATGCGCGATCGACAGATCGACGCCGCGCAAGATCTCGCGCTTGCCATACGATTTCCAGATGTTCCTGCACGCGACGAACGGTTCTCCGCAATGTCGCGGCGTGCGGTTTTCGACAGGCAGCAGCGTGCCTATCCATGCGTGATCGGCCGCTTCCGGCTCTTTGGCGGCGACCGGCAACGCGACCGGTGCGGCCGCCGGATTCACATCATGCTTCGATGCGCGCAGCCCGAACCACGAGAACGTGATTTTCCGGTCGCGTTCGTGATCGAAGAGACGTTCGAGCCACACCTGAACCAGTGAGATTCCGCTCGTCAGGAACAGATAGATCACGGCAGCCGCGCCGAACACGGTAAAGAACTTGAAGTTTTGCCCGACGACCTGTTGCGAGCGAAACGTCAGCTCGTTGACGAAGATCACCGATGCGATCGACGTCAGCTTCAACATGCCGATGGTGTCGTTGGCGAGACCCGGGATGACCGCGCGCATCGACTGGGGCAGGATGATACGGCGCAACGTCAGCAATGGCCCCATCCCGAGCGCGGCGGCGGCCGTGGATTGCGAACGGTTCACCGACAGGATTCCCGCACGAAACAGCTCAGCGCTGAACGCCGCTTCGTTCAATGCAAAGCCGATAACCGCGGTCGTGACTTCATCGAACCGCAGGCCGATCAGTGGCAGCGCGTCGAAGATGAACACGAGTTGCAGCAATTGCGGCGTGCCTCGAACGAACCAGATGTAACCCCATGCTGCAGAGTTCAATGCCTTGAAGCGCGACAGCCGCATCAGCGCAAGACCGAGGCCAAGCGCGAGGCCGATCGACATCGCAAGCAGCGTGATCTTCACCGCGATCCATGCGCCACCGAGCAGGAACGGCGACGCGATGTAACCGCCCAGTTCCCTGAACCCTTCGATCACTTGAACGCTCGCGAGATCCGCGGCGATCGCCGGCTGACATGCCAGCATGGCCAGCATGGCGAGTGCGCCGGCAATTCCGTGTTTGAAGCCCGATGCATTCATTTGCGAACCTGGTCGATGACGCGACCGGCGCGCCAGGCGGCGTGCCGTGCAGAGAGCCTTCATTGAGTCAGCAGCGTGGTCGGCGTCTCCAGCGACGGGTCGACATCGTATTGCTGGAAGGTCTTCTTCTGCGTCTGATTGGCCTGCATGATCTTGAGCCCGTCGGATACGGCGGCGATCATGTCGGTGTTGCCCTTCTTCACGCCCACGCCGATCTTCATGCCGCTCGTCAGCATGAAGCCGCGTGAGTAGAGTTGCGGATTCTGCTTGGCGAGGCCATCGACGAGCGCCAGGTCGTACATCATCACGTCGGCCCGATGACTGGCGACGAGACGCGCGCCCGACGCAATATCCGCGGACGTCATGATGGTCACGTCAGGCTTGTTCTCCGCCTTGCATTTGGCAGCCTGCGTTTGCGCCATGGTCAATTCGACAGTGCCGATGCCCGCTGTGACCGTGAGGCCGCAAAGCTTGGAGATGTCGTCGATCTTCTTCGGGTTGCCTGCTGCCACGAGGCCGCCCGTGCCGGCCTGCATATACGTGACGAAGCTCGTTTCCTTCGCGCGCTCCGGCGTGTAGTACAGCAGGTCCCACATGACGTCGATCTGTCCCGCACGCAGCGCGGGCAGCAGGCCCGGCCAGCCGGCGGTGAAGAATTCGGTCTTCACGCCTGCGCACGCGAACACGGCGCGGGCCATGTCGGCATCGGCGCCGATGATCCTGTTGAAGTCCTTGCTGTCACGGAACGCATACGGCGGCGACTCGGGGTCCACGCCGATCCTGATGGTCTTGCCCGCGAGCGATGGATACTTCTGCGCCACCTTGGAAGGCTCGCACGATTGCGCCGACGCACCCTGCGCAAGGAGGAGACCGGTGAGTGCGCATAGCAGCAGCTTGATTGTCTTTGACATGAACATGGCGAATCCCATTCAGGTTGAGGGATGTGAGAGCGAACCAGACGGTCCGGCGAAGCGAAGATGACTTGATCTAGCGGCCAATCAGATCCATGTGGCTTGCAATCGAACCCGGCGTCGTAATGCAGACGCGGCCTTCGTTGCGTGCATGGGCAATGTGCTCGAGCGCCCGCCGCAAGTGGCACAGGCGATGGGGCTGTCCCATCAGGTACGCGTGCAGCGCGATGCCCATCACCAGCGGCTGACGCGCCGATTGCCGCAGCATTTCCTCGAAGTGATCGATCACGAGGTCGGCGAACGATCGGGCGTCCATCTGGCGCGCAAGGATCATCGGGATATCGTTGACTTCCTCCGGATAGGGAATCGCCCACAGCGGCTGACCGTTGCGCGTATGCAGGCGCGTGGGCTGATCGTCGTGACACCAGTTGAGCGTGTACTGGTAACCGGCTTCGGCGACGAGATCACTGGTGACATGGCTCTCCGAGAGCCACGGCGACAGCCATCCTGCTGCCTGTTGCGCGCTCTCCGCTGCAATCCGCTCGCGGCATGCCACGATCAGCGCGCGTTCCCCGTCTTCGTCGAGCGTCCCCTGCCGCTCGGAGTTCGTATGACCGTGCGCGACGAGTTCATCTCCTCGCTGGGCGAACGCGGCGACCAGTTCGGGGCAGTGATCGTAGAGCGCCGTGTTGATGATGGCCGCGGTCGGCAGCGCGAGTTCATCGAAGAGATCGAGGCAGCGCCATGCGCCCACGCGCAGCGCATACTCGCGCCATGCGTGATTCAGCACGTCGGGCTCGGGCATGACCGGTCCGATGGTCGGCCCGAGTCCTTCGCCGAACGCGAAGTGTTCGATGTTGAAGCCGATATAGACGGCGAGCCGCGAACCGTCAGGCCAGCGATAGGCCGGGCGGCCGTTGATCGGCGAATATTCGAAGCGCGCGTGACGGGGCAGCGCGCGATATGCGGGAGAAACCATGGTCCAGTGAGTCCTGTCGGTCGGCGCGTACGCCTGTGATTACGTCAGAACTCATGGTAGGGATGCCAAAATAGTCGCATCGGCCTTGCTGCGAACAATCTCTTGACCGCACGCGCATCAGCGGCCGCTGTTCGCGGCTTCCCGCGTTGAGGAGCGCCTTGCGGATGTTCGCGTGAACCCCTCAACTGCCGTCCACCTACTGCGTCCGGCCGAAGTCGACCGCCAGCGTGCATGGGGCACCAGGCAGCCGGAAGTGCGCCACACCGCAGAGGGCGGTCGAGTGCCGCGCCCCATGCGCGCGGGCGATCCACCTCGGCGTACGACCCGGTGGTGAAGCGCAACAAGTCCAACCGAACCCTGACGAACATCAGTCGATCCAGTTCAATGGCAATGTCCGTGCCATCGACAGCAACCCATGTCAGAGCCACTGCGCTGCGCTATAGCAGTGCGTGGGCGCACCTTCATGGCGCGTACGCACAACTCACGCGCGAGGCATCTTTCTTCGGAGGGATCGTCAGTACCGGTCCCGGTCGCAACAGGCTTTCGTTGTCGACGATGCCTTCCTTGAACAGCAAGTGCTCGAGCACCGGCCTGATGTCGAACCTTCGTATCTCGAAGTCGCAAAAGAGGGCCATGCCGACGCTTTCCCGAGACAAGGCCGCCGCGTTGATTGCGACGGTGACGGTTCACGCGATCGGCACATGATGGCCGGGCACGTGCGCTGTCACCGCTCTCCCGTGAGCCGAGGTATCAGGCATGTGACGTATCGTCGATGGACAGCGGCGCTTGCCCTGGACCACAATCGCTCGACCAGTTCAATGCGTGAGGAGCACTCGATGGGCCAGGCTGAATTCCATGACAGGCAGATTCCGAAGCCGATCGGGGGCGAGTTGCCGGTCCCCGTTGCGTTCGGCGACATGGCGGAGGAGCGCGCGCATCGCAAGTTGAAGCTTGCGGCGGCCTTTCGCATCTTTGCAAGATTCGGCCTTGCGGAAGGCATCGCCGGCCATATCACGGTCCGCGACCCGGAGTTCCACGACCGCTTCTGGGTCAATCCCTATGCGAAGCACTTTTCGGCGATCCACCCCGATGATCTCGTCTGTATCGACGACGAAGGGAAGGTGCATCACGGCACCGGCCCGGTGAACGCGGCGGCCGTCGCGATTCATTGCGGGATTCACGGCACCAATGCCGGTGTGGTCGCGGCCGCGCACACGCACACCACCTACGGCCGCGCGTTCTCGTGCCGGCCGAGATTGCTGGCGCCGATCAACCAGGAAGCGTGCCTTTTCCATGACGACCACGTGCTGTTTCGCGGCGACGTCGTGGTCCTCGCCTCCGAGGAAGGGCGGCGCATTGCAGCCGCGATGGGCGACAAGCGTGCGGCGATTCTGCTCAATCACGGTCTCTTGACGGTCGGTTCATCGGTCGACGCTGCTGCCTACCGGTTCCTCGCGATGGAGCGCTGCTGCCAGGTGCAGCTGCTGGCGGAGGCCGCGGGCGAAATCGAATCGCTTCCCGAGCAGGACGTGCGTGCGACCCGCATGCAACTGGGCTCGGACTATGTGGCGTGGCTCGGCTTCCAGGGCCTGTACGAGCAGCTCCTGCGCGAAAGCCCGGATTTACGCGCGCTCGCCTGAACGCAGCGGGCGCAGCACGGCCCGTTGCACACGCGGCGATGCGCCCCGCTGCGCGCGCCATCCCTCGCGATAGTCTCGCACCGCCGAGTTCAGCCATGTTTCGAAGCGCGCAAGCGGCTCCCAGTCGCGCTTCTGTTCCGGGAACGAATAGTAGACGGTCTCCGGGTTGCGGATCGTGTGCGGATGCACCTGCACGAGCGCGCCGGATCTCAGTTCCCGATCGATCAGGATGCGCGGCAGCAGCGCCACACCCAGCCCCGAGATCGCCGCATTGATCGCCATGACGAACATGTCGTAATGCTGGTTCGAGGCATTGTGCTGGGTCACGCCGGCGCTCGCCGTCTCGGACCATTCCAGCCACGCGCGTGGCAGGTCGCGCGTGTGAATCCACGGCAGCTCATCGATCTCCTCGATGGTCAGCCCTTTGTGCACGCGTTGCAGCGAGGGTGCGCTGACCGCGAGAATCTCGTCATCGGTGACGAGCGGGACGCCGGGCATGGCGGGCCACAGGTTCTGGCCGAAATAGATGGCGGCGTCGAAATCGGAATTGTCGAAGAAAGTGGGCTGATCGCGGCCCATGATGTGCAGGCGGATGTCGGGATTCTGCGCATAGAAATCGTGCAGGCGCGGAATCAGCCATTGCGAGGCGAAGGTCACGCCGATTGCAAGCTCCAGATGAAGCTCGCTCTGTTTCCTCACGACCTCCAGCGTGTCGCGCCGGATCTGGTCGAGATGGACACGGATACGCCTCGCATATTCTCCGCCGGCGGGCGAAAGCACGAGTCGCTGACGCACGCGCTGGAAAAGCGTGATGCCTAGGTGCGCCTCGAGTTCATTGACCTTCTTGCAGATCGCGCCATGCGTTTGCGACAGCTCCGCGGCGGCCTTGGAAAAGCTTTCGTGCCGCGCGGCGGCTTCGAAGGCCTGCAACGCACTCAGACTCGGAATACCTCGACGCATGCCCCACTCCCTGCCTCAGCGAAAATTGTCCGATCCATCATGCATCGAGCATAACGCATCAATTTTCACTCGGTGGCGAGGCGCGTGGGGCCGACACCGCGCAGGCGCGCTTCCAGTATCACGACAACCGTGGCGGCAATCACCATCGTGACCGCGATGCCGATGAACGCTAGCTCGAAACTTCCCGTCGCATCCTTCACCCAGCCGATGAAATAGGGCAGCAGGAAGCCCGAGGACACGCCGATGCTCGTTATCAGCGCAATCCCCGCAGCGGCGGCGCGGTCGCTCATGAAGCGGCTCGGCAATTGCCAGAAGGTCGTGATCGTGCAGAAGCAGCTCGATGCGCCGATCGCAAACGCGATGATCGACTGGTACGGCGACTTCAGCAGCAGCGCCACGGATAGGGCCGCCGCGCAAACCAGGAGCGGTCCCGCGACGTGCACGGCGCCGATCTGCCGCCGGCTGACGAGCCGCCCCCAGATCAGCATGATCACGACCGCGCAGCCGAACGGAATGGCCGTGATGAGCCCGACGTCGACGATGCTGTACTTCACGCCAAAGCTGCTTTCGAATGACTTGACGACCTGCGGCAGAAAATACAGCAGCCCGATGATGCCGGCATTCGTGCCGAAGTACACGACACCGAGGGCCCAAACCTTCGGGTTTCTGAGCGCGTCCCAGGCGGTGGCCGGCGAGGTGCTCGTCGAGGCGTCCGCATGCTCGGCGGCCAGCGCGGCGGCGATCTCCTTCTTCTCAGCGGAGGACAGCCAGCGGGCTTTTGCCGGGTCGTCAGCGAGATGAAAGTAGGCCACGATGCCCAGAAGAATCGACGGCAGGCCTTCGAGGAAGAGCATCGCGCGCCAGCCGCTCAGGCCGAACAGGTTCGCGTGGGCCATCAGCCAGGTCGAGACGGGCGCACCGAGCACGCCCGTCAACGGAATGGCCGTGACGAAGAGCGACATCATCCAGACCCGGTTGCGCGCCGGCATCCAGAGCGTCAGGTAGTACACCATGCCGGGGAAGAGGCCCGCTTCGAATGCGCCGAGAACGAAGCGGGCGGCATAGAGCCAGCGTCCGTCTGGCACGAGGCTCGTGAGCGAGGACACCGCGCCCCATGTGAGCAGGATGCGCGTGATCCAGATCCGCGCGCCGAAGCGATGCATGCACAGGTTGCTCGGTACCTCGAACAGGATATAGCCGAGAAAGAACAGGCTTGCCGCCAGGCCGTATTGCGCCGTGGTCAGTCCGAGCTCGGCATTCATGGTCAGCGCGGCGTAGCCGACATTGGCACGATCGAGCTGGTTCGCAATGTACATCGCGATCATCAGCGGCGCGAGCCGCCACGCAATGCGCTTCATCAGGCGGTCGGAAATCGCAGGTTTCTGAGGGCTCGTCGGCATGTTTTCTCTTGGAATCCGACGCGTGGAGGGCGCCGTGAGAGCAATTTAGCTTGGGGAATCGCGTTACCACAATCTACGAAAAATATTGAGCCATTGACGAAAGCTCACAGGTGAACGGCTTTGCGAGCGGATTCCGCGAGCCATGCGGGCACTGGATCAGCACTCGCGTGCGCGACGATTTATGGCGGAAACATGACCGTCAGCAGTCTGAGACGTCATTCAAAACAGCATCGCGCCGGGGTCGACTATCCTTGAATCGTCGGTCCCGGATCAGGATGTTTGTAATGAGCTAATGAACAAGCTTCGGAGGTGGGCCATCATGAAATCGTTTATCTTTGCAGCGGTTGCCGCGTCGGTGCTCGCGGCTCCGATCGTGTCATTCGCGCAATCGGACTCGCCCGTCACGAGAGCCGAGGTGCGCACTGAACTCAAGCAACTCGAACTGGCGGGCTACGAGCCAGGCGCTGGAGACGAGTCGAATTATCCCGCGAACATCCAGGCGGCACAGGCGCGCATATCCTCCAGCAACTCGGCAACGGGCTATGGCGGAGCGGTCAGCGGTTCATCGGCATCCGGAAGCGGAACCGCGATAAAACCCGCTTCTCCTGCCGACATGAACAAGCTTTACTTCGGCGGTCAATGAATCGGTGCCGTCCGTCTGCAGCCGTGGGCGCGGGGATTGCCGAAATCACCGCGCCACGAACTGTCCCAGGTAGCGAGTGGCTACTCCAGGAGCAAGCCCGCTCTGCATTCGCAAAGCCGATGCATCGGCAGCCGTTGGCGATCGTCCGGTGAGCCGGGCCATCTGCGGACACGCGCCACACAATCCGCGCAGACACTCGCAGGTCCGTACCCCACAACAGGCGCTGGATTCTGGCGATCGCTCATCTTCGCCACGGCGTCATGCGCGGATACGCAATTCAACGTCTTGACGCTTCACAGCTAGGCGACCTTGCACTGGTCCCTGACGCCAGCCCACCGCGCGACCGTGCGCGCGTCAAGTGCGATCTCCTCTGACAGACGTTCCGAGTCTGCAGGATTGGTGAACCTAGAACTTCATTCCCTACCGCTTGATCGTGGCGCCGGCGCTCGGGGCATTTTCCCTGCGCCAGGCCGCCGGAGGCTTTCCTACGAGCCGCTTGAACGCCCGGATGAACGCGGCCTCGGACGCATAGCCGACATCCTGGGCTACTGCAGCGACGGTCGAACTGGTATTGCGCAAGAGCCCCGCGGCCAGTTGCATCCTCCATTTCACCAGGTACTGCATCGGAGGCAGCCCTATCATGTCAACGAAGCGCTCATGCAAGGCCGAGCGTGAGAGACCTACCCGCTCACCCAGTTCCTCCACGGTCCACTCGTGCGCCGGGGCGTCGTGCATGACTGCAAGCGCGCGGCCAACGAAGCGATCCCGCAGCCCCGCAAGCCATCCTCGACTGTCTTCGGGCAGGGAATCGACGTATCGGCGCACCGCGTCGACGAACATCATTTCGCTCATCCGCTCGAGCATGGCCTCGCCGCCCGGCCGCTTGCGCTTCGACTCCGCGACGGCGTGATGCATGAAGTGGTTAATCCAGCCTTCATTTGCGGTCTCCTTCACATGCAGGAGTCGCGGCAACACAGCAACCAGCGGGTTGAACGGCCGTATGTCGCAGCCCAGGAAACCGCACACGACCTCCGTTTCGCAGCGGTCTTCCGGGTGCGCGTCTTGTCGAGCTTCGGTTGCGTCGAAGTTCATCGTGAAGGGTAGCTGATCGATGCTGCCGGGGAGCCCGGCAGCGCCGGCCGGCGGCCGGATTCCCGGCGCGCTCGAAATGACATGTGCATCGCCTTGCGGGAAGACGAGGATGTCGCCACTGCCGAGGCGCACGGGCGCCTCTCCCACTATGGCACCCCAGCAGAAGCCGCGCGTGACCACGTGATACTCCATGACGTGCTCACATCCCGGCAAGACGATATTCGCAACCTCTCGCGCAGGAAGCGCCTCCGCAGCCCAGCTCCGGCTTCCATTCACATGATAGAAAAGCGCTCCGCGCAAACGTACCGTGCGCAACACATCGGAGAGGATGTCGTGGCTCATTTCGGCTCCCGCGCTTTTTTACCAGATATTAAACCGCGGAATGACGGGCACGTTCAACGTGCTCATCTCGGGAGCCGTGAAACCGGAGGCAAATCCCGCAGCACGCGAATCCAGGAAAAGAGCATCGGGCAATTCGCGACGACTTGCGGGCAGGTGCGCAGAAACCGGTACGGGGATACTGCATCTGCTCGCCATTCGGGCGATGCTCAAGATCATCTGGGGACGAACCATGCATGCACTGAATACTTCCGCAGCACCCGCTCACTTGTCTCGCGCGCAGCCTGACTTCGCGGCGATCAAGGCAAAGCAGCAGGCAACATGGGCGAGCGGAGATTTCTCTGTTATCGGCACGACCTTGCAGCTGGTCGGCGAGTCCCTTGCCGAGGCGATCGACATACGTGCCGGCGAGCGCGTCCTGGACGTCGCAGCCGGTAACGGCAATGCCACGCTCGCGGCGGCCCGTCGCTTCGCGCGTGTGACATCGACAGACTATGTCCCCGCGTTGCTTGAGAGAGGCAGGGAGCGCGCGGATGCCGAACGCGCGGACGTCGTCTTCAAGGTAGCGGATGCAGAGGACCTGCCGTTCGATGATGCATGCTTCGACGTTGTGCTGTCGACGTTCGGTGCGATGTTCACGCCGGACCACACGCGCCCTGCGAGAGAGATGTTGCGGGTAGTCCGGGACGGTGGCCGCATCGGGCTGGCGAACTGGACGCCTGAAGGTTTCATTGGTCAGTTATTCAAGGTGATCGGAGCCTACGTTCCGCCGCCTGCGGGAATGCAGTCTCCCGCACTCTGGGGCACCGAGCCTCATCTCGTGGCGCTCTTCGGGTGCGAAGCTGTCGACATCCGGTGCGAGCGCAAGCTGTTCAATTTCCGCTACCGCTCGAGCATGCACTGGATCCAGGTATTTCGCGACTTCTATGGACCCACACACCGCGCCTTCGCGGCACTTGAACCTGCGCGACAGATCGAACTGGAGGGCGAGATCGTGCACCTGCTCGAGCGTATGAATGTAGCCGGACCGTCCTCCCTCGTCGTGCCCAGTGAGTATCTCGAGGTCGTCATTCTCAAGCGATGATGCATGACGGGATCATTGGGCCCGCGGCCGGATGCGGCCGGTGCTGCCGCGCTCAACCGCAAGGCAGATGTGCGGGCCCGCTGGTGCGGTCATCGAACGCGTTGCGGGTCCTGGGCCATGCAATGGCAAGCGATCCCGATCTCATTCTCCGGAATACGGTGGTGCCTCGTCGCGTTATGTAGAGGACAATTTCGTGATCTGTGCGATCACGGATTTGTCCGGGATTTACGCACACGGTGCCCCGCGTCCGGCTTGTATGCGGGACGCTTTGGCCTTGGGATCGTTCGTGTAATGCACGCCAGGTCTGAGCGAGACAACGGATGGCAACGGGTGCGAAAGTTCGGATTGTTCAGAGGCATACAGATGATTGACTTACATTGAGGCAGGTCATGACAGAACCGAACGCAACGATTCGCCGGCATCACCACGTCACCCTGTGCGTTGGCGATGCGCAAGAAGACTATGATTTTCACACCAGGGTTTTGTCGTTGAAGAGCGTCAAAAAGACGGCGCTTTACGATGGAACGGAGCCTATCTATCACCTGTATTACGGGAACGACCGCGGCGAAGAAAGCACGTTGATCACAACGTTCCCGATGCGGCAGTCAGGGCGAAAGGCAAGAAAAGGATCGGGCCAGATCAACGTAGTGTCATTGTCCGTACCGGTATCGTCGCTTTCATTCTGGCGCCAGCGACTGAAGGAGCATGGTCTGTCGTTCGTCGAGTTTGAACGATTCGGTGAACGCGGCCTGCGGCTCCAGAATCCTGGTGGTATCGAATACGAGCTCATCGGCATCGCAGACGACGATCGCAAGCCCTACTCGAACGGAGAGGTGCCGGCCGACCTGGGCGTTCGGGGAACGCACTCGGTCACCGTCAGCGTTCCGACCATGACGCCATCGGAGGAGTTCATGCAATCTGGCTGGTCCGCCCGTCTGCTGGACACCGACGGCGATTACGCGCGCTATGTATTCGGTGACGGCGGTCCAGGAAAGATCGTCGACTATCGTATTGAACCCGGCCTTCCGCCGGCAAGCTGGACGTTTGGAGAAGGCATCGTTCATCACTGCGCTTTTCAGGTCGACGGACATCCCGAGCAGACGAAGGTCAAGGCGCGCCTCGAGGGCCTCGGTTTCACCGACACGTCCGACACCAAGGATCGCGGTTACTTCGACTCGATCTATGTCCGCACACCTTCCGGTGCGCTGTTCGAAGCGACGGTGTCAAAGCCGCAGGGGTTCACCATCGATGAACCCTACGAGGAGCTGGGAAAGACCTTCAAGGTTCCGCCCGCCTTCGCTGCGCGTAAGGAGGAAATGATGGCGTATCTCCAGCCGCTGAAGTACTGAACCTGCCATCGGCTTAACATCCACGATCGAACGAGGAGCCATGACCGTTCCCGCGCAAGCGGGAAGGGGACGCCTCACGCTCCGGGTAACGCGCGCCACCATGCGCGGCCCGTTGCCGTCGTGCGGCTCACGGCCCGTCGCCAACAGCTGGCGCGGGCTTCTGAAAGTCCAGACCAGCCTTGTCCCAGGTTTCGAGAGCGTGTCTTAACGCGGGCCACGTGATCGGCTTGTGCAGATATCCGTCGAACGACGGAAAATCGTCGCCGCGCAGATCGGTTCGGCCCGTTACGGCGATCATGCAGGCATCCTGCGATGCGCCCGCGGAGCGCAGCCGCTCGCAGGTTTCCCGGCCGTCTCCGTCAGGCAATCCCACATCGCACAGGATCACGTCGAAACTGCGAGTCATTGCATACTCCAGCGCAGTCTTGCAGTCATATGCAACGCAGACTGTGTGGCCTATCTCCGTTGCGAGCGCGGCCAAACTGTCTGCTGAATCACGAGCATCATCGATGACCAGGATTTCCATAGAGCCCCCGACATCTTCCAATCGGGCACGCGGCGCGTGCGCATGCCTGATAAGCAAGCAAAGTGCCAGTTTGCGAGAGTCATGTGTGTGGCGGGTCGGATCGGGCCGGCCGCCGTCGCGTTGTAATTCGTCCCTGTATCACGTTCCGGATGAGGGATTCTTGTGTGCAGAAGCCACGAAGCAAATCCAGCGGATCGCATCGACTTCTTCAGTCTATTCCCGAGACCCGATTTCGACCGCTAGCGCGAGATTCACAAAGACTACGCGGCGCCGATCTTTAGACGGGTCGACGGGCAATACACGACTGAAGCGGCTCGGACAAACGGACGTCTGATCAGCGCCAAGCGCCAGTTACCGGCCGCTCGCCCCGCCGCACCGTGTCGTGTTCGGTAACAAAGAGACCGGGGCGGTCATACCAGTTCTACGTCGTACCTTTCCAGCCAGTCCGACATGGCAAGCGCGTGATCCATGTCTCGTCGTTCCCAACCGATACTGACTTCGCCCAGCGGCTCATCAAGCATCTCGCGGATGGCGTCTACGTTAAAGGTCTGCGCCGTGCGCGGCGACGGCTCGGAGATCATGCGGGCCATGCCGTCACGCAACGCCTGTTCATATGCCGGGTCTTGCGTGGCCGGATAGGGGCTTTTCACGCGACGGAGGATGGCCTCGGGTACGACGTCTCCGGCTGCTGCCCGCAGCAGGCTCTTCTCGCGCCCATCGAATGTCTTCATGCTCCATGGTGTGTTGAACACGTACTGCATCAGTTCGTGATCGCAGAAAGGCACCCGGACTTCGAGGCCCACCGCCATGCTCATCCTGTCCTTCCGGTCCAGCAGGATCGGAAGCCAGTTGGCGAGATGGAGGTGGCAGACCTCGCGCATACGCTTCTCCAGGCCTGTCTGGCCGACATGCGGTACCGCGCGGAGCGCCGAAGCGTAACAGTCGGCCTCATACTCCTTCAGGCGAAGCTCCTTTGACAGGTCCGGCGATAACAACGTCTCGAGCCTCGACGATGCATGCCGCATCCACGGAAAAGTGTCGAGGTTGACGGTCTCGGGCGTGTGGAACCATCTATAGCCGCCGAAAACTTCGTCGGCTGCCTCACCCGACAATGCGACCGTCGAAGTCTCGCGCACTGCCTTGAAGAGCAGATAGAGCGATGGGAACAGGTCGCCCCCGACAAACCATGCCGAGTCGAGCGCATCGACGACAGCACGCCGCACCTCCATGTTCGCGAGGTCGCGATTGTTCAACACGACCTCGGTATGTCGCGTCTTCACCTGCTTGACGAATTCACGTACGAACGGCGTATCGGCGGTGTCGCGATACGCGTCCTTGACGAAACCCTTGCCATGATCTGCAAAATCAACCGAATAGGAATGCATTGCGTTGCCGTTGCGTTGTCGCAGTATCCGGTCGGCCGTCGCCGTGACGAACGACGAATCGAGTCCGCCCGAAAGCAGGCTGCAAACCGGCACGTCGGCGACGGTCTGCTCGCGCATGATCCGGTCGAAGTGTCCACGAATCGTTTCGATTGTAACGTCGAGCGAATCGGTATGCTCGTGGCCTTCGAGCTTCCAGTAGCATCGTTGTTCGATGCCATTGCGCGACACACGCAGCACGTGTCCTGGCTTCACTTCATGCATGCCCTCGTATGCCGCGTCGCCAGGCATGCGGAACGCGCTTATCAGGTGCCGCAACCCGTCCAGGCCCACTCGAGGGTGCACGTCGGGGTGAGCCAGGATCGCTTTCGGCTCGGAACCGAACAACACGCCGCGGCCGAGCGGATGATAGAACAGCGGCTTCACGCCGACACGATCGCGCACCAGAAGCAGCTCCTTTTTGCGCGAATCCCAGATCGCGAACGCGTAGATGCCAACCAGACGATCGACAAACGATTCGCCCCACTCCAGGTAGCTGCGCAGCACGACTTCAGTATCGCTTCGGGTCGTGAAGCGATGGCCACGCTTTACCAACTCTTCGCGTAGTGAAACGAAGTTGTAGACTTCGCCGCTGTAGGTCAAGCACGCAACCGTCTTGCCTTCTTCAGTAGCTTGCATTGGCTGCACTCCGCCTTCCAGGTCGATGACGGAGAGCCTGCGGTGACCAAGTGCTGCGTGGCGGTCGATCCAGATACCTTGAGCGTCAGGCCCGCGCAGTGCCATTGTGCTTGTCATTGCCTCGACGATCGGCTTTTGTTCGCCCAGATCGCGTTCGTAGTCTACCCAGCCCACAATTCCACACATGATGTCTTTCCTTTGAAGCCTAAAGGATATGCAACGGGCCGATCGTCATCTGGCTCTCTAAGATCACAAGGGCCCAACGAAGGGGTTGCAGCGCTTCCTCGGATAACGCTTCAAGAGATGGAAAATTCCGGGACCTCAGGTAAGCGGATTGATTCGCCTTGTCTCAAGGCTAAGGAAACATGGCTGTTAGGGCTCTTTTGAAAACGGAGTGGGTAA
>NZ_JFHC01000055.1 GCF_000698595.1 Caballeronia glathei | reverse complement strand
GGCGGTCACGTTCGCCGAAATACGCACCATGTCCCGTGCTGCCGCTCACTGCGGAACATTGCCCAAGGCAAACGCACTAAAATTGCGATCAGGCCACACCACGGCCGCCGCACACAGGTCCTCATGCTACGTTTAAGCGAAGTCAAACTCCCGCTCGATCACGCCGAAGCCGATCTCGAACTCGCGATTCGCGCCCGTCTCAAGGATCTCCGCGTCCCGTCCGACGGACTCGTCCGCTACACGGTGTTTCGTCGCGCGCACGATGCACGCAAGCGGTCGGATATCAAGCTGACCTATATCATCGATGTCGAAGTGAAAGACGAGGCGTCGGCGAGACAGCATCTCGATGCCCATCCGCACTGCAGCGTCACCCCCGACATGGCGTATCGATTCGTCGCGCAGGCGCCGGCGAATGCGAACCTTCTGCGCCCGGTGGTGATCGGCATGGGGCCGTGCGGGCTCTTTGCCGGCCTGATTCTCGCGCAGATGGGCTTTCGCCCGATCATCCTCGAGCGCGGCAAAGCGGTGCGCGAACGGACCAAGGACACCTGGGGCCTGTGGCGCAAGAACGTGCTGAATCCGGAGTCGAACGTGCAGTTCGGCGAAGGCGGCGCCGGCACTTTCTCCGACGGCAAGCTCTACAGCCAGATCAAGGACCCAAAGCACTACGGCCGCAAGGTGCTGGACGAATTCGTCAAGGCGGGCGCGCCGGAGGACATCCTCTACCTGAGCCGCCCGCATATCGGCACGTTCCGGCTGGTGAGCATGGTCGAAAAGATGCGCGCGACGATCCATCAGCTTGGCGGCGAAGTACGGTTCGAACAGCGCGTCGAGGACATCGACGTCGACAACGGCAAAGTGCGCGGCGTGAAGCTCTCGAATGGCGAGACGCTGCGCTGCGATCACGTCGTGCTGGCGGTAGGCCACAGCGCGCGCGACACGTTCCAGATGCTGCACGATCGCGGCGTCTACATGGAGCCGAAGCCGTTTTCCCTCGGCTTTCGCATCGAGCATCCGCAGGGCGTGATCGACCGCAGCCGCTTCGGCAAGTTCGCGGGCCACAAGCTGCTCGGCGCCGCCGACTACAAGGTCGTGCACCATTGCAGCAACGGCCGTGCGGTCTACAGCTTCTGCATGTGCCCGGGCGGCACGGTCGTGGCGGCCACGTCGGAACCGGGGCGCGTCGTGACCAACGGCATGAGCCAGTATTCGCGCAATGAGCGCAATGCGAACGCGGGAATCGTCGTCGGCATTACGCCGGATGACTACCCCGGCGGCCCGCTCGCCGGCATCGCGTTCCAGCGCAAATGGGAAGAGCGCGCGTTCGAACTCGGCGGCGGCGATTACTGCGCACCGGGACAACTGGTCGGCGATTTCATCGCGGGGCGGCCGTCGACGTCGCTTGGCTCGGTCGAGCCGTCGTACAAGCCGGGTGTGCGTCCGACCGATCTCAGCACGGCGCTGCCCGATTACGTGATCGAAGCGATCCGCGAGGCGCTTCCGCAGCTCGACAAGAAAATCCCCGGCTTCGCGATGCATGATGCCGTGCTCACGGGTGTGGAGACGCGTACGTCGTCGCCGCTGCGGGTCCGGCGCGGCGACGACTTCCAGAGTATCAACGTGGAGGGGCTGTACCCAGCGGGAGAGGGCGCAGGATACGCGGGCGGGATCTATTCGGCGGCGATCGACGGAATCGAAGTCGCAGAGGCGGTTGCTTTGCGGATGGTCGCGGAACCGGGCGCGGCGGACTGAGTTTGCGGCGGGCGCGCGAGGCGCCCGATCCCCGGGCGGGTCCGCCGCCCGCAGAACTCATGCCCGTTGGTGCGCGCCGGTCATGGACCTGCCGCGCGTCGCGCACACATGACGCCCGCAATCTGCGGCTTCCCATGCAGCCGCGAATTCCCAGGCGCGCCTCGACGTCCACGCGGTAGCCACGAAATCATCCGGCCCGCGCCACCAGTTCCCGCACCACGCTGTCCAATTCGACGGTCCCGGTCAGCGGCTCCCCTTCGAACTCGATCCACCCTTCATTGAACCCGTCGAGCATCTGAATGCGGGGCGTCGGGTCGGCGGTTCCCTGCGACTTGAAGAGCCCCTCCCAGCTCTCCCGCGCCACCGCTTCCGCGCGCACCGGATGCCCGAGCGCAGCCGTGAACGCGGCGGCGATATCGTCCGGCGAGACGCGCGCCGGGCCTTCGAGTTCGACCACCCGCTTGCCGTGCCAGCTTTCATCGAGCAGCAGATCCGCCGCGACCTGCCCGATATCAGCGGTTGCGACCATCGGCACGGGCTTGTCGAGCGGTTGCAGGAAACTCGGGATCACGCCGCGCGCCCCGGCCGGCTCGACATCCCAAAGCGCGTTCTCCATGAACCACGCCGCGCGCAGAAACGCGATCGGCAAGTCGAGTTGCCCCAGTTCGCGCTCCATGATCTGAAGCTGCTGGAGCAGATTGGGGCGTTCGGCCTGCGCGCCGATCGTCGAGAGACAGACGACCCTCGGCGCCTGCGCCTCTGCTAGCGCCTCGCGCAGCGCGGCCACGATGGCCCGCGTTTCGCCGAATCCCGCCGACGGTGCGAAATTCGGCGGCAGCAATACGAATACGCCTTCGGTGTCGCGAAACGCGGCGGTGAGCGCACGGGCGTCGGCCATGTCGGCAAGCGCGACCTCGCATCCTTGCGCGCCCCACACCGCGCCCTTGTCCGCGCTGCGCACGATGGCCCGCACACCGCGGCCCGCGTCGAGCAACTGGCGCGCGACCACGCCGCCGACTTGTCCTGTGATTCCGGTAATCGCGTACATCTGATTTCTCCTGTCCGAATGGTCCGAATGCGGCGGCTCGCGCCGCGATGAGCACGAGTCTGCGCCGTCGTCAGGCATTCCGCGATAGCATGAGCGTCATTTCATCCATGACACAAGGTCATCACAATGCCCTTCGACGAGCGCTTGCTGAACGGGATGGGCGTGCTGTCGGCGATCGTCGACAGCGGGAGCTTCGCGGCTGCGGGCGAACTGCTGGACATGACGCAGTCGGGCGTGAGCCGGGCGGTCGCGCGGCTGGAAGGCCGGCTCGGCATACGGCTTTTCGACCGCACGACGCGCTCCGTCCAGCTCACCGACGAAGGCCGCCGCTTCTACGAACAGATCGCGCCGCTCCTGGCCGGGCTGGAGGAGGCGGCGTCGAGCGTTTCGGGCAGCGCGACGGCGGTCCGCGGGCGACTGCGCGTGAACGTCGATCCGTTCTTCTCCCGGCTCGTGCTCGGGCCGCGCCTGGGCGAGTTCATCGAATCGCATCCCGAGCTTCAGGTGGAACTCGCCACGCGCGACCAGCTGGGCGATCTGATCGCGGACGGCTTCGATCTCGCGCTGCGCTTCGGAGAGCCGCGTTCGTCGAGCCTGATCGCGCGGAAGCTCCTCGACACGCCGATCCTCACCGTGGCCGCGCCCGCGTACCTCGCACGCCATGGCCGTCCCGCGACGCCCGCCGCGCTGAAGGCGGAACTGGAAGCGGGCAGGCACGTCTGCGTGCACTATCGCGACCCGCAAAGCGGCCGGCCGTTCCAGTGGGAGTTTCATCGCGGCAAGAAGCGGGTGCTGATCGCGCCGTCGGCGGCACCCGGCAGGCTCACGCTGAACGACGTCGGCACGATGCATGGCGTGTGCATCGCGGGCCATGCGATCGCGCAGGTGATGCAGCTCGGCGTCGAGGCGCTGATCGCCGATGGCAGCCTCGTCGAGTTGTTTCCGGATTGGCGCGACGAACGTTTTCCGCTATATGCGTTGTATCCGTCGCGGCATCATCCGCCCGCGAAGGTGCGGGCATTCCTCGATTTCGTGGCCGCCGTGACGGCGACGGCGCACTGAATCGCACGCTTTGACGTTCAACCGAAAGAGAAAGGCACGCCGGCCATGTGGCAAATCGATCAGGTGACGTTGCGGCTCTTCATCGCGGTGTGCGAGGAGGGGACGATCGCGCGGGCGGCCGAACGCGAGTTCATTCGACCCGCATCCGGGCGCGCGCCGTGGGCTTCGTGTACTCGTGGAGCCGGCTGTCGGCCGTGTTTTCCGCGTTCGTGATCGCGGCGTGTCTGAAGCACTTCGGCGTGAACGGCGTGTTCGTGTTCATCGCCGGGGCGATGGTCATCGTGATCTGCGCGATCGGACTGCTCGGCCGCGCACGCGCGATGTCACGCTGGAGGATATTTCGAAGTGACGCGGTGAGGAAAAAAGGCCGATGCTTCGGGCATCGGCCTTCCTGCTTTTTAGCGTCAGGTCACCACACCCACCTGCCACGGCACGAACTCGTTCTGCCCGTAGCCGTGCGTCTCGCTCTTCGACGCGCCCCCCGACGCGCAATCCAGCATCATCCGGAAAATCGCCTCGCCGAGTTCCCCGATCGAAGCCGTCCCGTCGATCACGCCGCCGCAGTTGATGTCGATATCGTCTTCCTGCCGTTCCCAAAGCGCGGTGTTGGTCGCGAGCTTGAGCGACGGCGACGGCGCGCAGCCGTACGCCGACCCGCGCCCCGTCGTAAAGCAGATCAGGTTCGCGCCGGAGGCCACCTGTCCCGTCGCCGACATCGGGTCGTAGCCCGGCGAATCCATGAAGACGAAGCCCTTCGCGTCGATGCGCTCCGCGTACTCGTACACGTCGACGAGATTCGTCGTGCCGCCCTTCGCCACCGCGCCGAGCGACTTTTCGAGAATCGTCGTGAGGCCGCCGACCTTGTTGCCCGCCGACGGATTGTTGTCGAGCGCGGCGCCGTTGCGCGCGCAATAGTCTTCCCACCACGCGATGCGCGCGAGCAGCTTCTCGCCGACCTCGCGGCTCACCGCGCGGCGCGTCAGCAGGTGCTCCGCGCCGTAGACCTCGGGCGTCTCGGAAAGAATCGCAGTGCCGCCGTGGCGCACGAGCCGGTCGACGGCGGCGCCGAGCGCCGGATTCGCCGAAATGCCCGAGTATCCGTCCGACCCGCCGCACTGCAATCCCACCACGAGATGCGATGCCGGGACCGGTTCGCGCGTGACGCGGTTCGCGTCCGCGAGCATCTCCTTCACCATCGCGATGCCGCGCTCGACCGTCTTCTTCGAGCCGCCGCTGTCCTGGATCGTGAAGCTCTTCAGGCGCTCGCCGTCCTTCAGGCCGCCCGATTCGAGCACGCCGGAAATCTGGTTCGTCTCGCAGCCGAGCCCGACGAACAACACCGAGTAGAAGTTCGGATGCACCGCGTAACCGGCGAGCGTGCGCCGCAGGATCGCGAGCCCTTCGCCCTGCATGTCGATGCCGCAGCCGAGCCCGTGCGTGAGCGCGATCACGCCGTCGACGTTCGGATAGCCGGCAAGCGCTTCCGGATGCACGTCGCGGCGGAAATGATCCGCGATCGCGCGCGCGACGGTCGCCGAGCAGTTCACGCTCGTCAATACGCCGATGAAGTTGCGCGTCGCAACCCGCCCGTCGGCGCGGCGGATGCCCATGAAGGTCGCGGGCGTTTCGACGAAGTCGGTCGGATGCCGGTCGACGCCGAACTCGTGCTCCCGCGCGAACTCGGCCATGCCGAGGTTGTGCACGTGCACGTGCTGGCCGCGCGCGATCGCCTCGCGCGCCACGCCGATGATCTGGTTGTAGCGCTTGACCGGCTCGCCCTTCGCGATGTCGCGCGTCGCGATCTTGTGGCCAGGCGGAATCAGACCCATCACTGCGAGATCTTCCGACGCGATGCGCGCGCCGGACATCAGCTGGCGCGTCGCGATCACGACGTCGTCGTTGGGGTGCAGCCGTATCACGGCATGATCGGTGGAAGTGGTGGACATGATGTTCATACCGTAGAAGGAGCGCGGTCGTCGGAGATGGCGGCCGCGTCGTCGTCGGCGCCGGAAAGCGGCTCGATCTTGCCGACGATGAAAAGATAGCTGAATGCACCGAGGAAGCAGAAGCCGCCCGCGACGATCAGCGGGATGGTGAACGAGCCCTTCGTCATCGCGACCATGAAGCCGGTGAACGTCGTGATGACGATGCCCGCCAGGTTCGACGCGAAGTTCTGGATGCCGCCGATCGACGCGACGTGATCGGGCGTCGGTGCGACGTCGCCGGGCAGGGACCAGATGCTCGCCGCGGCGAACGCGAGGCTGCCGTACGCGATGCCGAAGAACGCGAGCATCAGGTAGATGTTCGTCGTGAACGCCGAGAGCGTGATCACCGACGAGAGCAGCATGCCGCCGACCATGCAGGTCTTGCGCGCGGCGGTGAGGCTCCAGCCGCGGCGGTACAGCGAGTCGGACACGAAGCCGCCGAGCCAGCCGCCCGGAATCGAGACGAGCGCGGGAATCATGCCGAGCGTGCCGAGCGACTTCAGCGAAAAGCCGTGCGTCTGCACGAGATAGCTCGGAAACCACGTGATGAAGAAGTAGATCACGAAGTTCAGGCAGAAGAAGCCGAGCATCATGCCCCACAGCGTGCGGTACTTGAAGAGCGAGCCCCACGTCACCTTGTTCTTCGGGGCGGCCCTGACTTGAGGCGCCGCTTCGGCTGCGCCCGTCAGGTCGCCGCGCGACGGGTTGCGGTAGATCAGGAACCAGCCCAGGATCCAGACGAAGCCGATTGCGCCGGTGATGATGAACGACGCCTCCCAGCCGAACGAGCTGATGATGAGCGCGACGACCGGAATGGAGAGCGCGGAGCCGACGCGCGAGCCGCTGTCGAAGATGCTGGTTGCGAGCGCGCGCTGTTCGGGCTTGAACCACTGCGAGACGAGCTTCGCGCACGACGGATAGGCGCCCGCCTCGCCGATGCCGAGCATCAGGCGGCAGCCGAACATGCCCGCGACGCTCGTCGCCGCCGCGGTGAGCGCGGTGAAGAGCGACCACCAGCCGACGGCGAGCGGCAGCGCGATGCGCGCGCCGACGCGGTCGACGAACCAGCCGAACGGCATCTGCATGAGCGCGTAGGTCCAGAAGAAGCCGCTCATCACGAGCCCCATTTCAGCCGGGCCGATGCCGAGCGCCTTCTCGATCTGCGGCGCCGCGACCGCGAGGTTCGCGCGGTCGATGTAGTTCACCGCGATTGCCAGAAAGCATAAAAAGATCACCATCCAACGCATTTTGCGCATCGTTCTGTCTCCTCCAAGAGTGTCATGCCGTGTGTTTGGTCCTGCGCCGCCATGCCGTAACCGCCCGTCTGCGCCTGCTTTGCCGGCTCGCCCGGCACGCTTTCAGATGGCTGGTGTGACCGGCGTGTCCGACGCGAGCGCGCCGCGCAGCCGTTCCTGCCCGATGTCCAGGCGCAATTCGCGCGCGAGTTCGATGACCGGCTGCAAGCGCCGCGCCTTCTTCTCGTCGTGATTGCGCGCGATGTCCGCGAGCCGGTGCACGAGAAACGGGTTCTCGAAGCGATCGCGCACGTCGGCGAGATAGGCGCGTGCGGCGACCTGCTGGCCGAGCGCGTCGAAGACAGGCAGCACTTCGTCCTGCCATACCGTTTCGAGCGCGTCGCGCCACGGGGCGTGACGCATCGCATCAAGGACGGTCATGTCGGGCGCGCCGTCGTGGGTGCGCCACGACTCGACGAGCATCGTGTGGCCGAGGTTGAGCATCAGGAGCTTCAGGCGCTCGTAGTGGGCGAGTTCGTCCGTGACGACGATGTCGTCGTGTTCGCACGGCAGCACCATGCCCGGCTGGCGCTCGATCGCCCAGAGCGCATACGGCTCGGCGATCGCGCCGACCGGAAGGATCGGCTCCGACACGATGCGGTCGACGAGCGAATTCACCCAAATGCAACGGCTGCCCAGATAGTCGACGAACGCGTCGCCGGCGTTCCAGCCGCGCGCCACGCTTACGACGAGATCGCGCAGCGTGTCGCCGTTGCGCGAGATCAGCTCGCAAGGCAACAGCGTGATCGGCTCGCCGCCCGCGCGATGGCGCTCGTGCAGCAGCACCGCGAGCTTGGCCGCAAAGCCGCGCGGCGTGCGCTGTCCGTCGAGCAGGTCGGCAGTGTCTTCGGGGAAGAGGGCGTAGCCGGAGTCGGCGGTATTCGAGACAACCGTTCGCACGTCATGCGCGATGCGCTTGCGCAGCAGTTGCCAGTCGTCGTTCGCGTGCAGGGCTTCGGTGATCGCGTCGCATTCGACGGTGACATCGATCGTTTCGTCGCGGCGCCGGCCGCGGATGCGCACCGGGTAGCGCCCGGTCGCGCGCAGCGCATCGATGCGCGCGCGGCTTTCCGCGCTCGACGTGGTCTGCACGACGGTGATCCCGCCGATCGCCTTCGAAGGCTGCGCGCGCGCAGCCTCGGCCACGAACAGATCGACGTGCGCCTGCAGGAAGCGGCTCGTGCCGAATTGGAGAGTCGGATTGCTCATCGGCGGCTCATCTGTAGAGAAACGCGGACGCCGTGGCGAAAAGCCGTGGGATGATCGACAGTATTCATGGGTATCGGGCGTGGGGACGGGGCTTCTTTTCGCCAAGGGCGGGACGCGTGCGATGCCGTCCTTTGGCCTTACCAGTTTGCATGGTAGTGTCTATAAAACCAACTGGTCAAGCCGCTTGTAAGCGATTAGCGAAACGCGCTGACGTGGCCTCGCGCCGGTCAACGCTTCCACTGATTACAATCCACGTTTTCCCGAGGTCTTTTGCGAGGAGCCACCACGTGAGCGTCAAACCGGTCGAAACGCGCCGCCTGTATCTCCAGATTGCCGACAAGCTGCGCAGCCTGATCGAGCAGCAGGGCTTCGCGCCGAATGGCCGCCTGCCGTCGGAGCGCGAGCTCGCGCAGACGCTCGGCGTGTCGCGGCCCTCGGTGCGGGAGGCGCTCGTCGCGCTCGAACTGGAAGGGCGCGTGGAAATCCGGATGGGCTCCGGCGTCTACATCACAGCGACCTCCGGTGCGGCGGCGGCGCCCAAGTCGGAGGAGGAGTTCGGCGAAAGTCCGCAGGAAATCATGACGGCGCGCCTCGTGATCGAAGGCGCCATTGCGGCGAGCGTCGCGCCGTTCGCCAAGCCGAAGGCGCTGAAGGGCCTGCGCGCCGTCTACGAGACGATGGCGCGCGAAGTCGCGGGCGGCCAGATTCCGCTTGCGGCCGACCGTGCTTTTCACCTGGCGATCGCACAGATGTCGGGCAACGACGTGCTGGTCAGGACGGTCGCGAGCCTTTTCGACGAGCGGCACAGTCCGCTTTCATCGAAACTGCGGGGTCACTTCGAAGGGGAGGACACGTGGGCGGCGGCGCTGAACGAACACCGGGAGATTCTGGAAGCGCTCGAGGAGCGCGACGCCGTTCAGGCGCAGGCCGCGATGCAGCGGCACATGAGGGCCTCGTGCGCGCGGCTGATGACGCGTCGCAAGGGATGAAGGCGGCCCGTTCCGGGGAAGACAGGCCGCCTTGTGCATTGCAGGATCAAGCCTCGCTCAGCCGGGATAGGCTTCATCGACCTTCAGGCCCGCGAGCTTGAAGATCACACGCAACGTCTGCGGCGCAATCTCGCGCCGCGAGGCGAGCGTCGTGAGCACGAAGTCCATCACCTTCGCGTACTTGAGCATCGTCAGGCACGTTTCGATATCCGTGCTGCCGTCGCGCATCGATTCTGCGAGGCGCAACATTTCCACCGATATCTCTCGCGCCATCTCCAGCTCGAGCTGCTGCTTTTCACTCCATGCAGGCATCGCGGTCAGTGCCGCGAGCATGTCCTGAAACTGCTTTTCTGCTTTTTTGTCCGGGATCGCATCCATCGCCGTCCTCTCATGTCCATGGCGCCAGGCGAGTCGCATCGCCGCGCTTTGCGTTGTGTGTTACGTAACAAAGCCTTTCGCGGGTGACGACATTGTGCGTAGTCGAACGGCGCGGCCTGCTACCAGCTTGTTGCTCCTCGTTGCTGCATCGACGCGCGGCGTGCGCCGCGCGCTGTGTCGCCCTTTCCAATTGGCCTCGCTTGTCGGACGATGCACACAATGTTCCAGGCTGACTGACGCCGGTCCTTCGGCGGCTGGAACGGGAGCGTCTACGCGCTTTTGGGTAAACTTCCCCATTTGCAACGGCAGAACCAGCGGTTAGCGCACATTCGGCGTGAACATGCTCCGCTTTTTTATTTGATACGGCACCCCAACGATGGCCAAGAAGTCCACCGCCTCCGCCTCCGGCACCGCTTCGCCGGACGCCTCGAGCAAGCACGAGATCCGTCCGGGTCAGTCGATCGAACTGCTTAAGGAACTGCATATCCTCACGCGCGACGGAAAGATGAATCAGGACAGCCGCCGCAAGCTGAAGCAGGTCTATCACCTGTTCCAGTTCATCGAGCCGCTGCTCGCCGACGTGCATTCGCGGCAAGGCTCGGTATCGCTCGTCGATCACGGGGCGGGAAAGTCGTATCTGGGCTTTATTCTCTACGATCTGTTCTTCAAGACTCTGCGCGATCGGTCACACATATACGGCATCGAGACGCGCGAGGAGCTCGTGAAAAAGTCGGAGGAATTGGCGAGGCGCCTGGGCTTCGAGGGGATGTCGTTCCTGAATCTGTCGGTGGCCGAATCGACCGTATCCGGTCAGTTGCCCGATTCAATCGATGTCGTCACCGCGCTGCACGCGTGCAATACCGCAACCGATGACGCCATCCATTTCGCGCTGCAAAAGAATGCGCAGTACATCGTGGTGGTGCCGTGCTGTCAGGCGGAGGTGGCCGCGGTCCTGCGCAAGAACAAGGGCCATTCGCTGTCGAAAAATGTGCTCACCGAAATGTGGCGCCATCCGCTGCACACGCGCGAATTCGGCAGCCAGATCACCAACGTGCTGCGCTGCCTGCAACTCGAATCGCACGGGTATCAGGTAAGCGTGACCGAACTGGTCGGCTGGGAGCATTCGATGAAAAACGAGCTGATCATCGCGCAGTTCAAGGACCTGCCGCGCGGCCGGCCCGCGCAGCGCCTGTCGGACGTGCTCGAAACGCTCGGCCTCGACGAATTGCGCGAGCGTTTCTTCACGCACTGACCTAGTGCTTCTCCATCCACGCCTTCCAGCCGGCGTGGCCGAGGCGCCGCAGCGTTTCCATATTGCGTTCGTAGATGTCGGCGGCGTCGGGAAATGCATCGACCGCGCGTTCGATACTCGCTTCGCGCAGCAGATGAAAGATCGGATAGGGCGCGCGATTCGTGTAGTTTTCGATGGCGTCGGGCTCCGTGCCCTCGAACTGATACGCGGGATGGAAGCTCGCGACCTGCAATTCGCCTGCGAGCTGCATCTGCTTCACCATCCGGTCGGCGAAATAGAGCGCGTCGTTGTAGTCGGTGAAATCGGCGAGCGCGTGGGGCACGATCAGAAGCGTGGTGTCGACGCGCTCCGGGTCGGCGTCGGCGAGCGTGCGCAGTTCCTTCGAAAGATCCATGAGCGCGTCCTCCAGCGTCCTCGCCTCGCTCACCACATAGCGGATCTGGTCCTTCACGTGCACGCCCTTCGCGAACGGGCAGAGATTCAGGCCGATCACGGCGCGGGTCAGCCAGTGCTGCGTGCGGGCGATGATTGCCTCGCGGGTACTGCGGTCGATCATGTCCTGTCCTGTCAGATTCGGGGTGCGCACGCGGCGTCGATCAGAAGCGCCGTGACGCGCGGCGCGGTTCGCATCGGGCCGCATCCCGGGCCGTAGGTCTGGCTCGTCGCGTAGACGCCGTCGATGACGAGCGCGAGCGCATCGGCGAGTTCCGCCGGGTCCGATGCGCCCGCCGCCGTCGCGATCTCGACGAGCCGCGTCGCCAGATACTGCTTGTTGCGCGTGACGCACTGGCGCGCGACGTGCGCCGGATCGGAGAATTCGCACGCAACGTTGACGAACGGACAGCCGCGATAGTCCGGCACCGACGCACGCGCGACCAGATCCTCCATGGCCTGCACGAGCTGCCTGGCCGGCGCGTCGGGGTGCTTCGCGAAGCTCGCCTCGACGCGGCGCCGGAAGGCTTCGTCCATGCGCGTCAGATAGGCGGCGACGAGTTCGTCCTTCGACGCAAACCGCCGGTAAAGGCTCATCTTGTTGACGCCCGCGCGCTCCACCACGGCGTCCACGCCGATCGCGCGCACGCCCTCGCGATAGAAGAGTTCCTGCGCCGCGTGGAGCAGCTGCTCTTCGGCGGTGGCGCCGTCCGTGCGAACCGATTTTTTCGCCGCCGGCCTGCCGGCTTGTTCCGATGCGCGTGCCAAAGCCATTTCCTTGAAGTTTCAAAGGGATCTTGACATGTTACCGATCGGTCACTAAGCTTGCAACTCAATTGTGACCGAGCAGTAACGTCGCGTAACGATCAATCAAGAAATGGAGCTGCGATGAATTGGGTGGCGAGGCGGTTTGAAGGCCGGATGCACTACGGGTGGATCGCGGTGGGCGTGGTGTTCTTCGTGCTGCTGGCTGCGGCCGGCACGCGGGCGACGCCCAGCGTGATGATGCTGCCGCTCGAAAAGCAGTTCGGCTGGAGCCGCGGCACGATTTCGCTCGCCATTTCGATCAACCTTGCGCTGTACGGCCTGGCCGGACCGTTCGCCGCCGCCGCGATGCAGCGCTTCGGCGTGCGGCCGACGCTCCTTACCGCGCTCGCGACACTCGCGGCGGGCGTCGGCGTTTCGTCGATGATGACCGCGCCGTGGCAGATGATCCTGGTCTGGGGCGTGCTGGTGGGCGGCGCGACGGGTGTGGCGGCGCTGACGCTGTCGGCTACGGTCGTCAACCGCTGGTTCACGACGCACCGCGGCCTCGCGATGGGTATTCTCACCGCAAGTTCCGCCACTGGCCAGCTCGTATTCCTGCCGGTCCTCGCGTCGATCTCGGAGCGCGTCGGCTGGCAGCCGGTCGTCCTGATCGTGGCTGCCGCGGCGGCGCTCGTGCTGCCGCTCGTCGCGTGGCTCTTGCCCGAGCGCCCGTCGGATCTGGCGTTGCGGCCCGTCGGCGAGACCGCAGAGCAGCCCGCGGCACCCTCCGGCCCGCCGAAGAATCCGATCAAGCTCGCGTTCAGCACGCTCGGGTCGGCAAGCAGGACGCGCGACTTCTGGCTGCTGTTCTTCAGTTTCTTCATTTGCGGGGCGAGCACGAACGGCTATGTCGGCACGCACCTCATCGCGATGTGCGCCGACTACGGCATGACCCAGGTGCAGGGCGCGTCGCTGCTTGCGGCGATGGGCATTTTCGACCTGTTCGGCACGACGCTGTCGGGCTGGCTCTCGGACCGCTTCAACAGCCGCGTGCTGCTCTTCTGGTACTACGGCCTGCGCGGGCTGTCGCTGATCTACTTGCCGTACGCGTTCGGCATCGATTTCTTCGGCCTGCCGCTCTTCGCCGTGTTCTACGGCCTCGACTGGATCGCGACCGTGCCGCCCACCGTGCGCCTCGCCACCGATGTCTACGGCAAGGAGGCCGCGCCGATCGTGTTCGGCTGGATCGTCGCGGGGCATCAATTCGGTGCGGCCTTCGCGGCGCTCGGCGCCGGCATGCTGCGATCGAGCCTCGGCACCTACACGGTCGCGACGATGATCTCGGGCGGCCTCTGCCTGATCGCGTCGGTGCTCGTGCTGCGCATCAACCGGCCGGCGCGGCGCGTCGGCGTCGCGGCGACGTAGCCGGCGGTATCGAAAGCGGCGCTGCGTGCCATGGCGGAAATGGCGGCGCAATAGCGGAAATGGCGTGAATTGTTTCAGTGTCCGGAACGTCAGTTGGTTATCCTTGTGCTTCGCGGCGCAGATTCTGCGCCGCGCTGCCTCGTCAACTGAAAGGTTCATCCATGACCGCAAACAAAGCGCCAACTGAAGTCGACATCCACGAACTGATCGCGGGCCGCTGGAGCCCGCGCGCCTATTCCGGCCAGCCGGTCGCCCGCGAACACTTGCAGCAGGTGCTAGAAGCGGCGCGCTGGGCGCCCTCGTCGAGCAACCTGCAGCCGTGGCGCTTCGTCACGTTCGACCGCTACCGCGACGAAGCCGCGTTCAGGCGCGCCTTCGACACGCTCGTGCCGTTCAACCAGGGCTGGAACGCGAACGTGCCGGTGCTGATCTGCGTAACGGCCAGGACGGTGACGCCGAAAGGCGACGTGAACCGCACCGCCGGCTACGACACCGGCGCCGCCGCAATGGCGCTCGTGCTGCAGGCGCACGCGCTCGGGCTCGCCGCGCACCAGATGGGCGGTTTCGACGCCAGCGCGTTTCGCGAAGCATTCGCGGTGCCGGAGGACGTGCAGGTCATCGCGATGATCTCGCTCGGCCACTACGGCGACGCCAGTTCGCTCGACGAAAAGCTGCGCCAGCGCGAAGCCGCGCCGCGCTCGCGCGTGCCGCTAAGCGAAATCGCCTTCGACGGCGCCTGGGGCAAGGCGTTCGAGTAACGCTGCCGTCGAATGAAGGAAGTCCGGAACGGCCCGCAAGGGCCGTTTTCGTTGATGTGCAGCCATGCACAGGGAGCCTGGCCCGTGTTTGCTGCCTCAGTCGTTGTTGAACACGGCGGGCCGCTTGTCGAGAAACGCCTGCATGCCTTCCTTCTGGTCGGCGGTTGCAAAAAGCGCGTGAAAGGTGCGCCGCTCGAACAACAGGCCATCGCGCAGGCCCGTTTCGAGCGCGCGATCGACCGCATCGCGTGCGGCCATCGCAGCGGTCTTGCTGAACGATGCGATCCGCTGTGCCGCTTCGAGTGCCTCTGCCATGAGGCGTGCATCGGGAATCACGCGTGCGACAAGCCCCGAGCGCTGCGCTTCGGCCGCGTCGATCTGGCGGCCGGTCAGAATCATGTCCATCGCGACGCTCTTGCCGACCAGTTTCGTGAGCCGCTGCGAGCCGCCCATGCCCGGCATCACGCCGAGCGTGATCTCCGGCTGGCCGAAACGCGCGCTTTCGCCCGCGTAGATCGTGTCGCACATCATCGCGAGTTCGCAGCCTCCTCCGAAAGCGTAGCCCGCCACCGCGGCGATTTTGGGCGTGCGCACGGCGGCGAACGCATCCCAGCCGGCGAAAAAGTCGTCCTGAACCATCTGCAAGTAGCTCTTTTGATGCATTTCCCTGATATCGGCGCCAGCCGCGAAATAGGTTTCGGCGCCGGCAATCACGATACATCCGATGCCGGCGTCCCGGTCGAGGGCCTGCGTCGCGCTCACCATCTCGCGCATCAGTTCGGAATTCAGTGCGTTGCGCGCTTGCGGGCGGTTCAGGCGTACGACGGCCACCCGTCCATGCCGCTCGATGACGATGTTCATTTGAATACTCCTGTGTAATTGATGGATGCGGGACGACCGGCCGTTGCGGCCCGATCAGGAATCCCAGATCGCGCCATAGGCGGCGAAGCCGCGGCTTTCCATGCCGGTCACGACCCGCTCGGTGAGCTTGCGATTCGCGATACAGATCACGGCTTCCGCGTCGAACTGCTCGCGCGCCGTATAGGCAAGCCGAAGCAGATCGGGCTTGCCGTCGCTGTCGGTATCCCAGATCAGCGCATCCGGCTGCGCCGCGAGAATTTCGTCGACGAGTGCATCGCCGTAGGTCTCGCGCGGACTTTTTGTCGCCCAGATGAGCCTGATCGGCACTTTCTTCGCCAGCAGATGAGGCAGCACCGGCCCGATGCCGCTGCCCGTCGCCACGTACACCACACGCCTGAAAAGCGTTTCGATGTTGGCGACACCGGCGGTCGTGATGCCCTTGACCCAGACATGCGACGGCGCTTCGTCGATGAATCGCGCAGTCCAGTCGCCGGCACGCGAAACGATCAGCCGAAAACCGCGCTCGCCCGGCGCCGGGATGTTGGCGAACGCGTGCCATTCGGTGAGCGGGCTGCGGCTGATGCTCGTCGACGACCCCGCGAACGGCGTGACGCCGTGGTCGAACCGCGCGATCGCCGCATGCGACGACAGTCTCTCCACCTGCACACGCATCTTTCGCAGGCGCAGCCAGGGCAAAGCGATGCTCACGGTGACGGCGAGGAGCACCCAGAACGACGGCGAATCAAACAGCGCACCCGCGCGGCCCGTGGCCGTGCGTCCCGCGTCGACGAAGAGCAGTGTCTGAACCCAGAACAGCACGAGTGCCGCCCAGCCGGCGAACCGGTGCGTGAGTTCGAATGCGTTGTGGTATCGCGCCCGGATCGCGGGCTGCGCCATGACGACGAGCGCGGCGAGAAGGGCGAGCAATGCGCCGCTCACGGCAAAGAGACTTGCCGGCACGCCCGGCAGGTCGTGGACGCGATGCCACACCATCGACGCAAAAAGCGCCAGGAACCAGGCGGTCGCCGCGATCGCGCCGCCGGCATGCAGTCCACCGAAGTGGTAGACCTTGCCGAGCGTGCGGCGCACCGAAAGCGGCCACGTCACCGGCGCGCGGGTCGCTGTCCAGAAGAGCAGGTTGATCACGGACTGCTGGCGAACGAGGACCGCTAGCGCGAGATTGGCGACGACGGCGTTCGCGATTGCACCCATGTCGATGCCTTCACGCCGCCACCAGTGTCCGTCGGTTATGCCGTACGCGAAGAGAAGCACGTTGAGTGCGAGGACGAGCGCCGCGAGGCGGTTGTAATGCGACAGCAGCGGCGACGCGAGCAGGCGCTGCCGGCGGCAGTGAGGCGGCGGCATCTCGCCGGCTGTCTTGCCGCGGGCAGCCGGGTTCGTTTTTTCATCTGACGGCCGAATCGCGAGGTCGCCGAGCGCGCGCTTGTCGATCTTGCCGCGGGATGTCAGCGGGAACGCGTCGAGCGCGATGACGCGCGCCGGCACACAGTAATAAGGCAGCCTTTCGCGAGCACATTGCAGCGCTTCATCAACGTTCGCGCTGTGCGGCGTGACGAACGCGATCAAATCACGTCCGTTCACGGGCAGCGTGACCGCGCGCTCCACCGTGCGAGCCGTTTCGAGCGCGGCCGAGACGCCGTCGAGTTCGACGCGAAAGCCGCGGATCTTGACCTGATCGTCGGTCCGGCCAAGATGTTCGAGTTCTCCCGAAGCCGTCCAGCGGCCGAGGTCGCGCGTGCGGAACATGAGCCGCCCGCCGCCGAGGAACGGGTCCGGGATGTAGCGTTCGCGATTGAGCGCCTCGTTGCCGATATAGCCCGCCGTCACGCATTCGCCGCCCGCCCACATTTCTCCGGTCTTGCCCACCGCGCAAGGCATGAGGTCGCTGTCGAGCACGTAGACCGTATTGTTCGGCGTCGGCTTGCCGATCGTGAGCGAGCGGCCGTCGTTCGCGTAGTGCTGCATCGTATTCACGATGGTCGTCTCGGTCGGGCCGCATGAGTTGAAAAACGTCCGGCCGGTGGACCAGTCGTTTGCGAGCCGCTCAGGGCACGGCTCACCCGCGACCGCGACGACGCGCACGAGCGGACAGCGCCGGGAATCGAGCGTCGCGAGTATCGAGGGCGTCGAGATCACGACATTCGCCTGTTGCACCGTTTCCGCGATGTCCTTTCCGCGAATCAGCAGCGTCGCGCCGTTGGCGAGGCAGCCGAGGATTTCCCATGCCGCCATGTCGAACGCGATGTTGAGGATCTGGGAGACCTTCATGCCCGGGCGCATGCCGAGCCGCCCCGGGTCCGTGAGCAGGATGTTGCACAGGTTCCGGTGCGTCACGCGCACGCCGTTGGGCTTGCCGGTCGTGCCGGACGTAAAGAGCACGAAACAGGCGCTCGACGGCGTGATGCATACCGGCTGCGCCGTGGCATGGCCGCATCGGGAATCGCTTTCGCCCTCGGGAGCGAGCCGCAGGAAGTCGTCGATGGCGATGCATGTGTGTCCCGCCGGAACCGGCACGAGCGGGCGCAGGTGCGAGAGCGTGAGGATGACACGCGTCGCAGCGGCGCCGATGACGTGCAGCAATTGCGACTCGGGCGCGACCCCCACGTGTTGGGGAACGTAGGCCGCCCCCAGCTTGAGCGCGGCCAGCAGGCCGGCGAGCATCGGGATCGAACGGTGCACGAACAGCGCGACGCAATCGCCTGCGCTCACGCCTTCATGCGCGAGCCGCGCGGCGAGCCGGTTTGCCGCACGATCGAGCTCGGCGTAGGTGATCGATTCGTCGCCATGGCGCGCGGCGATGGCGTGGGGGGTTGCGGCGGCGTGCGCTTCGAACGCGTGGTGAATGAACGCAAAGTCCGGCGTCACGTCCGGCCCACGGACGAAGTGCTCGAATATCGCGCGCTGGTCCGCGGTGAGGCGGGCAAGCGTTGCCGGCGCGAAGCAATGGCGTGCGCGTTCTCTGTCGCGTACCGCTTCAGCGGGATCGGAAAGGGACAGTGTCATGTAGGGCCTCGCAGGTTGCTATCGGATGACGGTGATGTGCCGCGTCTTCAGGCGAAGACGCTGGCGCATACGTCCGATTAGTCACCGCGAGGTGCCGGCCCTTACACCCTGCGCAGATTTGTTGCACTCTTGCCCGTCGGCGCGGCTGGCGTGCCCTGAACGTTGGCGGGTCATTCGTCGTCCTCCACCGACGAAAGCGGCCGCGCCACCTCCTCGAGCGACCTGCGTTCCGCCGCCACACCCCAGATTCCCGCCACGATCGCGGCCCCGATCATCAGCGCCGAGCCAATCAGATAGCCCGCGAACACGGCGCCGCGCTGGTGCGTGTCGATCAGGCTGCCGAACAGCGTCGGGCCGATGATGCCGCCAAGCGCCGTCCCGAACGCGTAGAACACCGCGATCGCCAGCGCGCGAATTTCGAGCGGGAAGGTCTCGCTGACGGTCAGGTACGCCGAACTCGCCGCCGCCGACGCGAAGAAGAAAATCACCATCCACGCGATGGTTTGCGTCGTCGTGGTCAGCAGGCCCTGCGCGAAGAGGTAGCCCGACAGCGTGAGCAGCACGCCCGACATCGCATATGTGAAAGCGATCATCCGGCGGCGGCCGAGCACGTCGAAGAGCTTGCCGAGCACGATCGGTCCGAGAAAATTGCCCGCCGCGAACGGCAGCACGTACCAGCCGATGTGCTCGCCGGGCACGCCGTAGAAATCGGTGAGCACGAGCGCGTAGGTGAAGAAGATCGCGTTGTAGAAGAACGCCTGCGCGGTCATCAGCGCGAGTCCGACGAGCGAGCGCGTGCGGTGTGCGTGGAAAAGCGTGTCGAACACCTCGCGCAGCGGCGTATGCCCGCGCGCGTGCAGGCGCAGCGGTTTCGCGGGGCCGTCCGGCAGGTCGATGCCCTGCGCGCGGAACTGCGCCTCGATTCCCTCGACGATCTGCTTCGCCTCGTCCGCGCGGTTGTGCGTGATGAGCCAGCGCGGGCTTTCGGGCACCCACATGCGCATGAAGAGGATCGTGAGCCCGAGCACGGCGCCGATCAGGAAGCACGCGCGCCAGCCCCAGTCGGGCGGCAGCATCGCCGGGTCGAGCAGCACGAGCGAGCCCGCCGCGCCGATGCCCGCGCCCACCCAGAACGTGCCGTTGATGGCGAGATCCGTCCAGCCGCGCACGCGCGCGGGGGTGAATTCCTGGATCGTCGAGTTGATCGCCGTATATTCGCCGCCGATGCCCGCGCCCGTCAAAAAGCGAAACAGCACGAACGTGGCGAGATTCCACGAGAAGGCGGTCGCCGCCGTCGCCGCGACGTACAGAAAGAGTGTGATGAAAAAGAGCTTGCGGCGCCCGAGGCGGTCGGTCAGCCAGCCGAAGCCGAGCGCACCGAGCACGGCGCCCGCGATGTACGCGCTGCCGGCAATGCCGACGTCGGCGTTGGAAAACTGCAGCGCCGGGCTCGTTTTCAGCGCGCTCGCGACCGCGCCCGCGAGCGTCACCTCGAGACCGTCGAGCAACCACGTGATGCCGAGCGCGAGTACGATCAGCGTATGAAAGCGGCCCCAGGGAAGGCGGTCGAGGCGCCCGGGCAGGTCGGTTTCGATGATCGCGGGCTTCGTCGGCGGTTCGTGGATCAAACGATGCTCCTCTTTGGGCGCAGCAAGAACAAATTACCGGCGTTTTAGAGCAATTTCCATTCCGGCGCGGCCAATTTCGCGCGTTGGTTGAAGCCTTCCCCGGAACGTGATAAAAACGCGCTCCACTTTTTGTTTGCGACGACGGCCCCGGCCGCCGCCGCTACGTCCATGACCTACTGCGCGATCGATTTCGGCACGTCGAATTCCGCCGTCGCTCTGCCGCACGGCACGTCGATCCGGCTCGCGCCGGTCGAAGGCGAAGCGCTGACGCTGCCCACCGCCGTCTTCTTCAACACCGACGAGGATAACCAGTCCTACGGCCGAGCGGCGCTCGAAGCGTATATCGACGGCTACGACGGCCGCCTGATGCGCTCGATGAAAAGCATCCTCGGCTCGCCGCTCGCGGAGCAGAGCACCGACCTTGGCGACGGTTCGGCCATCCGGTACACCGACGTCATCACGCTCTTTCTTCAGCACCTGAAGCAGAAGGCGCAGGCGGTTGCGGCCGAGCCGATCACGCGCGCCGTGCTGGGCAGGCCGGTGTTCTTCGTCGACGACGACCCGCGCGCCGACCAGCTGGCGCAGAACCAGCTGGAAGCCTGCGCCCGGGCGATCGGCCTCGACGACATCTGCTTCCAGTACGAGCCGATCGCCGCCGCGTTCGATTACGAGGCGCGCCTCACGCAGGAAGGGATGGTGCTGGTGGCGGACATCGGCGGCGGCACGTCGGACTTTTCGCTGGTGCGCGTCGGGCCGGAGCGCGCGAAGCTGCTCGACCGCAAGAGCGACGTGCTCGCGCACTACGGCGTGCACGTGGCCGGCACGGACTTCGACCGCCGCGTCGAACTCGCGACCGTGCTGCGCGAGCTGGGCTATCAGTCAGCCGATCCGGAGGGGCGCGAAGTGCCCAACCGCGTTTATTTCGACCTCGCGACCTGGCATCTGATCAATACGGTTTATGGGCCGAAGCGCGTCGCCGAATTGCAGCTGATGCGCCATCTCTACACCGACACGCGCCACCACGACCGGCTGATGCGCGTGGTCGACCGGCGGCTCGGGCATGCGCTGACGGCGCACGCGGAAGAGGCGAAGATCGACGTGGCCGCAGGCGGCACGACCGAAATCGACATGGAGGAGGTGGAGGAGGCGCTGCGCATCGCGTTCGACGAGCCACAGCTTGTCGAAGCGGGCCGCGACGAGACGCGCCGGATCGTGGAAGCGGCAGTGGAGACGGTGCGCCGCGCGGGCGTCGATGCGGCCGATGTGGGCGCCGTGTATTTCACGGGGGGCTCGACGGGTCTCAAGTTCCTGTCCGACTCGCTCGCGGCGGCGTTTCCTGACGCGCAGCCGGTTTTCGGCGACCGCCTCGCCAGCGTTGCAACCGGCCTCGGAATCTACGCGCGCCGCGTATTTGAATGACGCATCGAAATTCGCGGATATAGAGGGAAAACACTTAAGCAATAATGCGTACCGCAAAAAACAAAAAACCCCGCCGAGGCGGGGTTTTTTGTTTGTGCAACTCGAGCGGGCTTAGGCCGGCTTGATGTTTGCAGCTTGCTTGCCCTTCGGGCCGGTCTTCACTTCGAAGGTAACCTTTTGGTTTTCCTGAAGCGTCTTGAAGCCTTCCACGCGAATTTCCGAGAAATGGGCGAACAGATCTTCGCCGCCGCCGTCCGGCGTGATGAAGCCAAAGCCCTTTGCGTCATTGAACCACTTGACGGTACCGGTTTCCATGTTACTTGTTCCTAAAGATGTTGAATAAGGCCGAGGCCCGAATGTGCATGAAAATCAAGGAAGGGGCAATGGGACCAACCGGAGTACCGTGATGGGCGAACTACGAAAGACCAATTCACTCGCCACTTGAAATCCTGCAAGAAGGTTTATACGGCGAATCAAACGGCAGGTCAAATAATATCCGACCGCCATGAAGGGACATTTTTGAGATTCAAAAAGTCACCTTACGAAGCTTGCATTTTTGGTTGTTTTTTTGTAGGTCGGGTGCATTTTTTGCGGCTTTTCCTTCGTTCTTCGCTCCATTTCAGAGGTGCAACCGGTAAACTGCGCGCCACCCGACGGGTTGCGCCTGCAACGCCGCTCCGTCGTCGGAAGTAAGCCGGGCGTGGCTTTGCGGCCGATTGCAAATTGCCCTGGCGCATTACGGGATAAGGAGAAGTCTTGAAAAGTTCTATTCAACGAAACATCGGCCCAGTGGCGCTGCTGCTGACCGGCCTCGGCTCCATCATCGGCTCGGGGTGGCTTTTCGGCGCCTGGCAGGCCGCGCGCATCGCGGGCCCCGCCGCAATCGCCGCGTGGGTGATCGGCGCAGTCGTCATTCTCGCGATCGCGCTGACCTACGCGGAACTGGGCGCGATGTTTCCGGAGTCGGGCGGCATGGTGCGCTACGCGCGCTACTCGCACGGCGCGCTGGTCGGTTTCGTCAGCGCGTGGGCGAACTGGATCGCGATCGTATCGGTGATTCCGATCGAAGCCGAAGCGTCGATTCAATACATGAGCACCTGGCCGTACGAATGGGCGCATCCGCTGTTCGTCAACGGATCGCTGACGCCGATGGGGCTCGTTTTGTCCGCGCTCCTCGTGATCGTCTATTTCATGCTGAATTATTGGGGCGTCAAGGTATTTGCGCGCGCCAATTCTGCCATCACCGTCTTCAAATTCCTGATTCCGGGCGCGACGATCGCCGGCCTCATGTTCGCGGGCTTCCACAAGGAAAACTTCGGCACGACGACGAGCTTTGCGCCTTACGGCTGGTCGGCCGTGCTCACGGCTGTCGCGACGAGCGGCATCGTGTTCAGCTTCAACGGCTTTCAGAGCCCGGTGAATCTCGCCGGTGAAGCGCGGCATCCGGCCAGGAGCGTGCCGTTCGCCGTGATCGGCTCGATCCTGCTCGCGCTCGTGATCTACGTGCTGCTGCAGGTGGCCTACATCGGCGCGGTGAGTCCGGGCGACGTGCTGCAGGGGTGGCACCACTTCAATTTCGCGTCGCCGTTCGCGGAGCTTGCGCTGGCGCTGAATCTCAACTGGCTCGCGATCCTGCTTTACGTCGACGCGTTCGTCAGCCCGAGCGGCACCGGTACGACCTACATGGCAACCACCACGCGCATGATCTACGCGATGCAGCGCAACAACACGATGCCGAAGATCTTCGGCATCGTGCATCCGTTCTACGGCGTGCCGCGTCCGGCGATGTGGTTCAATCTGGGCGTCGCGTTCATCTTCATGTTCTTTTTCCGCGGCTGGAGCTCGCTCGCGGCGGTGATTTCGGTCGCGACCGTCATTTCCTACCTGACCGGCCCGGTCTCGCTGATGGCGCTGCGCCGCTCGGCGCGGGACCTCGACCGGCCGCTGATGATCCCCGGCATGGGCGTGATCGCACCGTTCGCGTTCGTGTGCGCGTCGCTCGTGCTGTACTGGGCGAAATGGCCGCTGACGGGGGAAATCATCCTGCTGATGGTCGTTGCGTTGCCCGTGTATTTCTATTTTCAGGGCAAGACGGGCTTCGACGGCTGGGGGCGCGACCTGAGGGCGGCGTGGTGGCTGATCGCGTATCTGCCCTCGATGGCGATGATGTCGCTGATCGGTAGCCATGAATTCGGCGGTCACGGCTATCTGCCGTACGGCTGGGACATGGTGGCCGTCGCGCTGGTCGCGCTCGTGTTCTACCACTGGGGCGTAAGCACCGGCTATCGCAGCGAATATCTCGATGAGCGCGAGAGCCGCGCCGATATTCTTCAAGAAGTCGGGGCGTGAGTCTTTCCGCCGCGCCGGAGCACGTCAAAAAAACCGCCAGAGCGATTTCGGGCGGTTCTTTTTTATTTCTTCGGGCCGCAAGGGCGGCGCTCAGGCGTCGCTGAACACGTAATTCGTCATCGCGAGCGACTTCTGGAACGTGCCGAGCGACTGGATGCCGAGCGTGAAGTCGTCGCTTGCCGCGCCGAGCGCGCTGAAAACCGGCAGCAGATGCTCATCGGTCGGATGCATCAGCGCGGCGTGCGGCGCGCGACGCCGGTAATCGAGCAGCGCGGGAATATCGCGTTCGGCGAGGCGGGCTTCGAACCAGTCGGTGAACTCGGTCACGCGCGGGTCCGCGTCTTCCGGGCGCGCACTGAAATCGGCTGCGCGCAGGTTGTGCGTGATCTGCCCCGAGCCGACGATCATCACGCCGTCTTCGCGCAATGCGCGCAGCGCCCGGCCCACGCGATAGTGATGCGCGGCATCGAGGCGCGGCTGAATGGACAACTGCGCGACCGGCACGTCGGCCTGCGGGAACATCAGGAGCAGCGGAACCCACGCGCCGTGATCGAGGCCATGTTCGGCGGTCGAGGCCGGGATGCCGCCGGCGGCGAGCAGTTCCGCAGCGATGGCGCCCAGTTCGGGCGCGCCCGGCGCGGGATAGCGCAACTCATACAGCGCGCGCGGAAAACCATAGAAATCATGGATGGTTTCGGGCCGCGTCGCGGTGCTCGCGACCGGCTGCGCCGTGCCCCAGTGCGCCGAGAGCATCAGAATCGCGCGCGGGCGCGGCAAGCGGCTCGCGAGCGTCGCGAATTCGGCGGAGGGCATCGACGCGTCGATCGGCAGCGTCGGCGCGCCGTGGGAAATGAAAACGCTGGGAAGTCGGGTCATCGAAGCAAGCCTCAGGAAGGGTTGACTTCAATATAGGCGCGTAGTGCGTGTTGATAAACCGGCCAACAGGCAACGAATTGTGTCGCTGGTGTTGTCAATCGGCTCCGTCGTCCGTGCCGCGCGTGCCGCGCGTGCCGCGCATGCCGCCCCAGGCGGCGGCGAGCGGAGCGCCGAGCGCGAACAGATCAATTACGCGCGCAACCGTCTGATCGACCATGTCGTCGATCGACGCCGGACGGTGGTAGAACGCGGGCATCGGCGGGAAGATCACGCCGCCCATTTCGGTGACGGCCGTCATGTTGCGCAGATGCGCGAGGTTGAACGGCGTTTCGCGCACTAGCAGCACCAGCCGGCGGCGCTCCTTGAGCACGACGTCCGCGGCGCGTGTGATGAGGTTGTCGGAGAGGCCGTGCGCGATGCTGGCGAGCGTTTTCATCGAGCACGGCGCGACGACCATGCCGTCGGTCGCGAACGATCCCGACGCGATGCTCGCGCCGACGTCGCGCACGTTGTGGACGACATCGGCGAGCGCGTGGACGGCGGCTTTGTCGAGTTCGAGCTCGTGCTGGATATTGAGCCAGCCGGCGCTCGAGATGAGCAGATGCGTCTCGACGCCGCCCAGCCGGCGCAGCGTTTCGAGAAGACGCACGCCGTAGATGGCGCCCGTTGCGCCGGTGATGGCGACGATCAAGCGTCGCGGCACGGCAGCGGGCGCGGTCACGGAAGGACGCGAATCAGGCGGCGGCGAACAGTTGCTGGAGTTCGCCCGACTGGTACATCTCCATCATGATGTCCGAGCCGCCGATGAATTCGCCGTTCACGTAGAGCTGCGGAATGGTCGGCCAGTTCGAGAATTCCTTGATGCCCTGGCGGATGCCGTCGTCTTCCAGCACGTTGACGGTTGTGATGTCGTCCACGCCGCACGCCTTCAGGACCTGGATGGCGCGGCCCGAGAAGCCGCACATCGGGAACTGCGCGGTGCCCTTCATGAACAGGACGACCTGGTTCTGTTCGACGATTTGCTTGATGCGTTCTTGCGTATCCATGACGTTCCTGCGATGCGGTTTCGGACTGCGGTTGTAAGGAATCAGAGTCAAATGATAGCGGATTTCGCCTGCGCGGGCTGGCCGCGCACTCGCTTTCGCGGCAGTGACCCGGGAATGCTCAGGCGGCGAAAACCCCGCCGCTGATGCGCTCGATGCCCGCGAGATCGGTCGCCGAGCGGACCTCGGTGAGGCCGCGCTCAGTGAGCAGTGCGCGCACGGCTTCTGCCTGGTCATAGCCGTGCTCGAGCCAGAGCGCGCCGCCCGGTGCGAGCAGGAACGGCGCGCGCTGGACGATCACGCGGATGGCGGAGAGGCCGTCGGCGTCGTCGGTGAGCGCGCCGCGCGGTTCGAAGCGCAGGTCACCCTGTTCGAGGTGCGGGTCGTCGCTCGCGATGTACGGCGGGTTGCTCACGATGAGATCGAAGCGCAGCGACGGATCGATGGCCTCGGTCCAGTCGCTCGATGCGAACGCGATTGCGCCGCCCGCGCGCTCCGGGCTCAGGAGCTTCGCGGCGTTGCGCCGGGCGACGGCGAGCGCCGCCTCGGAGCGCTCGACTGCCCAGACCTGCGCGTCGTCGCGTGCGAAGGCGAGCGCCACCGCAATGGCGCCGGTGCCCGTGCCGAGATCGAGAACACGCGGGCTCTCACGGCCGTCAATGACCGCGAGCCCGGTTTCGACCAGCAGCTCCGTCTCGGGCCGGGGAATCAGCACGTCCGGCGTCACGTCGAAGTCGAGGCCGAAAAACTCCCGCGAACCGACGAGCTGCGCGATCGGCTCGCCATGCATGCGCCGCTTCACGAGCGCCTCGAATTGCCCGACGGCGGCCGCGTCGAGCGGCTCGTGATCGCGCGTGATCAGTTCGGTGCGCCGCCAGCCGAGCACGCGCGTGAGCAGAATCCGCGTTTCGAGCGCGGGCAGCGCCGACGCGCGCAGCAGGTCGGCGACGGTCTTCACTCCGCCTCGCCCAGCGCGGCCAGCAGCTCGGCCTGATGCTCGCTCACGAGCGCGGCGATCAGCTCGTCGAGGTCGCCGTCCATGATGTATTCGAGCTTGTAGAGCGTCAGGTTGATCCGGTGATCGGTCATCCGGCCCTGCGGGAAGTTGTAGGTGCGGATTCGCTCGGAGCGGTCGCCGGAGCCGATCAGGCTCTTGCGCGTGGCCGCTTCCTTCGCGTGCTGCTCGTGATACTGCTTGTCCTTGATGCGCGCGGCGAGCACCTTCAGCGCGCGATCCTTGTTCTTGTGCTGCGAGCGGTCGTCCTGGCACTCGACGACGATCCCCGTCGGCAGGTGCGTCACGCGCACGGCGGAATCGGTCTTGTTGATGTGCTGGCCGCCCGCGCCCGACGCCCGGAACGTATCGATGCGCAGATCGGCCGGGTTGATCACCACTTCGCTGATTTCGTCGGCTTCCGGCATCACGGCCACTGTGCACGCCGACGTGTGAATGCGCCCCTGCGTCTCGGTGGCCGGCACCCGCTGCACGCGGTGTCCGCCCGACTCGAACTTGAGCCGCGAGTACGCGCCCTGTCCGGCGATGCGCACGATCACTTCCTTGTAGCCGCCGAGATCGGACTCGCTTTCCGACATCGTCTCGACCGTCCAGCGGTTGCGTTCCGCGTAGCGCAGATACATGCGCAGCAAATCGCCCGCGAACAGCGCCGATTCGTCGCCGCCCGCGCCCGCGCGGATTTCGATGAAGATATTGCGCTCGTCGTTCGGGTCTTTCGGCAGCAGCATCGTCTGCAGGTCGGCTTCGATCTTCACCATGCGATCGCGCGCCTCGCCGATTTCCTCTTCCGCGAAATCGCGCATCGACGGATCGGCGAGCAGGCCCTGCGCGGTGGCTTCGTCGTTGAGCGCCTGGCGCCAGAGCGAATACTGCTCGACGATCGGGCTGATTTCCGCATGCTCGCGCGTGAGCTTGCGGTACTGGTCCATGTCGGCGGTGACGTCCTCGCGGCTCAGCAGGTCGTTGAGATCGACCAGCCGCTTTGCAAGCTGGTCGAGCTTGCTTTGCATGCTCGTTTTCATCGGGCGGGAGTGGAGCGTGGCTCCGGAGAGTGCTGCAGTCAGGGAAGCGTCCGCGAATCGGTCTGCGGAGCAACAAAGGATAGCAAGGCGCGGGCCGCTAACGGTCCGAGGAATCGGACGGATCGGGCAAAGTGCCACCGTGGCGGTAGACGCCGCCCAGCAGGTCGACGAGCTGGTCGCGGTTTTCACGGCTCGCGCGGTTGAGCGCGTGCGTCGGGCCGTGAATCAGCTTGTTGGTGAGCGACTGCGACAGCGCTTCGAGCACCACGGCCGGATCGTCGCCGCGCGCGAGCATCTTGCGCGCGCGTTCGACTTCGGCGCGCCGCAGCGCGTCGGCCTGCGTGTGCATGTGGCGGATCACCGGCACGATGCTGCGTGCGTCCAGCCACTGCATGAAATTCTGCACGCGCGTTTCGATGATCGCCTCGGCCTGCGCCACGGCAGCCTGCCGCGACGCGTTGCCTTCGCGGACGATCGCGCCGAGGTCGTCGACGGTGTAGAGGAACACGTCCTGCAGGTTGCCGACTTCCGGCTCGATGTCGCGCGGCACGGCCAGATCGACCATGAAAATCGGCCGGTGGCGGCGCGCGCGGACGGCGCGCTCGACGGCGCCGAGGCCGATGATCGGCAGCGTGGACGCCGTGCACGACACGATGATGTCGAATTCATGCATCCGCGCGGGCAGTTCGGCGAGCGGGATCGCGTGGCCGTTGAAGCGGCCGGCGAGCTTCTGTCCGCGCTCGGCGGTGCGGTTGGCGACCACCAGTTCACGCGGATTCTGCGCGGCGAAGTGCGTCGCGCACAGTTCGATCATTTCGCCCGCGCCGATGAAAAGCACGCGCTGGCTCGAAATGTTCTCGAAGATGCGCTGCGCGAGGCGCACGGCCGCGGCGGCCATCGATACCGATTGCGCCCCGATTTCCGTCGTGGTGCGGACTTCCTTCGCCACCGCGAACGTGCGCTGGAACAACTGGTTCAGATAGGTGCCGAGCGCGCCGGCTTCGGTCGCGGTGCGCACCGCATCCTTCATTTGTCCGACGATTTGCGTTTCGCCGAGCACCATCGAGTCGAGCCCCGACGCCACCCGGAACGCATGCCGGACCGCTTCCGACTGCGGCAGCGCATAGACATGTGGCGCGAGCTCGGACACGGGAAGATTGTGATATTTCGACAGCCAGTGGACGGCTGCGTCGCGCGCGGCCTTGTCGTCGGTGGCGCAATAGAGTTCGGTCCGGTTGCAGGTGGACAGGATCGCCGCCTCCGGCGATGCCTTCGCAAGCGGTCCCAGCCAGATCTCCTTCAGCGCGCCGAGAGCCGGTTTGATCTGTTCGAGCGGAAACGCCACGCGTTCGCGCAGGGCGACTGGCGCAGTGTGGTGGTTGATTCCGATCGTGAGGAGATGCATGTATTGGGCCTAAGCTGATGGCCTTGGAGATAGCCCAATATTATAGCGTTTCTCGGAATTGTTCATTTATAGGCGTCATAAGGGCGGAACCCGCCCCGGAGGCGCTGCGGGCGGGCCATTCGGGCACCTGCTCGGCATCGAGCCGGTCGAGCCGGTAACCGTAGGCATAAAGCGGCGTCAGGCGGTAGCCGAATTCAGGGCGCAACCGGAGTTTCGTGCGCAGGCGTGACGCGTGCGTGTCGAGCGTGCGCGACTGTATGTCGCTCCCGCGCGTCCAGACCACTTCGAGGATGTGCCCGCGCGACACCGGCCGCGACAGGTTCGAGAACAGCAAATGCGCGAAGCGGAATTCCTTCGGCGTCAGCGTCACGTGCTCGCCGGCGAAGTCCACGGTCAGTTCGCACGTCTTGAACAGATATTCGCCGAAGCGCTCCGGCAGGCTCGGGCGCACGGCGCTGCGGCGCGTGAGCGCGTCGATGCGGGCAGTCAGCTCGGCGCAGCGCACGGGTTTCGTGACACAGTCGTCCGCGCCTGCCCGCAGGCAGCGGACGATGTCGGCTTCGCCGTCCTGCGCCGCCATCAGAATGACCGGCATGTGGGGCACGATCGCGCGAACACCGGCGATGACTTCGGCGTCGCTCATGTTGCGCGGGCCTGCGGAAGAAAGCAGCACGTCGAATGTTTCGCGCTTCAGCCGGATCAGGAACGACTGCGGCGTGGCGAAGAAGTGGCAGAAATGACCGCCGGCGGACAGTGCGGCGCCGATCAGGTCCGCGTGCCGGGCGTCCGGGTCGATAATGGCGATTCGCATGAGTGGGACGCTCGCAGGCGGCGCATGGCGCGGGGTGCCGGATGGCGCGGGGGCGCAAACTTGCCTTCACCAACCTGGCCCCCTAAACTCAACCGCTGCGCTCCGCGCGCCTTGCTACCTTCTAGTTGAAGAGACCGAAAATGCTAGTTGAACGACCTGGGCCGACCCATACGTTTTCTCTGAATTCAGCCGGAACGCCCGGCTGATGGGCTGGACCGGGATGGTTTTCCTGGGCGCGGTAATCGGTTTCGCGGGCTGGTGGCTGCATCCGCTGCGGCGAGCGGGCCGCGTCGCGCGCGCACCGGCCGCGAGCGTGTGGATCGCGATGGTCGCGGGCGTGCTCGCCACCGTCGTGGCGCGCATGCTCGGCCACGTCGTCGGGGTTTTTCACGACGGCGATACGCTCGAATGGCTCGCGTGTTCCCTTTTTGCGCTCGTTGCCGTGACCGTGACAGTCGGTCTGGCGGCGCGTCGCTGAATCCAATTCCGGCAAGCCGCCACGAGCGGCGCACCGGAGCATCCGGCAGGTGATTCCATGAATGATCGACTCGATTCCCCCGACGCCGCGGCCTTCGCCCGGCGCATTGAAGCCCTGCGCGGCGAGATGGCGCGCGAAAACCTGGCCGTCGTGCTGATTCCGTCGGCGGACCCGCATCTGTCCGAATATCTGCCCGGGCGCTGGCAGGGGCGCGAGTGGCTCTCGGGGTTCACCGGCTCGGTCGGCACGCTCGTCGTGACCGCCGGTTTCGCCGGCCTCTGGGTCGACAGCCGCTACTGGACGCAGGCCGAGGCGCAACTCTCCGGCACCGGCATCGCGCTGATGAAGATGATGGGCGGACAGCAGACGGCGCCGCACGTCGACTGGCTCGCGCAGAACGTGCCGTCGGGCGCGACGGTCGCGGTCGACGGCGCGGTGCTCGGCGTCGCGGCGGCGCGCTCGCTCGGCGAAGCGCTGACGGCGCGCGGCATCGTGCTGCGCACCGATCTCGACCTGCTCGACGCCGTGTGGCCGGCGCGGCCCGGCCTGCCGCAAGCCGCAGTCTACGAGCACGCCGCGCCGCACGCGAGCGTGTCGCGCGCGGACAAGCTCGCGCAGGTGCGTCGCGCGATGCAGGAAAAGGGCGCGCAGTGGCATTTCATTTCCACGCTCGACGACCTCGCGTGGCTCTTCAACCTGCGCGGCGCCGACGTGAGCTACAACCCGGTGTTCGTCGCGCATGCGCTCGTGGGGATCGACGACGCCGTCGTGTTCGTCGCCGATGGCAAGGTGCCGGACCCGCTCGCCGCGTCCCTCGCGCGCGACAACGTGCGCATCGAGCCGTACGCGCGTGCCTCCGACGCGCTTGCGGCCCTGCCCGCCGGCTCCGCGCTGCTGATCGACCCGCGCCGCATCACGTACGGCCTGCTCGAAAAAGTGCCGTCGACGGTCGCGATCGTGGAGGCGGTGAATCCGTCGACCTTCGCCAAGTCGCGCAAGACGGCGGACGAAGCCGGGCACATCCGCGCGACGATGGAGCAGGACGGCGCCGCGCTCGCCGAGTTCTTCGCCTGGTTCGAAGCGGCGCTCGGGCGCGAGCGGATCACGGAACTCACCATCGACGAAAAGCTCACGGCCGCGCGCGCCCGCCGCCCGGGCTTCGTCACGCTCAGTTTCGCGACCATCGCCGGCTTCAATGCGAACGGCGCGATGCCGCACTACCGCGCGACCCAGGCGTCTCATTCGGTGATCGAGGGCAACGGGCTCTTGCTGATCGACTCGGGCGGCCAGTACCTGAGCGGCACGACCGACATCACGCGCGTCGTGCCCGTCGGCGCGATCACGGCGGAGCACAAGCGCGATTTCACTGTCGTGCTGAAAGGGACGATGGCGCTCTCGCGCGCAAGGTTTCCGCGCGGCATCCGCTCGCCGATGCTCGACGCCATCGCCCGCGCGCCGATCTGGGAAGCGGGCGCGGACTACGGGCACGGCACGGGGCACGGCGTCGGCTACTTCCTGAACGTGCACGAAGGCCCGCAGGTGATCTCGCACTACGCGCCCGCCGAACCGTGGACGGCGATGGAAGAGGGCATGATCACGTCAATCGAGCCGGGCATCTACCGGCCGGGCAAGTGGGGCATCCGCATCGAAAATCTGGTGCTGAACCAGCCCGCCGGGAAGACCGAGTTCGGCGATTTCCTCGAATTCGAAACCCTCACGCTGTGCCCGATCGACACGCGCTGCATCGATCTCCCGCTTTTGCGCGAGGACGAGCGCGCGTGGCTCAACGCGTATCACGCGACGGTGCGCGAGCGCGTGTCGCCGCATGTTTCCGGCGACGCGCTCGCGTGGCTCGAAACCCGCACCCAACCGGTCTGACAGGAGCGTCGACGCATGGGTATCAAGGCCGTGGTGTTCGATTTCGGCGGCGTGCTGATCGACTGGAGCCCGGAGTACGTCTACCGCCGGCTGATTCCGGATGACGCCGAGCGTCGCTGGTTTCTCGACAACGTCTGCCGGATGGACTGGGTGGTGCAGCAGGACGGCGGACAGACGATCGCGGAGGGCACCGCCGAGCTGATCGCGAAGTTTCCCGCGCACGAAGCGCTGATTCGCGCGTTCTACGAGCGCTGGCGCGAGATGGTCGCCGGCGTGCTGGAGGAGGGGGTGGCACTCGTCGACGCCCTCGAAGCCGCCGGCGTGCCGCTGTTCGGCCTGACCAACTGGTCGGCCGAGACCTTCCCTTATGCGTGGGAGAACTATCCCGTGTTGCGGCGCTTCCGCGAGGTGATCGTGTCGGGGCGCGTGGGCGTCGTGAAGCCCGATCCGGCGATTTTCGCGCTGATGCGCGCGGAAATCGAACGGCATCTGCCGGGCGTCGAGCCGCACGAACTTGTCTTCATCGACGACAACGCGAAGAATGCGCAAGCCGCGACGGCGCTCGGCTGGCACGGCGTGCATCATGCGAACGCGGCGGCGACCGGAACGAGACTGCGCGAACTGGGCCTGCCGGTCTGAAAGGAAGCGTGGCGCGCGGCGGCGCGCTACGCCGCTACTCCTTGAGCATGTTCATCAGCGCGTTGCCGATTCCCCTGACCGTTTCGCCCGCGCCCTTCGCGACGCCCTCGGCGCTCACCCCGAGCGCCTTCGCGAAGCCCGCCGCGAGTTTCTTCGACAGGCTTTCGTTCAGCGAGAACTTCGGGTCGCGCAGATTGCCGTCGAGGACGAAATCCAGCTTGATCTGATCGCGGCGGTCCTTCAGCGCCGCGACCGCCGCCCGCGTCGGAATGGACAGGAACGTGTCGAGCGGATTGCCGGTGTCGGTGATCTGCAGATGGTTCAGAACGACCGTTCCGGGCGCGTGGATGCGGTAGTCGCGCACGGTGGCATCGAGCGTGAGATCGATCGTGCCGCCCGTCACCGCCGACTTCGCGCCCGCTTTCTTCAGCAAATAGGGATCGAGCGTCGAGATGTCGACGTTGCGCAGCGTCATGCGGGTCTGCGAGTCCTTGGTGGCAATGACCATCCAGCCTTCGAAGGTCACCGTGCCGGTATGCGACAGGCCCTTGATCGATCCGGTCATCGAAAGCGTCGTGCGATCCGTGAGCGCGGGAAGATGGACGTGATCGGCGGTGGCGCGGGCGTCGCTGATCAGCACGCGGTACGGCGGGTTTCCCACTGACGCATCGAAGAACTCCATCGTGCCGCGCTCGAATGACACGTGGTCGATGAGCTTTTCTTCGTTCGCCCGCTGCGCGGCCTTGTCGTCCGGCCGGGCGTCGGATTCGCGCGCTGCCTGCTTCAGGTCCGGGAGGATGCGCACGCGGCCGTCCGCTGTGCGCGCGATCGAAAGGTAGTAGTTGTCGACGCTCACGTTGCGCAGATGCACGCGGTTCCTGAGCGCCGCGCGCATGTCGACGTCGAGCACGATGCGCTCGGCGCGCATCGCGTCGGTGGTCGGCCAGCCCGCGGGCCCGCGCAGGCGCACGCGCGAGAGCGTGATCTGGGACAAGCCGACGTCGATTTCCTCCACCGAACCGAGCGGGCCGAGCGTTTCGATCACGCGCTGCTTCATCTCGTGAACGGCGAAGAACCATCCGCCGACCGCGGCGAGCACGATCGCGACGGCAATGCCGGTGAGCCAGAGTGCCGTTCGCCGCGCCTTTCCCGTCATCGCTCAGGTCTCCTTTCGCCACCGCATCCCCGCGGTCCGATCCGCTAGACGGTCGCCATTTTCATGCCGGGTGTCGGTGCGCGCGCACGCACTGGCCGCGCATCCCGTCGTAGCCCGTCAGGCGCGGCGCCTTAGCGGGTGATCGGCTTGTAGCGCAGGCGCTTGGGCTTCGCGGCTTCCTCGCCCAGGCGATTGCGTTTGTCGGCTTCGTATTCCTGGTAGTTGCCGTTGAAGAACGACACCTGCGAGTCGCCTTCGAACGCGATGATGTGCGTCGCGATGCGGTCGAGGAACCAGCGGTCGTGCGAGATCACCATCACAGAGCCTGCGAATTCGAGCAGCGCGTCTTCGAGCGCGCGCAGCGTTTCGACGTCGAGGTCGTTCGACGGCTCGTCGAGCAGCAGCACGTTGCCGCCCGCGATCAGCGTCTTCGCGAGATGCAGCCGCCCGCGCTCGCCGCCCGACAGGTTGCCGACGTTCTTCTGCTGGTCGCCGCCCTTGAAGTTGAAGCGGCCGATGTACGCGCGCGACGGCGTTTCGTACTTGCCGACCGTCAGCACGTCGGCGCCGCCGGAGATTTCCTCGAACACGCTCTTGCTGCCGTCGAGCGCGTCGCGGCTCTGGTCGACGTACGCGAGCTTGACCGTCGGACCCTTGACGATTTCGCCCGAATCCGGCTGTTCCTTGCCCGTGAGCATGCGAAAGAGCGTCGACTTGCCCGCGCCGTTCGGCCCGATGATGCCGACGATCGCGCCCGCCGGAATCTTCATGCTGAGGTTGTCGATGAGCAGGCGGTCGCCATACGCCTTGCTGACGTTCTTGAACTCGATGACTTCATTGCCGAGGCGATCGCCGACGGGAATGAAGATTTCCTGTGTTTCGTTGCGCTTCTGGTATTCCTGGCTGTTGAGTTCCTCGAAGCGCGCGATCCGCGCCTTCGATTTCGCCTGGCGGCCCTTCGGGTTCTGGCGCACCCATTCCAGTTCCTTCTTGAGCGCCTTCTGACGCGCCGATTCCGTCGATTCTTCCTGCTTCAGGCGGTCCTGCTTCTGGTCGAGCCAGCTGCTGTAGTTGCCCTTCCACGGAATGCCGTGGCCGCGGTCGAGTTCGAGAATCCATTCGGCGGCGTTGTCGAGGAAGTAGCGATCGTGCGTGACCGCGACGACCGTGCCCGGATAGCGCGTGAGGAACTGCTCCAGCCAGTCGACTGATTCGGCGTCGAGGTGGTTGGTCGGCTCGTCGAGGAGCAGCATGTCGGGCTTTTGCAGCAGCAGCTTGCAGAGCGCGACACGGCGCTTTTCGCCACCCGAGAGGTGTTCGATCTTCGCGTCCCAGGCGGGCAGGCGCAGCGCGTCGGCGGCGACTTCGAGCTGCTGCTCGGGCGAGCCGCCGTCGCTCGTCGCGAGGATCGCTTCGTATTTGGCCTGCTCGGCGGCGAGGGCGTCGAAGTCGGCGTCCGGCTCGGCGTAGGCGGCGTAGATTTCGTCGAGCTTCTTCTGGGCGCTGAAGACGTCGCCGAGACCTGCTTCGACGGCTTCGCGCACCGTCTGCTGCGGATCGAGCTGCGGCTCCTGCGGCAGATAGCCGATGTTGAGATTCGGCATCGGCGTGGCTTCGCCTTCGATGTCTTTATCGACGCCCGCCATGATGCGGATCAGCGTCGACTTGCCCGAGCCGTTCAGGCCGAGCAGGCCGATCTTCGCGCCCGGGAAGAACGACAGGGAGATGTCCTTCAGGATCTGACGCTTCGGCGGCACGATCTTGCCGACGCGGTTCATGGTGAAGACGTATTGGGCCATTTGGGTTTGCGAGTGATTGCTGGATTGTCTGGATGAGCGCGCGGATTCCGTCTGCGGAAATTGGCGCCGGAATCATGTTCATGCGCGTCCGCCTGAGCCGCGCGGGAGGCCGGGATCGGGCCGTCGGCGCGCATTCCCGCCGTCGCGCGGGAGGAGGTGTCATTGTACTTCGTGGGGCGGGGCGTGCTGCGCGGCGGTTCGGAGGGCTTGCGTCGTCTGTCTTACTGCCAGCTTGCCACGCCGCCGTGCCGCGAACATGTTCCGCTGCGGTGGCGGCTGAAGCTATATGTGCCGTCGCGGCATTGCGCCGTCGCTCCATCCGGAGTGTGTCCCGAGCGCGAGCGGGCCGGCGCGTGCACGGTTTCGCCGTCGCGGTTGATATAGGTGCCGTGGTTGTCGAGCTCGGACTGATCCGGTGCGCCACGGTAGTAAGCGTGGGCGGAGGGGGAGCAGAGGGAGACCGAAACGGCAAACGTGAAGGAAAGCAACTGACAGATCCGTGCTGAGGGAAGCCGTGCCATTCGTTTTGTCTTGTTGGTGGGCCGGGCGTGGCTCAATTCTTTCGACGGCGATCAGATATCGAGCGCGTCGGGTTTTTTCGCGTGCTTCTTGTCTTCGGACATGAGCCGCCGTTCGACCTTCTTGACATCTTCGGCCGCGGGCAGACCTTCCGGACGTATGCCTCGCCCGAGCAGGGTCTTGCGCACCGCTTCGTTGTTGTTGACGTGTTCCCTTGATATCGCGCGTTCACTGTCGAGCGCATGCTGGCGCGAATTGAAAATGGTGATTTCCGCTGCAAAGTCCTTGGCTTTCAACACGATCGTCGGGGCGAAGTCCGCGAGAGGCCGGCTATCGGGAACATTCCATTGCGCTTTCATCGCCTGCGTGGATTTGCCGAAAAGTGCCTGATCGCCCTTGCTGCGAATGATGCCGAAATCCTGATTTCCACCCGTTTGCTCGAAGATGACATCGGATAGCTCTTTTTCCGTCGCTGTCAGCTTGACGCGCGCCGAGACGCGTTCGGCGTCGAGCAGTCGTTGTTCGATCAGTTCGGCACGACGGGTCTGCACGGCAAAGTAGGTCTGCGCGAACGCGATCTCCTGCTTCTTTGGATCTCCGTTCTGCGCGATCAGATAGCAGGCGTAGCGCGTCAGCATGATGTCATCGATCTCGCGCTGACTGCCCGAGCCGAGATCGACCATTTTGCCGACGTCGGCAAAATGGTCGGCGACCGCGTGTCCCGATACTTCACACGCGGTCTTCGCCTTTGTGACGACGTTCAGGAAGTTGTCCCATTTCGAATAGCCGAGCAAATGCTGCACATCACGTGCGAGCCAGAATTCGACACCGCTCTTCGTCCGCTGCGCATGTGCCTCGAAGGTATTGGTCAGGGAGTGGATCAGCTCTGTTTTCATGTGCGCTCCTTCTTGATCGTGCTTGTTGTGTTTGCTGTCAAAGCTCCACCGGCCCCTTGCGCAATCGTGCCATCCAGCGCTTGCGCGGAACGGACCGCCGAAAAAAAACGGAGCCCCTTTATCAGGGACTCCGCTTTCTTTGACAAGCGCTTGTGACAGTTCTTGACGCTCACACATTGAACAAAAAATTCATCACATCCCCGTCGTGCACGACATATTCCTTCCCTTCTGCACGCATCTTCCCGGCCTCTTTCGCACCCTGCTCGCCCTTGTAGGCGATGTAGTCGTCGAAGGCGATCGTCTGGGCGCGAATGAAGCCGCGCTCGAAATCGGTGTGGATCGCGCCCGCCGCCTGCGGGGCCGTGTCGCCGATATGGATCGTCCACGCGCGAACTTCCTTCACGCCGGCGGTGAAGTACGTCTGCAGCCCGAGCAGCTTGAAACCCGCGCGAATCACGCGATTCAGGCCCGGCTCCTCCATCCCGATGTCGGCGAGAAACTCCTGCTTGTCGGCGTCGTCGAGATCGGCGATTTCCGCCTCGATCGCGGCGCACACCGCCACCACCGGCGCGTTCTCGGCGTCGGCATGCTTGTGCACGGCGTCGAGGTACGGGTTGTTCTCGAAGCCGTCTTCCTTCACGTTCGCGACGTACATCGTCGGCTTGGACGTGATCAGGCAAAACGGCTTGATGAGCGCGCGTTCGTCGTCGGAGAAATCGAGCGCGCGGACGGGCTTCGCCTGGTCCAGTTGCGCGCGCACCTTCTCGAGCACGGCGACGAGCTTTGCCGCTTCCTTGTCGTTGCCCGATTTCGCGGCCTTCGAATAGCGCGAGAGCGCCTTTTCGACCGTGGCCAGATCGGCGAGCGCGAGTTCGGTGTTGATGACTTCGATGTCGGCGAGCGGGTCGATCTTGTTCGCGACGTGAATCACGTTCTCGTCTTCGAAGCAGCGCACGACGTGCGTGATCGCGTCGGTTTCGCGGATGTTGGCGAGGAACTGGTTGCCGAGGCCTTCGCCCTTGCTCGCGCCGGCGACCAGGCCCGCGATGTCGACGAACTCGACGACCGCCGGCAGGATGCGCTCGGGCTTGACGATCTCGGCGAGGGCGGAAAGGCGCGCATCCGGCACCTCGACGACGCCGACATTCGGCTCGATCGTGCAGAACGGATAGTTCTCGGCGGCAATGCCCGCCTTGGTCAGTGCATTGAAAAGTGTGGACTTGCCGACGTTGGGCAAGCCGACGATGCCGCATTGGAGGCTCATGGAATCCTTCGAACTGGTGAAACGGCGCGGGCCGCGAGGGTTTTCGCTGGTTTTCGCGCCCGGGCCGGGGCAAAAGGCCGCGGCCCGGGCGCGCAACGGGCACGCCGGGCGGCCACGTCGAGCGGCCGGGCAAACCGCTATTGTACCGCTGGTACCGGTCTAATCCGCTGCGCGGGGCGGCGCGGCCGTATCGCCGAACATCGCCGCTCACGAGCAACTGACGCACCGAACCTGTACCGCCGCCCGCTACGCCGCCCTTCCCCCGCAACCCCCGCAGCTATAATGCCCGCATGACTTCCCACCTTCAGACTTTCCACGCGGTCGTGGTCGGCGGCGGGCTCGTCGGCAAGACGGCGGCGCTCGCACTCACCCAGTCCGGCCTGCGCACGGCGCTCGTCGCATCGACTGCGGCGCCGCTGCCGCCCGGCGCCGCGTTCGATTCGCGCATCTATGCGCTGTCGTCGAGTTCGCAGGCGCTGCTCGAACGGCTGCGCGTGTGGCAGGCGCTCGACCGCTCGCGCCTCGGCCCCGTCTTCGACATGCGGGTCTTCGGCGACGCCCGCGCGGAGCTGCATTTCTCGGCGTTCCAGGCGTCGGTGCCGCAGCTCGCGTGGATCGTCGAATCGTCGCTGATCGAGCAGTCGCTCGACACCGCCTTGCGCTTCCAGCCGAATCTCACGTGGTTCGACTCGCGCGCGCAGGGCATGACCGTCGACGCCGCCGCCGCGCAGGTCACGCTCGCGAACGGCGAGACGCTCGAAGCCGACCTCGTTATCGGCGCCGACGGCGCGCATTCGTGGGTCCGCGCGCAGATGGGCGCGAAGGCGACGCGGCGCGACTACCGGCAAACGGGCGTCGTCGCGAACTTCAAGGCGGAAAAGCCGCACGGCGAGACCGCTTACCAGTGGTTCCGCGACACGGAAATCATCGCGCTGCTGCCGCTGCCGGACGATCACGTCTCGCTCGTCTGGTCGGCCCGCACCGACCACGCCGACGCGCTCATGAAGCTCGATCCGGCGCAATTGTCGGCAGAAGTGGAGAAGGCGACGGAGAACACACTCGGCAAGCTCGATTGCGTGACGCCCGCGCAGGGTTTTCCGCTCGCGCTGCAGACCGTGGACAGGCTGATTGCGCCGCGCGTCGCGCTCGTCGGCGACGCCGCGCATATCATTCACCCGCTCGCGGGGCAGGGCATGAACCTCGGTTTGCGCGACGTCGCGGCGCTCGCCGAAGTGATCGCGAACAAGGAAGCGTTCCGCGATCTCGGCGACCCGGTGCTGCTGCGCCGCTACGAACGCGCGCGTCGCGAGGACATTCAAAAGCTGATGGCCGCCACCGACGGCCTGCAACGACTCTTTTCCGTGCCGGGTACGCTGGCGCGCACGGTGCGCAACGCGGGCATGGCGCTCGTCGGGGCGCAGCCGCTCATCAAGCGCTGGCTGGTGTCGGCGGCGCTCGGCTAGGCACACGGCGCGGGCGAACCACGCCCGCGTCCTTCAGGAATCACAGGAAACCCGCATGAAAAACATCTTTCGCCCGGCCATCGTCGCGGCTGTCGCGCTCGGCGCGATTCTCGGCATCGGCTGCTCGGCCCAGGCCGATCAGACCACCGACAAGCTCAAGTCCACGCTGCAATCGCGCATGGGCGAAGCCGACATCAAGAGCATTCAGAAGACGCAGATTCCCGGCCTTTACGAGGTGAACCTCGGCTCGCAGATCGTCTACAGCGACGCGACCGGCAACTACGTGCTGCTCGGCGACCTCGTCGATACGCGCACGCGCACGAATCTCACGGAAGCGCGCCTCGCGGAAACGAACAAGATCGATTTCGCGAAGCTGCCGTTCGAGAACGCGGTGAAGGTGGTGAAAGGCAACGGCAGCCGCAAGATCGCGGTGTTCTCCGACCCGAACTGCCCGTACTGCAAGCAGCTCGAAACGACGCTCAAGTCCGTCGACAACGTGACGGTCTACACGTTCCTGTACCCCGTGCTGTCACCGGATTCGACGGTGAAGTCGAAGTCGATCTGGTGCGCGAAGGACCGCGCGGTCGCCTGGGAAAGCTGGATGCTCGACCACAAGGTGCCGGCGATGGCCAGCTGCGACACCGCCGCGATCGACAAGAACCTGAAACTCGGCCAGTCGATGAACGTCACCGGCACGCCGACCGTGTTCCTCGCCGACGGCCGGCGGCTACCCGGCGCGGTGCCGGCGGACCGGCTGGAAAAGGAGCTGTCGGCGGTGCGCTGATATCCGCACTATGCTCCACCGAGAGGCGCGCGAGGCGCCTCTTGTGATTTCTGGCCACGCCCGGTTCTGTCGGCGAAGGCCACGCGCGCGAGGCGCGACACCCATAAGAACAATGACCAAGAACAACGACTGAGAACAAGGACAGCACGATGAATCCGATCCAGTACAGCATCGTTCCGAAGAATCCCGCCGCGCACGTGTTCGAGGTGACGCTCACCGTCGCGCAACCCGATCCCGCCGGACAGCGCTTCATGCTGCCCGTGTGGATTCCGGGCAGCTACATGGTGCGCGAATTCGCGCGCAACATCGTGACGCTGCAGGCGTTCAACGCCGCGGGCCGCCGCATCGCGATCGAGAAAATCGACAAGCACGCGTGGCAGGCCGCGCCGCACGACGGCCCGGTCACGCTGCGCTACGAGGTGTACGGCTGGGACCTGTCGGTGCGCGCCGCGCATCTGGACGACACCATCGGCTTTTTCAACGGCACGAGCGTGTTCCTGGCGGTCGAGGGACAGGCGGATGCGCCGTGCGTCGTCGATATCCGGGCGCCGCAGGGCGCGGCCTACCGCAACTGGCGCGTCGCGACGGCGCTGCCTGAAGTGCGCGGCACGAAGCGCTACGGCTTCGGCACGTATCAGGCGGCGAATTACGACGAGCTGATCGACCACCCGGTGACGCTCGGCGAATTCGCGCTCGGCAGCTTCAGCGCGCACGGCGTGAAGCACGACATCGTGATTTCGGGGCGCGTCGTCGGGCTCGACATGAGCCGCCTCGCGGCGGATCTGAAGCGCGTGTGCGAGGCGCAGATCGCGCTTTTCGAGCCGCGCACGAAGCGGGCGCCCGTCGACCGGTACGTGTTCATGACGGTCGCCGTCAGCGACGGCTACGGCGGGCTCGAGCATCGCGCGTCGACCGCGCTGATCTGCAACCGCGGCGACCTGCCGGTGACGGGGCGCCCGGAAATGACCGACGGCTATCGCACGTATCTGGGCCTGTGCAGCCACGAGTATTTCCATACGTGGAACGTGAAGCGGATCAAGCCGGCGGCGTTCGCGCCCTATGATCTGTCGCAGGAAAATTACACGTCGCTGCTGTGGCTCTTCGAAGGCTTCACGTCGTACTACGACGACCTGATGCTCGTGCGCAGCGGTGTAATCGCCGCAAGCGACTATTTCACGCTGCTCGGCAAGACGATCGGCGGCGTGCTGCGCGGCAGCGGGCGGTTGAAGCAGAGCGTCGCGGAAAGCTCGTTCGACGCGTGGGTCAAGTACTACCGCGCGGACGAAAACGCGCCGAACGCGATCGTCAGCTATTACCAGAAGGGCTCGCTCCTCGCGCTCGCGTTCGATCTGTCGATTCGCGCCCAGACGGCGAACCGCAAGTCCCTCGACGATGTCATGCGCCTGCTCTGGCAGCGCTACGGCCGCGATTTCTATAACGGCAGGCTGCGCGGCATCGAGGAATCGGAAGTGGAGGCGCTGTTTGCCGACGCCACCGGGGCCGACCTGAAAAAGCTATTCCGCGACGGCGTGCACGGCACGCGCGATCTGCCGCTCGAAGCGCTCCTGGAGCCGTTCGGCGTGACGCTTGCCGCCGACGTCCCCACCAACGGCACGGCGGGCAAGCCGTCGCTCGGCGCGCGCGTGAAGGCGGGCGCAGCGGGTGGTGCGGACTGCGTGCTCGCGGTGGTCCACGAGGGCAGCGCGGCGCAGAAGGCGGGCTTGTCGGCGGGCGACGTGCTGGTCGCCCTCGACGGCCTGCGCGTCACGGGGTCCAATCTCGACAGCCTGTTGTCCCGCTATCTGCCGGGCGCGAAGGTCGAAGTGCACGCGTTCCGGCGCGACGAGTTGCGCCGCACGGATGTGAAGCTCGACGCGCCGGAAATCGCGCGCTATACGCTCACGGCCGCCGATGGCCGGGGCCCGGCGAAACAGTGGCGAGAGCGCTGGCTCAAGGGTTAGTGAAGCGGGCTAGAGAAGCAGGCTGAAGTGGCGTTATTCGGCATTTCGCCATGCCGACCCGCCCCGGTGCGGCGGATTGTTCTACCAGTGCAACAATCCGTCGCGAGTGCGCAGCTTGTTCCGGAGTGGCGAAAAAAGAAGAATGCATCCTGTCCGAGGCGCAAACGGCGCCCGAAACCCAAACGAAGGAACAGGAGCCACCATGACGACCATTCTGCAAATCAATTCCGCAGCCCGCTCGCAAGGCGCCCAATCGACGCTGCTTGCCGACGAACTCACCCTAAAGCTGCAACAGGCGAACCCCGGCGCGAAGACCGTCGTGCGCAACCTGCTGGCCGACAACCTCCCGCATCTCGACGACGCGACGCTCGGCGCGTTCTTCACGCCCGACGAAGAGCGCACTCCCGAGCAGAAGGCCATCAACGCCCGCAGCGCAGCGCTGATCGCGGAACTGCTGGCGGCGGACATCGTCGTGATCGCGGCGCCGCTGTACAACTTCGGCATCTCGTCGCAACTGAAGACGTACTTCGACTGGATCGCCCGCGCCGGCATCACCTTCCGCTACACCGCGACGGGCCCGGAAGGTCTGGTGCAGGGCAAGAAGGTGTACGTCGTGTCGGCACGCGGCGGCAAGTACGCCGGCACGCCGCATGATTCGCAGACGCCGTACCTGAGCTCGTTCCTCGGCTTCCTCGGCATGAGCGACGTGAACTTCATCTACGCAGAAGGCCTCGCGATGGGCCCGGAAGTCGCCAACGCCGCGCTGTCGGCGGCGCGCGACGCAATCGCCGCGGTGTAAGTTTCAGTCCTCACCGCAAGCAGCAAAAAAGCCCGCCGCGTCTTCGGACGCCGGCGGGCTTTTGTTTTCGTGCGCCTCGGGTTTCTTTCAGGCGAGCAGTTGCGGATTGTCGGGCAGCCGCCAGTCGATCGGCGTGCGGCCGTGCTTTTTCAGGAAGTCGTTCGCGAGCGCGAAATGTCCGCAACCGATGAATCCGCGATGCGCCGACAGCGGCGACGGATGCGGCGCCTCCAGCACGTAATGCTGCTTGCCGGTATCGGCGATCAGCGCGCGCTTTGCCTGCGCATGCGCGCCCCACAGCATGAAGACGAGGCTGTCGTGGCGCGTCGCGAGTTCGTGGATGAGCGTGTCGGTGCATTGCTCCCAGCCGCGTTTCGCGTGACTGCCCGCCTTGTCGCGCTCCACCGTCAGCGACGTGTTCAGGAGCAGCACGCCCTGCTGTGCCCACGAATCGAGACACCCGTGCTTCGGCGCGTCGAAGCCGAGGCTTGCGCTTATTTCCTTGAATATATTGCGCAGCGACGGCGGCGGCCGCACGGGCGATGGCACCGAGAACGCCAGCCCGTGAGCCTGCGGTGCGCCGCGATCCTCGCCGTGATACGGGTCCTGCCCGAGAATCACGATTTTCACGTCGTCCGGGCTCGTCAGGCGCAGCGCGCGGAATACGTCCGCGGGATAGACCGTCTTGCCCGCCGCGCGCTCGGCGTCGACGAACGCGCACAACGCCGCGTAATGCCTGCTTTCGATGAACGGGCGCAAGTGCCCGCGCCAGCCGGGCGGCAGCGCCTCGAACTGGCTTTCCAGCGTGGCGGTGGTTGCGGGCACGTCGAAAAGAGTGGACTGGTTCATTTCATTGCGCCGGGGGCGTCGTCTTCCGGCTGCTCGCGCAGCAGGTAGCCGCGCTGGGCCTTGCTGATGTCGTCCGGCTGCAGGTCGGGAAAGGCGCCTCGCAGGTGCGCGGCGAGTGTGGAAAGGGCGGCTTCGTCGCCGGACTTCAGCTCCAGCTCGACCTCGCTGATGGGCGACGTGCGCCGCCGTCCGTTGACGTCCGCGCTGACGTCGCCGAGATCGAGCGCGGCTTCGATCCGCGCGCCGTCATGCTCGATGTTCCAGAAAATGCGCGAAAAATCCGTGCGGAAGAGGGCGATCAGGCCGGGCGCCGCTTCTTTCAGCGCGCGGCATGCTTTTTCGTCGTCGCAGGCGGCGAGGAGCGCGCCGATATCGAGCGCGTCGCCCGGCACCGGCAGTTCCCATTCGTGCCGGCTGTGCAGGCCCGCCTTCGACTCGCCCACCGTCTTGTAGGTCTGAAGCCATTGCTGCGGCGTGCGGCGCAGGCGCAGCGCACTTTTCGCTTTCGCGAGCGTCAGCGCGGGCGTGTCGAAATAGACGTTCGCCAGCGCGATGGCCGTTCCCTCGCGTCCGGTGTGTTCGGCGAAGAATTGCGCGACCGCGTCGTGTTGCGACGCGGGCAGCGCGAGCTTGATCTCGCGTTCGATACTCAAAATGGCGGTTCCGGGAATGGTCAGATGAACATGCGCGCGAGTTCGGTGCCGGGGTCTTCGGCGCGCATGAACGCCTCGCCGACGAGGAAGGTATCCACGTGCATCGCGCGCAGCCGCTCGACGTCGGCGCGGCACACGATGCCCGACTCCGTGACGACGATGCGCTCGTCGGGAATCATGTCGAGCATGTTGATGGTCGTGTCGACCGATGTCTCGAAAGTGCGCAGATTGCGGTTGTTCACGCCGATCAGCGGCGTCTTGAGCGTGAGCGCGCGAACCAGTTCGTCGGCGTCGTGCACTTCGACGAGCACCGCCAGCCCGAGCGAATGCGCGTAGGCTTCGAGGTCCTGCATCTGCGGGAGCGTGAGCGCCGCGGCGATCAGCAGGATGCAGTCGGCGCCCATCGCGCGGGCTTCGAGCACCTGGTACGGATCGATGATGAAGTCCTTGCGCAGCACCGGCAGGCTGCACGCGGCGCGCGCTTCTTCCAGATACGCGACGCTGCCCTTGAAGAACTGCACGTCGGTCAGCACGGAAAGGCACGCGGCGCCACCTTTTTCGTAGGACCGCGCGATGTCGGCGGGCACGAAATGCTCGCGCAGCACGCCCTTCGACGGACTCGCCTTCTTCACTTCCGCGATGATCGCGGGCTTGCCTTCGGCATGCTTCGCACGCAGCGCGCCGACGAAATCGCGCAGATCGCGTGCGCTCGCTTCGAGCCGCAGTTCCTCGATCGGCGCGCTTTGCTCGGCGGCGCGGATTTCTTCGCGTTTGACCGCGATGATGCGGTCGAGAATATCGCTCATTGTCTGGTGTCCTTGATCCCGCTATTTCGAAAATTGCTGGGTAAAGCGTACCAGTTCGTCTACTTTTTCGCGCGCAGCGCCGCTCGCGATCGCCTCGCGGGCCACGCCCATTCCGTCCGCAATCGATTCGACCACGTTCGCCGCATAGAGCGCCGTGCCCGCGTTCAGCGTGACGATCTCGCGCGCGACGCACACCTTGTTGTTCAGCGCGCCGAGCAGCATCGTCTTCGATTCCTGCGCGTCCGCGACCTTGAGCGTGCGATTCGACACCATCTGCAAGCCAAAGTCTTCCGGATGGATCTCATACTCGCGCACTTCCCCGTGCACCAGTTCGCCGACCTTCGTCGCCGCGCCGAGCGACACCTCGTCCATGCCGTCCTTGCCGTACACGACGAGCACGTGCTTCGCGCCGAGCCGCTGCATCACGCGCACCTGAATGCCGACCAGGTCCTCGTGGAACACGCCCTGCAGCTGGTTCGGCGCGCCCGCCGGATTGGTGAGCGGCCCGAGGATGTTGAAGATCGTGCGCACACCGAGTTCGCGGCGCACCGGTGCGATGTTCTTCATCGCCGGATGATGGTTCGGCGCGAACATGAATCCCATGCCGGTTTCGGCGATCGATGCGGCAACCTGTTCCGGTGTCAGATCGATGTTCACGCCGAGCGCTTCCAGCACGTCCGCGCTGCCCGACTTGCTCGATACGCCGCGATTGCCGTGTTTCGCGACTTTCGCGCCGGCCGCCGCCGCGACGAACATGGTCGCGGTGGAAATGTTGAACGTGTGCGAGCCGTCGCCGCCGGTGCCGACGATATCGACGAAATTCGAGTTGTCCTCGACTTCGACGTGGTTCGCGAATTCGCGCATCACCGTCGCGGCCGCGGCGATTTCACCGATGGTTTCCTTCTTCACGCGCAGGCCCGTGATGATCGCAGCGGCCATGACCGGCGACATCTCGCCGCGCATGATCATGCGCATCAGGTGCAGCATTTCGTCGTGGAAAATCTCGCGGTGCTCGATCGTGCGTTGCAGCGCTTCCTGGGCAGTGATCATGATGGGCTCCTCCCCTCGCTTCTTTCGTTTCTTTCGTTTCTCGTAGCGCGCTCTTTGCGCGCGCTTGCTTCCTGCTCGTTCGATTTCGTTCGCTTATCTACGCGCGCTTGCCCTGCGCAGGACTTTTCACGAAGTTTTCGAGCAGCGCGTGGCCGTGTTCGGACAGGATCGATTCGGGGTGGAACTGCACGCCCTCGACCGCCAGTTCCTTGTGGCGCACGCCCATGATTTCGCCGTCCGGCGTCCACGCCGATATTTCGAGGCAATCCGGCAGCGATTCGCGCTCGATCGCAAGCGAGTGATAGCGCGTCACCTTGAAGTGCTTCGGCAGGTCGGAGAACACGCCCTTGCAGTCGGTTTCGATCTCGCTCACCTTGCCGTGCATGATGGTCTGCGCGCGCACGACGCGTCCGCCGAACGCCTCGCCGATCGCCTGATGGCCGAGGCAGACGCCGAGAATCGGCAGCTTGCCGGAGAATTCGCGCAGCACGTCGAGTGTGATGCCCGCGTGTTGCGGGTTGCTCGGCCCCGGCGACAGGCAGATGCGCGCGGGGTTGAGCTTCGCGATTCCGTCGAGGGTGATCTCGTCGTTGCGGTAGGTCTCCACGTCTTCGCCGAGTTCGCCGAAGTACTGGACCAGGTTGTAGGTGAACGAGTCGTAGTTGTCGATCATCAGAAGCATGGTCTTTCTCCGGTCAGAAGTCGATGTCGAGGCCGTCCTGCACCTGCTCGGCGGCGCGCAGCACAGCGCGCGCCTTGTTCTCGGTCTCCTGCCATTCGGATTCCGGCACCGAATCCGCGACGATGCCCGCCGCGGCCTGCACGTACAGATTGCCCTTGTGGATGAGTCCGGTGCGGATCGCGATGGCGAGATCCATCTCGCCCGAGAACGACAGGTAGCCGACGGCGCCGCCGTACAGGCCGCGCTTCACGGGTTCGAGTTCGTCGATAAGTTCCATCGCGCGCACCTTCGGCGCGCCCGAGAGCGTGCCGGCGGGGAACGTCGCGCGCAGCACGTCGTAGTTCGTCATGCCGGGCTTGAGCTTGCCCTCCACCGAACTGACGATGTGCTGAACGTGCGAGTACTTCTCGATGATCATCTTGTCCGTCACCGCAACCGAGCCCGTCTGCGCGATGCGGCCGACGTCGTTGCGCGCGAGGTCGATCAGCATGACGTGCTCGGCGATTTCCTTCGGATCGTTCAGCAGTTCGGTGGCGAGTTCGGCGTCGCGCTCGGGCGTGTTGCCGCGCGGCCGGGTGCCGGCGAGCGGGCGAATCGTGACGATCTGGTCTTCGGCGCGTTTTTCCTGCCGCACGAGAATTTCCGGCGACGCCCCGACGACGTGAAATTCGCCGCCGAAGTTGTAGTAATACATATAGGGCGACGGATTCAGCGAGCGAAGCGCGCGGTAGAGCGAAAGAGGATTGTCGCGGAACGGCTTGATGAGGCGCTGGCCGACCTGGACCTGCATCAGTTCGCCGGCCGCGATGTATTCCTTCGCGCGGCGCACCGCGTTCAGGTAATCCTCCTTGGCGAACTCCCGGTGCGTCTCGGTGCGCACGCTCGGCGAGGTCACCGGCGGCTGGACCGTCGTGCGCAGGCGCGCGCGCAGTTCGCGCAGACGCTGCTTCGCCTTCGTGTAGGCCTCGGGCACCATCGGATCGGCGTAGACGATCAGGTAGAGCTTGCCGGCGAGGTTGTCGATGACCGCCACTTCCTCGGTCAGCAGCAACTGGATGTCGGGCAGGCCGAGATCGTCGGGCGGCGCGGTGTTCGCCAGCTTCTTTTCGATATAGCGCACCGCGTCATAGCCGAAATAGCCGGCGAGGCCGCCGCAAAAGCGCGGCAGGCCCGGCCGCTGCGCCACTTTGAAGCGTTTCTGGAATTGCTCGATGAATGCGAGCGGATCGCCTTCGTCCGTCTCGATCGTCTTGCCGTCCCGGACCACTTCCGACACGCCGTTCTGCGCGCGGACCATGGTCCGCGCGGGCAGGCCGATGAACGAATAGCGTCCGAAGCGCTCACCGCCGACCACCGACTCCAGCAGGAACGAGTTCGCGCCGTTGCGTTCGGCCTGCGCGAGCTTGAGGTAGAGGGAAAGGGGCGTTTCGAGGTCGGCGAGCGCCTCGGCGATCAGCGGAATGCGGTTGAAGCCTTCGTTCGCCAGCGATTGGAATTCGAGTTCGGTCATGTTTCGATCCTTTACGTGTCGCGCGTCTTCGATTTATACGCGGCATCGGCCAAAAACTGGGGCGCTGCGGCAGGTTTTTCCGCGCTGGACCGATCCGGCGTTCAGATGTACCCGCGCTTTGCCGCACGCGCCGGTCCGGCGTTGCGCTGCACGGGCGTCGGGATGACGCGCGGCACAGCACAGACGACGGCACGGCGAATGATGCGGCTCGGACACGCCTCAAGCAGAACTCGAGGTAAGGCAAATCGGCAGGATCGGCGCGCGGATGCGCAACGAAGCAAAAAACGGATGCCGAAGCGTGGTGCTTCAGCGTACCTCAGGCGAGGTTAGCGCGACCAGCGACGCCAGGGCCAGGCTCCCCGGTCGATGGTGCTCAGACTCCGTTTTTTGTTCAGAAACATGAGGATGGACTATTCAGTCGGTGTAGGTGTGGGCGGTGCCAGGGTGGCGGCAATCGCCTGCGCTGCAGCATGCAGCGAAGAAACTATACCATCGGATTTTACTGTTTGCACAGCTTTGCCGTGGTTGTAGCCGTAGGGTACCGTCAGCGTCGCCATGCCCGCCGCGCGGCCAGCGAGCGCATCGTTTTCCGAATCGCCGACAGCCACCGTCTCGCGCGGCAGCACGTCGAGCCGCTCGCAGGCGGTCAGCATCGGCAGCGGGTCGGGCTTTTTCTGCGCGAGCGAATCGCCGCCCAGCACTACCTTGAAATAGCCGGCCAGGCCGAAATGCGTGAGCAGTTCGACGGCGAACCGGTGCGGCTTGTTCGTCACGCAGGCGAGCGCGATGCCGAGATCGCGCATGGCCTCCAGCCCTTCCTTCACGTCGGGGAAAAGCGTGGAGTGGCGGCCGTTGATCTTCGCGTACTCGCTCTGGTAGATGGCGAGGGCGTCGTCGAACTGGGCCGCCGCCTGCGACGGTGAAAAGCGCACGGCGAGCACGCTGCGAATCAGGTTTTCCGATCCCTTCCCGACGTAGCCGATCACTTCCGCGCGCTCGGTGGGCGGCGCGCCGATGCGGGCAAGCATTGCGTTGAGGGCCGCGACGAAGTCGTCGGCGGTGTCGACCATGGTGCCGTCTAGGTCGATGATCGCTGCGCGGATCGGCTTGTTCGTGAAGGCGGGAGATGCCGCCGCAAGGTCGCTCATTTTCGTGCTCCGGATTGGCTTTCGGTTTTCGCCAGTTCGGCGCGCATCTCGTCGATCACCGTCCGGTAGTCGTGCTTGCCGAAAATCGCCGAGCCGGCCACGAAGGTGTCCGCACCGGCCGCGGCGATTTCCGCGATGTTGTCCACTTTCACGCCGCCGTCGATTTCCAGATGGATCTCGCGGCCGGTCCGGTCGCGGTAGGCGTCGATGCGCGAGCGCGCCTCGCGCAGCTTGTTGAGCGCCTCGGGAATGAACGACTGTCCGCCGAAGCCCGGATTCACCGACATGATCAGCACCAGGTCGACGCGGTCCATCACGTGATCGAGATAATTGAGCGGCGTGGCCGGGTTGAACACGAGGCCCGCCTTGCAGCCGTGATCGCGGATCAGCGAGAGCGTGCGGTCGATGTGATCCGAACCTTCCGGGTGAAAACTGATCACATTGGCGCCGGCTTTCGCGAAGTCGGGCACGATCCGGTCGACGGGGCGCACCATCAGATGCACGTCGATGGGGACGTCCACGTGCGGGCGGATCGCCTCGCACACCATCGGTCCGATGGTCAGGTTCGGCACGTAATGGTTGTCCATCACGTCGAAGTGGATCCAGTCTGCGCCGGCCGCGACGACGTTGCGGACCTCCTCGCCGAGCCGGGAGAAGTCGGCGGACAATATGCTGGGAGCGATGCGAAATTGCGTCATGACGTGGGCCGGTAGCAATCGAAAGGCGTCATTTTAACGCGCGACGGCGTTCCGGAACGTAGACCGAACGGCCGGCGATGCGCCCGGAGCCGGCGCGGCGTGTTGCGGCGTCAGGCCGCATCAAGCAGAATGCGTCACCAACATGGCGAAGTAGGCCTGGTCGCCTCGAACCGGGGCGCCAGCATTGAATTGGAAAAAAGATGAGCCAGTATGAATTCAGCGTATCGGTGCAGACCCGTTATCTGCCCGAGCAGTCCGATCCGGATAGCCGCCAGTACGCGTTCGCCTACACGCTGACGATCCGCAATACCGGCGAGGTCGCGGCGCAACTGATTGCTCGCCACTGGATCATCACGGACAGCGACAATCACGTGCAGGAAGTGAAAGGGCTGGGCGTGGTCGGCCATCAGCCGCTGCTGCCGCCGGGCGAACAATTCGAATATACGAGCTGGGCGGTGATCGCCACGCCGGTCGGCACGATGCGTGGCGCGTATTTCTGCGTGGCCGAGGACGGCGAGCGTTTCGAGGCGCCGGTGGCGGAATTCGCGCTGCACATGCCGCGCACGCTGCACTGAACCCGAATCAGCGGCGCTTCGCCGAATCGTTCGCCCGGTTCTTCTTCTTGCCCGACGCCGTCCACACGACGATAAAAATCAGCAGGAGCAGCGCGACGAGCGACTCGAGCGCAAAAATCAGCATTGGATATTCGTCGAACAGATCAGACATGGCGGTTCCCATCAAGAACGAACATTGTATGCGTTTCAACCGCCCCGCCGCAGGAGCAGCGGGCTGGGCAGCTTCAATTGCAGCGGCGGTCCTGCTCGCGGCGTGTGGCGGCGGCAGCGCGGTCAAATCCGGGCTCGGCACGGCGCCCGGCGGCACGCCGATCGTCACGGGGCAGCGCGCCGCGGCCCGCCTGACCGCGGTGAGCTGGCAGCAGGTTCCTGGCTGGCAGGACGATTCCCTGATCGGAGCGACGGCCGCGCTGCGTCAGAACTGCAGCCGGCTCGCGCGCCAGCCGAACTGGCAGAAGGCCTGCGCTGCCGCGCAGCGTCTGGATGATCTCGACATGACGGCCGCCCGCGATTTCTTCGAAACCTATTTCACGCCGTTTCAGCTGGCGAACACCGACGGCACGCTCGACGGGCTCGTGACCGGCTATTACGAGCCCCTCCTGCGCGGTTCGCGCACGCGCCACGGCTCCTATCAGTACGCGCTCTACAAATGGCCGTATCGCTACAAGGCGGGCTCGGCGCTTCCGCCGCGCGCCCAGCTCGAGCGTTCGGGGGCGCTGGAGGGCAATGAACTGGTATGGGTCGACGATCCGATCGAAGCGTTCTTCCTGCAAGTGCAGGGCTCGGGGCGCGTCGTGATGGAAGATGGCAGCGTCATGCGGGTCGGCTTTGGCGGAACGAACAACCAGCCCTACAAGTCGATCGGCCGCGAGCTGCTGGACCGCCGCGAACTGACACCCGCGCAGGCGACGATGCAGGGCATCAAGGCGTGGGCGAAAGCGAATCCGGCGCGCGTCGATGCCTTGCTCGACGTCAATCCGCGCTTCGTGTTCTTTCGCGAAATGCCGGCGAACGACGTGATGCCCGCGAGCCTCGGGGACGGCCCGGTCGGTGCGCTAGGTGTTCCACTGACGCCGGAACGCTCGATCGCCGTCGATCCTTCGGCGATTCCGCTCGGCACGCCGGTTTTCCTTCAGACCACGCGCCCGCTGAGCAACTCGCCGATGAACCGGCTGGTGTTCGCCCAGGACACGGGCAGCGCGATCAAGGGCGGCGTACGCGCCGACTATTTCTGGGGTCTCGGCGACGACGCCGGCGACCTGGCCGGCCGCATGAAGCAGGGCGGCCGGATGTGGCTGCTGCTGCCCAATTCGTAGGTCCGTAGGTCGTAAGCCGTAAGGACACGGGCACGACGTTGGGGCCGGCGTTTCGAGGCCTTGACGCTTCGAAGATCTGCGGCGGCGCGCGAGCGCCGCCCTTCATCCCGCCGCCGACATCCTCACGCCTTCAGGTTTCTCCGGTCCACGACCCGCCGCGCCTTTCCGACCGACCGTTCGATCCCGTTGACCCCCAGCACGTTCACCACGGCGCTCACGCCGATCAGCGCCTTGATGTCGTACACGAGGGCGGCCTTGGCACTTTCGAGCGCGGCGAGATCGGGCGCCGTTTCCGGACACGGCTCGACATTGAGCGTCATGACGTCGAGCGGGCCTTCCTTGGTCAGCACGATCTGGTAGTGCGGCGCGAGCGCGTGGCGCTTGAGCAGCAGTTCCTCGATCTGGGTCGGGAACACGTTCACGCCGCGGATGATCATCATGTCGTCCGAGCGGCCGGTGATCTTCTCCATGCGGCGCATCGTGCGCGCCGTGCCCGGCAGAAGCCGCGTGAGATCGCGCGTGCGATAGCGGATGATCGGCAGGGCCTCCTTCGTCAGCGACGTGAACACGAGTTCGCCGAATTCGCCGTCTGGCAGCACTTCGCCCGTTTCCGGGTCGATGATTTCGGGGTAGAAATGGTCTTCCCAGATCGTCGGGCCGTCCTTGGTCTCCGCGCATTCCGACGCCACGCCCGGGCCGATGACTTCCGATAGCCCGTAGATGTCGACGGCATCGATGCCCATGCGCTTTTCGATTGCCGAGCGCATGTCGTTCGTCCACGGTTCCGCGCCGAAGATGCCGATGCGAAGCGAGCAGCTTGCCGGATCGAGGCCTTGCCGCTCCAGTTCGTCGGCGATCGACAGCATGTAGCTCGGCGTGACCATGATGATGTCCGGCCGGAAGTCCTGGATGAGCTGGACCTGCTTCTCGGTCTGGCCGCCGCCGAACGGAATGACGGTGAGGCCCGCGCGCTCGGCGCCGTAGTGTGCGCCGAGGCCGCCGGTAAAGAGCCCGTAGCCGTAGCTCACGTGCACTTTGTCGCCGCGGCGGGCGCCCGCTGCGCGGATCGAGCGCGCGACGAGATTCGCCCAGGTGTCGATGTCCTTCGCGGTGTAGCCGACGACGGTCGGCTTGCCGGTCGTCCCCGACGATGCGTGAATGCGCGAAACCTGCTCCTGCGGCACCGCGAACATGCCGAACGGATAGTTGTCGCGCAGATCCTTCTTGTGCGTGAACGGATAGCGCGCGAGATCGGCGAGCGACTTGAGGTCGCCGGGATGCACGCCAGCCTCGTCGAACTTGCGCCGGTACACAGGCGAATTCTCGAAAGCGTGCGTGAGCGACCATTTCAGGCGTTCGAGTTGCAGCGCGGCGAGTTCGTCGCGGCTCGCCTTTTCGATGGGCTCGAGCGGCAGCGGGGTAGTCATCGGATGTCTCCTTCTTGCTCGTTTATATGTCACGGGCCGGGTGCGCCGGCATCCGTCAATCTGGATTACTGGTTCAGACCGGAATCACGGTGCCTTTGATCTGGGCCGATTTGCCGCGAAACATGGCGACCGTTTCTCCTTCGCGATTCGTTACCCGGATGTCGTAGATGCCGGTGCGGCCGTTGAGGGTCTGTTCGATCCCCTCGGCCGTCAGGAGGTCGCCGCCCTTTACGGCTCGCAGGAATTCGATCGAACAGCCGGCGGCCACCGTGTTGATGTTGTATGAGTTGCAGGCGAACGCGAAGGTCGAATCCGCGAGGGTGAAGATCAGCCCGCCGTGGCAGATGCCGTGTCCGTTCAGGAAATCCGGGCGCACGTTCATTTGCAGGCGTGCGTAGCCGGGGCGCACTTCGATCAGTTCGATGCCGAGGGCGCGCGTGCACGCGTCGGATTCGTACATTGCATTGGCGGCTTGTTCGGCGAGTTGTTGTGGCGTCACAGGTGTCCCCAGAAATCTCACAGACCTTCGAAGCGCGGCGCGCGCTTTTCCTTGAACGCGGCGACGCCCTCGGCATAGTCATGCGATGCGCCGAGGGTGCGTTGCCAGTCGCGTTCGAGATCGAGTTGCTGGTCGAGCGTATTGTTCGCGCTTGCGCGGATCGCATGTTTGATCGCGGCGACGGCACCGGCCGGCTGCTGGGCGAGTTGCGCAGCCAGTTGCGCAGCCGACTGATGCAGCTCCTGATCTTCGACCACCCGCCAGACGATGCCCCACGCTTCGGCCTTTTCCGCGCCCAGCTTGTCGCCCGTCAGCGCCAGTCCGAGCGCGCGGGCTTCGCCCACGCGGCGCGGCAGGAGCCACGTGCCACCCGAATCCGGTACGAGGCCGATCTTCACGAACGCCTGGATGAAGCTGGCTGAGCGCGCGGCGAGAATCAGGTCGCAGGCCATTGCCAGATTGGCGCCGGCGCCCGCGGCCGTGCCGTTGACGGCGGCGATGACCGGCAGCGCCATCGCCTGCAGGCGGCGCACGAGCGGGTTGAAATGCTCGTCGATCAGGTCGCCGAGGTCGGTCATCGAACCCGGCGTGAAGTCGAGGTCGGCCAGATCCTGGCCGGCGCAGAAACCGCGTCCGGCGCCGGTAATGACGAGCGCTCGCGCATTGCTCGCCTCGATTTCGGTGAGCGCATGGCTCATCTCGCCGTGCATCGCGCGCGTGAAACTATTGAGCTTGTCCGGGCGATTAAGCGTGAGCGTCGCGACCCGCGAGTCGCCGTCGATGTGAAACAGGACCGATTTGTCGGACATGGTGGCTCCTTTCGTATCCGAACATTGAATGCATGGGCTTCGACGGGCTGCGGCCATGCATGTCGATACTAGCCGCAGCGCGTGGCGCTTTCCATCAGGCCGGACGGCATAAGCCGTCCGCGCGGTGTTTTGCCTACGCCGTTTGGCCGGCTTCCGCCGGGGACGCCTTCGGTGCAACATGCACTCTGCTTTGAACGACGCGAAAACGGTTCGCAACGAACGCGGCGTCCGCGAGCGCGGCATTCGCGGCGGGGTTCGCGCCCGTGCCGTGGAAGTCGGAGAACGCGGCTGACTGATTGACGAAGACGCCACCCGTCAGGTTGATCGACAGTGCGACACCGCCGAGGATCGCCGCTTCGTGCGCGGCCTCGATCACGGCGTCGTCGGTACTGTAGACCGACAGCGTGAGCGCGCCGTGCTCGGCCGCGATCGAGCCGGCGAGATCGAGCGACTGGGCGGTCGAATCGGTCGCGATGACGAACGAGACGGGGCCGAACCACTCTTTCGTGAACTTCGCGGAATCGGTGCGGGCATCGAGCTTGACCATCAGGGGCGAGCGGACGCGGGCGTCGGCGAACACGGGATGAGCGAGCGCCTGGCTGTCGACGAGCACGTCACCGAGCTGGCGGGCCTCGGCGATTCGCTGAATCACGCCGTCGTTCTGGATTGCGCCGGTCAGTTCCACGGCGCGCGCCGGGTCGGAAACGAGCTTCTCTACCGCGCCAGCGAGGGCTTTCGCGACGTCGTCGAAGTTCAATTGGCCCTCGCTCGTGCGGATGCCGTCGCGCGGTACGTAGATGTTCTGCGGCGCGGTACACATCTGTCCCGAGTAGAGCGCGAGCGAGAACGCGATATTGCGGGCCGCGGCCTTCATGTCGTCGACCGAGTCGATCACGATCTGGTTGACGCCGGCCTTTTCGGTGTACACCTGCGCCTGATGCGCATTGCGTTCGAGCCAGGTGCCGTTTTGCGTGCTGCCGGTGAAGTCGATCAGCTTGATTTCCGGGCGTTGCGCGAGGTCCTGAACCAGCGGACCGTCGTTCGGTTCGGTGGCAAGCAGCGTCACGACGTTCGGATCAAAGCCGGCTTCGCGCAGGACGTCGCGGGCAATGCGCACGGTGATCGCGAGCGGAAGGATCGCGCCGGGGTGCGGCTTGACGATGACCGTGTTGCCCGTTGCGAGGTCGGCGAACAGGCCGGGATAGCCGTTCCAGGTAGGAAAGGTGCAGCAGCCGAGGACGAGGCCCGTGCCGCGCGGCACCACGGTGAAGCGCTTTTGCATCGCGAGCGGCGGGTTCTTGCCTTGCGGCTTTTCCCAGTACGCTTCGGCGGGAATCCGGCGCAACTGGTCCCATGCGTACACGACCGCTTCCAGCGCGCGGTCCTGCGCGTGCGGGCCGCCCGCCTGGAACGCCATCATGAAAGCCTGACCGGTCGTGTGCATGACGCTGTAGCCGATCTCGAAGCTCGCGCGATTGAGGCGGGAGAGAATCTCGAGGCTTACGCCCGCCCACGCCTGCGGGCCCGCCGCGCGCCATTGGGTCTGGGCCGCGGCCGACGCGGCGAGGAGCGCGTCCGGCTCGGCCTTCGGATAGCGAACGCCGAGCGCGATGCCGAACGGCGACAGCTCGCTGCCGACGGTCTCGCCCGTCGACGGCTGGTCGAGTTCGAAGGTGCGGTTCAGGTGGCTTTTGAAGGCCGCTTCGCCTTCGCTGCTCGCCGTTTCCCCGTACACTTTGGGACTCGGCATCTCGGCAAACGGGCTCCAGTAGCCGCGCGTTTCAATGGCGGCGAGCGCTTTGTCGAGCGTCGCCTGGTGCTTCGTGAATAGCGGATGTGTCATGGTCGCAAGGGGCAGAGAGGAATGAGGGCGGCCGCTCGATTAATTAACCGACCGGTTGGTTTGGCAATGTTAGCATTATCGAGATGCGGACGCGAAGCGTTTTCGCGTCGGGTAAAACGTGTAAACAAATAGGAGATTCGAATGCCTTACGAGAACATTTTGACCGAAATGCGCGGCCGGGTCGGGGTGATCACGCTGAACCGTCCGAAGGCGCTCAACGCTCTGAACGACGCGCTGATGGACGAGCTGGGCGCCGCGCTCAAGCAGTTCGACGCAGACGACGACATCGGTGCGATCGTGCTCACGGGCAGCGAAAAGGCGTTCGCGGCGGGTGCCGACATCGGCATGATGGCCAGCTACTCCTATATGGACGTGTACAAGGGCGATTACATCACGCGGAACTGGGAGACGATCCGCTCGATTCGCAAGCCGATCATCGCGGCCGTAGGGGGCTTCGCGTTGGGCGGCGGCTGCGAACTCGCGATGATGTGCGACATCATCATCGCCGCGCAGACCGCAAAGTTCGGTCAGCCGGAGATCAAGCTCGGCGTGATTCCGGGTGCGGGCGGCACGCAGCGGCTGCCGCGGGCGGTATCCAAGGCGAAGGCAATGGACCTGTGCCTGACCGCGCGCTTAATGGACGCCGACGAGGCCGAGCGCGCGGGCCTAGTGTCCCGCGTCGTCGCCGCCGACCACCTGCTGGACGAAGCAATCGATGCAGCGACGGTCATTGCAGGGTTCTCGCTACCCGCTGTGATGATGGCCAAGGAGGCGGTGAACCGCGCGTACGAAACGACGCTGGCGGAGGGGCTTCATTTCGAGCGCCGGCTGTTCCATTCGCTTTTCGCCACCGAGGATCAGAAGGAAGGTATGGCGGCATTCGTGGAGAAGCGGAAGCCGGTGTTCAAGAATCGTTAAATTCTCTTCAAAAATCGCTTGCGGATGAGAG
>NZ_JFHC01000054.1 GCF_000698595.1 Caballeronia glathei | reverse complement strand
CCCTTCGCCCTTCACTCTTCACCCTTCGCCCTTCACTCTTCACCCTTCGCCCTTCACTCTTCACCCTTCGCCCGCTCACGAACCCGCCGCCCCCGTGCGGCCGAACGCGATGCGGTCCGAAATCCACACGACCAGCATCGTCGCGCCCATCAGCGGAAACACAATGCCGAGCACGGTCAGCCCGCCGCGCCAGACCCGCATCGCGGGGCGGCCGACCGGGCGCGGCGGCGCGCCCAGTTCCCGCTGCGGACGGCGTTTCCACCACATCACGAAGCCCGAGAGCGCCATCGATGCGAGCCCCATCGAAATCGCGGCGCAGACGATCTGGTTTGCAAGCCCGAAGTAACGCCCCATGTGCAGCGAAGTGCCATAGGAAATCCATTGCGCGACGCGGCCGTAGTCGTCGTAGCGGATGTCCGACAGGACTCTGCCGCTGTACTGGTCGACGTGCAGCGTGCGTTCGGCTTTCGGATCGGCGGGAAAGTACGACACCGTGTACACGCCGCTCTGAGACTTCGGCAGCGCGATGCTGTAGTCATCGGTGACACCTTGCGCCGCCGCGAGCGCGACCACGGAATCGAGCGAGACGCGTGCTGCGCCCGGCGCGTGCGGCGGCACTTCCGGCACGTCCGTGAGACCGACGGCCCAGGGCGTTTGCGGCAAGGGCAGATCGTCCATCTTCAAGGCGTGCTGGTCGTGGTTATCGTGCATGGCATGCATGTCGTGCCCGCCCTGAGTCGCGGATACGGCCGGGGCCGTCGAATGCACATGCGCTTCGCCCCACGCGCCCTTCGGATAGCCGAGCTGCGCCGACGTCGCGAGCTCCTTGAACTGCTTGCCCCACGAGCCCGACCACGGCAACCCGCTCAGCACGAAGAAAAGCGCGCCGATCGCAAACCAGATGCCGCCGACCGCATGCAGATCGCGCCACCACGCGCGCCCGCGCAGCCGAAGACGCGGCACCCAGACGCCGCCCTTGCGCCACGTCTTCTGCGCGCCCCCCGGCCACCACAGCGCGATGCCCGTTCCGATCATCACGAGCGTCCAGCAGCCGGCCAGTTCCATCAGCAACTCGCCGGTCTTGCCGAGCAGAAGCGCGCGATGCAGGTTGCGCACCTGCTTCATCAGCCGGTGCTCGACGCTCAGCGTGCCGAGCAGCGCCCCGCTATACGGATTCACGTAGACGCTCTCGCTCTCGCCGGACGGCAGGCGGAACACGAACTCGGCGCTGCGGCGCGGATCGGTGCCGATCTGCGCCGTCGTCGGCACCGCGCCTAGCGGCGCGCCCGCGAAGGCCTTCGCAAGCAGCGTCTCCCGGCTCAGGCGCGGCGCGGCCTCTGCGGCGACGACCATCCGGTCGCGGTACAGCAGCGGCTCGATCTGCGGCTGTAAGCAATAGAGCGTGCCCGTTACGGCGAGCACGATGAGGAGCGGCATCACGAAGAGTCCCGCGTAGAAATGCCAGCGCCACAGCGTGCGATGCGCCGCAGCGCTTGCGTGCGCATCGGCGGCGAGTGTCAGGTTGTCGTTCGGTACGTACATGGGCGTGTGTCGTCGAATGTTGAACGGATTTGCGGTCGAGGGCGGCGGCATCAGATGCCGATGCGTCCTTCCAGATAGAACGTGCGTCCCGCGTAGGGGTGAAACACGAAGTAGCGGTGATCGAAAAGGTTGTCGACGCCGACGCCGATCTCGGTCTTCTTCGTCGGCCGGTAGGTGAGCTTCGCGTCGACGACTGCGTACGTGCTCGTGCCGCCGTAGGTGTCCGGATTGGTGTCCGTGTTGGTGAGCGTGTTGTACTGGCGTCCCGAATAGCGCGCGGCGAGCGTCACGGCGGCCTTCTCGGTCGCGCGGTAGGTCGCGACGACGTTCGCGCGCCACAGCGGAATGCGATAGAAGTACTTCCCCACCGACGCCGGATTGCCGCTGTTCGCCAGGATCTTCGACTGCGTGTAGGCGACGTTCGCCGCGAGATCCAGCCCGCGCACGAGCACGTCCTGCCCTTCGTAGCTCGTCTCGATGCCGCGCGAGCGCACCTTGTCGATGTTCTGGAAGTTCGTGACGTTCGGGATGACCGTCGTGTTGGTCTGGCTGAAGATCGTGTTCCTGACGTCGTCCTGAAAAAGCATGAACCGGTACACGCCGTTGCCCTGCTGCCACTCCGCCGTCAGTTCCTTCGACAGGTCGTCTTCCGGCTTCAGGTTCGGATTGTTGTTGACGATCGAGAGCCCATTGATCTGCCCCTGGAACAGCTCGCCGACGGTCGGAAAGCGGTACGCGCGCCCGATCGATGCGCGCAGCAAGAGGTTCGAGGTGGCGTCGAAGGAAATCGACGCCTTCGGCGACCAGTGGCTCTCGCTCGCATCGCCGTAGGCGAGCGACGTCGCGCCGACCGCACGCATGCCGTCATAGGCGTTCCAGTTCTCGTAGCGCACGCCGTAAGTGAACTTCCACCGCGGCAGGAAGCGCCACGCGTCCTGCGCATACACGGCCTGCGTCTGCGTGCGTCCGCCGAACGCATTGGCGAACGCGGCGTTGCCTCCGTCGCGCCAGGCGGGCGTGTTGTACGTTTCGTTGTCGAGGAGATAGTTGTCGTAGTGATAGCCGAACGACAGCCAGTGCGCCGCGATGCCGGCGTCCGCCGACGGCGGCGTCCAGGTCGTGCGCAGGTCGAGCGACTTCCAGCCCGCGCCGTCGCCGTAGGTGATCGTGCCCGGCCCGTCGCCCGGCACGCCGGAGTTCGCCGTGCGCGCGATGCTCTGCGTGATGTCGAAATACGACGCTATGGCTTCGCCGTTCCAGCCCGTCTGGTTGCGCGTTCTGAGCGACAGGCCGTAGAGAAAGTTCTCGCTCGACCCCGCGCTCGGCGCGAACGTCGCGGCCGGCAGGTTGTACTCGAACCCGCCGATGTTCACGAGGCCGCTGTACACCGGATTGCCGTTCGCATCGCGCAGGAACGTCTGCGTGTCGCTGTTGTACTTCTGGTGCCAGTAGCCGAGCGTGAAGCCGGCCTGCAGCGTCGGCGTCAGGTCGTAGGCGAGCTTGAGCCGCAACTGGTCCTGGAACGTGCGCTCGATGCCCTCGTTCGACACGCCGAGCACCGCCGTGCGCGTGTTGTTCTGGTCGTTGTAGAAATACGCGCCCGTGACCGGCCGGTCGCGGGCGCTGGCGGGCGTCGTGGATTGCGGGAGCGTCGCGAACTGGAGCGGCTGGCTCGTGTTTTCGAGATGATCGGCGCCGATCAGGTAGGACAGCCGGCCGATCCGGTCGCCGATGGTCGCCGTCGTGTTCGTGCCGTTGAAGCTGCGGTTCACGCCGAACAGGTCGAAATGCTGCGTGAAGCCCTGCACTTTCGCGTCGGCCTTGAAGTGCGTGGGCATCTGCGTCGTGATCGCGACCGTCGCGCCGATCGAGTTGCCCGGATAGAGCGCGGAGTACGGGCCGTAGATCACGTCGACCTGTTCGATGTCGTCGGCGAAGACCATCGACCAGCGCGGCGCGAACGTAAACGTGTTGCCGAGGAAGTTGCTGAGCAGCAGGCCGTCGGCATAGACGAGGCCGCGCGCCGTCTGTGCGTTGCTCGTGCCGCGCACGGCGATGGTCGAATTGACGTCGCCGATGAAGCGCTTGCGCACCGCCATGTTCGGCGCGTACTTGAGCACGTCTTCGGGCGTCACGACGTTCCAGTACTGGAACTGGTCGGCCGTGACGGTCGAGACGCTCGACGGGAGATCGGGGTCGAGGCTCGCCCGCGTGCCCTGGGCCGTCACGACGACCGGCGCGAGCGATGCGCTGTCGCCCGTGTCGTCAGCGGTGGCCGGCTGTGCGGAGGAAGCGGAAGCCTGAGCGGGAGCAGAAGCGGGAGTGGCGGCGGCCTGCGCCGCCTGCGCGATCAGCGACAGCGCTAGCCACGCGCGCGATACGTGGAATGCGCGTGACCCGTGTGAGCCGCGGATCGGCGCGGATGCGCGCGAACGCGCAGCGGCGCGGCAGCCGTGAGGCTGCCGCGCTCGCTCGATGAGCTTGAGCATCGAAGAATCCTGAAGATGTGAACGCAGGACCGGCCGGGCGCAAACGCGCGCCGGCACGACGGTCGGGACGAATGACAGGCTTCAGGAAACGACGGGAGGCGCGCGCGGACGGGCGGCGTTGAAGGATTTCGCATGGACCGCGGCGAGCGCCGGGGCATATGCGACGCGTGCGGAGCGTTCGATGCGTGCCACGCCGGGCAATGCACCCGCAAGCAGCGGCACATGGTGCGCGAGCAGTCCGCAGTACGAGCAGGCGTCGAAGTGATCGGCGGCGGAGGCGTGATGCGCGCCGTGCGTATCCGTGTCGGCGGAGGCGGCCTGATGGTGGTCGCCGTGCTCCGCAGATGACGCGAGCGGCGCAGCCGGAGCGATCCCCGGCACGAAGTCCGCGGAGCACATCGGCGCCTGCGGATCGGCGGCGGCTACGCGCGCGGCGATCGTCTGGCTCACGACCGGCGCGACAATGGCAAGCCACATGGCGGCAATGCCGAGCCATGCGACGAAGCGATTGCGCGATGTGCGGGTCATGTAGCCGAAGGCGAACGCAACTGGAAGACGGCGATTGTAGGCACGTCGCAGGCACGGCGCAATCGCCCGGGCGCCATGGTGGGCATCGGTCACGCGGGTGTCGGCCGGTTGCAGACATCGCGGGGCGAATCGGTTAGAATCTCGGGCTTGGCGCGGCCAACGCATAGTGTTTCAAGGGATCGCCGAGGTCCGGAGAAACACGGAAGAACGTTCCGCGCGAGCATGTCAAGGCAACGCACGGCAAGACAAAACGGGTTCACGCGCTTCTCTTCGGAGCGGGCGAATCCGGCGGCGAGGATGGCGAAATTGGTAGACGCACCAGGTTTAGGTCCTGACGCCAGCAATGGTGTGCGGGTTCGAGTCCCGCTCCTCGCACCAGTCATGAAAGCAGCACGCGCATCACGAAAAAGCCATTGATCTTCAATGGCTTTTTTTACTAGGACGGCCGCATTCCAGACGTTCCGAACGCCTGCCGCATGCCGCGCAAGCCGCCCGCTCAGTCGCCCCACACAGCCGACCCCAGTGAACTTCGACGATTACTGCCAGCAAAAGGCCGCCCCCGAAGGCTCCAGCACGTACTACGCGCTGCGCCGGGCGCCGGCCGCCCGCCAGCCGTTCCTGACGGCGCTCTACGCGCTGCGCCGCGAACTCGAGGAGACGGTCAAGGAAACCAGCGATCCGACGATCGGCCGCACCAAGCACGCATGGTGGCAGAAGGAGCTTGCGAGCCTGGCCGGCGGCGAGCCGTCCCATCCGGTGACGAAGGCGCTGCGCGCGCATGCTGCGCATCCTGGCGGCGGAGCGCTCGACGAAGCGACCCGCGCGTCGATCGACGCGCTCGTCGAAGGCTTCGGCATGGACCTCGATCAGGCGCGCTATCTCGACTGGCCGGGACTGCGCCGCTATCTCGAACAGGTGGGCGGCGCATTCGCGGTGGCCGTCGCCCGGACGACGGCGCGCGACGCCGCGAACGCCGCTGGCTGGGCCATGCCGCTCGGCTCGGCGCTGATGCTGGCGGAACGCGTGCAGGCACTCGGCGACGATGCGCGCCACGGCCGCATCTATGTGCCGATCGACGAATTGCAGCGCTTCAAGGTAACGGCCGCCGACGTCATCAACCGCAAGTACAGCGACGATTTCACGGCGCTCATGCGCTTTCAGACCGAACGCGCCAGGCGCGTGCTCAACGACGCGCTCGCCGCCATTCCGTCCGGCGAACGCGCGCACCAGCGCGTGCTGCGCGCGCAGGCGGCGCTCTCCCTCGCACTGTTCGACGAGATCGAGCGCGAAAACTTTCAGGTGCTGCATCAGCACATCTCGCTCACGCCGATCCGCAAGCTCTGGATCAGCTGGCGCACGCGCTAGCGTTTCAGGTGCGCAGAAGCGGCAGCGGCTCGAAGCGCTCGTGCAGAATCGACGCGGAATCGAGACCCCACCAGTTGCCGAGGATGGTCGAGTAAAGCTGCCGGAAGTCGACGGCGGCGGGCAGGTTGCCGCCGCCGTCGAGCCGCGCGAGCCGGGGCGCCGCGCCGAAGAGCCCGCCGCGCACGCGCCCGCCCATCACGAAGTGCGGCGCCACGGTGCCGTGGTCGGTGCCCCTGCTCTGGTTTTCGCGCGGATGCCGGCCGAATTCCGAGTAGGTCACGACGAGCGTGTCATCCCAGCGTCCGAGTTCGCCCAGCGCAGAGCGCAGCGCGGCGCACCCCTCCGACAGCTCCCCGAGCAAAGCCGCGTGCCGCGCGTGCTGGTTCTGATGCGTGTCGAATCCGTTGAGCGTCAGGCGGATCACGGCGACGCCCGAGCGGGTGTCGCCGGCGAGAAGACGCACTGCCGAGCCGACCGACGCGCCGAACGCGCCGGCCGCAAAGCGCGTCCTCACTGTTTGCGCCGCGCCGCGCCCGTTCGCTGCAGCGATCGAGTCGCTCGCGGTTGACGCCGACAAGAGCATCGCGTTGCCTGCCGCGCCGTTGGCCGCTGTGGCGAATGCGGTGAATGGCCCCTTCTCGACACTGCCGATCACGGCAGCGCCCGCGGCAAGTCCCCGCGCACCGGATGCCGGCCGCAACGCGCGCGCCAGCCAGCCTTCTTCGAGATATTGATCGGCGCGCGACGCGGTGTCCCAGATCTCCAGCGAGCGGAAATGCGAGAGATTCGGCCGTGGATAACCAACGCCCTGCACGATCGCAAGCTGGCCGTCGCTCCAGAGCGGCATCAGGGCTTTCGCCGCCGGGTGCAGGCCCGTACGTTCGTCGAGCTGCAGGACCCGCGAGCGCGCGATGTTGAGGGTCGGTCGCAGCGTGTAGTAAGCGGGATCGGCGAACGGGATCACCGTGTTCAGGCCGTCGTTGCCGCCTTTAAGCTCGATGAGGATCAGGACCTTGCCCGCGCCGGAAAGGTCAGGAACAAGCGGTCTGGAAGGAAGTGCGGCGGGCGCGGGCGAAATGCCCGCATAGGCGTTCGGGATCGAAAGACATGCGCCTGCCATCGAAAGAAAACGGCGTCGGTTCATGGCAAGCGGCCGGGGCGCATCAACGCTTGTAAAGATCCCGTACCGCTTCTTCGATATGCTGTCGCAACAGGCGCCGCTCGTCGGCGGTCATGACGGCATGCCGGGGCGGGCGCGCGGGCGGCTGGTCGTTTTGCTGGACGGATTGCATCGCGGGAGGCTTCGAGTCGCGATCACGATTGCCTGAGGTCGAGTTCTTGCCGCTTCGCTGCTGGGCACGGATCATGCGTGGATCCGACCGGTTGGGCCGGCTGGTCACGGTGCGGTCGAACGCAGCCGGATCGCGACCGGAAGCCGACGATGACTGTGCAAATACGGGGGGCGTGGTCAGTACGGCGTAAAGCGCGCTAGCGAGTAGCGTCTGCTTGAGAATGCGCTCATGGCGCACAGGTCCGCGCTGCCGCGCTCCCTTCATGTTGTTCCCTTCGTTGCTCGACAACCGGACGGTCTCAGTCTCTTGTTGCGTCGCACGCAACCCCGTGATCACGGTGCGAACGCGGAGCGTTGGTCTAATGAAGTATCTACCGAATGACGGGCTTAGGTAAAGGAGTGTACGCACAGAACCTATATAGCGTGCCACACGCGCCGTAAATTTTGTAACCGTCTGTTACGCTGCAATTGTTACAAACTCGACGTCTTTCTAATCGCGCTAAGATGCCGCTATGGAAACCAAAAATCCTTCAAAAATCCTCGTAGTCGACGACGATCCGCGCCTGCGCGACCTCCTGCGACGCTACCTAGGTGAACAGGGCTTCAATGTCTATGTCGCGGAAAACGCGCCGTCGATGAACAAGCTCTGGGTCCGTGAACGTTTCGATCTCCTCGTGCTCGACCTGATGCTGCCGGGCGAAGACGGGCTGTCGATCTGCCGGCGCCTGCGCGGCAGCAACGACCGCACGCCGATCATCATGCTCACCGCGAAGGGCGAGGACGTGGACCGCATCGTCGGGCTCGAGATGGGTGCCGACGACTATCTGCCGAAGCCGTTCAATCCGCGCGAACTCGTTGCGCGCATTCATGCAGTGCTGCGGCGGCAGTCGCCGTCCGAGCTGCCTGGCGCGCCTTCCGAAACCACCGAAGTGTTCGAGTTCGGCGAATTCGCGCTCAATCTTGCCACCCGCACGCTCACGAAGAACGCGCAGGAAATTCCGCTCACCACGGGCGAGTTCTCCGTGCTGAAGGTGTTTGCGCGCCATCCGCGCCAGCCGCTTTCGCGCGAGAAGCTGATGGAGCTTGCGCGCGGCCGCGAATACGAAGTGTTCGACCGCAGCCTCGACGTCCAGATCTCGCGCCTTCGCAAGCTGATCGAGCCCGATCCGAGCAGCCCGCGCTTCATCCAGACGGTCTGGGGCCTCGGCTACGTGTTCATCCCCGACGGCGCCGCGTGAGGCGTCCCGAAACCGGCCACGCGACGTTTCCCGAGCAGGACCCGAAAGACTCATGCGCATCGACAGGCGGCTACTGACGCTCGCGTTCGGCGGCCTGTTCTGGCGGACTTTTGCGCTGATCGCGCTGCTGATCGCGGTGAGCCTCGCCGCGTGGTTCCAGAGCTTTCGCGTGATCGAGCGCGAGCCGCGCGCGCAGCGCGTGGCGCTGCAGCTCGTCGCCGTCGTCAAGCTCACCCGCACCGCCCTCCTCTATTCCGATCCCGATCTGCGCCGCGCGTTGCTGCAGGATCTGGAGAGCAATGAGGGCGTGCGCGTGTATCCGCGCGAGACTACCGACAAATATCGCCTGCAGCCCGACGAGTCGCTCAACCGGCTGATCGAGCGCGACGTGCGCGGACGGCTCGGCAACGAGACGATCATCGCGCAGTCGGTGAACGACATCCCGGGTGTGTGGATCAGCTTCAAGATCGACGACGACGACTACTGGGTCGCGCTCGACCGCGATCAGCTCGACACCGTCACCGGCCTGCAATGGGCCGGCTGGGGCGTGTTCGCGCTCGCGCTGTCGCTCTTCGGCGCGGCGTTCATCACGAGCCTCGTGAACCGGCCGTTCGCGCGGCTCGCGCTCGCCGCGCGCAAGGTGGGCTCGGGGCAGTCGCCGGAGCCGCTGCCCGAACGCGGCATGGGCGTCGCGGCCGAAACCAACCGCAGCTTCAACCAGATGGTGCAGGACCTCGAACAGCTGGAAGCCGACCGCGCGCTGATGCTCGCCGGCATCTCGCACGACCTGCGCACGCCGCTCGCGCGCCTGCGGCTCGAAACCGAGATGAGCCCGTCGGACGAGACCACCAAGCTCGCGATGATCGACGACATCGAGCAGATGGACATGATCATCGGGCGCTTTCTCGACTACGCGCGGCCGATGCAGCGCATGCCGGAAGCCGTCGACCTGTCGATGATCGCGGGCGAGCTCGCCGCCCGCTTTCAGGCCGACGAGGGCGTCGTGATGAAGACGGACCTCGCGCACGGCGCGATGATTGAAGGCGATCCGACCGACGCACGCCGCGTGGTCGGCAATCTGCTGGAAAACGCGCGCAAGTACGGCCGCAGCGAGCACGACGACATCGCGCGCATCACGCTCGTCACGCGTGTGACACATGGTCGCGTGGAGCTGTCGGTGATGGACGAGGGCCGCGGCATTCCGGACGACCAGATCGCGCTCATCACACGTCCGTTCTATCGCGTCGACACCGCGCGCACCCAGGCGAACGGCACCGGGCTCGGAATGGCGATCGTGCAGCGGCTCGTCACGCGCCAGCGCGGCACGCTGCGCCTGCGCAACCGCGCGCCCGGACCGGGCTTCGAAGTGACGATCGACTTCCCCACCGTGAAGGGCGGGAAGTTCGACACGCAGCGCGATTGAGCGCTGAAGTGCACAACAATCGCGATGTGAAAACCTATCGAATCGTTCGCCAAAAACTATCCATGTTGTTAGTTAAAATCTATTGAGAATATAGATTAATAGAGTTATAGTCGGGGTCGGGTAACGGGGGCGCGGCCTATGTCACGGCCTCGTTACGGCGATCAGGTAGTCTCGTCTGTCCTTCCAAACGTACACAGGAGTAGTCACATGAAGACCGTGGGCGATAAAGTCGAAGCGTTTACCGTCACCGCTGCAAAGCCGGGTTTCAACCATCACGAGGAAAACGGCCAGTCGGCGTTCGAAGAGATCACCGAGCAGTCGTTCCCGGGCAAGTGGAAGATCATTTACTTCTATCCGAAGGACTTCACGTTCGTCTGCCCGACGGAAATCGTGGAATTCGGCAAGCTCGCGAAGGATTTCGAAGACCGTGACGCCGTGCTCCTCGGCGGCAGCGTCGACAACGAATTCGTGAAGCTCGCATGGCGCCGCGAGCACAAGGACCTGAGCAAGCTGAACCACTACGCGTTCGGCGACGTGAAGGGCGAGCTGATCGACCAGCTCGGCGTGCGCGACAAGGAAGCGGGCGTTGCGCTGCGCGCCACGTTCATCGTCGACCCGGACAATGTCATCCAGCACGTTTCGGTGAACAACCTGAACGTCGGCCGCAACCCGGAAGAAGTGCTGCGTATTCTCGACGGCCTGCAAACGGACGAACTGTGCCCGTGCAACCGCGCGGTAGGCGGCGCGACGCTGTAAGCGTCTTCGCAAGGCCCTTCCCGGCTTGACGCCAAAGCCCGCTATGCTTATTGAGTCACACTGAGCCGGCGGGCTTTTTTACCGTCGTTAGAATAGGAGAAATCAATGGAATTCCTGTCTTCGATTAAAGAACTCATTCCCGACTACGCAAAGGACATCCGCCTGAATGTCGACGGCACGATCGCGCGCTCGTCGCTGGAAGGCAACGACGCGGTCGGCGTCGCGCTGGCCGCCGCCTACGCGGCGAAGGCGACGAAGATCGTGAACACGATCCGCTCGGCGGGCGTGCTGTCGCCGGAAGAAACCAACGCGGCGCTCACGGCGGCCGCGCTGATGGGCATGAACAACGTGTGGTATCCGTACCTGGAGATGGCCGACAACGCCGATCTCAAGACGCAGCCCGCGGGTCTGCGCATGAACGCGTACGCGTCGCATGGCGGCGTGGACAAGCGCCGTTTCGAGATGTATGCGCTCGCCGCGTCGATCATCGGCAAATGCCACTTCTGCGTGAAGTCGCACTACGAGAATCTCGTCACGGAAGGCATGAGCACGACGCAGTTGCGCGACGTCGGCCGCATCGCGGCGGTGATCAATGCCGCGGCGCTCGCCATCGAGGCCGAAGCAAAATAAGTACCGGAAGCCAGCGCCCCCGGCGCCCGAAAGCGATAACGCCACGCGCGAAGCGTGGCGTTTTGCTTCAGTTCTTGCTTCAGTGATCGATCGACGTGCGCAGCAGCAGCACCGCCGCCTGCGCCTCGATCCCCTCGCCCCGCCCGAGGTAGCCGAGCTTTTCGTTGGTTTTCGCCTTCACGTTCACGCGATTGACCGGCAGGTCGAGGTCTTCGGCGATGTTCGCGCGCATGCCCTCGATGTGGGGCGCGAGTTTCGGCGCCTGCGCGATTACGGTCGAATCGACGTTCGCGATCGCGAAACCCGCCTCCGTCACGCGCCTGAACGCCTCGCGCAGCAGCGCGCGGCTGTCGGCACCGGCGAATTCCTTCGCGGTATCGGGAAAATGCCGGCCGATGTCGCCCATCGACGCCGCGCCGAAAAGCGCATCCGTGATCGCGTGCAGGAGCACGTCGGCGTCGGAGTGGCCGAGCAGGCCGCGTTCGTGGGGAATGGTCACGCCGCCGATGATGAGCTGCCGCCCTTCGACCAGCTGGTGGACGTCGTAGCCCTGTCCGATTCTGAAGTCCATCGATTTACCCTGTCTGAAGGAGATTTAAGGCGTTGGGCCGAGCATCGCCGTGGCGAGCGCGAAGTCTTCGGGATAGGTGACCTTGAAATTGCGCAGGCTGCCCTGCACGAGCCGCGGCGCATGGCCGAGCCATTCGATCGCGCTCGCCTCGTCGGTGAGATCGTGGCCGTCCTGGCGTGCCCGCGCGATCGCGTCGCGCAGCATGCCGAGACGGAACATCTGCGGCGTCTGAGCCTGCCACAGGCCGTCGCGCGGCTCCGTGCGCGCGATGCGCCCTTCGAGGTGCGCATCGCCCTCGGGCTCGATGCGCTTCAACGTATCCGCGACCGGCAGCGCCAGAATCCCGCCGACTGCGTCGTCTTTCAGTTCGCCGACGAGCGTGCGGATCATCTGAGCGGTGATGCCCGGCCGCGCGGCGTCGTGCACGAGCACCCAGTCGCCGTCCTTCGCGCCGAACTCGATCAGCGCGTTCAGGCCGTTGAACACCGACGCCTGGCGCGACGCCCCCCCGCAGCGCTTCACCGCGAAACGCAGGCCGGCAAAGCGGCGGGCGTCGAAATGGGTGTCGTCGGGAGCGAGCACGACGAGCGTCTGCGAGAATTCGGAGCACGCATCGAACGCGGCAAGCGTATAACTCAGCATCGGGCGGCCGGCCACGGTCTGGTATTGCTTGGGCATCGGCGCGCCCGAGCGGCTGCCGGTGCCGGCGCACGGAATCAGGGCAAAAAGGCGTGAGCTCACGTGTCGGAAATCTTGCCAAGTCAAAGTGAAGCCCGGATTTTATAATAGGTCCTTCGCGACCACGCCGGTCCGTGCGCACTTTCGCGCCCGGACGGTTCCCCGCACACCTTATGTCTTCAAAAGCCGTCACATCGCAGTCCACGTCTCCCATCGCACTTGTCAAGGCGGGCCAGCGCTTCGTCTTCAACGGCGCCACCGGCTCCTCCGACGCCCTCGCCATCGCGCGCTACCACACCGCCTTTCGCGAGCAGGTGCCGCTCCTGACGGTCCTATGCGCGAGCGCCGTCGACGCGCAGCGCCTCGCCGCCGAAATCCCCTATTTCGCGCCCGCTGCCCGCGTGCGCCTCCTCCCCGACTGGGAGACGCTGCCGTACGACACGTTCTCGCCGCACCAGGACCTCGTCTCGGAGCGCCTTGCCACGCTGCACGACCTGGGCGAAGGCCGCTGCGACATCCTGCTCGTGCCCGCCACGACCGCGCTCTACCGCATGCCGCCGGCGTCGTTTCTCGCCGCCTACACGTTCTCGTTCGCGCAGGGCGAGCGCCTGAACGAGGCGAAGCTCAAGGCGCAGCTGACGCTCGCGGGCTACGAGCACGTGAGCCAGGTCGTGCGCCCGGGCGAATACTGCGTGCGCGGGTCCCTGCTCGATCTCTTCCCGATGGGCTCGCCGCTACCCTACCGCATCGACCTCTTCGACGATCAGGTCGATTCGATCCGCGCGTTCGACCCCGACACGCAGCGCAGCCTCTATCCGGTGCGCGACGTGCGCCTGTTGCCGGGCCGCGAGTTCCCCTTCGACGAAGCTGCGCGCACCGCGTTTCGCAGCCGCTGGCGCGAGGTGTTCGAAGGCGATCCGAGCCGCTCGCCGATCTACAAGGACATCGGCAACGGCGTGCCGTCGGCGGGGATCGAGTATTACCTGCCGCTCTTCTTCGACGAGACCGCGACGCTCTTTCACTATCTGCCCGAAGGCGCGCAACTGGCGTTCGTCGGCGACATGGACGCGGCGATCAGGCGCTTCACGAGCGACACGAAGCAGCGCTACAACTTTCTCTCGCACGACCGCGAGCGGCCGCTCCTCGAGCCGCACCGCCTCTTTCTGACCGACGACGACTTCTTCTCGTTTGCCAAGCCGTTCGCGCAGCTCAAGTTTCCGCCCGTGCCCGAAGGCGGCTGGGCCGTGCCGCTGCCGGGCCTCGCGATCGACCGCCACGCCGACGAGCCGCTCGCCGCGCTGCGCCACTATCTCGACCAGACACCCAATCGCGTGATGCTGGTCGCGGAATCGGCGGGACGGCGCGAGACGATCCAGCAACTGCTCGCCGACAACGGCCTGCGCGGCGCGCTCGACGACACCTTTCAGCAGTGGCTCACCGGCGACGCGAAGTTTTCGCTCGGCGTGGCGCCGCTCGCCAACGGCTTCGCGCTGCCGGGCGAGGAACTCGCGATCATCACCGAGACGGAGCTTTACGGGCCGCTCGCGCGCCGCGCCGGGCGCCGCCGCCAGGAGCAGGCGAGCAACGTCGACTCGATGGTGCGCGACCTCTCGGAGCTGAAGGTCGGCGATCCGGTCGTCCATACGCAGCACGGGATCGGGCGCTACATGGGGCTCGTGTCGATGGACCTCGGCGAGGGCGAAACCGAGTTCCTGCATCTCGAATACCAGAACGAAAGCAAGCTGTACGTGCCGGTCGCGCAGTTGCACGTCATTTCGCGCTACAGCGGCGCCGATCCGGAAAGCGCGCCGCTGCACGCGCTCGGCTCCGGCCAGTGGGACAAGGCGAAGCGCAAAGCGGCGCAGCAGATCCGCGACACCGCCGCCGAGCTGCTGAACCTCTACGCGCGGCGCGCGGCGCGCTCGGGCTACGCGTTCAAGCTCGAACCGCGCGACTACACGAAGTTCGCGGAGAGCTTCGGCTTCGAGGAAACGCCCGACCAGGCCGCGGCGATAGCCGCCGTGATCGGCGACATGACGAGCGGCAAGCCGATGGACCGGCTCGTGTGCGGCGACGTCGGCTTCGGCAAGACGGAAGTCGCGCTGCGCGCGGCGTTCATCGCGGTGATGGCGGGCAAGCAGGTCGCGATCCTCTCGCCTACCACGCTGCTCGCCGAACAGCACACGCAGACCTTCACCGACCGCTTTGCCGACTGGCCGGTGCGCATCGCGGAGCTGTCGCGCTTCAAGAGCACGAAGGAAGTATCGGCGTCGATCGCGCAGATCAACGAGGGCACCGTCGACATCGTGATCGGCACGCACAAGCTGCTCTCCTCGGACGTGCAGTTCAAGCGCCTCGGGCTCGTGATCATCGACGAGGAGCACCGCTTCGGCGTGCGCCAGAAGGAGGCGTTGAAGGCGCTGCGCGCGGAAGTCGACGTGCTGACGCTCACCGCCACGCCGATTCCGCGCACGCTCGGCATGGCGCTCGAAGGCCTGCGCGACTTCTCCGTGATCGCCACCGCGCCGCAGAAGCGCCTCGCGATCAAGACCTTCGTGCGCCGCGAGGAAGACGGCGTGATCCGCGAGGCGATGCTGCGCGAGCTGAAGCGCGGCGGCCAGGTGTATTTCCTGCACAACGAGGTCGAAACGATCGAAAACCGCCGCGCGATGCTGGAAGAGCTCGTGCCCGAAGCGCGCGTCGCCGTCGCGCACGGCCAGATGCACGAGCGCGAGCTTGAGCGCGTGATGCGCGACTTCGTCGGCCAGCGCGCGAACGTGCTTTTGTGCACGACGATCATCGAAACCGGCATCGACGTGCCGAGCGCCAACACGATCCTCATGCACCGCGCCGACAAGTTCGGCCTCGCGCAGTTGCACCAGCTGCGCGGGCGCGTCGGGCGCTCGCACCACCAGGCGTATGCGTATCTGCTCGTGCACGACCCCGCCGCGCTCACCAAGCAGGCGCAGCGGCGGCTGGAGGCGATCCAGCAGATGGAGGAACTCGGCTCGGGCTTCTATCTCGCGATGCACGACCTCGAGATCCGCGGCACGGGCGAAGTGCTCGGCGACAAGCAGTCGGGCGAGATTCACGAGATCGGCTTCCAGCTCTACACCGACATGCTCAACGACGCCGTAAGGGCGCTGAAGGAAGGCCGCGAGCCGGACCTCAACGCGCCGCTCGCCGCGACCACCGAGATCAACCTGCACGCGCCGGCCATCCTTCCCGCGGACTATTGCGGCGACGTCCAGGAACGGCTGTCGCTCTACAAGCGGCTCGCGAACTGCGAATCGAGCGACGCAATCGACGGCATTCTGGAAGAGCTCGTCGACCGCTTCGGCAAGCTGCCGCCGCAGGCGCATGCGCTCGTCGAGACGCACCGGCTGCGGCTCGCCGCGAAGCCGCTCGGCATCTCCAAGATCGACGCGGCCGAACAGGTGATCGGGCTCCAGTTCATCCCGAACCCGCCCGTGGACGCCATGAAAATCATCGAGATGGTGCAGAAGCACAAGCACATCAAGCTTGCCGGACAGGACAGGCTGCGCATCGAGACGAGGAGCCCCGACCTGTCGGTGCGCATCGCGACGGTCAAGGAGACGCTGCGCGCGCTCGGCAGCCCGGCGCGGCAGGCAGCGCCAGCGGCGCGGTAATGTCCCGCGCCGGCGGTGCAGCGGGCCCGCAGCGCCCGCCCCGGGACGGACCCGGACGCGCTTTTTCGGTATGATCGAACTCTATCCACACGGAGAACACAATGTCGCAGATCGCTGAACCGGCGGGTTCCCAAACGTCGTCGGCCGCGTCGTCCGCCGCCCTTCCGTGGGTCGAGCGCCTCGTCTCCTTCGACACCGTCAGCCGCAATCCGAACCTCGGCCTGATCGAAACCGTGCGCGACGAACTGCGCGCGGCGGGCGTCGAATCGACCATCACGGTCGACAAGCGCGGCCAGTGGGCCAATCTCTTCGCGACCGTGCCCGCGCACGACGGCGAGACCAACGGCGGCATCGTGCTGTCGGGCCATACGGATGTCGTGCCGGTCGACGGCCAGGACTGGGCAAGCGACCCGTTCAAGCCGGAAATCCGCGACGGTCTGCTCTACGGCCGCGGCACCTGCGACATGAAAGGCTTCATCGGCACGGCGCTCGCGCTCCTGCCGAAAATGCAGGCCACCCGCCTCGCCCGGCCGATCCACTTCGCGCTTTCCTATGACGAAGAAGTCGGCTGCGCGGGCGCGCCGCTCATGATCAGCGACCTGCAAAAGCGCGGCCTGCGCCCGGACGGCTGCATCGTCGGCGAACCCACTTCCATGCGCCCGGTCATCGCGCACAAGGGCATCAACACGTACAACTGCTGCGTGCGCGGGTTCGCCGCGCATTCGTCGCTGACGCCGCGCGGCCTGAACGCGATCGAATACGCCGCGCGTCTCATTTGCTTCATCCGCGACGTCGCAGACGAATTCCGCGCGAAGGGCCCGTTCGACGAACTCTACGACGTGCCCTACACCACCGCGCAGACGAGCACGATCAAGGGCGGCAACGCGATCAACACGGTGCCCGCCGAGTGCAGCTTCCAGTTCGAATTCCGCAACCTGCCGATGATGGACCCCGAGCTCGTCTATCAGCGCATCGAAGCGTACGCGCGCGAGACGCTCCTGCCGAAGATGCAGCAGGAGCACGCGAGCGCCGCGATCGAGTTTTCGCGGATCGCCTCGGCGCCGGGGCTCGACGCGACCGAGCAGGCGGCGATCACGCAACTCGTGCGCGCGCTCACGGAGAATCAGGAGAAGCGCAAGGTCGCCTATGGCACGGAAGCGGGCCTCTTCGCGCTCGCGGGCGTGCCGAGCATCGTGTGCGGGCCGGGCAACATCGAGCAGGCGCACAAGGCGAACGAGTATGTGTCGCTCGAGCAGCTTGCCGCGTGCGAAGCGTTTCTCGGCAAGTTCATCCACAGCATGTCGGTGGACGCGCAGTCCGCCCGCTAAACCGTTCCGTTCGAGCCGCCATGTCCACAGCCACGCACACCGACCACACGATCGACGGCACGCCGATCCCGACACTCGACGAAATCGCCGAGCAGCACATGGCGCTCGCACCGTGGGTCGCGCGCACGCCCACCTTCGAGCGCCACGACTTTCCGACGCTCGAGGGCACGCCCGTCACGTTCAAGTTCGAGCTTCTGCAGGCAAGCGGCACGTTCAAGGCGCGCGGCGCGTTCTCGAACCTGCTCGCGCTCAGCAACGACGAGCGCAGCGCGGGCGTCACGTGCGTATCGGCGGGAAACCATGCGGTGGCGGTCGCCTATGCGGCGATGCGCACGGAGATCGGCGCGAAGGTGGTGATGATCCGCACCTCGAGCCCGGCGCGCATTGCGCTCGCCCGGCGCTTCGGCGCGGAAGTGGTGCTGGCGGAGAACGCCACGGAAGCGTTCGAGATCGTGCGCCGGATCGAAGCCGAGGAAGGCCGCTTCTTCGTGCATCCGTTCAACGGCTACCGGACGGTGCTCGGCACCGCCACGCTCGGCTACGAATGGACGTCGCAGGCACCCGATCTCGAAGCGGTGATCCTGCCGATCGGCGGCGGCGGGCTGGCAGCCGGGGTATCGACGGCGATGCGCCTCGCCAACCCGTCGATTCACGTCTACGGCGTCGAGCCGATCGGAGCCGATGTGATGAGCAAGAGCTTCGCTGCCAACCACACGGTAAAGATGGGCACGATGCACAGCATCGCCGATTCGCTGATGGCGCCGCACACCGAGCAGTACAGCTACGAGCTGTGCCGCCGGCATATCGACCAGATCGTGACCGTGACGGACGGGGAACTGCGCCGCGCGATGCTTGCGCTCTTCAACGAACTCAAACTCGCCACCGAGCCCGCCTGCGCGGCGGCGATGGCGGGCCTGCTCGGGCCGCTGCGCGAGCGGCTGCAAGGCAAGCGCGTCGGCGTCCTGCTGTGCGGCACGAACACCGACTCCACTTCGTTCGCGCGGCATCTGGCGAGCGCATAGCCCGCCCCGCTCGGCTCACAGCACCCCGGTGAGCCGTTTGCGCTGGCCGCGCTGCATGAAGTAGTTCGCCGCCACCACGCCGATCGTCACGAACGCGATGAAAAGCGTCGCGAGTGCATTCATTTCCGGATTCAGCCCGAGCCGCACGCGCGAGAACACGACGAGCGGCAGCGTGGTCGAGCCCGGCCCCGACAGGAACGCCGAGAGCACGAGGTCGTCGATCGACAGCGTGAACGACAGAAGCCACCCCGCCACCAGCGCCTGCGAAATCAGCGGCAGCGTGATCGTGAAAAATACCCGCAACGGCGTGGCGCCGAGATCGAGCGCGGCTTCTTCGAGCGACGGATTCAGTTCACGCACACGCGACTCGACGATGATCGCCACATAGGAAATGCACAGCATCACGTGCCCGACCCAGATCGTGAACATGCCGCGGCCGGCCGGCCAGCCGAACACCTTCGCCATTTCCACGAACAGCAGCAGGAGCGAAATGCCCTGGATCACCTCGGGAATCACGAGCGGCGCGTTGATCATGCCGGTGTAGAGCGTAAAGCCGCGAAAGCGGCCCATGCGCGCGAGCACGAAGCCCGCCCAGGTGCCGATCGCGACCGACGCGCACGCCGTCAGCACCGCGATCTTCAGCGAGAGCCACGCGGCGTTGATCAGCTCGTCGTCGTACCACAGCGCCTTGTACCAGCGCAGCGAGAATTGCGTCCAGACGGTCACGAGCTGCGACTCGTTAAACGAATAGACGATCAGGCTGATGATCGGGATATAGAGAAACAGAAAACCGAGCCCAAGCGCGGTGAACTGGAGCGGGCGGCTTGGCCTGATCATCGCTTCTCCTCCAGTTGCTTCGCCTGGTAATGCTGGAAGAGCGCCATCGGCACGAGCAGCAGCAGCACCATCGCGCAGGTGACGGCGGAGGCCATCGGCCAGTCGGCGTTGTCGAAGAACTCGTTCCACATCACGCGGCCGATCATCAGCGTGTCCGCGCCGCCGAGCAGTTCCGGAATCACGTATTCGCCGACCGCCGGAATGAAGACCAGCAGGCACCCGGCGATGATCCCGTTCTTCGACAGCGGCAAGGTGATCTGCACGAACGCCTTCCACGGTTTCGCGCCGAGGTCGTAAGCGGCTTCGAGCAAGGTCAGATCCATTTTCACGAGGTGCGCGTAAAGCGGCATCACGAGAAACGGCAGATACGAATAGACCATGCCGATATAGACCGCGATGTTCGTGTGATAGAGCTCGATCGGCGAATGAATCAGGCCGGTCGACATCAGGAAGTTGTTCAGCAAGCCGTTGTTCTTGAGAATGCCGATCCACGCGTACACGCGGATCAGGAACGACGTCCAGAACGGCAGCATCACCGCCATCATCAGCAGGTTGCGCGTCGCCGGATTGGAGCGCGCGATGTAATACGCCATCGGATAGCCGATCAGCAGGCACAGCACCGTCGATACCGCCGCCACCAGCAGCGAATTCATGTAGGTGGCGAAATACAGGCTGTCGGTGAAAAGGAACGCGTAATGCGAGAAGTCGAGCGCGATATTGAGCACGCCGTCCTTCATCGCCACGAGTTCGGTGTAAGGCGGAATGCCGAGCCGCGAATCCGCGAAGCTGATCTTCACGACCAGCAGGAACGGCACGAAAAAGAGCAGCAGCAGCCAGCCGAACGGCCCGGCGATCACCGCCGTGCGGCCCGTGAAGCCCATGCGCCGCCACGGCGCGGCAAGTAGAGCAAGCACGCGCTTCATGACGTCAGCACGACACCCGCCGACGCGCTCCAGCGCACGTAGACTTCGTCGTCCCAGGTAGGCGAGTCGATTTCGCCGAGCGCGAGGCTCGACACGTTCGCGACCACGATCTTGCCGCTCTCGAGCTTCACGTGATAGAGCGTATAGCCGCCCATGTACGCAATGTTCGACACCGTGCCGCGGCCCCAGTTGTACGCGCCTTCGGGCGGCTTTCTCGTGAGCGCGATGCGCTCGGGGCGCACCGAGATCGTCACCGGCATGCCGAGCGGCCCGGTGATCCCGTGGCTCACGTAAAGCCGCACCGACAGGTCGGGCGACTCCACGAACACGTGATCCGGCTGGTCCTCGACGACGTTGCCGTCGAAGAGATTGGTCGAGCCGATGAACTCCGCCGAAAAGCGGCTGTTCGGATATTCGTAGACCTCGTGCGGCGTGCCGATCTGCACGATCTGCCCCTCGCTCATCACGGCAAGGCGCCCCGCCATCGTCATGGCCTCTTCCTGGTCGTGGGTGACCATGATGCAGGTCACGCCGACCTGATCGAGGATGTTCACGAGCTCGATCTGGGTGCGCTGGCGGATCTGCTTGTCGAGCGCGGACATCGGCTCGTCGAGCAGCAGCAGCTTCGGCCGCTTGACGAGGCTGCGCGCGAGCGCGACGCGCTGCTGCTGCCCGCCCGAAAGCTGATGCGGCTTTCGCTTCGCATAGCGCGCCATCTGCACGAGTTCGAGCACGGTACTCACGCGGTCCTTCAGCTCGCTGCCGCGCACGCCTTCCTGCTTCAGCCCGAACGCGACGTTCGACTCCACCGTCATGTGCGGAAACAGCGCATACGACTGGAACATCATGTTGGTCGGGCGGCTGTAGGGCGGCATGCTCGCGAGGTCGACGCCCTCGATGAGGATCTGCCCGGAGCTCACCGATTCGAGCCCCGCGAGCATGCGCAGCAAGGTTGACTTGCCGCATCCGGAACTGCCGAGCAGCGCGAACAGCTCGCCCTTCTTCACCGACAGGTTGACGCCCTTCACCGCCACCGTGTCGCCGAATTTCTTGACGACATCGACGATCTGCACGAAGTTGTCCGTGCCGGCCGCATCGGGGGCATTGCCCGGCTGCGGCCTGCCGGAGTTAGGCGCTGCGTGTACTGCGCTCGACTGCTCACTCATGATTGCCTGCTCGACTCCTGCAAAATTCCTGTTGCGCGACACATGGCGCCCGGCCGGTCGAAAGGCGGGCGCCCGATCGGCTGCGCGACGAACAAAGCCCCCGGCGGACCAGGGGCTTCGTGGTTTCGATTCACTGCAAAACGTTCAAGTCTAGCGGCCGGACTTGAATTCGGTCCAGAGGCGCGTCTGCAAACGCTGGATCTCGGGAGGCAGCGGCTTGAGCAGGAACAGGGTCTTGATCACTTCCTGCGGCGGATACACGGCCGGATCGTTCGCGACGTCCTTGTCGACGTACTTGCGCGCTTCCGCATTCGCGCTCGGGTAGTACACCGCGTTGGTGATCGCTGCGTGCACCTGCGGCGTCTCGATGTAATTGATCCACGCGTGCGCGGCTTCCTTGTTCTTCGCGTCCTTCGGGATCGCCATCACGTCGAACCAGACCGGCGCGCCGCCCTTCGGAATGAAGTATTCGATCTTGAACGGCTTCTTCGCCTCCAGCGCGCGGTGCTTCGCGATCACGACGTCGCCCGACCAGCCGTAGGCAAAGCAGATGTCGCCGCCGACCATGTCGTTGATGTAGCCCGACGAATTGAACTGCGTGATGTACGGGCGGATCTTCTTGAGCATTGCCAGCGCGGCGCGGTAGTCGTCCGGGTTCGTGCTCATCGGATCCTTACCGATGTAATGGAGCGCCGCCGCGAACATCTGGTCGGGCGCATCGAGCACCGAGACGCCGCAGGCCTTGAGCTTGGAGATGTTCTCCGGCCGGAAGAGCACGTCCCAGCTGTCGAGCGCGACATCCTTGCCGAGAATCTGCTGCGCCTTCGTCACGTTGTAGCCGAGGCCCGTCGTACCGTAGGCCCAGGGCACCGTGTACTTGTTGCCCGGATCGGCGCCCTCGACGAGCTTCATCAGATCCGGATCGAGATATTTGAGGTTCGGCAGCTTCGACTTGTCGAGCGGCGCGAAAATGCCGGCCGCGATCTGCTTGCCTGCGTAGTTGCTGGTCGGCGCGACGACGTCATAGCCCGAGTTGCCGGTGAGGAGCTTGGCCTGCAGCGTGTCGTCGCTGTCGTAGTTGTCGTACTTGACCTTGATGCCGGTCTGCTTCGTGAAATTCGGGATCGTGTCCTTGGCGATGTAGTCCGACCAGTTGTACACATTGAGCTGCGTGTCCTTCGCCGATGCCGTCGCCGGTGCCAGCGCCAGGGCGCATGTCACTGCAGCCGCCAGCATCGTCAACCGGCCCGCCAGTTTTTTTGTCATCTCGTTTCTCCGTCGTTTCGACTCTCGACCCCGTCATGCCGCGCGGACCGCCCTTGCTCGAACAACCGGCCAGCCCGCGGCTCCCTTAAAAACCCGAAAACTACCATTAAATACCTGCGGGACAAAAAACAATCGCCCGCTTGTCGCGCAAAGTGGACACGCATGCGCGCGCGGTGCGCGGCGCAAGGCTCCCGAGCGGTCCGCGGCCCCCGGCCGTGGCCCCGGCGCGCGGATTGCTGCCCGCCGGGGAGGCCGCATTTTAGCCGTTAATCCGCGTGCGCGACACCGGGCAAAACCACACTGGCGGCAGTGAGACCCGGCAGCCGGTGCGCCGCGCGATGGCAATATCTGTGACCTGCGGTCGCGCCCGGCATCACCGGGCGCGACCGCATCGAATAGCCATGCGGAACAGTCGTTGCTAGCCACTTCGGACGCGCGCCGATTCGCCGACGCGCGGGTGCCCCGCTTCGGGCGCGCCATCACGGGAGGCGCCCGGCGCCTCCCGGCGCACGGCGACGGCACCGTCCGTCGCCGCCATATCTCACGGGCTTTCACTGGCACGCCGCATTCCGTACCAGCTATTCGGGGCAAGCATCTGCAATGAACAGCAATCCCTCCGCACTCATGCCCGCGACCCGGCCCGAGCGAGCGCCGTCCGGGCGCGATCCTCACGACGAACGGCTGCGCCGGCGCCCGGCCGGACCGCCGCGCGGACGTTGGTTCTCGTTTGTCGGCGCGGGCGCGCTCGTCGCGGTCGGCTACATGGACCCCGGCAACTGGGCGACGGCGCTTGCGAGCGGCGCAAGGTACGGCTACCGGCTGCTCGGCGTCGTGCTGTTCGCGAGCCTGATGGGCATGCTGCTGCAATGGGTGGCGTCGCGGGTCGGCGTGGTGACGGGACGCGATCTCGCGCAACTGTGCCGCGAGCGCTTCAGCCGGCGCACGACGCTGTTCCTCTGGATAGCGTGCGAAATCGCGATCATCGCCTGCGATGTCGCCGAGGTCGTGGGCAGCGCGGTCGCGCTGCAACTGCTGCTCGGCGTCTCGCTGACGACGGGCGTCCTGATGTCCGCGTTCGCCACCTTCGCGATGCTCGCCCTGCAAAGCCGCGGCAAACGGCCGCTGCAGATGGCGATCACGGCGCTGATCTTCTTCGTCGGCTTCTGTTTCGTGGTCGAGCTCGCGCTGGCGCGCCCGGCGTGGCACGCCGCGCTCGCCGGACTGGCGCCGCCGAAGGAACTGCTGCGCGATGCCGGCATGATCTGGCTCGCGGCCGGCATCCTCGGCGCGACGGTCATGCCACACAACCTCTATCTGCATTCGGCGCTCGTGAAGGAGCACGCGCCGCAACGCGACGACCCGTCGATCTCCGAGGCCCTCTACGGCGTGAACATCGACACGTTCGCGTCGCTCGCGCTGGCATTCACGGTCAATGCGTCGCTGCTGATCGTCGCGGCGGCGGTGTTTCACGCGAGGGGATACGTCGACGTGGAGGATCTCGCCGACGCCCACCGGCTCATCGCGCCGCTCGTCGGCACGCAATGGGCGAGCATTTTCTTCGCGGCGGCGCTGCTCGCCTGCGGGCTCAACGCGACGGTCACCGGCACGCTAGCCGGACAGGCGGTCATGGAGGGCTTTTTGCGCATCACGATCGCACGCTGGGCGCGAGCGCTCCTCACCCGCGGGCTCGCGATCGGGCCGGCGCTCGTCGCCGTCGGCGCGTTCGGCCAGCACGGCTCCAACCAGTTGCTCGTGGCAAGCCAGGTGGTGCTCAGCCTGCAGCTTCCGCTCGCCGTGATTCCGCTCGTGCGCTTCGCCTCCGACGCCGGACTGATGGGGCGCTGGCGGGTCGCGCGCATTCCGCTCGCGCTCGCATGGGCGTGCGCGGGAATCATCGTCGCGCTCAATGTCGCGCTGCTCTCGCAGCTCGTGCGCGGCAACTGAAGTCACACGCGGGTCATCCGAGGACATCGGCCGGCATCGGGCGCCACCTGTCGGGCGCGCCTTCAGCACGTTTACAATTACACCCCTGACATCGCTTTTGTCCTGAACGCCGCGACGCCGGCACACGCTGACGAACGCCGGATGGCCCGCGCCGCGCCCGTCCGGCCGGGCAGAAGTTCGACAAAACGCCACCCCGGGCATGGACACGCTGGCCCGCTCCCTGCCCGCATCACGATCGAGGACGACCATTACATGGCCCGATGCCCCCCGCGTCCCGAAAGACGCGCCACACGACGCAACTTCGCATTGCTCCTGCGCGTCTGCGCGCTCGTCATTGCCGTCGGCTGGACGGGCGCGGCGTGCGCGACCGTCGCCGTGCTCCAGCCTGCTCGCGAAGCCGCTGCGCAGCAGCCGCTCGAGCTGACGCTGCTCTACACCGACGACGACGCCAGGCCGCTTACCGTCGAAGTGCCGAAGCAACTGAACGTGACACTGACCAACGGCGATCTGCCGCCGCAGCCGCTCGCGCTGCAACGCGATCCGGCCGTGCCGGACCGGCTGACGCTGCGGCCCGGGCAATACCGGCGGGTGCGCTTTTCCGCGCCGTGGCCCGACTCGGCGCGCGGCACGGTGAAAATCGATCCGGTCGGCTTCGATTCGTCGCCGATGCTCGTCACGCTCAATCGCGGCGAAAACCAGGCGCAGGTCGTCGCGGCGGAGCGCGAGGAAGCGCAGGCGCGCACCCCCGCGCAGCTGGCGAGCGCGAGCGCCGCGGTCAATACGGCAGCCGTGCCGACCACGACCGACCGCATGCTGAGCGGCCGTCTCTCGACGTTCGAGCCGATGTATTTCGCCGACGGCCAGAACGGCGACAACCTCGCCAAGTTCCAGTTCAGCTTCAAGTACCGCCTGTTGCTGCCGGACGACCCGCGTTCGCGCGCCCTGCTCGACAACCTCTATTTCGGCTACACGCAGACGTCGATCTGGGATCTGTCCGCCGATTCCGCCCCTTTTCGCGACACGAGCTACCAGCCCCAGTTGTTCTACTACCTGCAGGACACCGGGTGGAAGAGTCCGCTCTTCACGCGCATGGGCGTGGCGGCGGGCTTCGGCCACGAATCTAACGGCAAGAGCGGCGACGAGTCGCGCGCGATCAACATCGCGTTCGTGCGGCCGACGTGGGAGTTCGGCGACATCAATTCGAACCACCTGACGCTGTCGCCGAAGTTCTATTACTACATCACGAAGCAGGGCAACGAAGACATCGCCGACTATCGCGGCTATGTCGATTTTCTGGTGAAGTACGGCAGCCCCGACGGCTGGCAGCTCGCCACCACGCTGCGCAAGGGCACGAAGGCGTGGTACGGCAGCGTCGACGCGCAACTGACCTATCCGCTCGCGAAGCTCATCAGCAGCGCGTGGGGCGGCTATCTGTTCGTGGGGTACTTCAACGGCTACGGCGAGGACATCCTCGACTACAACCAGCGTCATCACTGGATCGCGCGAATCGGCTACAGTATTGCGCGCTGAGGTTTTTTTCCGCTTCGCCCGCGCCTTGCCGCGGGCAGGCGCCAACAGGTTTCCTATGTCATCGAATCTTCACGGCTTGCCCGACAGCCCCTGCATCGGCGTGTGCTCCACTCTCTTCGACGAAGTGTGCAAGGGCTGCGGCCGCACCGCGGTCGAGGTGTCCAACTGGGTGTTTCTCTCCGACGACGAAAAACGCGCGATCTGGGAGCGCATCACGCGCGACGGAACCGCCATGCGGTTCAGGAACGACCGGCTCTGAGCGTTACCCGGCGCCATGGTGCGCCGCCGGGCGCGGCCGGGCGGTCTCTCTTCAGGCCGCCGCGGGCGCGCGGCCGGTCAGCATCAGGTCGAGCAGTTCGCGCACGCTTCGGATCGCCGGGCCGAACGGCAGCGCCTCGCGGCCCCGGAAGAACAGCCCGTTCGCGACATCGCCGCGCAGCGCCGCCGCAAGCCGCGTATCGATGCAGAAATGGCCGAACTTCTCGATGCCGTCGCGCAAGCCGCACACGGAAAGACACTCGAGCCCGGTCGGGCAGACCTGCTGGCGCGCGCCGATTTTCGTGCGAATCCGCTCCTCGTTGCGCAGATAGCGCGCGAGCCACGGCGTTTTCACGGCGCGCGCGGGCAGCCCGGTCACGCTGACGAAATCGACGATGTCGTCCGGCTGGGCCTCAGCCAGAATGCGCTTGAAGGCGGGGTGCGCGTCGCCCTCCTCGGTCACGGCAAACGGCGTGCCGAGCTGCACGCCCGCCGCGCCCGCCGCGAGACACGCGCGCAACGCCGCGTGGCTGTTGATCCCGCCCGCGACGATCAGCGCAATGCGCATGCGCCCGATGCCCAGGTTGTCGAACGTCTGCATGGTCTCCTCGATCACACGGGCGAAGTGAAAGCGCGCGTCCCCGATGTCGCCGACGTTTGCGACGCCCAGATGACCGCCCGCATGCGCGGGATGCTCGATGACGATCGCATCGGGCAGGCGGTTCTTTTTCATCCATTTCTTCAGCACGAGCGCGATGCCGCGGCTGTCCGAGAGGATCGGGATCAGCGCGATATCGACGCTCTCCGTGAGATCGGGCAAATCGAGCGGCAGGCCGGCACCCATGACGATGGCGTCAGCGCCCGCGTCGCAGGCGGTCTTCACCGAGTCCGCGTACGAACTGACCGCGCGCATCACGTTCACGGCGATCATGCCGCGGCCTTCGCTCAGGCGCCTCGCCGCCGCGATTTCGCGCGCGAGCGCTTCCTGGTTGGCTGCTTCGAAGGTCGCGCGGTCCGGGCTTGCCTTGCAGCGCTCGACGAGGTCGGGATGGTGGTGGCGCAGGTCGATGCTCGCGATCGTGCCGAGCGCGCCTTCCCGCGCGACGGAACCCGCAAGGCGGTGCGCCGAAACACCGACGCCCATTCCGCCCTGGACGATGGGCAGCAGCGTGCGGCCGCGGATGGTCAGCATGGGCAGGTCGGTCATTGCGAGTGTGTCCTTCGATGAATTCAGATTTTCGGAGTCTGATCGAAGGAACGGCCCGAGGGCTTGCGGCGGGTCAAGCGAAAGCGGATATGCGGACGAACACGCGGGCGAACCGGCGCGCGACCGTTCGACGCGCCCGCGCGATCCGCCCTGACCCTAGCTTTTCAACTGCATCGACTTGTACTCGAGATATTCCTCCAGTCCGTACTTGCCGTTCTCGCGACCGTGGCCCGACTGCTTGAACCCGCCGAACGGCGCGGCCATGTTCCACGCGCCGCCGTTGATATCGACCTGCCCGGTGCGAATGCGTCGCGCGACGCGCAGGGCGCGCTCGTCGTCGCCCGACCAGACCGCGCCGCCCAGACCATAGAGCGAGTCGTTCGCGATGCGGATCGCCTCTTCCTCGTCCTTGTAGGTGAGGATCGACAGCACCGGCCCGAAAATCTCTTCCTGCGCGAGGGTCGCCTTCGGATGAACGCGGCCGAACACCGTCGGCTTCACGTAAAAGCCGCGCTCGAGGCCGGCGGGCCGGCCGGGGCCGCCCGTCACGAGTTCCGCGCCCTCGTCGATGCCGCGGCGCATGTAGTCCTGCACGCGCGCCTCCTGCGCCGACGACGCGAGCGGCCCGAGCCGCGTCGTCTCCCTGTGCGGGTCGCCCGGGACGAACGCCTCCGCCGCCTGCTTCGCGAGGCCGCGCGCCTCCTCGTAGCGCGATTCCGGCACGATGAGCCGCGTGTGCGCCGAGCACGTCTGCCCCGAGTTCAGGAAGCATGCGCCGACGGTGCCCTTGATCGCCGCGGGGAAATCGGCGTCGTCGAGCACGACCGACGCCGACTTGCCGCCGAGCTCCAGCGCGACGCGCTTGACCGTCGCCGACGCCAGTTCGGACACGCGCTTGCCCGCCCGCGTCGAGCCGGTGAACGACACCATGTCGACCGACGGATGGCTCGCGAGCATTTCGCCGACGACCGGCCCGTAGCCGCTCACGAGATTGAACACGCCCGCGGGCAGCCCCGCCTCGTGAATCACCTCGGCGAGCACGAACGCGTTGAGCGGCGCGACTTCCGAGGGCTTCAGCACGACCGTGCAGCCGGCCGCGAGCGCGGCGGCGACCTTCAGCGTGATCTGGTTCAGCGGGAAATTCCACGGCGTGATCCCCGCGACGACCCCGACCGGCTCGCGCACGACGAGCGAGTTGCCGACCTTCTCCTCGTACTGGAACTCGCTCGCGAGCTTCGCGTAGGCGTTCCAGTTGTAGACGGGGCTGCCGACCTGGATCGCGCGCGCGAGCTTGATCGGCATGCCGACTTCGCCCGCGATGAGGCTCGCGAGCTCGTCGGTGCGCGCTTTCAGCGCTGCGGCGATCTTCGCGAGATAGTCGCCGCGCACTTTCGCGGGCGTCGCGGCCCAGGCGTCGAAAGCGAGCCGCGCGGCCTCGATGGCCGCCTCGGCGTCGGCGTCGCACCCTTCCGGGATGCGGCCCATGACGGCTTCCGTCGCGGAATCGATCACGTCGATCGTGCCGTCGCCCGACGGCTTGTGCCATTTGCCGCCGATATACAGCTGTTCGCAGATTTTCATGTCCTGTCTCCGGTGGATGACGACATTCTACGAGGCTTCCGGAATGCAAAACGGCCCGCTTCTGCCGAAGCGGGCCGTTCTGGAACGGTTCCGGGTGCTGGTTCGGGCCCCGGAAGGCGCTGAACTTACTGAATGCCCTGGCTCGTCAGGAATTCCTCGTACGTGCCGCCGAAATCGCGCAACGTGCCGTCGTTGCGCACTTCGATGATCCGGTTCGCGAGGCCGCTCACGAACTCGCGGTCGTGCGACACGAAAATCAGCGTGCCGTCGTACTTTTCCAGCGCGATCTGCAGCGATTCGATCGATTCCATGTCCATGTGGTTGGTCGGCTCGTCCATCAGCATCACGTTGTGGCGGCCGAGCATCAGCTTGCCCCAGATCATGCGGCCCTTTTCACCGCCCGACAGGACCTTCACGGACTTCCGGATGTCGTCGGCGTTGAAGAGCAGCCGTCCGAGCGTGCCGCGCACCATCTGGTCGTCGTCGCCGTCCTGACGGAACTGGTCGACCCAGTCGGTGAGCGTCTCGTCCTTCGGAAACTCTTCGTACGTGTCCTGCGGCATGTAGCCGACGTTCGCGTTCTCCGCCCACTTCACCGTGCCGCCGTCGAGTTCGATCGCGCCCTTGAGCGACTTGAGCAGCGTGGTCTTCCCCGCGCCGTTCTCGCCGATGATCGCGATGCGCTCGCCCGGCTGGACGCTCAGATTGAAGCGCTCGAAGATGGTGCGATCGTATTTCTTCGTGATGCTGTCCGCGACGACCGCAATGTTGTACAGCTTCTTCTCGAAGTCGAAGCGGATGAACGGGTTCTGACGCGACGACGGCTTGAATTCCTCGATCTTGATCTTCTCGATCTGCTTCGCGCGGCTCGTGGCCTGGCGCGCCTTCGACTTGTTCGCCGAGAAGCGGCGTACGAAATCCTGCAGATCGGAGACGCGGTCCTTGGCCTTCTGGTTCGCGGCCTGCTGGCGTTCCTTCGCCTGCGTGCTCGCGAGCATGTAGTCGTCGTAGTTACCCGGATAGACCTTCAGCGTGCCGTAATCCATGTCCGCCATGTGCGTGCAGACCTGGTTCAGGAAGTGCCGGTCGTGCGAGATGATGATCATCGTCGAGTTGTACTGGTTCAGCACGTCTTCGAGCCAGCGAATCGAGTTGATGTCGAGGTTGTTGGTCGGCTCGTCGAGCAGCAGCACGTCGGGCTTCGAGAACAGCGCCTGCGCGAGCAGCACGCGCAGCTTCCAGCCCGGCGCCACGTTGCTCATCGGACCGTCGTGATCGGCGATCGCAATGCCGATGCCGTGCAGCAGCTCGCCCGCGCGCGCTTCGGCCGTGTAGCCGTCGTATTCGGCGAACTTCGCTTCGAGTTCGGCGGCGCGCATGTAGTCGTCGTCGGTGGCGTCGGGGTTCTCGTAGATCGCGTCGCGCTCGGTCATCGCGGCCCACATTTCCGTGTGACCCATCATGACGACGTCGAGTACGCGCATGTCTTCGTACGCGAACTGGTCCTGGCGCAATTTGCCCAGACGGACGTTCGGCTCGAGCATCACGTTGCCGGAGCTCGGCTCGAGGTCGGCGCCGAGGATTTTCATGAAGGTCGACTTGCCGCAGCCGTTCGCCCCGATCAGGCCGTAGCGATTTCCTTCCCCGAACTTGACCGAAATGTTCTCGAAGAGGGGCTTCGGCCCGAATTGCATGGTGATGTTGGCAGTAGACAGCACAGCGCGTCCTTTTGAATGATGTACGGCGAAAAACCGCGTATTTTAGCAGTTTTTGAAGCGTTTTTGCGGATTAATCCGATTTCGGTGCCGGTTGCTCACGTTGCAACGGGCCGGCTGCGGCGCGGCCGCGGCGGCACCCGGAAAAGCACACAAGCAAAACGGGGCGCGGCAAGCCTGCCGCGCCCCATGTGTCCCGCCGATGCGCCCCCGTTTTCAGGTGCGCTCGGCGATATAGGCTTTCACCACGTTCGCATCGGCAGGCACGATATCGAACCTTTGTGGCAGTTTTTCAAGTCCAACGAACGCGGGCGGGCGTTCCGGCTCGCGCAGGAGCGCTTCGCGGATCGTCTCGCCGAACTTGATCGGCTGCGCGGTCTCCAGCACGATCATCGGCACGCCGGGCTGAAGGTGCTCGCGCGCCACTTTCAGGCCGTCGGCGGTGTGGGTGTCGATCATCGTGCCGTAGCGCTCGAACACGTCGCGGATCGCGTCCACGCGGTCGGCATGGCTGCTGCGGCCCGACACGAAGCCGAATTCCTTCACCCGCGCGAAATCGCCGCTCGCCGCGAGATCGAAGCCGCCCTTCTCCTCGACGTCGCGGAACAGTTGCAGCACGCGCGCCGGATCGCGCCCGAGCAGGTCGAACACGAAACGCTCGAAATTCGACGCCTTCGAGATGTCCATGCTCGGGCTGGTGGTGTGATACGTCTCGTCGGCGCCGCGCACGCGATACACGCCCGTGCGGAAGAACTCGTCGAGCACGTCGTTTTCGTTCGTCGCGACTACGAGCTTCTCGACCGGCAGCCCCATCATGCGCGCGATGTGTCCCGCGCAGACATTGCCGAAGTTGCCCGACGGCACCGTGAACGACACGCGCTCGTCGTTGCTCTTCGTGGCCGCGAAATAGCCCTTGAAGTAGTAGACGACCTGCGCCACCACGCGCGCCCAGTTGATCGAATTGACCGTGCCGATCTTGTGCGCGGCCTTGAAGGCGTGGTCGTTGGACACCGCCTTCACGATGTCCTGGCAGTTGTCGAAGTTGCCCTCGACGGCGAGATTGAAGATGTTCGGGTCCTGCAGCGAGAACATCTGCGCCGTCTGGAACGCGCTCATTTTCCCGTGCGGCGACAGCATGAAGACGCGCACGCCCGCCTTGCCGCGCATCGCGTATTCGGCGGCGCTGCCGGTGTCGCCCGAGGTCGCACCGAGAATGTTCAGCGTCTCGCCGTGTTTGCGAAGCGCGTACTCGAACAGGTTGCCGAGCAACTGCATCGCCATGTCCTTGAAGGCGAGCGTCGGCCCGTTCGAGAGCTCCAGCAGCGAGAGCGCCGCGCCGTTCTCGACGCCGAGCGTCTTGAGCGGCGTGATCTGCGCGGCGGCTTCCTCGTCGCGCACGTTGCTGTAGACGTCGGCCGTATAGGTCTTGCGCGTGAGCGAGCGCAGGTCGTCGGCGGGAATGTCGTCGCTGAATTTCGAGAGCACTTCGAACGCGAGGTCCGCATACGACAGGGTGCGCCACCGCGCGAGTTCTTCCGCCGGTACGCGCGGATACTGCGTGGGCAGATAAAGGCCGCCGTCCCTGGCGAGCCCGCCGAGCAGGATGTCGGAAAACGTGTGGCGCTCGGAAAGGCCGGCGCCGCGCGTCGAGATGTAGTTCATGGCTTGAATCCTAGTTCAGCGCTTCCATGCGCAGCTTCGTCACTTGCGAGACGACCGTCGAGAGCGCCTCGATCTCCCGAATCGCCGCGTTCACGTTCCGTTCGACCGTCTCGTGCGTGATCAGGATGATGTCGGTCTCGCCCTTGTCCACGCCGTCGACCTGCTCCGATTCCTTCTGCAGCAGCGCGTCGATGGAGATGCGCTTGTCGGCCAGAATGCGCGTGATGTTGGCGAGCACGCCCGTCACGTCCGCGACGCGCAGGCGCAGGTAGTAGCTGCTCGTCACGTCCTCGATCGGCAGGATCGGCGTGCTGGAGAGGCTGTCCGGCTGGAACGCGAGGTGCGGCACGCGATGCTCCGGGTCGGCCGTGTGCAGGCGCGTGACGTCCACGAGATCGGCGACGACTGCCGAGGCGGTCGGCTCGGCGCCCGCGCCCTTGCCGTAATAGAGCGTCGTGCCGACGGCGTCGCCGTGCACGACGACCGCGTTCATCGCGCCTTCCACGTTGGCGAGCAGGCGCTTTTCCGGAATCAGCGTGGGATGCGTGCGCAACTCGATGCCCTTCTCCGTGCGCCGCGCGATCCCGAGCAGCTTGATGCGGTAGCCGAGGTCCTCGGCATAGCGGATGTCGATCGCCGCGAGCTTGCTGATGCCTTCCACGTACGCGCGCTCGAACTGCACCGGCACGCCGAACGCGATCGCGCTCATGATCGTCACCTTGTGCGCGGCGTCGACGCCTTCGATGTCGAAGGTCGGATCGGCTTCCGCGTAGCCCAGGTCCTGCGCCGCCTTGAGCGCGGTCGCGAAATCGAGGCCGCGGTCGCGCATTTCCGAGAGGATGTAGTTCGTCGTGCCGTTGATGATGCCCGCGATGTATTCGATGCGGTTCGCCGTCAGCCCTTCGCGCAGCGCCTTGATGATCGGAATGCCGCCCGCCACCGCCGCCTCGAACGCGACCATCACGCCTTTCGCGCCCGCCGCTTCGAAGATCTCGCTGCCGTGCACGGCGAGGAGCGCCTTGTTCGCGGTGACGACGTGCTTGCCGTTCGCGATCGCGCGCAGCACGAGCTCGCGCGCCACGCCCGTGCCGCCGATCATTTCGCAGACGATGTCGATGGACGGATCGTCGACGACGGCGTTGAAGTCGTTGGTCACCGCGATGCCGGCCGCCGCCGCGGCCGCGGCCTTTGCCGGCGTGCGCACGGCGACGCGCGCGATTTCGATGCCGCGGCCCGCGCGGCGTTTGATTTCTTCCTGGTTGCGGCGCAGTACCGTAAAGGTGCCGCTGCCGACCGTGCCGAAGCCCAAGAGTCCAACTTTGATCGGTTCCATGCAGCGTGTTTCTTATAGTGAGGGGTTAAGCGGAGTGGCGTTTGCGATAGCCGCCGAGAAAGCGCTCGATGCGGTTGATCGAATCGGCGAGATCGTCGACGTTCGGCAGGAACACCACCCGGAAGTGATCCGGCGTCGGCCAGTTGAAGCCCGTGCCCTGCACGAGCAGCGTGCGTTCCTCGAGCAGCAGGTCGGTGATGAACTGCTGGTCGTCCTCGATCGGGTACATCTTCGGATCGAGCTTCGGGAACATGTAGAGCGCCGCCTGCGGCTTCACGCAGGATACGCCAGGAATCGACGTCAGCATGTCGTACGCGAGTTCGCGCTGCTTGAAGAGGCGCCCGCCCGGGACGATCAGGTCCTGGATGCTCTGGTAGCCGCCGAGCGCCGTCTGGATCGCGTACTGCCCCGGCACGTTCGCGCACAGGCGCATCGAGGCGAGGATGCCGAGGCCCTCGATGTAGTCGTTCGCGCGGCGCCGGTTCTCTTCGATCAGGCCCGAAATGAACATCCAGCCCGCGCGGTAGCCGCACGACCGGTAGCTCTTCGAGAGACTGTTGAACGTCACGGTCAGCACGTCCTCGGAAAGCGCCGCCATCGAGGTGTGCTTCTGGCCGTCGTAGACGATCTTGTCGTAGACCTCGTCGGCGAAAATGATGAGCCCGTGCTGGCGCGCGATCTCGACCAGTTCGAGCAGCAGGTCGTCCGAGTAGAGCGCGCCCGTCGGGTTGTTCGGGTTGATGACGACGATCGCCCGCGTGTTCGGCGTGATTTTCGCGCGGATATCGTCGAGATCGGGCATCCAGCCGGCGCCCTCGTCGCAGATGTAGTGGCGCGGCGTGCCCGACGAAAGGCTCACGGCCGCCGTCCAGAGCGGGTAGTCGGGCGCGGGCAGCAGGACTTCGTCGCCGTCGTTGAGCAGCCCCTGCATCGCCATCACGATCAGTTCCGACGCGCCGTTGCCGATGAAGATGTCGTCCAGCTCGACGCCCGTCACGCCCTTTTGCTGCGTGTAATGCATGATCGCCTTGCGCGCGGCGAACACGCCCTTCGAGTCCGAGTAGCCCGACGACGTCGGCAGGTTGCGGATCATGTCCTGGATGATTTCGTCCGGCGCATCGAAGCCGAACGCCGCCAGATTGCCGATGTTGAGCTTGATGATCCTGTGCCCTTCTTCTTCGAGGCGCTTCGCGTGTTCCAGCACGGGCCCGCGGATGTCGTAGCAGACGTTTTGCAACTTGTTGGATTTGAGAATCGGTTTCACGGCTGGCGGCTCTGGGTAATCAAGCTGGCTGAAAAGGCGGTCTGCGGTATGAACGCTGGCTGATCGGAAAAACGCGGAACATCCTGGAAAACATTGCAAAACTTCGACAATACGCCGCGAGGCGCCCGCGTGACCCGCTCACTTGCGAGGCTGGCGCAGTCAACCGGCGGCTGAACGCGCTCTGCATGGCCTGGCTGCGATTCGCGCGCGAAGGTCAAGGCGGGCGCGGACGTCAACGGGCAAACAGGCCAGGCACGAGGCCAAACAACGAAGCCGACAGCGAGACCGGCAAGGCAATCCGGCAGGGCCGCGACGGATGGAGGCGGGATCCTGCCCGGGACCGGCGGGTTGCCGGCGTGAGTCACCGGGGTCAATCGCCGGGCCAAATCGCCGGGTTGGATCGCAACTCGAAGGCGGCTTGTGGCGGCGCGCGAGTGCAATGGACGCCGCACGAGCAGGCCCGGCGGCTAAAAAGTTATAATTTAGCGGATTATGGCTGACTTCCGCAATGCACCAATCGAAGGCGCGGGAAGGCGCGGCGCCTGTTCCGGCTTTCCGCGGCCGGCGTGCGCGTCGTGCGGAAGCGCCTTTCGTCTCCCGCCATCACCCTCGCTAGTCGGAACATCGATTTGAAACTGCACCAGGAATCCAGCGGCGCGCTGAACACGATCACGAGCTACGGCGACGGCTACGTCGCGATCAATCTGGAACGCCACGAAGGCAGCGTCATCATCATGCCGCAGACACCGGTGCTCGCCTGGCCGGTGTCGTCGTTCGAGGCGCTCCTTCCCGAGCATTTCGAGACGCTTCTCGCGGCCGCGCCCGAAGTGGTCATTTTCGGCAGCGGCTCGCGGCTTCGCTTTCCGCATCCGCGCCTCACTGCCCAGCTCGCGAAGCACCGGATCGGTGTCGAGACGATGGACTTCGGCGCGGCCTGCCGCACCTACAACATTCTGATGTCCGAAGGCCGGCGCGTCGCCGCGGCGCTCCTGATCGAAGCCTGAGCACGCGGCCGTCCGCAGCGCGGCAACATCACAAATTGGCAAAAACGGCTTCGCAGTGCGGTAAACTCGCGCCCGTCGTCCGGGATGCCGTCCGATTCCGCTCACGCGTCCGCCGGGGCACACGGCCTGTTGCCCCATGCAGGATTTCAGTGAACCTGCGCGGCAGCCCCGGTACAAAGCTTACGGTATCTCGTCGTCACGCCTTTCGAAAACCATTCGATGCGCACCGGCCCCGCCAGCGTGCGGCGCGCGGCGGCCCGGCCCGCGCACGCTAAGCGTCGTTTAAGTGTTGTCGCGCGATACTCGAGCCTTTTTTGCATTCTTAGCGCCGCACGTGCGGCATCGGACAGGTCGAATCTCATGAACGATACGCCTTCGCGGCTACCGCTCACCCGCCTCTCGCTGCTCCTTTTGATTGTCGCGCTCGCGCTGATCTGGTTCGTGCCGCTCGGCTGGCGCCACCTGCTGCCGAGCGACGAAGGCCGCTACGCCGAAATGGCGCGCGAAATGTTCGTCACCGGCGACTGGATCACCCCGCGCTACAACGGCTACAAATACTTCGAAAAGCCGCCGCTGCAGACCTGGGCGAACGCGCTCACGTTCGCGTGGTTCGGCATCGGCGAATGGCAGGCGCGGCTCTACACGGCGCTCACCGGCTTCGCGGGCGTGCTCCTCATCGGCTACACGGGCGCGCGGGTGTTCAACGCGGCGACGGGCTTCTGCGCCGCCGTCGTGCTCGCGACCGCGCCGTACTGGAACCTGATGGCGCACTTCAACGCGCTCGACATGGGCCTGTCGTTCTGGATGGAGCTGACGCTTTGCGCGCTGCTCCTCGCGCAGCGCCCCAACCTGCCGACGCGCGAAGTCCGGCTCTGGATGTGGGTCTGCTGGGCCGCGATGGCGGCGGCGCTGCTGTCGAAGGGGCTCGTCGGCATCATCCTGCCGGGCGGCGTGCTCGTGCTCTATTCACTCGTCGCCCGGGACTGGGCGCTCTGGAAGCGCCTCTATATCGGCAGCGGCCTGATCGTGTTTCTGATCATCGCGCTGCCGTGGTTCATTCTGGTGCAGATCAAGAATCCGGAATTCTTCGACTTCTTCTTCATCGTCCAGCAGTTCAAGCGCTATCTGACGCCCGAACAGAACCGCCCCGGCCCGTTCTACTACTTCGTGCCGGTGGTGATCGTCGGGTTTCTGCCATGGCTGTCGATTGCGTTCCAGAGCGTGCGCCACGGCCTGAAAGCGCCGCGCCAGCCGAACGGGTTCGCGCCGGTGCTGCTGCTGTGCGTCTGGTCGGTGCTGATTTTCGTGTTCTTCAGCGCATCGCACTCGAAGCTGCTCTCCTACACGCTGCCGATTGCGCCCGCCATCGCGCTCGTGCTCGGCATCTACCTGCCGCTCCTCACGCGCGTGCAATGGCACCGGCATCTCGTCGGCTACGCGGTGTTCCTGATCGCGGCGGCGTTCGGCGCCATCTTCATCGGCCGCGCGGGCAGCGACAATACGCCGAACGTGCTGTATCGCGAGTTCCAGGTCTGGGTGTACGCGGCGATCGCGGTCGCGTTCGTCGTGACGCTCGTCGCCATCTGGCTCAACCGTCGCAGCACGATCGCCGCCGCGGTGGCGCTCGGCACGGCGTGGCTCCTGCTCGGGACGATCGCGGGCACCGGCCACGACGTGTTCGGCCGCGAAAGCTCGGGCGTGAAGCTCGCGCCGGCCGTGAAGGCCGCGCTCGCGAAAGTGCCGCCCGACACGCCGTTCTACTCGATCGCCAAGCTCGACCACACGGTCCCGTTCTACATCGGCCACACGATGATCATGGTGCAGGAGGCCGACGAGCTGCGCTTCGGCGTTCAGACGGAGCCGCAGAAGTGGGTGCCGACCATCGACGAATGGGTGAAACGCTGGGACGCCGATCGCTACGCGCTCGCGCTGATGCCGCCCGGGCGCTACGACGAGCTGGCCGCGCGCCACGTGCCGATGCAGGTGATCGCCCGCGACGCCCGGCGCGTGATCGTCGAAAAGCCGCAACCCTGAAACAATCGGTACGATCGTTCAGTAAAATGCAACCCCGCATTCGCAACCTGGCGTTCGCCACCCACACGGAATCCCTGAAGCGAGCCTGATGAACCCGATATCCTTCCTTTGCATCCTCATCGGCGTATTGTTGAACGCCGGCGCGCAATTGCTGCTCAAAGCAGGCGTCAACGCGGTCGGGCACTTCGAATTCACCCGCGCGAACGTCCTGCCGGTCGGACTCAAGATCGCGACGCAGTGGCCCATCATCGGCGGCCTCGCGTGCTATGTGGTCAGCGTGGCGGTGTGGATCATCGGCCTGTCGCGCGTGGACGTGTCGATCGCCTATCCGATGCTCTCGCTCGGCTACGTCGTCAATGCCTTCGCCGCGTGGTATTTGTTCGGCGAAGTGCTGTCGATGCAGCGGCTCATCGGCATCGGCATCATCCTCATCGGGGTCGCCGTCCTCGCACGCGGCTAAACATCATTTTTAAGCAGACAGTCCATGACTCAGACATCGCTGCCTTTCCTGCCTTTCACGCGCCCGGAGATCGACGAAGAGACGATTCAGGGCGTCGTCGACGTGCTGCGTTCCGGCTGGATCACGACCGGCCCGCAGAACCAGCAGTTCGAAGCCGAGTTGTCGGCGTATTTTGGCGGCCGGCCGGTGCGCTCGTTCAACTCCGGCACGGCGACGATGGAAATCGGGCTGCGGATCGCGGGCGTCGGCGCGGGCGATGAGGTCATCACCACGCCGATGACCTGGGTCTCCACCAGCAACGTGATTCTGGAAGTGGGCGCGACGCCGGTTTTCGTCGACATCGATCCCGCCACGCGCAACATGGACCTCGACCAGCTGGAAAAGGCCATCACGCCGCGCACGAAGGCGCTCATGCCGGTGTATCTGTCGGGGCTGCCGCTCGACATGGACCGGCTCTACGACATCGCGCGCGCCCACCAGCTGCGCGTGATCGAGGACGCCGCGCAGGCGTTCGGCTCGACGTGGCGCGGCAAGCGCATCGGCTCGTTCGGCGACATCGTCTCGTTCAGCTTTCACGCGAACAAGAACGTGACGACGACCGAGGGCGGCGCGCTCGTGCTGAACAACGAGGAAGAAGCGGTGATCGCGCAGAAATACCGGCTGCAGGGCATCACGCGCACGGGCTTGGACGGGATGGATTGCGACTTGCTAGGCGGAAAGTACAACCTGACCGATGTCGCGGCGCGCGTGGGCCTCGGGCAGCTGCGGCAGGTGGAACGGTTCACGGAGAAGCGCCGGCAGCTTGCGCGCGCCTACTTCGAGGGCTTCGCGAACGGCGCCGCGGTGAAACAGGGCGTGCAGTTGCCGGTGCGCAATTTCACCGACAGCAACTGGCACATGTTCCAGATCGCGCTGCCGCTCGAGCGGCTTGGCGTCACGCGCGCCGAATTCATGGCGCAGCTGAAGGAGCGCGGCATCGGTACCGGCGTGCACTATCCCGCGCTGCATCTTTTCACGCTGTACCGGGCGCGCGGCTTTGCCGAAGGCATGTTCCCGCATGCGGAGAAGTACGGGGCGTCCACCGTCACGCTGCCGCTCTTCACGCTGATGAGCCACGACGACGTCGCACGGGTCGTGCGCGCGGTCGACGAGATATGCGAACAACATGGACAATACTAAACATAACTCGGGAACCCAAACCCCAAGGGAACGAAGCGCAACATGAGTCATTCGGATTTTCCGCCGGCGGGGCCGGAAGTATCGGTCATCATCCCGGTGTACAACGAGGAGGCGGGGCTTGCCGCGCTCTTCGAGCGCCTGTACCCGGCCCTCGATGCGCTCGCCACGCCGTATGAAGTGATCTTCATCAACGACGGCAGCCGCGACAAGTCGGCCGCGCTCCTCGCGCAGCAGTTCCACGTGCGTCCCGACACGACCCGCGTGATCCTGCTCAACGGCAACTACGGCCAGCACATGGCGATTCTCGCGGGCTTCGAGCAGTCGCGCGGCGAGATCGTCGTCACGCTCGACGCCGACCTGCAGAACCCGCCCGAGGAAATCGGCAAGCTCGTCGCGAAAATGCGCGAGGGCTTCGACTACGTCGGCACCATCCGGCAGCAGCGCCAGGACAGCCTGTGGCGCAAGAAGGCGTCGCGCATGATGAACCGCCTGCGCGAGCGCATCACGAAGATCAAGATGACTGACCAGGGCTGCATGCTGCGTGCGTACAGCCGCCATATCATCGATACGATCAATCGCTGCGGCGAGATCAACACCTTCATTCCGGCGCTCGCGTACACGTTCTCGCAGAACCCGATCGAAGTCGACGTCGCGCACGAGGAGCGCTTCGCCGGCGAATCGAAGTACTCGCTCTACAGCCTGATTCGCCTGAACTTCGATCTCGTGACGGGCTTTTCGGTCGTGCCGCTGCAGTGGCTGTCGTTCATCGGCGTGATCCTGTCGGTCGGCTCGGCGGGCCTCTTCCTGCTGCTGCTGGTCCGCCGCTTCATGTTCGGCGCGGAAGTCGAAGGCGTGTTCACCCTCTTCGCCATCACGTTCTTCATGCTCGGCGTGATCATCTTCGCGCTCGGCCTGCTCGGCGAATACATCGGACGGATCTATCAGCAGGTGCGCGCACGCCCGCGCTACCTCGTGCAGACCATCCTCGAAGAGCGCGACGGCCACGCGACCCTCAACAAGCCGCGCCAGGAAGCCGTGCAGCCGGTCGTCGCCGTGACGCGCGAGGAACACGGACGATGAAACCGCGCGCCGTCGTCTTCGCGTATCACAACGTCGGCGTGCGCTGCCTGCAGGTGCTGCTCGCGCGCGGCGTGGACGTCGCGCTCGTCGTCACCCACGAGGACAGCGCAAGCGAGAACATCTGGTTCGGCAGCGTGGCGTCGGTCGCGGCCGAGCACGACATCGACGTCGTCACGCCCGCCGATCCGAAGGCGCCCGAACTCTTCGACGCGGTGAACCGCATAGCGCCGGATTTCATCTTCTCCTTTTACTACCGGCACATGCTGCCGGTCGATTTGCTCGCGCTCGCGAAACGCGGCGCGTACAACATGCACGGCTCGCTGCTGCCGAAGTATCGCGGCCGCGTGCCGACCAACTGGGCCGTGCTGCACGGCGAAACGGAGACGGGCGCGACGCTGCACGAAATGGCGGCCAAGCCCGACGCCGGCGCCATCCTCGCGCAGACGCCGGTGCCGATCCTCCCCGACGATACCGCCGCGGAAGTCTTCGAGAAGACCACCGTCGCCGCCGAGCAGACGCTCTGGCGCGTGCTGCCCGCGCTGATCGCGGGCGAGGCGCCGCATCTGCCAAACGACCTCGCCGCCGGCAGCTACTTCGGCGGGCGCAAGCCGGAGGACGGGCGCATCGACTGGTCGCGGCCCGCCCAGCAGGTGTACAACCTGATTCGCGCCGTCGCGCCACCCTATCCCGGTGCGTTTACCGATATCGGCGGCGAACGCTTCATCGTCGCGCAGGCCCGGCTCGTGCCCGAATCCGGTACGCGGGCCATTCCCGCCGAGTTCGTGCGCACTGTCTCGAATTTGCCCGCGGGCCTGACCGTGGCGGATAATGCGCTGTTTGGCGTCTGCGGCGACCGCCGCGTCATCGCCATCCGCGAATTGCGGCACCGGGCCGCGGACGGCAGCGCGGACCCAGCCGGCGGCGAACGCGTCGTCAGCCCCGCCGAATTTGGCCGAATCACTCAAACCTCTCGTCATTCATGAAAAAAGTCCTGATTCTGGGTGTCAACGGCTTCATCGGCCATCACCTGTCCAAGCGCATCCTCGAAACGACCGACTGGGAAGTCTTCGGGATGGACATGCAAACCGACCGCCTCGGCGACCTCGCGAATCATGAGCGCATGCACTTCTTCGAAGGCGACATCACGATCAACAAGGAGTGGGTCGAGTATCACGTGAAGAAGTGCGACGTGATCCTCCCGCTCGTTGCGATCGCGACGCCCGCCACGTACGTGAAGCAGCCACTGCGCGTGTTCGAGCTCGACTTCGAGGCGAACCTGCCGATCGTGCGCTCGGCCGTGAAGTACGGCAAGCACCTGGTGTTTCCGTCGACGTCCGAGGTGTACGGCATGTGCAGCGACGAGCAGTTCGACCCGGAAGAGTCGCTGCTCTCCTACGGCCCGATCAACAAGCCGCGCTGGATCTACGCGTGCTCGAAGCAGCTGATGGACCGCGTGATCTGGGGCTACGGCATGGAGGGGCTCAACTTCACGCTCTTTCGCCCGTTCAACTGGATCGGCCCGGGCCTCGACTCGATCTACACGGCGAAGGAAGGCAGCTCACGCGTCGTCACGCAGTTCCTCGGCCATATCGTGCGCGGCGAGAACATCAGCCTCGTCGATGGCGGCGCGCAAAAGCGCGCGTTCACCGATATCGACGACGGCATCGGCGCTCTGATGAAGATCATCGAGAACAAGGACGGCGTCGCGACCGGCAAGATCTACAACATCGGCAATCCGGCGAACAACTTCTCCGTTCGCGAACTTGCGCACAAGATGCTCAAGCTCGCGAACGAGATCCCCGAGTACGCGCAAAGCGCGAAGGACGTCCAGCTCGTCGAGACGTCGTCGGGCGCGTATTACGGCGCGGGCTATCAGGACGTGCAGAACCGCGTGCCGAAGATCGACAACACCATGCAGGATCTCGGCTGGAAGCCGCTCGCCACGATGGACGACGCGCTGCGCAAGATTTTCGAAGCGTACCGCAGCCACGTGGGCGACGCCCGCAAGCTCGTCGAGCAGTCTTGAAGGGTAGCGCGTGGCCCGCATCGTCCTGAAGATCGACGTCGATACGCTGCGCGGCACGCGTGAAGGCGTCCCCAATCTCGCGCGCCTGCTCGACAGGTTCAACGCCCGCGCCACCTTTCTCTTCAGCCTCGGGCCGGATCACACCGGCTGGGCGTTGCGGCGCGTGTTCCGGCCGGGCTTTCTGAAGAAGGTGTCGCGCACGTCGGTCGTCGAGCATTACGGCGTCAAGACGCTCATGTACGGCGTGCTGCTGCCGGGGCCGGACATCGGCACGCGTGCGGTGTCGGAGATGCGTGCCATTCACGAAGCCGGCTTCGAGTGCGGCATCCACACGTGGGACCACGTCTACTGGCAGGACAACGTGCGCGAGCGCGACCGCGCCTGGACCGTCGCGCAGATGCAGCAGAGCCATGCGCGCTTCATCGAGATCTTCGGCGCGCCGCCCGTTACGCACGGCGCGGCCGGCTGGCAGATGAACGGCTACGCGTTCGAGCAGATCGATGCGTGGGGCATGCGCTATGCATCCGACGGGCGCGGCCACACGCCATACATTCCCGTGCTCGACGGCCGCACGCTCGGGCACGTCCAGATGCCGACCACGCTGCCGACGCTCGACGAGGTGCTGGGCGTGGACGGCATCGACGTGAACAACGTCGCGGGGCATCTGCTGCGTCACACCGCGAACAATCCGCACGATCAGGTCTTCACGCTGCACGCCGAACTCGAGGGGCAGAAGCTCGCGCCCGTCTTCGAGCAACTGCTCGCCGGCTGGCGTGCGCAGGGACACGGCTTCGCCACGATGGGCGACTATCATGCGACGCTGGACCGGTCGGCGCTGCCCACGTACCCTGTGACGTGGGGCGAGATCCCGGGCCGCGCGGGCGAACTGATCGTCCAGCCGGGCTGATATCCTTCCGGTCTGCTGCGCCTGGCCCGCGCCGGCCGGCCACGACGCCCGCCGCCGTCCGCCGCGCGTCCGCGCAGAGCCCACTGCCCCGGCGCCCGGCAGGACATGCCGAATCCAAACAACAACAGGAGAAAATTACGTGCCGATCGCAGTCGACCAGCCCGTCCCCGATTTCACCGCGCCTTCGACGTCCGGCGAGTTCTCGTTCGCCAGCCTGCGGGGCAAAAAGGTCGTCCTCTTTTTCTATCCGAAAGACAACACGCCGGGCTGCACGACGGAAAGTCTCCAGTTCCGCGACCTGTATGCGCAGTTCCAGGCCGCGGGCGCCGAAGTGGTGGGCATCTCGCGCGACAGCCTGAAGTCGCACGAGAACTTCAAGGCGAAGCTCGAACTGCCCTACGCGCTCGTTTCCGACACCGACGAAGCCATCTGCAACCTCTTCGGCGTCATCAAAATGAAGAAAATGTACGGCAAGGAAGTGCGCGGCATCGAGCGCTCGACGTTCCTCGTCGACGCCGACGGCGTACTGCGACGCGAGTTTCGCGGCGTCAAAGTGCCGGGGCACGTGGAAGCAATTGTGGACGCTGTACAAGCGCTTTGAGGCACGTTATATTGGTCCGCAATGAGCGCCTGTCCACCCCATTCCTCCTGCCGTAGCGCCAGCCACCACGTGCCTTTCAGCGCGGTCGGCATGGACCCGGGCTATGTGGAGACGGCCAGCGTCGGGCGCCCGCGAATCAAGGTCGAGCCGCTGTTTCCCTTCTCCGGGACGGCGGCTTTTTTATTTGCGTCGCGTGAAGTCCACATTCCGTGCGCACCGCGCGCGGCGCGCCTGCCTCATGCAACTTCCAAGGAGCCGATCGAAACCTAGGCGAACCGGCGTTTTCGACAACGAAGCGCGTCTCCGGGCGCAAACTGCACGACCCGTTTTCAGTGTCACGGTAGAAGCAGGATGCGACAGGCGGCGCACGACATACGATCCGATTCCTTTCGAGGGAAACCATGCCTTTGCCTACCGCCCCAGCCAAGCTCGGCAACCTTCTGCCGTCTGAAGAATACAAGGCCAAAGCCCGGCCTGCGAAACAGCTGAAGAAACAGGCGGGCGAGACCGACGCAGCCGAAACCGACGACTATGGCACTGCGGTGAACGCCGTTGGCAGCACGCGGCCCGCGGCAGCCAACGCGGCGACCGCCCTGCGGGCCGTCGCGAGCGATACGCTCGCCCAGGGCAAAAGCGTCCCCGCCGACGCTCCGGCGCCCGCCTCCAGCCGCCGCCGCCTCAAGCAGACGGCTGCCCTGCTGCAGCCCGTTCCCTCGCCGCGCGCCGACGAAGACGAAGTCGCCAGGCCTTTGGCCCGTCAGGCCCGCGAAGCCCGCGGCGACGATTCCGCCACGGCCGCCGCGCAGCCGCGCGCGCAGAACAAGCGCCGTCAGCGTGGCCAGCCGGAAGCGGAGATGCGCAAGCTCTTCGTGCTCGACACGAACGTGCTGATGCACGATCCGAGCTCGCTCTTTCGCTTCGAGGAGCACGACGTCTATCTGCCGATGATGACGCTCGAGGAGCTCGACAACCACAAGAAGGGCATGTCGGAAGTGGCGCGCAATGCGCGTCAGGTGAGCCGCACGCTCGATGCGCTCGTCGCGCACGCGGGCGAGATGTCGGCGGGACTGCCGCTCTCGGCGCAGGGCAACCGCGACGCGCTCGGCCGCCTGTACTTCCAGACCACGCTCACCGACATCGAGCCGGTCGAGGGGCTGCCCGTCGGCAAGGCGGACAACCAGATCCTCGGCGTCGTGCGGGCGCTGCAGAAGGAGCGCGGGGACCGCCAGGTCGTGCTGGTGTCGAAAGACATCAACATGCGCATCAAGGCCCATGCGCTGGGCCTCCCGGCCGAGGACTACTTCAACGACCAGGTTCTCGAGGACAAGGACCTGCTCTATTCCGGCGTGCGCGCGCTGTCCCAGGATTTCTGGACGAAGCACGCGAAGGGCATGGAAAGCTGGCAGGACACCAAGACCGGCACGACCTATTACCGCGTGACGGGTCCGCAGTGCGCGTCCATGCTCGTGAACGAGTTCGTCTACCTGGAGCCGCAGAACGGCGAGCCGTCGTTCCATGCGGTCGTGCGCGAGCTGAACGGCAAGACGGCGCTGTTGCAGACGCTGCGCGACTACGGCCACCACAAGAACAACGTGTGGGGCATCACGGCACGCAACCGCGAGCAGAATTTCGCGCTCAACCTGCTGATGAACCCGGATGTCGATTTCGTCACGCTGCTCGGGCAGGCGGGCACCGGCAAGACGCTGATGGCGCTCGCCGCCGGCCTCGCGCAGGTGCTCGACGACAAGCGCTACAACGAGATCATCGTGACGCGCGCGACGGTTCCGGTCGGCGAGGACATCGGCTTCCTGCCGGGCACCGAGGAAGAAAAAATGCAGCCGTGGATGGGCGCATTCGACGACAACCTCGAAGTCCTCCAGAAGACCGACGACGCCGCCGGCGAATGGGGCCGCGCGGCGACGCAGGAACTGATCCGCTCGCGCCTGAAGGTGAAGAGCATGAACTTCATGCGCGGCCGGACGTTCGTCGACAAGTACGTGATCATCGACGAAGCGCAGAACCTGACGCCGAAACAGATGAAAACGCTCGTCACGCGCGCGGGTCCGGGCACGAAGATCGTGTGCCTCGGCAACATCGCGCAGATCGACACGCCGTACCTGACCGAAGGGAGTTCGGGGCTCACGTATGTCGTCGACCGCTTCAAGGGCTGGACCCACAGCGGCCACGTGACGCTCGCGCGCGGCGAACGCTCACGGCTCGCGGACTACGCGTCCGATATTCTCTAAGCGCTCGCGCGCTCATTGACGGCCCGGCAGGGATCTCCCTGCCGGGCCGTTTTCATTTTCGAAAGGCTGTTGCGGCGTTCTTTCATCGGGTTTTCGTCCCGGCCGCGCAACACTTACGGCGCACACCTCAAGTAAAACATCAGGAACGCTTGCCGCGGGCCCGTGTGGCGGACTAGTATCGATAGACCGCCTGCTCTGGCGAGTGTTCGCTCGCCCTCCGAAATGCGTCGATTCTGGTTCCTGCTGGTCGTCACCCTGTTCCTTGCCGCGTGTGGGAGCGCGCCGCAGCAGGTGTCACGCAAGCCAGCCGCCAGTTCCGCCGCCACTCGCACGTTTCCGACGCCGTCGGGCTTTCCCAATTTCGTCGATCACAGCGTCGGACGCGAGGAAATCTCCATCCAGGCGATGTCGCTCGTCGGCGTCCCGTATCGCTGGGGCGGCAATACGCCGGAAGCGGGGTTCGATTGCAGCGGGCTCGTGCGGTACGTGGTCGATCGCGCGGCGTCCGTGAACCTGCCGCGCACGACCGCTGACATGAGCACGCGCGGCGAATCCGTCGAGCCGGACGAAGTGGCGCCCGGAGACCTCATCTTCTTCAACACGACCGGGCGGCCGCATTCGCATGTCGGCATCTATGTCGGCAAGCTGCGGTTCGTGAACGCGCCGTCGACGGGCGGCACCGTGCGGCTCGATTACCTGACGAATCCCTATTGGGCCAAGCGTTTCGACGGCATCCGGCGCGTCGCGCCGCCGAAGTCCGCGCCCACGCCGTTCGATGCGCCGGTCTATCTGGCCTCGCCCGCTGCGGCGCCGGCCGCGCCGGCCGCGCCTGCCGCGGCGAGCGCGCGTGCGCAGCCGGGCGTAGCGGAGCCGGTCGAAACGCGGGCGGCCGCGCAGCGTCAGGAGCGCGTCGCGGTTACCGCCGCGCTGGCGCGCGCACAGCCGCAAGCCGCCGCCATCGCGCAAGATCAGTTCGAGCCGCCGCCGTCCGCGCTCACAGCCGCGCAGCGGCAGGCGCAGGCAGCGGGCGCGGTATCGCCGGCGGTGGCCGCCGCCTCGGACGCTCCCGACCCGATCGCCGCCGTCGCCGACGCCTTCGAGCCCCCGCCGCCCACCGCGCGCCTCGCCGCGCAGCAGGCGCGCTCGGTGCAGCAACCCGCCGCCGCGGAGCCGCCCGTGCGCGTGATGCGCGCCTCGACGGGATCGCTCGCCGCGCCCCGCCCCGTTGCCAGCGACGACCCGATCGCACGCTTCGCCAATGGCGGTGACTAACCTTCGCCCCGTGTCTCTGCTATCGTGTTCCGATTATCTCGGCTAGATAGGAGCGAAACGTCATGGACCTGGGACTCGCGGGCAAAGTTGTCCTGATTACGGGTGGCAGCAAGGGCATCGGATTCGCGTGCGCGCGCGCGTTCGCAAGTGAAGGCGCGAAGGTGGCGATCGTGTCGCGTGATCCGGCCAACCTCGCGCGCGCCCGCGAGCAGCTCGCCGCATCGGGCTATCACGTCCACCTCGCCCGCGCGGACCTGCACGAGGCCCACAGCGCGCAGGACATCGTCGAGGAAGCGACGAGCGCGCTCGGCCCGATCGACATCCTCGTCAACAGCGCGGGCGCGGCAAAGCGCTACGACCCGGATATGCTCGACGCCGCCGCGTTCAGGGCCGCCATGGACGCGAAATACTTCTCCTACGTCTTTCCGCAGCAGATCGTGCTGAAGCAAATGGCCGAGCGCGCGCGGGCGAATCCGGACGCGGAACCCGGGGCGATCGTGAACATCATCGGAATGGGGGGCAAGATCGCGAGCGACATCCACATCGCGGGCGGCGCGGCGAACGCGGCGCTGATGCTCGCGACGGTCGGACTCGCGCATCACTACGCGAAGCTCGGCATCCGCATCAACGCGATCAATCCGGGTGCGACGCTGACGGAGCGCGTCGAGGAAGCGCTCACGCTCGAAGCGCAGCAACAGGGCATCACGCGCGACGAGGCGCTCGCGGGCAGCCAGTCGCGAGTGCCGCTCGGCCGCTATGCAAAACCGGAGGAAATCGCCGACGTCGCCCTCTTTCTGGCGAGCCGCCGCGCGAGCTATGTATCGGGCGCCATCATCCCGATGGACGGTGTCTCGGCGCCGCTCATCTGAGCAGCGCGTCGGCAGGAAAACTTACAGGAAGCGGTGGCCGAGCCACCAGCCGGCGGCGGAGAGTGCCGCCGACGCCGGAATCGTCAGAATCCACGCCCACACGATGCTGCCCGCGACGCCCCAGCGCACCGCGCTGAACTTCTGCGTCGCGCCGACTCCGACGATCGCGCCGGTGATCGTGTGCGTGGTCGACACCGGAATACCGAGGAACGAGGCGACGAACAGCGTGATCGCCCCGCCCGTTTCTGCGCAGAACCCGCCGACGGGCTTGAGCTTCGTGATCTTCTGGCCCATCGTGCGCACGATGCGCCAGCCGCCAAAGAGCGTGCCGAGGCCCATCGAGAGGTAGCACAGCCCGATCACCCACACGGGCGGCGCGTCGGCCGTGGCGGACGCGTAGCCCGTCGCGATCAGCAGCATCCAGATGATGCCGATGGTTTTTTGCGCGTCGTTGCCACCGTGACCGAGCGAGTAAAGCCCCGCCGACACGAGCTGCATGCGCCTGAAGCGCCGGTCGACGCGCGAGGGCGGCGTGCGGAAGTACATCCACGACACGAGCAGCATGAAGAACGAGCCGAGCACGAACCCGAGCAGCGGCGAGATGAAGATGAACGAAACCGTCTTGAGCAGCCCGTCGATGTTGAGCGCGCTCCAGCCCGACTTCGCGAGCGCGGCGCCGACCAGCCCGCCGATCAGCGCGTGCGACGAACTCGACGGAATGCCGTAGATCCACGTGACGATGTTCCAGCCGATCGCCCCGACGAGCGCACCGAAAATCACGTAATGGTCGACGATGGCCGGGTCGATCGTGCCCTTGCCGACCGTGGCGGCCACTTTCAGGTGAAAGACGAAGTACGCGATGACGTTGAAGGCGGCGGCGAATGCGACCGCCTGCTGCGGCTTGAGCACGCCGGTGGAAACGACAGTCGCGATGGAGTTGGCTGCGTCGTGGAAGCCGTTCATGAAGTCGAACACGAGTGCGACGATGACGAGCGTGGCGACAGCCCAGATTGCGAGTTGAATCGAATGCATTCGGTGGTGGTTTTTTAACCGTTTCTTGACCGCTTGTGGCTGTTTGTGGCCGCTTTTGGCCCTAGTCGGCCCAAGTCGGCCCTATTCGGCCCGGTGACTGGCGAAGCGGCCCGCCGCAGGGGCGTGGCCGGTCAGCCGGATGAGTGCCATGCCGGAATCAGGCGTTTTCCAGCACGATGCCTTCGATGATGTTCGCGACGTCCTCGCACTTGTCCGTGATCGTTTCCAGCAGTTCGTAGATCGCCTTCAGCTTGATGAGCGTCTTCACGTCGTCTTCCTCGCGAAAGAGCTTCGACATCGCCGCGCGCAGCACGCGGTCCGCGTCCGATTCCAGGCGGTCGATCTCCTCGCAGATCTTCAGGATGTCGCTTGCGCGCTTCATGTCCGCGAGCAGCTCAACGGCCTGCTGCACGCGCACCGACGTGGCGGTGCAGATGTGCGCGAGCTGGCTCGCCTCGGACGTGACGGCGCGCACGTCGTAAAGCGAAATGGCCGTGGCGACGTCCTCCATCAGGTCGAGGATGTCGTCCATCGTGGTGATCAGCTTGTGGATTTCGTCGCGGTCGAGCGGCGTGATGAAGGTCTTGTGCAGCAGGTCGATGGTTTCGTGCGTGAGCTTGTCCGCACGCTTTTCATTGGTCTGGACGTTCTGCTTGTGGATCTCGGCGTCCTCGAGATTGTCGATCAGCAGTTCGAGCTCGCGGCTCGCGGCGACGATGCACTTCGCATGTGCATTGAAGATTTCGAAGAATTTGCCCTCAGTGGGCATGAATCGACCGAACATGAAAATCCCGGTAAATGGGTCAATATGGGGCTGACATCAAACCGACACATTGTACCTTTGCAAGACAGCCGGCGCACCGCGCCGGCCGTTGCGTTGTTGCATGTCAACCGCATCCCGGGAGCGCATTGACACGCGGCCGGATGTACCGGCCCGATCGATTTTTCAGTCGCCGCCGTAGAAGCTCTGCGCGCCCGCGAAGTTGTCGAACTTGGTGTACTGGCCGTGGAACGTGAGCCGCACCGGGCCGATCGGACCGTTACGCTGCTTGCCGATGATGATTTCCGCGGTGCCCTTGTCCGGGCTGTCGGGGTTGTAGACTTCATCGCGGTAGATGAAGAGGATCACGTCCGCGTCCTGCTCGATGGCGCCGGATTCGCGCAGGTCGGACATGATCGGACGCTTGTTCGGCCGCTGTTCGAGGCCGCGATTCAACTGCGACAGCGCGATCACCGGCACGTCGAGCTCCTTCGCGAGGCTCTTGAGCGAGCGCGAGATTTCCGAGATTTCCGTCGCGCGGTTCTCGCCGCTGTTGCCGGAGCCGGACATCAGCTGCAGATAGTCGACGATGATGAGGCCGAGCTTGCCGCACTGCCGCGCGAGGCGGCGGGAGCGCGAGCGCAGTTCCATCGGATTGAGGCCGCCGGTTTCGTCGATGAAAAGCTGCGCCTCGCTCATCTTCTGCACCGCGTGGGTGAGCTTCGGCCAGTCCTCGTCGGTGAGGCGGCCGGTCCGCATGCGGTGCTGGTCGAGCCGGCCGACCGAGCCGAGCATACGCATCGTCAGCTGCGTGCCCGGCATTTCCATGGAAAACACCGCGACCGGCAGGCCGTATTCGACCGCGACGTATTCGCCGATGTTCATCGAAAACGCCGTCTTGCCCATCGACGGCCGCCCCGCCACGATGATCAGCTCCCCGCCGTGCATGCCGGACGTCATCCGGTCGAGGTCGACGAAGCCCGTCGGCGTGCCGGTCACGTCGCTCGGGTTCGCGGTGTGATAGAGCGTGTCGATGCGCTCGACGACCTGCGTCAGGAGCGGCCCGATTTCGAGAAAACCCTGCGTGCCGCGCGCGCCGTCTTCGGCGATCGAGAAGACTTTCGCCTCCGCTTCGTCGAGCAGTTGCCGCACTTCCTTGCCTTGCGGATTGAAAGCATCGGCGGAAATTTCGTCGGCGACCGAGACGAGGCGCCGCAATACCGCCCGATCGCGCACGATTTCCGCGTAGCGGCGAATGTTCGCCGCGCTCGGCGTGTTCTGCGCGAGCGCGTTCAGGTAGGCGAGCCCGCCGACCTCCTCCGCCTTGCCCGCCGTGGTGAGCGCTTCGTGGACCGTGATCACGTCGGCGGGCCGCGTGGTCGCGATCAGCTTGCCGATATGCTCGTAAATGATCCGATGATCGTAGCGGTAGAAGTCGCTGTGCGACATGACATCGGCGATGCGATCCCACGCGGCGTTGTCCAGCAAGAGGCCGCCGATCACGGACTGTTCGGCTTCGATCGAATGCGGCGGGACTTTCAGCGCATCGAGTTGCGGGTCTTTAGACGGTGCGTTCATGGGGTGGAATTATCGATGAAATGACGGATCGCGGACAACAAAAAAGGCAGGAACCGCGCGCGGTTCCTGCCCTTCTTTTACTGCATCCGGCGTCGGGCGTCAGCACTCGACGCCCGCGGCATCAGGCGTGTTCGCCGAGCACCGACACCGTGATGTCGACCAGGACGTCCGTGTGCAGGGAAACCTGCACCGAGTGGTCGCCGACCATCTTCAGCGGGCCTTCCGGCAGACGCACCTGCGCCTTTTCCACTTCGGCGAAGCCTTGCTTCTTCAGCGCTTCCGCGATGTCCGCGTTCGTGACCGAACCGAACAGGCGGCCGTCGACGCCGGCCTTCTGCGAAATCTGCACGGTCGAGCCGTTCAGCTTTTCGCCCTGAGCCGTCGCGGCAGCCAGCTTTTCAGCGGCGACCTTTTCGAGCTCGGCGCGGCGCACTTCGAATTCGGCGATTGCGTCCTTCGTTGCACGGCGGGCCTTCTTGCCCGGGATCAGGAAGTTGCGCGCGTAGCCGTCCTTGACCTTGACGATGTCGCCCAGGTTGCCCAGGTTGACGACTTTTTCCAAAAGAATGATTTGCATTTGGCTGTTCCTTTTTTACGTCGTCCGATTAGGCCTTGTGCAGGTCGGTGTACGGCAGCAGCGCGAGGAAACGCGCACGCTTGATCGCCGTGTCGAGCTGACGCTGATAGTGAGCCTTCGTACCCGTCAGGCGCGCCGGCGTGATCTTGCCGTTTTCGCCGATGAAGTCCTTCAGCGTTTCCGTGTCCTTGTAGTCGATGTACTCGACACTGGCTGCCGTGAAACGGCAGAACTTCTTGCGCTTGAAGAGCGGGTTTTGTTGCTGACGACGCTTGTCGAATTTCTTACCAGTCGGGCGGGGCATGTTCAGTCCTTTCCAATGTCCTGCAATTCTGTGATGTGAAACACCAGGGTTCGCGCGTTGCGGCTCTTTTTCGCCAGAAAGCCGGTGAAACGTGTCTCCACGCCCATCGGACAGCTTTCCAGCCTGCCGCTCGCCTCACCGGCGGCTACCGCGGGCATCGTCAGTTCGATCTGGCGGGCAATGCCCGCTTCGACGACTTCCGTGCGGTGATGCAACGTGCAGCTTGCGATCGGCACGCCGGCGGGGGTGTACCGCACCGGTTCGCGTTCCACGACGCTCGCTGTCAGTTGCAGCCGGTTCATCTAGTTCCTGGTGGCTTGATAGCCTGGGTCGCTAGACCCGGTAACTTAAGCCTGCGCTTCGGTCGGCTGGGAGGCCGCCTTCTTGGCTTCTTCGCGCTGCACTTCCTTCATCATCGGCGACGGGCCGGTTTCGGCCTTCTTCATCTTGACGATCAGGTGGCGCAGGACCGCGTCATTGAACTTGAACGCGTGTTCGAGTTCTTCGAGCGTTTCCTGATTGCACTCGATGTTCATGCAGACGTAATGAGCCTTCGCGAGTTTCTCGATCATGTAGGCCAACTGGCGACGGCCCCAGTCTTCGATACGGTGGATCTGGCCGCCGTGCGTGGTGATCGTGCCCTTGTAGCGCTCGATCATGGCGGGCACTTGCTCGCTCTGATCGGGATGCACGATAAATACGATTTCGTAATGACGCATATTCACTCCTTGTACTGACTTGTGGATTAAAGCCGCCCGGGCGTCGGACCGGTGCGGCAAGTGAGAAGCCGAAGATTGTAACCGGCGGTGGCTTCCCGCGCAAGCTTCGCGGATATTTCGCGATTTACTTCCGCTGTCTTTTCAAGGATTTAGCGCTTCGCCGGTCCCGCGCCGGAGAACCCGCACGAAAAAAGTGCCCGATCTTACGGCACGCGGCTCCAGTAATCCGGCTGGGCGTAAATTTCCTTAAGGTAATCAATGAAGTAGCGAACCTTCGCGGGCACGTAGCGCTGCTGCGGGTAGACCGCCAGAATGTCGTAGTCGGGCAGCGCGAATTCGTCCAGGACGGTTTCCAGTTCGCCCGCCGCCAGTTGCCGCTGGATTTCCCACGTCGAGCGCCAGCCGAGCCCGAGCCCTTCCGACATCCAGCGGTGCAGCAATTCGCCGTCGTTGCAGTCGAGGTTGCCGGACACGCGCACCGTCGCGAGCTTGCCGTTGCGCCGGAAATACCAGCCGCGGTTCTGCCCCCCCTGAAGGTTGAACGCGAGGCAGTTGTGCGCCGGCAGGTCCTCCAGCGTCTTCGGCTTGCCGTATTTCCTGAAATAGCCGGGCGTGCCGCACACCACGCGCCGGTTGCCCGCGAGTTTCACCGCCACGAAGTTCGGATCGACCGAGCCGCCGATGCGGATCGACAAGTCGTAGCCCTCGCGCACGAGGTCCACCACGCGGTCGGTGAGATTGAAAGACATCTGCAATTCGGGCTTGTCGGCGATGAACGCCGGCGCGTGCGGCGCCACATGCATGCGCCCGAAAGCCGCCGGCGCCGACACGATCAGATGCCCGTTCACCGCCCGCCGCCCGGCGGCGAGCTCGTTTTCCGCCTGATCCCACTCGGTCAGCAGGTTGCGGCAGCGCTCGAGGAAGGCCGCGCCGTCCTCGCTCACGACGAGCCGGCGCGTCGAGCGATACATCAGCTTCACGCCGAGGCGCTTTTCCAGCGCGTCGATGCGCCGTCCGAGAATCACCGGCGACACGCCCTCCTCCAGCGCCGCCGCGGCGAGGCTTCCCGCATCCGCGACCCGCACGAACGTCTCAATCTGCTTGAAGCGGTCCATCTGCCGTCTCCTGCCTGCAATTCGTCATTCGATACTTTTTGTTTCGAAGAAAGCGACCTGAGCTGATCTTATCAAACCTTTAGTGCGCGCTTAAAGTTCATCTCAGCCCTGCTTGATGCAGTCGGAAACATTCGGAAGAGATAAAAGGAAGGAGACACTCATGGCCAAGATGAGAGCCGTCGACGCAGCCGTCCTCGTGCTGGAGAAAGAAGGCATCGACACCGCGTTCGGCGTGCCGGGCGCGGCGATCAACCCGTTCTACTCGGCATTGCGCAAGGCGGGCAGCATCAGCCATGTGCTGGCACGGCACGTCGAAGGGGCATCGCACATGGCCGAAGGCTACACCCGCGCGGCGCCCGGCAACATCGGCGTGTGCATCGGCACGTCGGGCCCGGCGGGCACCGACATGATCACCGGCCTCTACTCGGCCCAGGCCGACTCGATCCCGATTCTCGCGATCACTGGCCAGGCACCGCGCGCACGGCTCTACAAGGAAGACTTCCAGGCCGTCGACATCGAATCGATCGCGAAGCCCGTCACGAAATGGGCCGTGACGGTGCGCGAGCCGGCGCTCGTGCCGCGCGTGTTCCAGCAGGCGTTCCACCTGATGCGCTCGGGCCGCCCGGGCCCGGTGCTGGTCGACCTGCCGATCGACGTGCAGATGGCCGAAATCGAATTCGACATCGACACCTACGAGCCGCTGCCGATCTACAAGCCGAAAGCGACGCGCGGCCAGGTCGAAAAAGCGCTCACGATGCTCAACGACGCGGACAAGCCGCTCATCGTCTCGGGCGGCGGCGTGCTGAACGCCGCGGCGGAAGACCTGCTCGTGCAGTTCGCCGAAACGCTCGGCGTGCCGGTGATCCCGACGCTGATGTCGTGGGGCGCGATTCCGGACGACCATCCGCTCATGGCCGGCATGGTCGGCCTGCAGACGGCGCACCGCTACGGCAATGCAACGATGCTCGCCTCCGACTTCGTGCTCGGCATCGGCAACCGCTGGGCGAACCGCCACACGGGCAGCGTCGAGGTTTATACGAAGGGCCGTAAGTTCGTGCACGTGGATATCGAGCCGACGCAGATCGGTCGCGTGTTCGGACCGGACCTCGGCATCGTGTCGGATGCGAAGGCCGCGCTCGAACTGTTCGTCGAAGTGGCGCGCGAATGGAAGGCCGCGGGCAAGCTCAAGGATCGCAGCGCATGGGTCAAGGATTGCCAGGACCGCAAGCGCACGATGCTGCGCAAGACGCACTTCGACAACGTGCCGATGAAGCCGCAGCGCGTGTATGAAGAGATGAACCAGGCGTTCGGCCGCGACACGTGCTTCGTCACGACGATCGGTCTGTCGCAGATCGCGGGCGCCCAGTTCCTGCACGTGTTCAAGGCGCGCAACTGGATCAACTGCGGCCAGGCGGGCCCGCTCGGCTGGACGATTCCGGCAGCGCTCGGCGTGCGTGCAGCCGATCCGCAGCGTCCGATCGTCGCGCTCTCGGGTGACTACGACTTCCAGTTCATGATCGAGGAGCTCGCCGTCGGCGCGCAGTTCAAGCTGCCGTACATCCACGTGGTCGTGAACAACTCGTACCTGGGCCTCATCCGCCAGGCACAGCGCGGCTTCGACATGGACTACTGCGTGCAGCTCGCGTTCGACAACATCAACGCGCCGGAACTCGACGGCTACGGCGTCGATCACGTCGCGGTGGCCGAAGGCCTCGGCTGCAAGGCGCTGCGCGTGTTCAAGCCCGAGGACATCGCTCCCGCGCTCAAGCAGGCCCAGGCGCTGATGGCGGAGTTCAACGTGCCGGTGGTGGTCGAAATGATCCTCGAGCGCGTGACGAACATCTCGATGGGCACCGAAATCGACGCCATCAACGAATTCGAAGAACTCGCGGAACGCAAGGAAGACGCGCCGACCGCAATCACGCCACTCGACTGAGCGGCCGTCCGAAGCAAGCGCCTGTAGCAACCACTGACCGACCATCAGGAAGAGAACATGCCGAAATTTGCTGCGAACCTGACCATGCTGTTCAACGAAGTCCCGTTCCTCGACCGCTTCGCGGCGGCGGCGGACGCGGGCTTCGAAGCGGTCGAGTTCCTGTTTCCGTACCCGTATTCGATCGGCGACCTGCAAAGCCGCCTCGCCGACAACAACCTGAAGCTGGTCCTGCATAACCTGCCCGCGGGCAACTGGGAAGCGGGTGAACGCGGCATCGCGTGCCTGCCGGACCGCGTAAGCGAGTTCCGCGAAGGCGTCGGACGCGCGATCGAATACGCGAAGGCGCTGAGGGTGCCGCAACTGAACTGCCTCGTCGGGATTCCGTCGGCGGGCGTGAGCCGCGAGCAGGCCCGCGCGACGATGATCGAGAACCTCGGTTTCGCCGCCGCAGCGCTGAAGAAGGAAGGCATCCGCCTGCTGGTCGAGCCGTGCAATTCGTACGACATTCCCGGCTTCGCGCTCAACCGCTCGGCAGAAGGACTGGACGTGATCCGCGCGGTCGGCTCGGACAACCTGTTTTTGCAATACGACATCTATCACATGCAGCGCATGGAAGGCGAACTGGCCGCGACGATCAAGAAGAACCTGCCGTCGATCGCGCATGTCCAGCTCGCCGACAACCCGGGCCGCAACGAACCCGGCACGGGCGAGATCAACTACGCGTACCTGTTCGCCCTGCTCGACTCGGTGGGCTACGAAGGCTGGATCGGCTGCGAATACAAGCCGCGCTCGACGACGGCCGAGGGCCTCTCCTGGCTTCAGGAAATCGCGGGCTGGCCCGCATCGAACAACGCACGCGCCGCTGCGTAAGACATCAGCAACCATTTTGGATGGGACCAGAGCACGCGCATGAGACCAGAGCAAGCGCTTGAGCGCTGACTCCGGTCGACAGCGCCCACTCTGATCGACAAGGGAGATACTTGAGAATGGCAACAATCGGATTCATCGGCCTCGGCATCATGGGCGCGCACATGGCGCGCAACCTTCTGAAGGGCGGGCACAAGCTGGTCGTGAACGGCAAGTTTCCGGTGCCGGACGACATCCGCGAGCAAACGAGCGTGGTCCCCGACTCCACCGCCGTCGCGCTGACGAGCGAGATCATCATCACGATGGTCCCGGACACGCCCGACGTCGCGGCCGTCCTCTTCGCCGACGACGGAGTCGCCAAAGGTCTGACGAAAGGCAAACTCGTGATCGACATGAGCTCGATCTCGCCGCTCGACACGCAGGAGTTCGCGAAGAAAATCAACGCGCTCGGCTGCGACTATCTCGACGCGCCGGTTTCGGGCGGCGAAGTGGGCGCGCGTGAAGCGACGCTCACGATCATGGTCGGCGGCCCGCAGCGTTCCTTCGATCTCGCCAAGCCGCTGTTCGAACTGATGGGCAAGAACATTTCGCTCATCGGCGACAACGGCGCGGGCCAGACCTGCAAGGTCGCGAACCAGATCATCGTCGCGCTGAACATCGAGGCCGTGGCCGAGGCCCTGCTCTTCGCATCGCGCTCGGGCGCCGATCCGGAACGCGTGCGCAAGGCGCTGATGGGCGGCTTCGCATCGTCGCGGATTCTGGAAGTGCACGGCGAGCGCATGACCAAGCGCACGTTCAACCCGGGCTTTCGCATCGAACTGCACCAGAAGGATCTGAATCTCGCACTCGATGGTGCACGCAAGATGGGCCTTGCCCTGCCGAATACGGCAAGCGCGCAGCAGCTCTTCAGCGTGTGCGCCGCGAACGGCGGCAAGGCATGGGACCATTCCGGCCTCGTGCGCGCACTGGAAATCATGTCGAACTTCAAGGTTGCCGAAGAGCCGGTGGAAGCGGCGAAGGCAGCCTGAACCGTGGGGCGTCCCGCGTATGGGCACGCGGGACAACATGCCGCTCTGGGCTGAGGGCGGCAAGTGGGGTCCGAGAGCGGCACCCGGCGGGCGCCGGGGAAGCCTTGGTCGGTCAGACGGTTTTCGTCGGGTGTCCGCGTCGGATTTCTTGTCTCAAGTCTATTGAATGCACCAGGAAAGGGTTGGCCCGGTTGGCCCGACCCTTTCTGTTTTACAACTCTGGCTGACAAATCTCAGAACTATCTGGTGGAACGCGCGACTAAATTGCCTAGACTTCGCGAGCCCTTCCACCACTGTCACTTAAGGAGTTGAAACAATGGGAATTCTCAGTTTTATCAAGGACGCGGGTGAAAAGCTGTTCGGCGCGGTATCGGCACCTGCTCAGGCCACGCCCGCTGCGGCTCCTGTCGATGTCGCCGCGCTCAACAAGAAGGCCGGCGACGCCATTGCGGTCTACATCCGCGCGCAGGGGCTCTCCGCCGATAACATGGAAGTCACGTATGACGGCGCCTCGCACACGGTAACGGTGTCGGGCCAGGCGGCCGACCAGGCGACCAAGGAGAAGATCCTGGTTGCGGCGGGCAACGTGCAGCACGTCGACAAGGTGAACGACCAGATCACCGTGCCGAATGCGGCACCCGAGTCGCAGTTCCACACGGTGGTTTCCGGCGACAACCTGTGGAAGATCGCAGAAAAGTATTACGGCAACGGCGCGAAGAACGATGTGATCTTCGAAGCGAACAAGCCGATGCTGAAGAGCCCGGACAAGATCTATCCGGGACAGGTGCTGCGCATTCCGGCTGCGTGAAGTCTGCGGAAGCCGTCCCGAGCATGAACGAAACGCGAACCCCGGTTCGCGTTTTTTGTTTCAGTACGTGTCGAATAGTTGCTGGAGCGCCGTCGCATCCGTGATACCGGCGGCAATCGAGAGCATCAGCAGCACGCGCGCCTTGTACGGGTTGAGCGTGCCCGCGCTGACCGAGCCGAGCGCGTCGTCGGGTGCGGCGCCGTTGCGCATCACGTGGCCCGAGCCGACGCGCGACGAGCGCACTACCGCGACGCCCTGCTTCACCGCGTCGGCGAGCGCCTGCTGAAGCGCCGCATGAATCGAGCCGTTGCCCGTTCCGGCGACGACCAGCCCTTTCACCCCTGCCGCGACGAACGCATCGATCGCCGTGCGCGATGCGCCGGCGTAGCTCGTCACGATCTCGACGGCGGGCAGCGCCGCGGGAAGATCGAACTGGCTGCCGACGGTATGGCGGCGCACGACGCCGCGCTGGAAGTCCACGCGTCCATCCTGCACCCAGCCGAGGGCGCCGAATTCCGGCGTACGGAAGGCATCGACGGCATAGGTGCTTGTCTTCGTCACGTCGCGCGCGCTGTGGATCTGGTTGTTGAACGCGACGAGCACGCCCTGCCCGGCCGCGCCGTCGTGCGCGGCGAGGGTTACGGCATTGAGCAGATTGAGCGGGCCGTCGGCGGAGAGCGCGGTGGAGGGACGCATTGCGGCCGTGAGCACGACGGGCTTTTCGCTCTTCACGGTCAGATGCAGGAGGTAGGCGGTTTCCTCGAGCGTATCGGTGCCGTGTGTGATGACAACGCCGTCGATGTCGTCCTCTTCGAGCAGCGCGTTGACGCGTGCGGCGAGCGTCAGCCAGAGCGCCGTGCTCATGTCCTTGCTGTCGATGCTCGCCACCTGCTCGGCGTGAATCTGCGCGACCTGCGTGAGCGCAGGCACGGCGTCGAGAAGCTTGTCGACGCCTACGACACCCGCCTTGTAGCCCGCGGTTTTTGAGGCGTCGCCCGCCTGGCCCGCGATCGTTCCGCCCGTCGCGAGCAGCGCTATGCGTGGCAGTGAAATATCGGATTTCGTCATGTGCACGATTGTAGTTCAGCTTTCGCTGGCGCTTGGGGTTGGGGTTGGGGT
>NZ_JFHC01000053.1 GCF_000698595.1 Caballeronia glathei | reverse complement strand
GAATTCGTTTTTCGGGGGCAAGCTCAATCAGATGGTTCTACAACCGCCCAACCCACGCACTAGCGACATCCCTGTGTGACTGCGGCTCCGCGAGAGGGCCTAAGCTAATAAACCAAAGCCAATACAAGTTTCACCGAAGCACAAGCGCATCAAACGGTGTAACCCCGCAGACCGAGCAAAACAAAAACAGCCCGACGCGAGTCGCCAGAGCACAACCCCTTCACGCCCCGTCGAACAACCTCCGACAATGCCGTGCGATCTGCCGCTCCTCCTGCGTCCCGACGACGCGGCGCTCGCCGCCCAGAAACCCGATCCCCTCGACGATCTGTTCGCGAATCGCTTCGCTATGCTCCCCGATCCCTCCGCTGAACACGAGCAGATCGAGCCCTCCGAGCAACGCCGCATACCCGCCGATCACCTTGCGTATCGCGGTACAGAACACGTCAATGGCAAGCCGCGCATCAGCGTCTCCCTGATCGCGGCGCGCGAGCAGCATCTGCATGTCGTCGTTGGAATCCGACAGCCCCTTCATCCCGCTCTCGCGATTGAGCAAGGTTTCGAGCGCATCGGCATCGAGCGATTCGGCGCGCATCAGATACAGCAGCACGCCAGGATCGAGATCGCCCGAACGGGTCGCCATCGGAATGCCGCCCGTCGGCGTGAGACCCATCGTCGTGTCGACCGACTCGCCGTCCTTCAGCGCGCACAGGCTCGCGCCGCTGCCGAGATGCGCGATCACCGTGCGCGGGGGCAAGTCCTTGCCGATCGTCGCGACGATCGACTCGAACGACAGCCCGTGAAACCCGTATCGCACGACACCCTGCGCGGCGTACTGCTTCGGCAGCGCGAGATGCGACGCACGCGCGGGCATCGTCTGATGGAACACCGTGTCGAAGCAGGCGAAGTGCGGCACGCCGCTGAAGATCTGCTGCGCCTGCTCCATCAGCGCGAGCGACTGCGGCAGATGCAGCGGCGCGAACTGCGTCGCATCGCGCAAGGTCTGCATGAGTTCGGGCGTGATCTTCCGGTGCGCCTCGACGCGCGGCCCGCCGTGCACCACGCGATGACCGACCGCGACGGGCGCATCGCCGAGACTGGCGCCGAGCACATCGGCCACGCGTTGCAGCGCGTCGTGCTGCGACTCCATCAGCCGGTCCTGCGCGAAGTCGATGCGGCCGTCGACGGAGCGCATGGCGAGCGACCCGTCCGCGCGGCCGATGCCCTTCGCGCTGCCCGTGAGCCACGCGGCTTCGTCGCCGCGCTCGGGCACGAACACCCCGAACTTCAGCGACGACGAGCCGCTGTTGAGAACCAGAATGCCCTGTGCCATGGCGTCATCCCTTCCATGTCCACTCGCGGATCTCGTCGCGATCGATGCCTTCCGCATGCGCGTAGCGGATGCTCTCGATCACCTGGTTCTTCAGCCACTCCTTCGCATGGCCGCCGGTTTCGCGCAGGCGCGGCACGCGGTCGATCACGTCGATCGCGAGCGTAAAGCGGTCCACGCCATTGATGATCGCGAGCTCGAACGGCGTGTTGATGTTGCCGCGCTCGCGATAGCCGTGCACGTGCATGTTCTCGTGATTCGTGCGGTTGTACGTGAGCTTGTGCACGAGCGACGCGTACGAATGAAAATTGAAGATGACGGGTTTGTCGCGCGTGAAGAGAGAATCGAAATCGCGGCCGGAGAGGCCGTGCGGATGGTCGCGGTCGGGCATCAGGCGGAACAGGTCGACCACGTTCACGAAGCGCAGCTTCAGGTCGGGGAACTGCTTCTTCAGGATCTCGACGGCGGCGAGCGACTCCATCGTCGCGATGTCGCCCGCGCAGGCCATCACGACATCCGGCTCGTGGCCTTCGTCGGTGGAGGCCCAGTCCCAGATGCCGATGCCCTTCGCGCAATGCACGATCGCGGCTTCCATGTCGAGGTATTGCAGATGCGGCTGCTTGTCCGCGACGATCACGTTCACGTAGTCGTGCGTGCGCAGGCAGTGATCGGCCACGCTCAGCAGGCAGTTGGCATCCGGCGGCAGATAGATGCGCACGACCTCCGGGCTCTTGTTCGTGACCACATCGAGAAAGCCGGGGTCCTGGTGCGTGAAGCCGTTATGGTCCTGGCGCCACACGAGCGACGTGATGAGCAGGTTGATCGACGGGATCGGCGCGCGCCAGTCGAGTTCCTTCTTCGCCTTTTCGAGCCACTTCGCGTGCTGGTTGAACATCGAGTCGATCACGTGCACGAACGCCTCGTAGCTCGCGAGCAGGCCGTGACGCCCGGTCAGCACGTAGCCCTCGAACCAGCCTTCGAGCGTGTGCTCGGAGAGCATTTCCATCACGCGGCCATCGGGCGCGAGCGCGCCGCCATCGCTGTCTTCCGGTTTCGTCTGCGCGATCCAGCGCTTGCCCGACACCTCGTAGACGCCGTCGAGCTTGTTGCTCGCCGTCTCGTCCGGGCCGAACAGCTTGAAGTTCGTCATGTTGCGGCGGATCACTTCGCGCAGGAAGGTGGCGAGCACCGCGGTCGGCGACTGGTAGACGGCAGCCGGCTTCCTGACGGTGAACGCGTGCTCGCGGATGTCGGGCAAATGCAGCGAGCGGCGCAGGCGCCCGCCGTTCGCATGCGGATTGGCGCTGATGCGCCGCTCGCCCTGCGGCGCGAGCGCGCGCAACTCGTCGATGAGGCGTCCGTCGGCGTCGAACAGTTCGTCGGGCTTGTAGCTGCGCATCCACTCTTCGAGCACCTTCAGGCTCTTCTTGTTGGTCACCGGATCGAGCACCGGAACCTGATGCGAGCGCCAGAAATCCTCGACCTTGTGGCCGTCCACTTCCTTCGGCCCGGTCCAGCCCTTCGGCGAGCGCAGCACGATCATCGGCCAGCGCGGGCGCGTCGTGTCGCTGGCTGCGCGCGCATGCTGCTGGATCGCGCGAATCTCGCCGACACACTTTTCCAGCGTGGCCGCCATGCGCTGATGCATCTCGTGCGGGTCGTTTCCTTCGACGAAATACGGCTTGTAGCCGTAGCCCACGAAAAGCGCCTCCAGCTCCTCGTGCGGAATGCGCGCGAGGATCGTCGGGTTGGCGATCTTGTAACCGTTCAGATGCAGGATCGGCAGCACGGCGCCGTCCTGCACCGGATTGAGGAACTTGTTCGAATGCCACGACGTGGCGAGCGGGCCGGTTTCCGCTTCGCCGTCGCCGACCATCACGGCGACGATCAGATCCGGGTTGTCGAACGCGGCGCCGAACGCGTGCGAAAGGCTGTAGCCCAGTTCGCCGCCTTCGTGAATCGAGCCGGGCGTCTCGGGCGTGCAGTGCGAGCCGATCCCGCCCGGCGACGAAAACGAGCGAAAGAGCCTCAGCATGCCGGTTTCGTCGTAGCTGCGGTCGGGGTAGATCTCGGAATAGAAGCCTTCGAGATACGCGTTCGCGAGCGTCGCCGGCGCGCCGTGGCCGGGGCCGGACACGTACAGGATGTTCAGGTCGTCCTTGAGGATCAGGCGGTTCAGGTGAACCCAGGTGAACGACTGGCCGGGGTCCGATCCCCAGTGCCCGAGCAGCCGCCGCTTGATGTGCGCGGGGGCGAGCGGCTCGCGCAGCAGCGGATTCGCGCGCAAATAGATCATGCCCACCGAGAGATAGTTGCAGGCCCGCCAGTAGGCGTCGATTTTGCGCAGCTCGTCTGAGGATAGCGGACCGTGGCTGCCGCTGGTACCGTTGGTGCCGGGCGTCTGCCCTTGAACGTGCTCGTTCAATTGCCTCTCCTGTCGGTTGTCTGCCGGTTTGCCGCGGGCCGCGGCTCGCGTTCGTGCCTTCGTGTGTTCGTGTGTTCGTGTACTGGTTCGTCTGGGCCGGCGAACCGGGAAACTCTGCGCTGCGCTCGGGATGCCGGCATTCGTTCGCGCTCGATTATGGCCCTGCGGCGGCGCGGGTGCACTCACCCCGACGCGTCGGCCTGTGCGCAAGCGCGGTGCCCGGTCGCGATTCCTGCGACGAAAGGCGCGGCGCGCGAGTGCCCAATCGACGCGCCGAAATCCCGCGGAAACCGCAGCGAATCGGCGCCGAACCGGCAGCAAATCGGCAGCGAGACCGCATCGAATCCGCGCCGCACGCGAAATCCGATCCGCTCATAAAATAGCCGGATGACCGTGAACCCGCCACTCGCCGACGCGCTTTCGGGATTTCATCCCGCTGTCGTCAACTGGTTCGACCGCAACTTTTCGGCCGCCACCGAGGCGCAGGCGCGCGCGTGGCCGCTCATCCAGGCCCGCCGCTCGACCGTCGTCGCCGCGCCCACGGGCTCGGGCAAGACGCTCACCGCGTTTCTCGCCGCCATCGACGAACTCGTGCGCGAGGGCCTTGCGCGCGGCTCGGCGCTGCCCGACGAAACGACCGTCGTCTACGTTTCGCCGCTCAAGGCGCTGTCCAACGACATCCGCGTGAACCTGCAGGAGCCGCTCGCGGGCATCGCGCGCGAACTCGCACAGCTCGGCCTGCCGCCGGTCGAGATCCGCGCCGCGGTGCGCACCGGCGACACCACGCAGCAGGAACGCGCCGCCGTGCGAAAGCGCGCGCCGCACATTCTCGTGACGACACCCGAATCGCTCTACGTGCTGCTGAGTTCCGATTCCGGCCGCGCGATGCTGTCCACCACGCGCACGGTGATCGTCGACGAGATTCACGCCGTCGCAGGCTCGAAGCGCGGCGCGCATCTGGCCCTCTCCCTCGAGCGGCTCGACGCGCTGTGCGCCGCGCGGCCGGTGCGCATCGGCCTGTCCGCGACGCAAAAGCCGATAGAGCTCGTGGCGAAATTCCTCGCGGGCGTGGGCGAGCCGTGCGAGGTCGTCGATGTCGGCCATGCGCGGGCGCGCGACCTGGCGCTCGACATCCCGCCGATGCCGCTCGAGGCGATCATGTCGAACGACATGTGGGAGCGCGTCTACGACAAACTCGCGGATCTCGTCGCGCAGCACCGCACGACGCTCGTCTTCGTCAACACGCGGCGCATGGCCGAGCGCGCCGCGCGCCACCTGACCGAGCGGCTCGGCAAGACGGCGGTGGCCGCGCACCACGGCAGCCTCGCGCGCGAGCACCGGCTGGATGCCGAGCAGCGCCTGAAGCGCGGCGAACTGCGGGTGCTGATCGCGACGGCGTCGCTGGAACTCGGCATCGACATCGGCGATGTCGAACTCGTCTGCCAGCTTGGCTCGCCGGGGTCGATCGGCGCTTTCCTGCAGCGCGTCGGGCGCTCGGGGCACCAGGTCGGCGGCACGCCGAAGGGGCGGCTCTTTCCGACCTCGCGCGACGATCTGATCGAATGCGCGGCGCTGCTGGACAGTGTGCGGCGCGGCGAGCTCGACGCGCTCAACGTCGCTCGCGCGCCCCTCGACGTGCTGGCGCAGCAGATCACGGCGGAAGTCGCGTGCCGCGAATGGGGCGAGGACGAACTGTTCGAGCGCTTTCGCCATGCGTATCCGTACGCGGCGCTCGAACGCGCGCAATACGACGCGGTCGTGCGCACGCTCGCAGAGGGCTACACGAGCCGCCACGGTCCGCGCGGCGCGTACGTGCACCGCGATGCGGTCGGCGGGACGCTGCGCGGGCGGCGCGGCGGCAAGCTGACGGCGGTGACCTCGGGCGGCGCGATTCCGGACAACGCCGACTTCGCCGTGCTGCTCGAACCGCAGGGCCTGCAGATCGGCACCGTCAACGAGGACTTCGCGGTGGAAAGCCTCGCGGGCGACATCTTCCAGCTCGGCAACACGTCGTACCGGATCCTGCGCATCGAAGGCGGGCGCGTGCGGGTGGAGAACGCGAACGGCCAGCCGCCGAACATCCCGTTCTGGCTCGGCGAGGCGCCCGGCCGCTCCGACGAGCTCTCACATGCGATTGCGCGGCTGCGCGGCCAGATCGACGCGTTCCTCGCGCAGAAGGGCGCCGCGCCGCTCGATACGGCGATCACGTGGCTCGCGGATGAAACCGGCATCGGGCGCGAGGCGGCGCGGCAGATCGTCGAGTATCTGGCGCGCTCGCGCGCGGCGCTCGGCGTGCTGCCGACGCAGGACACGCTCGTGATGGAGCGCTTCTTCGACGAATCCGGCGGCACGCAGCTCGTCATCCACGCGCCGTTCGGCAGCCGTGTGAACCGCGCGTGGGGCCTCGCGCTGCGAAAGCGTTTCTGCCGCACGTTCAACTTCGAGCTGCAGGCGGCCGCCACGGAGGACGCGATCGTTCTGTCCCTGACGGGCAGCCACAGCTTCGCGCTCGACGAGGTGTGGCGCTACTTGCGCGCGAGCACCGCCGAGCACGTGCTGATCCAGGCGCTCCTCGACGCACCGCTTTTCGGCGTGCGCTGGCGCTGGAACGCCACCAACGCGCTCGCGCTGCCGCGCTACGCCGGCGGGCGCAAGGTCGCGCCGCAGTTGCAGCGCATGAAGAGCGAGGACCTGCTCGCGACGATCTTTCCCGATCAGGTCGCGTGTGTCGAAAACGTGGTGGGCGAGCGCGAGGTGCCGCATCACCCGCTCGTCGACCAGACCATCGACGACTGTCTGCACGACGCGATGGACAGCGAGCAATGGCTCGCGATCCTGCGGCGCATCGAGCGTGGAGAAGTGCGGCTCGTCACGCGCGAGCTGCCCGCGCCGTCGCCGCTCGCGGCGGAAATCCTCTCGGCGCGGCCGTACGCGTTCCTCGACGACGCGCCCCTGGAAGAGCGCCGCACGCAGGCCGTGCTCGCGCGGCGCTGGAGCGACCCCGAATCCGCCGACGACCTCGGCGCGCTCGACGCCGACGCGATCGCAGGCGTGCGCGAGGAAGCGTGGCCCGCGGTGCGAAGCGCGGACGAAATGCACGAGGCGCTGATGAGTCTCGCCTGCGTGAGCGCCGCCGAGGCGCAGCACAACGACGGCTGGCCCGCCTGGCTCGACGCGCTTGCGCAGACGGGCCGCGCGACGCGCCTGCAGATCGCGGAGCACGACGCGCTGTGGATACCCGTCGAGCGGCTGATGTGCGTGCGCGCGGTCTATCCGCGGGCACCGATGCGCCCGCCGCTTCACCCGCCCGCCGGCTACACGGACGAATGGACGGAGGACGACGCGCTCGTCGAGATCGTCCGGGCGCGCCTGTCGGGCTTCGGTCCGCTGACGGTGCCGGTGATCGCCCGGGCGCTGGCGCTGCCGGCGTCGTCGGTGGCGCTCGCGCTCACGCGCCTCGAAGGGCAGGGCTACGTGATGCGGGGCCGCTTCACGCCGGGCGCGGCCGAAGAGGAATGGTGCGAGCGCCATCTGCTCGCGCGCATCCACCGGTACACGGTGCGGCGGCTGCGCCGGGAAATCGAGCCCGTCGAGCGGCAGGATTTCATGCGCTTCCTGTTCGACTGGCAGCATCTCGCCGCCGATACGCGCGGCGAAGGGCGCGACGCGCTGCTATCGGTCCTCGGGCAGCTCGAAGGGTTCGAGGCGCCCGCCGTCGCGTGGGAGGACGAGATCCTGCCGGCGCGCATCGCGGATTATTCGGGCTACTGGCTCGACGAAATCTGCCGCGCGGGGAAGATCGTCTGGAGCCGGCCGGGCGGCCGCTCGAAGGCCGCGGGCGGGCCAGTGCGCGGCACGCCGATCGTGCTGCTGCCGCGCCGCGATCTCGCCGCGTGGAACGCGCTGATGCGGCCCGGCGAGGCGCCGGAGATGAGCTCGCGCGCGCAGCTCGTGCACGACGCGCTGAAGGCTCACGGCGCGATGTTCTTCGACGAACTGCTCGCCGACACGCGCCTCTTGCGCACCGAGCTCGAAGACGCGCTGGGCGAGCTGGTCGCGCTCGGCCTCGTCAACGCCGACAGCTTCGCCGGCCTGCGCGCGCTCGTCGCGCCCGCGGCGAAGCGCAACGCGTTCAGCCGGCGGCCGCGCCGGGGCGGGCTTTTCATCGGCGGGATGGACGACGCGGGGCGCTGGGCGCTCCTGCGCCGCACCGGGCCCCAGGAGGGGCAGGAGGAGCAGGCGGGCGCCGTCGAACACGTCGCGATGGCCGTGCTGCGCCGCTATGGCGTCGTGTTCTGGCGGCTCTTCGAGCGCGAGGCCGGCTGGCTGCCTCCGTGGCGCGAGTTGCTGCGCGTGTTTCACCGGCTGGAGGTGCGCGGCGAGATTCGCGGCGGGCGTTTCGTCGCGGGGCTGGCGGGCGAGCAGTTCGCGCTGCCCGAAGCCGTGCCGCTCTTGCGCGAGGTGCGCAAGCGTCCGCTCGACGGCAGCTTCGTCGCGGTGAGCGCAGTCGACCCGCTGAACCTCGTCGGCACGCTCCTGCCCGGCGAAAAAGTGCCCGCTCTTGCGGGCAACCGGGTGCTGTATCGCGATGGCGTGGCGGTGGGCGCGGTGATCGCGGGCAAGACACGCTATCTGGTGGAACTCGACGCCGAGGCGCGTGAAGCGGTGCGCTCGGGCCTCGTCAGGCGCACGGCGCGATCGCTCGGTTCTCATGCCGACGGGCGGCGCGTCGCGGCATCGATCGGGTAGCGCTGCACGCAGCGGGACCCTCGAAACCTCCACGCCATGAACGAACACGAGGCGCATCGTTGCCGATGCGCCTCGCGCGGGCTGCCTTTAATGCCGGAGTTCAGCGGATGCTTACGGATCAGCGCGGGACCAGTTTCTTCCTGAACGGTCCGGGCTGCTGCGCTTCCACGCCCTGAACGGACATCCCCGGATAGCTGAAGACCCTGTTCGCGGCCGCGAACGGGCGCGGGCGAAACGACTGGTGGGCGCCGGTTCGCGCGCCGCCCACGATCGCGGTCATTGCTTCCCTGTCGAGGTCGAGACTGTCCGCGAGATCCTTGATGACGATAACGGCCATGGCTTTTTCCTGAAGGTGCTGAAGGTTCGGAGCCGGGTTCGCGTGACGGGCCACGCGACGTTGCGGTCGGATGTCCGGCGGGTTCATGCACCCAGCCGGCGGGTTCATGCCCCCAGTATAGGCAATCCGTCCGCGCTTGTGACCTGTGCGGCTCCGCACGCGGCCACTGCGATTTCGCACGATGACGGCGACACGGCACGCGCCGCATCGGCCGCTTCGTCGCTTGCGTGGGTTACATGAATGCATGGGCCGTGCCATGTTGCATGCCACGCTGGCAGGTGCGCGTTCAAGTGCTTGAAAACCCGGCATTTGTTCGGTATGCGACATTCCTCTGACGATCACTCGCGACGCCCGGAAAGCGCCCGATCAGACGCTATGCAGCCAACACTTCAGAGCGCCATGTCGGATTGCCTGCAACACGTTCGCCGCCGCGCCAATGATCGAAAACGAGATTTGCGAAAGGCGCTATCGAAGGCTAGTATCGAACGTGGACATGTAGTTTGTTACGACAAGTGAATTGTCGGTCGATTTGGAGCCGCTGCGAGTCGCACAGATGACAAGCTTTGCGCAAGCGATTCGTACATTTCAAAGCGACGGCCAGTCGCGCGACGAGTTCTTCGCGCGGATCGATGGCGTGCTGGCGACGAATCGCGAGCCCGCTGCGCGGCTCCTGCAGGCCCTCGACGAAGAGAACGCCGCGAAGCCCCTGCCTCCCGATGTCTACGCGGCCGTGCGCTGGCGCGTCGAGCAGTCGGCGAGGCTTGCCAGCCCGGGGCTGAACAACCCCGTTGCGAATTCCGAGGAAACCCGCGTGCAGACCATGCCGGGGCATGGATCGGTGCATACGGAGTCGCGCTCGGTGTCCTCGGGCAGCCAGGTGGTCGCCGAGCTCGATCAGGTGAAGGGCATCGGCGATACGCTCAACGGGCGCTTCGTGCTCGAGGAGTGTCTCGGCGTCGGCGGCATGGGCACGGTGTTCAAGGCCCTCGACCTGCGCAAGCTCGAGGCGTCGGATCGCAGGCCCTACGTCGCGATCAAGGTGCTCAACCTCCAGTTTCGCGGCAACCCGAAGTCGCTGATCGCGCTTCAGCGCGAAGCCCGCAAGGCGCAGACGCTCGCGCACCGCAACATCGTGACGGTGTACGACTTCGACCGCGACGGCTCGGTCGTCTATCTGACGATGGAGTACCTGTCCGGCCAGCCGCTCTCGCGCATTCTTCGGAACCCGAATTTCAAGGGCATGCCGTTCGCCGAAGTGGTTCCGATCTTCCGGGGCATGGCGAACGCGCTCGCCTACGCGCACGAGCGCGGCTTCGTTCATTGCGACTTCAAGCCCGCCAATGTCTTCCTCACGGACACGGCCGAAGTCAAGGTGATCGATTTCGGCATCGCGCGGGTGTTCCAGCGGCCGGAAGAGGAAACCGAGGCGACCATCTTCGACCCCGGCAGTCTCGGCGCGCTGACCCCTGCGTATGCGAGCCCTGAGATGCTGGAGCATCGCGAGCCCGATCCGCGCGACGACGTCTATGCGCTCGGCTGCATCACGTATGAATTGCTGACGGGCAAGCATCCGTTCGACCGCGTGCCCGCGACGCAGGCGCGCAGCGCGGGCATGAAGCCGCAGCGGCCGGAAGACCTCGGCGGCAAGCAGTGGAAGGCGCTGAAGGCGGCGCTCTCGTTCGACCGCGAGGCGCGCACGCCGACCGTCGCGCGTTTTCTCGATGAACTGAGCGAGGACCGGCCGGCAGCGGCATCGGGGTCGAAGGGCAAGCCGGGCGTCCTCATCGGCGCGGCGGCATTTGTCGCGGCGCTGGCGGCGGGAACGGGCTATTACTTCTACGATCAGTCGCAGTCGTCGAAAGCGCCGGAAACCGAAACGAGCGCCCAGGACAGCGGCGCGGGCGGAGCGGTGACTCCCGCGGCGCCTGCGGCCGGTACCCAGGCGGAGCGGCCCGCCGCTCCTTCGGCGGCCCTCGCGTCGGCTACGCCTGCCGCTCCTGTCACACCCGCCGCGCCGCCGCCCGTGCTCACGCTCAGCGCCGTCGCGCCGGTTCTGGCGGGCGTGCCGTGCTCGGCGCTGTATGCGTCGGTGCATGACCAGACCGTCGACGTGCAGGGCTTCCTGTCGCAGCGCTATGGCACCGCGCGCCTGAAGGAGGCGCTCGCCGCCGTGCCGGGCGTGAAGACGACCAATCTCGGCGTGCAGCAGGTAAGCGACGACAAATGCGACGTGCTCAAGGTCATCGCGCCGTACTACACGGCGAATCGCCAGACGGGACGTCCGGCGTCGCTGCGCTCGCGTGCCCCCAATGCGCAGTTGACCGAGGGCCAGCCGCTCATCGTCGATGTCATGACGCCGGGCTTCGATTCCTACGTGAACGTCGATTACTTCTCGCTCGACGGCGCCGTGGCCCATCTCCTGCCGAACGAGCGTGCGAAGGACAATCAGGCGCCGCCGCATTACACGGCGACGATCGGCACGATGGGCGACTGGGTGGTGTCGAAGCCGTTCGGCTCGGAGCTGATCGTGCTGACCATCACGCCCACGCCGCTCTTCGATGCGCTCAGGCCGGACAGCGAGCAGAAGGGGGACTATCTGCGTGCCCTCGACAAGCGGCTCGCGCAGATCGCGGACAAGTACGGACGCGACAAGGTGGCCATCGATCTCGTGCAGATCAGCACGCAGGCCCGCAAGCACTGACGGATCGCCGCGCGAACGCCCTGCGGCGGCCCGCGCGAATGCCCGCCGCGCGAGCGTGGGCTCGCGCGGGCTGCCGGATGCCGCCGCTATGGCATGTCGCGGGCCACGCGAAAGCCGTTCTGCGACTGCCGCACGCTCGCGCTGTACTTGAAGCGGGTCGCGGACTGCATGTAGGCGCCGCCGTCACGCCATGATCCGCCGCGGATCACCCGCACCGAGCATGACGGGTCGTCCCACGCGCGGCCGTCGGCGGGAGCGTTCTTGTAGGAGCTGTGCCAGCAGTCCGTCACCCATTCCCAGACGCTGCCGTTCATGTCGTAGAGGCCGTACGGGTTCGGCGCGAACGAGCCGACGGTGGCCGGGCCTTCGGCCTTCCACGGGTCGCCGCATTCCTTGCAGTTCGCGTTGCCCTTGCGCATCTGGTCGCCCCACCAGTAGGGCGTCGATGTGCCGCCGCGCGCCGCGTATTCCCATTCGGCCTCGGAGGGCAGCCGGTACGCCTTGCCGGCGGTCTTGCTCAGCCATTTCACGTAGACCTGGGCGTCGTCCCAGCTGACGTTGCGCATCGGCGTGTTGCCCGCCGGATTGCCGTCCGCCGGGATGCGCGTGCAGGCGCCTCCATCCGCGCAGGCGTTCCACTGATCGAGTGTCACTTCGTACTTGCCGATCGCGAACGGCTGGCCGATCGACACGCGATGCGGCGGCTTCTCGGCGGGGTCATCGGAGTTGCTGCCCATCGTGAAGGTGCCGGCGGCGATCGGGATGAGTATCGGGCAGTTGGGGCAGTCCTTGATCTCGGCGCCCGCCGCGCCTTTGGCGGCCGTCGCCGGAGCAGGCGATGCGGCGGGTGCGGACTTGGCAGCTTCGGTTTGCCGGGGCGCCGGTGCAGGAGCAGGCGTGGGCGCCTGCTGGACCGGGCGCGCCTTTTCGGCGGGCGCGGTGACGGCGGGCGCGGTGCGTGCCGCAGGCGCCTCGGTCTTCGGCGCGGCGGCGCGCAGCCGGTCGATGCGCGCGCGGGCGAGCGCGGCGAACCGGCCGTTCGGATAGGCCTTCAGATAGGCTTCGTAATCGCTCGCATAGTTGCTGTCCTTGATCGAATCCCAGAAGGTCAGCTCGTACTGCTCGCTGCTGTCCTTCGGCAGGATGCCGCGGGTGAGCGTGCCCGTCTGCGACGCGGCATCGATCCCGGCGACACGCGTCTTCGCGCTCGCATCGCGCGGCACGGCGCCGAAGCTGAACGGGCCTGCGAGCGACGATGCGATCCACGGCACCTGCCGCTGCTTCGTCTCGCGCCCGACCGCCGACGCCACCGACCGGAACATCGCCGTTGCGTCACGCGGGCCTGCCGCCATCGCGGTGACGAGCGCGGCCGTGTAGACGCCCTGGCGCTCGCCGTCGTCGGCAAGCGTGCCCGGCGCGGTCGCGTACGCGACGAGCGTATCCGCGGGCAGATCGGGCGCGCGCGCCGCAACCGGCTCGAACGGATTGTTCAGGCATGTGTCGAGGATGACGAGATTGATTCGGTTCGGGCGTTCTTTCGACATCGCGTCGAGCACGCTTTGCAGCGCGACGCCCTTCGTGACGAGCCGGGCGGGCGAACCGCTGTCGGCATCGACGGGGACGAGCATCGTGTCGCCGCCCGCCTGCAGGCCGTGGCCCGCGAAATAGAAGACGCCGACGCCGCCCGCGGCGAGCCGGCGCCTGAAGTCGGCGATTGCCTGCGCCATCTGCGGCGCGCTCGCGTTCGCGTAGCTCGTGACCTCGAAGCCGAGCGACGCGAGCGTGGCGCTCATCTGGCGGGCGTCGCGCACCGGGTTCGCGAGGGGGTGAGTGCCATATTCGGCGTTGCCGATCACGAGTGCGATGCGCCGCGGCCCGGGTGGCGCGGTGACGGTGCGCTCTACCGTTGGGGCCGCTGCCGCGGCGGCGGACGCCGCTTGCGCGCAGTCCACCCCGATTGCCCCGAATATGCATACGATCAAGAGTTTTCGCCACATATTCACACCCTGTCTATCCGGCATTGAAGATAGTCGATCGACAACGCGCATGTCGCCTTCGCGTGCCAGGGCTGCTACGGCGTGGCCTACGCCACCGCGCGGATCCGGCGTTGTGCCGTTGCGGGGTGCAGCATCAACAACGATAGCACGCACGCGGCGAGGCTTAATCCCCAATGTGTGGGGGATGCGTGCGAGGGGGCGCGATCGCGCCGCCTTGCATCCCGCTTTCGATGCGGGCGCGTTCGCGGGCGCGGGCGGATGCGCGTGCTGCGCACCCGCAGATGGCGCCTCGCGCGCGCACGGCACCCCGCGTTCTTCCACGTATCTTTTTGAGAAGTTACGACCTAAGCTAAAAGACGAAAATCGCAGGACATGGCGAGTAGCGCTCGATGCGCTATCCATCGTTTTCCGACCTTCCGGGAGGCTCGCGTAGCATGCTAAGAAGAACAATACTTGGCGCGATGGCTTCGCTCGCAGCGCTGGCTGCCGATTCGTCGTTCCCCGCGGCGCCGGCGCGCACGCCTTCGCCGCCCAACGCCGAGGCCTACATCATCTGGCCGCCCGACGGCGCCGTGATCACCGGCGGCAAGCTCTGGGTGCGCATGGGACTGCGCAACATGGGCGTGTGTCCGAAGGGTGTCGACCTGCCGAACGTCGGCCATCATCACCTGCTGATCGACGTCGATCTGCCGCCGCTCGACCAGGAAATACCGTCGGATCGCAACCACCTCCATTACGGCGCGGGCGAAACCGACGCGCGCATCGAACTGCCGCCCGGAAAACACACGCTGCAACTGCTCATGGGCGACCTGAACCATGTGCCGCACGATCCCCCCGTGTATTCGAAGAAGATCACGATCATCGTGCGATGACACCGGCGCCGCCCACTGGACGCCGCACAAGCGGAGAGCACACGCCATGAACAAGCTATTCGCCGCCGCCGCGCTCGCGGCCTCGCTGGCTGCCGGCGCCGCCTTCGCCGGACCCACGCCGGCCCCGCCCAACGCGTATGCGTACATCGGCTATCCGAACGATGGCCAGGTCGTGCCCGCCGGCAAGCCGTTCAAGGTGTGGTTCGGGCTGCGCTACATGGGCGTCGCGCCGCGCGGCGTCAAGTATGCGAACACGGGCCACCATCATCTGCTGATCGACGTCGACCTGCCGCCGATGAACGAGGAGATTCCGTCGGACAGGAACCATCTGCATTACGGCGCGGGCGAAACCGAGACGCTGCTCGAACTGCCGCCCGGCAAGCACACGCTGCAGCTCCTGATGGGCGACGACAAGCACATCCCGCACAATCCGCCGGTCTATTCGAAGAAGATCACGATCATCGTGAAGTAGCGGCGCCTGGCCCGGGGCCCAACGCGTGTGTTGCCGAAGAACCGACAGTCCGGCATGCGAACTGTTGGTTCGCAAGCGCCATGTGATCGGCGGCGGGTGGTTCGCCGGCCGCGCCCGCCGCGCGGCAGTCTTCCTGAAACCCCTTCATTTTCAACGGATTGAAAAATAATTCAGTCTTCCTGGGTGTCTTTGGCACGGCCTATGCATTTGTTCCCTGCGAGCAGACAACGATGCCGAACCAGCCCCGACGCTCAATGACCCCCAGGAGAACCGACATGAACTCGCTGACGATCCAAGACCTCCCCGTGACCGAACAACTCGACCGTGCCGCGATGTCCGCAGTGCGTGGCGGCGTCGCGCTGCTGCCGGGGCTCGACCTGTCGCAGTACAACCTGTCGACGTTCAACCTGTCGCTGAGCGCGCCGCAATTCATCGGCCAGACGCAGAACGTGTTCAACCAGAACAGCGTGGGCAGCGCCGGGCGCTTCCAGTCGAACGTCAACCCGGTCCAGCTGGCGGCGAACTCGAACACGAACACGATCGTCGCGATTCCGGGGTGATTCCGTGATGAGCGGCGGCGCGGGCCGGTGGCCTGTGCCGCCGCGATCGCGCGCCGGACTTCGCCCACGCGAGCGAAGCGGCGCGCCGGCCCTCGCGTCCCCTTTCAGCCCGACACCCAGACAACGCACCGGCCCGCAGCACGACGCATCGACTAGTGACGAACCTGTATGGAGCAGCGGCCCGCCGTGTGCTCTACTTGAGGGTGATCGTCCCGCCGCGTCGCGTTCGGTCCGCATTCACCGGAGTGAGATCGTGCCAGCCCTGTTGCCCTCGTTGCGCGTAGCAGTCAAGCGTGGCATGCGTGGTAGGCCGCCGGTCGCGGTCGGCGTGGCCCGCACGAGCGCAGCGGCGCCGCAACGCACCGCGCGCAGGCATGCGATGGCCTGCGCCATCCGGCTCGCGATCGTCGGCGGGGTGTGCACGACGCTGCTCAGCGCCTGCCTCGATCTGAATATCCCCACCTACAAGCGCCCCGACACGCCGGAGAAGACCGCGTTCACCAAGCCTTCGGCGCCGACGTTCGCGGCCACCGATGCAATCCAGCCCGACTGGTGGAAGCAGTTCAAGGACCCGTATCTCGACTCGCTCGTGAACAAGGCGATCGAGGGCAATTTCGACATCAAGGTGCTCGCCGCGCGCATCGGCGTGGCGGGCGCGCAGATCGGCGAGGCGCGGGCGGCCGCGCTGCCGACGATGGACATCGGCGCCGGCGCGAGTTTCGAGAAGACGACCGGGCAGAACTTCGTCAAGCAGTACAACCTGGGCACGCAGGTCAACTGGGACATCGATATCTGGGGCGCGGTGGAGAAGGGCGTGCAGGCGCAGAAGGCCGAGTTCCGCGCGACCGAGGCCGACTGGCGCGCGGGCTACCTGAAGCTCGTCTCCGATGTATCGACGACCTATTTCCAGATTCTCCAGTTCGACGACCAGATCAATCAGCAGAAGACGACGATCACGACCAACCAGCAGATCCTGACGATCTTCGAGGGCATGCAGAAGAACGGCCTCGTGCCGAAGACGCAGGTGCTCACGCAGCGCGCGGAGATCAACCGGCTGACGCGCGAACTGCTGGAGCTGCGCCGCGCGCGCGATCTCGCGGACAACGCGCTCGCCACGCTGATCGGCGTGCCGGCCGGCGAGTTCAAGGTGCCCGACGGCCGTCTGCAGAATCGCGTGCACATTCCGCCGGTGCCCGCGGGCCTGCCCTCGCAACTGCTCGCGCGCCGGCCCGACCTGATCGCCGCCGAATACCGCGTGCTCGAAACGTACAACCTCGTCGGGCAGGCGAAGCTCGCGCAACTGCCCACCATCAGCCTGACGGGCCGCGCCGGCAGCGCGAGCTTCGCGCTCACCGACTTGCTGAAGACCTTCACGTTCAGCTTTCTGCCGAGCATCAACATCCCGGTTCTCGACCCGAGCGTGAGGGCGCGCGTGAAGACCACCGAGGCGCAGACGACGGTCGCCGAACAGCAGTACCGGAGCACGGTCATGGCCGCGTTCGAGGAAGTGGAGAACGCGCTCGTCAATCTCGACTCGCACACCAGGCAGCGCGTGGAGCTTCAGCAGGAAGTCGAGCAGCTGAGCGTGGTGGCCGCGCAGATCGATGCGCAGTTGAAGGAGGGCGTGATCTCGCAACTGCAGGTGTTCGAGACGGAACGCACGCTGCTCGCCGCGCAACTCGCGCTGCTGGCGAATCACCAGCAGATCCTCTCGGACACCGTCACGCTCTACAAGGCGCTCGGCGGCGGATGGCCGACCGTCGATGTGCAGAACGCAAGTAAGGAAACGCTGAAGTAAGAGACGTCGAAGGCAGACATCGAAGGCAGGCATCCGAAATGTCTAAACTATCGAACTGTTCGGGGCGCGAGCGGCACCCTGTCAGGAATCCGAAAATGAATGCGAAACGAACGGCCATGCGGCTCGGATATGGCGTGTCGCACCAGTGCCCGGCGATTGACTACGGCAATGCGTGACTTACACTTTCTACTGTCGCCGCCCGAAGGGCGGTTCAGTCCAACAAAGTCTATTCGCCCGGACATTTGCGGGCGTTGCCCTGACGCGCTTGCGCCAGCGGCTGGACGCTCCTCGTGACGTGGACATGGCTCCTGGCGAAGCTCCGATAGCAGAGGTGCAGGCGAGCGTGGATGAGGCGTTCGATGTCGTCCTCAAGCCCGTATCCCATCCGGAGCTGGCCGAGATCCGCATCGACGAGAACCTGTTTGCGATCGGCCGCACCGAAGCGCCGTTCGCGTCGTGCGCGCCCGAGGCGGTCGCGCAGCTTTCGCGCCGGCATGCCCGCATCTTCATCGAGCACGGCGGGGTGTATGTCGCCGATCTCGACAGCAAGAACGGCACGGCCGTCAACGGCGCGGAGGTCCGGCAAAAGCCCGCACGCCTGCGGCACGGCGACGAGATCTGCTTCGGCAGCAAGCTGTCGTATCGCGTGCAGTTCGTGCCGCGCGTGCATGCGCGTGCGAGCGCGGTGCGTCCGGCCAGCGTGACGCTTGCGCCCAAGCGCACCGACCTCGGCCTCCAGCCTATCGACGTCGCGCAGTTCCCGTTTCTCGTGAGCAAGGCCGATGCCCTGTTCGCGCGCTATCGCGAGCAGTATCCGCATCAGGTCAACTACGTCTCGCGCCGCCATGCGCATCTCTTTCTGAAGGGCGGGGCGCCGTACGTCGAGGATCTCGGCAGCACCAACGGCACCTTCGTCAACGGCCAGCGGCTCGACGCGTCGGCTCATCCGCTTGCGGACGGCGACGTGCTCGCGTTCGGCGGCACGCACTTCGTGTACCGCGTGAGCGTGCACAAGGAAGAAGGCGACTCGACGCTCACGCAGGTCGCGGTGGCCGACGCGGCAAACGAGGCAGCCGCTGAAGCTGACGCCGACAAGACCACGTTCGTCGGCTCGGCGCATTCGTTTCTCGATATCTTCTGCGTCGATCAGGCGCAACTGCGCGAGGACGAAGTCAACAAGGAAGCGCTGCCCGAGGCCGACGACACCCGCAAGGACCCGGAGAAGCGGCGCAAGCGCAGCAAGTTCTCGATGATGTTCTCCGAGTTGAGAACCGCCTTTTCGGGCGGCGAGCGCACGAGCAGGAAGCGGGTGCTGACCGTGGGCGTCGGGGTGCTCGCCGCGATCGTCGCGATCGCATCGGCGCTCTATTTCCACGGCTCGTCCGAGCGCCGCATGAAGGGCCTCATCGCGAGCGGCGAGTATGCACAGGCGGCGGGCGTCGCGAGCGACTACCTGAGCCGCCATCCCGACGACGGGCAGTTCAGCGCGCTCGGCACCGAGGCGCTCCTCAAGGCGAAGGTGCCCGAGTGGCTCGCGGCGCTCAAGCGCGGCCAGTTCGACAGGGCGAGCGCGGTGATCGCGGAAATGAAGCGGCTCGGCGCGAACAATGCGGACGTGCGCCCGCTCGTGGACGAGCTCGAATGGATCGGCAAGCTCGAAAGCTTCGTGCTCGGCCGGGGCGGCCCGGATGCGCCGATCCGCATTTATGCGGACGAGGACCGCGTCGGCGAAATCCTGCGGCACTGGGACGACGACGCCACCGGCCACCAGCGCGCGCTCGACCGCATCTCGTCGTATGTGCCGGAGTTCCGCGAGCCGTATTCCGCGGCGCTCAGCCATCTGCGCAAGCTGCAAAGCGACGATTCGGTGTATCTCGCCGCGATCGACCGGCTGAAGGCGAGCATCGGCAAGGAACTGGGCGAGGGGCATCCCGAAGCGTTGCAGGCGGTGCTCACCGAATACGCGGAAAAGTATCCGCGGCTTGGCGGGCTCGATCGCGTGCGCGAGGACCTGCGCCAGTACATCGAGTTGCAGAAGCAGGCGAGCGCGCCGAGCCTCGCGCCGCTCGTCGCGCTGCTCGCGACGATCAAGTTCTCCACGCCGCCGTTTCAGGAGCAGTTCCGCCAGATGAGCGCGACCAAGCTGCCGTCGCCTGCGGCCGTGAATCAATACGAGGCGGTGGCGCAGGCGTGGCGCAACGGCCAGACGGCGCAGGCGCTCGACGGCCTGCAGAAGATGCCGGTGGGCGCATGGTCGGATGTGATCGCCGCCGAGGTCACGCACAAGAAGGCCGTGGCGGCGCAGTTCGCCGATCTGCAGAAGGCGCGCGGCACGAAAGGCTATGAGGACGCGCTGCTGTCGTTCAACGAAACGCTCGACGCGCGCGACGACACGTGGTTCATCAAGGCGGTGCAGCCCGACGTCGCCGCGTTCAGGGACAAGGCGCTCGCCCGCGCGCAGGAGCTGCTCAACCACGCGCAGGCGCTCTGGGGCCAGTACCGGGCGAACGGCTCGATCGGCGGCTCGCAGCGGCTCGAATCCGGCATCTCGGACTCGTTCCGCACGCAGGCGCGCCTGCTTTCGGACGCGCAGGCGGAAGCGCAGCGCGGCATGCGCATCTTCCGGCAGGTGAAGGCGGACGGCGCGGCGAAGTGGACCGCGCTCGTCGACGAGATCAATGCGGAAGCGGAACTCCAGCGGCGCTCGCTGCAGGAGTTGCGCATGGTGCTCGAACCCGGGCTCCTGAAAAACAAGCTGGCGCTGATAGGAGGACCGGGCGGTGAAGAACGACGCGCACCTTAAACCCCTGACCGAGGCGCTGGAAGATCACGGCGCCGAGGGCATCGCGATTCTTACGGCCGAGCCGTGGCGCATGACGCAGGCGCTTGTCATCGCGATGGTGGCGCTCGTGTTCTCGGCGCTCGTGTGGTCGTTCATCGGGCATTCCGACGTGATCGTGACCGCGTCCGGCACGCTTTCGCCGGAGTCGGAAGTGCGCCGCTTCTATGCGCCGATCGACGGCGAACTGGCCGACCTCTACATCGCGGAAGGGCAGCCGGTGCAGAAGGACGACGTGCTCGCGCGGCTGAACGCGCGCGGCGCGATCGAGGCCGCGACGAACGCGCTGGAGGCGCGCCTGAAGCTCGACGACGCGGAGCGGGAATGGAAGCAGTTTCCCGAGAAGAAGCTGCTGATGGAGCGCAAGGCGACCGCCCTCAAGGACCAGCTGGAAGTGGAGGAACGGCTGCACCAGAACCGCGTCTCGGAGGGCACGACCAAGCTCGCCGAAGGGCAGAAGGCGCAGCTTCAGGAAGCGCGCAGCGCGCTCGAGAACGCACGCCGCACGCGCGACGCGACGAAGCTGGAACTCGACCGCTTTTCGCGCCTGTTCGCGCTGCCGGGCGGCGGCGGGATCTCGGAGATCCAGGTCGAGGTAAAGCGCAACGCGTATCTGGAAGCCGACAGCGCCTACCGTGTCGCGCAGGCGAAGCTCGCCGAACTCGACTTCCGCCTGAGCCACGAGTATTCGCAGGCGAAGGCGCAACTGGAGACGAGCGGCCAGGAGGCGACCAACCTGCGTCTTCAGTACGAGTCGGCGATGCGCGAGATCGCGAGCACGCAGGACAAGCTGAGGCTGCAACTGCAGACGGCGCGCCTCGTCGCGGACGCGGCCGCGCGCATCCGCTTCGAGAACATCGACAAGGACAATTTCCTGCTGATCCTCGCGCCGGTTTCGGGCGTGATCACGGATGTCACGTCCACGCAGCCCGGCGACAAGATCCAGGCCAACACGCCGCTGGGCGGCATCGCGCCGAAGAACGCCAAGCCCGTGCTCAAGATCGAGATCGCCGAGCATGACCGCGCGTTCCTGCGCGAGGGACAGGCGGTGAAGCTCAAGTTCAACGCGTTTCCGTATCAGCGCTATGGCCTCATCGACGGGACGCTCGCGTTCATTTCGCCCGCGACCAAGCCGAGCCCGACCACCAAGCTGCCCGTGTACGAGGGGCGTGTCACGCTCGATCGAGACTACTACCAGGTGTCGAATACGAAGTATCCGCTGCGCTACGGCATGACGGCGACGGCCGAGATCGTCGTGCGCGAGCGGCGCCTGATCGATCTCGGGCTCGATCCGTTCCGCAACCTGGCGGGCTGAATCGCGAGAGACGAACGGCAGAAGGCAGGCACAAGAAACCCGGAGCGCCCGGCGCGCGCCCGACCACCAAGGAGCGAGTGAGATGATGCCGATAGTGCGAATCGATGAGGAAGTGGTGGACGTCGGGGAGTTCGTGAGGCTGCTGAAGCTGAACGGGCAGTACGACAGTCTCGTGGAGCAGCTCGTCAGGGACAAGCTGACGGTGCGCGCCGCCAAGAAGCACGGCATCGTCGTGACGGGCGACGACATCCAGACGCGGGCCGACCAGTTCCGGCGTGTGCGCGCCCTGCACCGTGCGGCCGACATGAACAATTATCTCGATGCGCTCGGCGTGAGCCTCGACGAGTTCGAGGTCTTCATCACGGAGACGCTGTATCAGGAAAAGATGCTGGAGCAGGTCGGCACCGACAGCGCGGTGGAGGAGTACTTCAAGCTCAACTCGCCGAAGTTCGACAGCATCGAGGTGAGCCACATCCTGCTCGACACCGAGGGCAAGGCGAAGGAGATGATCTCCTACCTGAACGACGACCCGGACAGCTTCGCGGACATGGCGCGCGAGCACTCGCTCGCGGACACGCGCGAAGAGGGCGGCGTGATCGGCCGCGTGCTGCGCGGCCAGTTGAAGACCGACATCGAGGCGAAGGTATTCAATGCCTCGCCGGGCGACCTGCTCGGGCCGTTCCCGGCAGCGGACGGCACCTTCTACGAGATCTTCGCCGTGACCGCCAAGCATCCGGCCACGCTCGACGAGGACGTGAAGGGAGAGATCCGGCGGCTCCTGCGCGAGGAATGGCTGATGGCGCGGGCGCAGGAACACATCATCGAAGCGCGCTAGGGACGAGGAGTGCCAGTACATGGATGTGCCATCGAAACTCGATTCGCCGGCTGATTTCCTCGCGACGGTCGAGATCCTCTCTCCGTTCACGCGCGACGAAATCGAGCGGCTCGCCGAGCATGCCCAGTCGCGCTTCTTCGGATTCGGCGAGACCGTATGCAACGCGGGCGATGCCGCCGACGGCCTGTTCGTCATCAAGGCGGGCTCCGTGCGCATCTTCACCGAGGAGCACGGCAAGGAAATCAGCATGGGGGTGAGGAAGGAGCGCGAGGTCTTCGCCGATATCGCCATGCTGCGCGACTACCGGCACGAGTCCTCGGTGCGCTCCTCGGGCAAGACCGAGCTGCTCTTCATTCCGCGCACGGCGATCGAGCCCGTGATCGCGAACAATCAGGCGGCGCTCGCGTTCATCACGAGCTATGTCGCGATCAATTCGGCGGGCGGCTTCGTCGCGCGCCTCTTCGATTTGCGCGGCAAGCTCAACAAGGCCGAACTGGAAGAGTGCGTGCGCAGCGTCGGCGTGAAGCGCGTGGGCGCGGGCAAGGAGATTCTCAAGCAGGATTCGCGCGAGGACCGGCGCCTGTATGTCGTGCGCCAGGGCGAAGTGAAGATCATGCGCACCGAGGCCGGCACCGAGCATCTGCTCGCGACGCTCGGCCCCGGCGAGATCTTTGGCGAGAAGGCGTGCGTGATGCGGCAGGAGCAGGCGGCGTCGGTGGTCGCGAGCGTCGAGACGCGCCTGCTCGTGATTCCGGAGAAGACGGTCCATTTCATCCTCGAGCGCAACGTCAAGCTGCGCGAGGTGCTGGAAGAACGCATCCGCTTCACGGAGCGCGAGCTTCAGCGGCAGAAGAAGCTCGCGGAGCGGCGCCGCCTGCCGTCGATGCTCGATCTGCACACCAAACCCGAATTCGGCGAGCGCGTGATCAAGCGCTTCGCGTGGGTCGAGCAGGCGGAGGAGATGGATTGCGGGGCCGCGTGTCTCGCGATGATCTGCAAGCACTACGGCATCTCGATGACACTCGGCAAGCTGCGCGAGCTCGCGAACGTCACCACGCAGGGCGCGACGCTCGACAGCCTCGCGCGCGCGGGCGAGTCGCTGGGCTTCACGACGCGCGGCGTGCAGTGCACGTTCGAATCGCTGCGCGGCTTCGACCTGCCGTTCATCGTGCACTGGGAGGGCTATCACTACGTCATCGTGTACGGGGTGTCGAAGGAGAACGTCTGGGTGGCGGACCCGGCGATCGGCTTCAAGAAGATGACGGTGCAGGAGTTCGAGCGCGGCTGGAGCGGCACGTGCCTGCTGTTCACGGCGGATCAGGACATGGCGCAGATGGAGGTGTCGCGCTCGCCGTGGATACGCTTTGTCGGCTACCTGAAGCCGTACAAGAAGATCCTGCTGCACCTTTTCATGGCGACGTTCGTGATCCAGGTGCTCGGCGTCGTGCCGCCCATCATCATCCAGAACATCCTCGACGGCGTGATCGTCCATCAGAACTTCGGGCTTCTGCATGTGCTGATCGCGGGCCTCATCATCTCGAGCGTGTTCTCGCAGCTGATGGCGACGATCCGCGCCTACCTCGCGAACTTCATGGTGCGCAACATGGACTTCGCGATGATGTCGCAGTTCTTCAAGCACACCATGTCGCTGCCGTTTGGCTTCTTCGCGAAGCGCAAGACGGGCGACGTATTCGCGCGCTTCCAGGAGAACCAGACGATTCGCGCGTTCCTGACGGAGTCCACCGTCACGACCGTGCTGAACCTGCTGATGATCTTCATCTACTTCACGATCATGTTCCTCTACAACGTGAAGATGACGCTGCTCCTGATCGCCTTCGTGATACCGATCATGGTGCTCACCGCCGTCGCGACGCCGAAGATCAAGCACTATGCGCGCGAGGTCTTCGCCGCGTCCACCGACGCAAAGTCGTTCCTGATGGAAGCGCTCGGCGGCGTCGAGACGATCAAGGGCATGGGCATCGAGCGGCCGGTGCGGATCAAGTGGGAGAAGAAATACGCGAAATCGCTCGAAGTGCAGTACAAGGCGCAGGCGTTCAACATCGTGGTCGCGCTCGGCGGCCAGCTGCTCAATTCGGCGACGACCATCGCGATACTCTGGGTCGGCGCGAACATGGTGCTCAACCATGAGATGACCATCGGCCAGCTGATCGCATTCAACGCGTTCATGGGCAGCGTGCTCACGCCGCTGATGGGGCTGATCGGCCTGTGGAGCCTGCTGAACGACGCGGGCGTCGCGATGGAGCGCCTGGGCGACGTGCTCGACATGGAGCCGGAGCAGAAGCCCGAGGAACTCTCCTCGCGCGTGATGCTGCCGGACCTGCAGGGCGTCATCAGCTTCTCAGGCGTCTACTTCCGCTACGGCGACGGCGACGCGCCCTACGTGCTCGAAAACATCAGCTTCGACATCAAGCCAGGCGAGCTGATCGCGATCGTCGGGCGCAGCGGCTCGGGCAAGACGACGCTCGCGAAGCTGCTGGTCGGCTTCTACGCGCCGAGCGAAGGCAAGATGATCGTCGACGGCTACGATCTCGGCGTGATCGACAAGGGCTATTACCGCGGGCAGATCGGCTACGTGATGCAGAGCAATCTGCTCTTTTCCGGCACGATCGCGGAGAACATCGCGAGCGGCGACGAAACGCCGGACCGGCGGCGAATCGAGGACGTCGCGAAGATGGCCGACGCGCACGCGTTCATCTGCAAGCTGCCGCTCGGCTACGAGCAGGTGGTGGGCGAGCGCGGCATGGGGCTCTCGGGCGGGCAGATCCAGCGGCTGTGCATCGCACGCGCGCTTTATCACGACCCGCGCCTGCTCGTCTTCGACGAAGCGACGTCCGCGCTCGACACGCAATCGGAAAGCAACATTCTCGGCAACATGCAGGACATCCTGAAGGGGCGCACGGCCGTGATCATCGCGCACCGTCTCTCCACGATCATGCGCGCCGACAAGATTCTCGTGCTGTACGAAGGCGGCATCGTCGAGCAGGGCAAGCACGACGAACTCGTCGCGCGAAAGGGCATGTACTACCAACTCGTGCAGAAGCAACTGAGCGCAGCATGAAAATACTCGACCAGCCAGAAGAAAGCGCGCCGCCGGGCTCGGCCATCTCCTATGCCGGACTCATCGAAAAGATCGAGATCCTGCGCTCGACGCTGCGATGGTCGTCCAAGCTCGAACGCCCCGAGATCGAAAAACTGCTCAGGCAGGCAAGCTCGCTGCGCGACGAGGTGATGCAGCTGTCGCACAAGGAGCGTTTCGTGCAGGCGGCGGGGGCGGAGCCGAAGCGCGTCGACCAGACGCCCGGCGCGCGGCGCCAGGGCCTGCTCGAACGCAGCTTCATCTTCGAGGGCACGTTCGGCGACAACCCGAAGCTCCTGGAAGCGCTGGAAATCGCGGAAAAGGCCGCGCCGACCGACCTGCCGGTCCTGATCGACGGCGAGAGCGGCACCGGCAAGGAACTGATGGCGAAGGTCATCCACGCGAACGGCTCGCGTGGCGACAAGCCGTACATCTCCGTGAACTGCGGCGCGATTCCCGACAACCTGCTGGAGTCGGAGCTTTTCGGCCACAAGAAGGGCGCGTTCACGGGCGCGTCGAACGACCGCAAGGGCAAGTTCGAAAGCGCGCACACGGGCACCATTTTTCTCGATGAGATCGGCGAGCTGCCGCTCACCGGGCAGGTGAAGCTGCTGCGCGTGCTGGAAGCGCACGAAATCCAGCGCGTGGGGTCCGACGAGCTGATCGCGGTGGATACGCGCATCGTCGCGGCGACCAACCGGAACCTGCGCCGCTTCTGCGAGGAAGGTCGCTTTCGCGAAGACCTGTTCTACCGCCTGAGCGTCATTCATCTGACGTTGCCGCCGCTGCGCGAGCGCCGCGACGAAATTCCGCTGCTGCTCGCCTATTTCGGCGACGAAGCGGCCGCGACGCTCAAGCGCCGCCCGGTGCGGATGTCGCCGCGCCTGCGCGATTTCCTGAAGAACTACGACTATCCGGGCAACATTCGCGAACTGCGCAATGTCATCTACCGGCTCGCCTGTCTCGCGGCCGACACCGCCGATCTCGAACATCTGCCGCTCGACATCCGGCCGAAGTCGGCGCTCTCGTCGGCGATGAACGACGCGCAGGCGCCGGGCGGCGGCAGCATCGTCGCGACCTCGCTCAGCGAGGCGAAGCGCACCGCGAGCGACGAAGCGGAGCGCGCGTTTCTCGAACGCGGGTTGCAGGAAGTGGGCGGGACGGTGGCGGAACTCGCGCGCCGCTTCGAGATGAACCGCTCGCATCTCCAGATGCTGCTGAAGAAGCACGGGCTGCATTCGAAGGATTTTCGAGCCGCCGCAGCGCAGCGCGACAAGGAAGCGTGACGGTAGTCCGGAGGTAGCGCTGAAGGCGCCTCAGAGGGTCGGGTTCACCTGCGTCTTGTCGGCGCAGCCGAGGTCCTCGGCGTGCACCACGACCGCCGAGATGTTGTCGCGCCCGCCGCGCGAGAGCGCGAGATCCACGAGCCGCTGCGCGGCCTGCTGACAGTCGCCGGGCGCGAGCTCGGTCAGGATTTCCTGTTCGGTCACTTCGTTGCTCAGTCCGTCGCTGCAGAGCAGGAACGTGTCGCCGTCGTCGAGATCGACGGTGTCCTGGTCGAGATCGAGCGTGTCCATCGCGCCGACCGCGCGCGTGATCAGATGCTGCGCCGGATGGTGCAGCGCTTCCTCGGCGGTCAGCTGGCCGCGCGCCTTCAGTTCCTCGACATGGCTGTGATCGCGCGTCAGCTGATGCAGCCGGCCGTGCCGGCACAGATAGATGCGGCTGTCGCCGGCCCACAGATAGCCACAGCAGCGCTCGCCCGCGACGAGCAGCACGACGGTGCTGCCGATACGCTGGACCTGGCGCCTCGCCGCTTCCAGCCGCAACTGGCCGTTCACGTTCAGCAGGCGCTCACGCGCATCGGCGACGAGGCTCGCGAGCCCGTCGGGCGACGACACGCCGCCGAGGCTCTCGACCACAAGCCGGCTCGCGAGATCGCCGACCGCGTGGCCGCCCATGCCGTCGGCGACGGCCCACAGGCCGCGCTCGGGCCGGTCGAGGTAGGCGTCCTCGTTGATCTGCCGGACGCGGCCCGTATCGGACCGGGCCGCCGACGTCCATCGGAACTCACTGGTAAAAGTCACGGCACCCTCTGGATCTTCAGTAGCGCGCTGCGTCGTCGGAGAAGCAAGAACACGGCTTATGCCGTCAATTGTGCACCAACGCCCGGCGCCTCGATTGGCAATTTGGGCGGCGCGGCAAGGGTGCCGCGCGCGCCCGGCGGGCTGCGGCAAGGCGCCTGTCCGGCACCTTGCCGCGAGCCTGCCGCTTACCCCTTGACGTTGCCCGCGATTGCGGTCGGGCTCACGTTGATATTCGAGTTCGCGCCGGTGTTGTGGACGTCGACCTGCTGGAACTGGTTGATCATCTGGTCGGCGGTGAAGTTGTTCGTGATCTCGATGATGTTCACCACCCCGCCGAATCCGCCCGGCCGACTTTCTATGTAGGGCGTGATCCAGCCGTAGATCCACGGTGCGCCGCCGCCGCCGCCGATGGATGCCATCGCCGCGTGGTCGAGCTCGCGATCGTAGTGCAGGTCGGTGACAGTGATGGCGCTCATTTCGAATCTCCGTGCCATGTGCGGCGGGATGGGACGCCGTAACCATCGCAAGGGCCGTGCCGGGATCGAGCCTGAAAAGACTGCCGGCGCCTCACGCTTGCGGCGCAAGGCATCGCCGACCTTCGCGTGGCATGCCACGCCTTCGGGGCGGCAATGCGGCTTCCGATCAGTTGGGCGGAAGCCAACATTTCGCGGCGCAGGCGCGTCGCCGAACCAACACCGGGACGCGCGCCGCAAAGCGATCGTCCGACGAATTCCGCCTTGCCCCGACATTCCTGAAATCCACGAAAGCGCTCGCTCGCGACGCATGCCGCGTACTTAAGCGTGCGCTGAAAGTCCTGATGGTCCGCGCCCGACAACACCTTCTAAAGTGTTGGCGAGGTCAAGACACTTGCGTGCGCGCCGAGACCTCGAAAACATATTTAACCGTTAAAAATCAATAGTTTATAAAGACTGGCCCGATTGATGCAATTGAGTTGGCAACGAGGCGCCAAACAGACACATCCGACGCCCCGCCGACCAAAAAATAATCGGAGCGAGCCATGTCAACCACCCAACAAACCGGACTGTTCGAACAACAAGGCGCCGCCGCAGCGATCGCCTTTTCGTTCGACGACGAACCGGCTCTTGGATCGCAACTGATCACGGTTCGCTCCGGTTACCAACACCATGGCATCTACGTCGGCAACGGCAAGGTCATTCACTACGCAGGTTTCGCCAAGTCCCTGCATCGGGGCCCGGTGGAAGAAAGCACGGTCGAGGAGTTCGCCGCGGGTCACGAAGTCTGGGTCCGCCTGAACGCAACCGCCAAGTTCGTCGGCCTCGAAGCCGTTCGCCGCGCCCGCTCCCGCCTCGGCGAAGACGACTATCGCCTGCTCACGAACAACTGCGAGCACTTCTGCTCGTGGTGCCTGTTCGGCGAAAACCGCAGCCAGCAAGTCGAAGCCTGCTTCACTCACCCGCGCGCCGCGCTTCACGCAGTCGCGGGCCTCTTCAGGGCGTTCATCAACGCGGAACGCAGCAGGCTCTTCATCGGCGCACGCGCCGCATGACCGATTTCACACACCGGCCGCGCGGATCCCGAATTGATGCGCGGCCACTGAAGCAAAGGCAGTCGAGGAGAAAGATCATGCACACGGATGAAAAATCGCTTCACTGGGCCGTCGACAAATGGCTCGCCCCGACCCCGGCGATGCCGGCGCGCGTCGTGCGCTTCTGCCGCTCGGAGATCACCCGTGCGCGCTACGTCTGCGTGGAGGCGCTGCACCCGGGCGGCATGCTCGCCATCATCTTCTTCCGCCACGAGGACGGTTCGTGGAACGTGTTTCCGCCGCAGGCCAAGCGGCCTTCGATGGGCTTCGCGCGCATCGCCGCGTGAGCCGGTTCGCGCCTGCAGGTCCGCATGACGCCGGTGCGCCGGGTGTGCCCGGCGCGCCGCGCGGCGTTCAGCGGCGGCCCGCGCCCGGCGGCCGCGCGAGCGGCACGGCGGTTTCCCGCAGTTCCGCGCGTGCCTGGCGCAGCACGCGCGCGGAGGAACCCAGCGCGAGCGCGGCCATGATGCCCGCCACGCTCAGGTCCGGCCACGCCGACGACGTGCCGAACACGCCCAGCGCGGCGACCAGCACGGCGAGGTTGCCGAGCGCGTCGTTGCGCGTGCAGAGCCACACGCTGCGCCGGTTGCTGTCACCATCGCGATGCGCGTAGAGCAGGAGCGCCACGCCGCAATTGGCGGCGAGCGCGAGCGTGCCGACCGCGCCCATCGTCGGGGCGCTGGGCGTCGTCGAGTCGAAGGCATGCCACAGCGCGCAGCCGAGCACCCCGATCCCGAACGCGGCCATCGAGAAGGCCTTCAGCAGCGAGGCCCTCGCGCGCGCCGCGAGGCCCATGCCGAGCACGAAGAGGCTGATGCCGTAGTTGGCGGCGTCGCCGATGAAATCCACCGAGTCGGCCAGCAGCGACACGGACCCCGCCACGATTCCCGACACGACCTCCACCACGAACATCGCGAAGTTCACGGCGAGCGCGATCCAGAGCGCCGAGCGGTAGCGGCTGTCGTGGCGGGGCGCCTGCCCGTGGTCCTGGCTGCAGCAGTCGTCTTGCATGGCCGACTTCCTGATTCAACGATGGGCGAGGCACCGCGCGCCGCGCGGTCCAGGGCGTGCCGCGGGTGTCTGCGATATCCTCACGAGAGGCCGTCACCGCGCCGTCATGCCGCCGCTACGCTTTCTCGCGGCTTTGACATGTCGATTGCGTAACCGCTACTCTACTGCCACTTTTCGGGCGGCGCCGGTGTGGGCGGCCCGCGCGGCAGCGGCGCCCGCGCGAGTGCACGGACGCACCGGAGCACCCGAACGCAATCCGGCCAGACCATTTTTCAAGGTATCTCCGATGACGCATCCCGACTCCGATTCCTCCGCCGCACCGACACCGGGCGAGGGCTCCGGCAGCAATCCGCTCGGCATCGCGGGGCTGGAGTTCGTCGAATTTTCGAGCCCCGACCCCGACGGTCTCGCGACGCTCTTCGGGCGGCTCGGCTTCGTGCCCGCGGCGCGCCACGTCAGCAAGGCCGTCACGCTGTTTCGCCAGGGCAGCATGAATTTCCTGATCAATGCCGAGCCGGATTCGTTCGCGTCGCGGTTCGCCGAGACGCACGGCGTGGGCATCTGCGCGATCGGGATTCGCGTCGTCGATGCCCAGACGGCGCACGAGCGGGCCGTGGATTTCGGCGCATGGGACTTCGAGGGCGAGAAGATCGGCCCGAACGAACTGGCGATTCCGGCGATTCAGGGCATCGGCGACTCGCACATCTATTTCGTCGATCACTGGCCGGGCAAGAACGCGGGCGAGGCGTCGATCTACGACATCGACTTTCGCCCGATCAACGGGGCCGGCACGCAAGCCACGCAATACGGCGGCACCGGGCTGCTCGAAGTCGACCATTTCACGCAGACGGTCGGCGCGGGACGCATTCGGGAGTGGCTCGACTTCTACCGCGAAGTGCTGCATTTCGAGGAGCTGCATCAGGTGCATCCGGACTGGCACGTGTCGCAGGACTCGGCGGTGACGCTCTCGCCGTGCGGCTCGATCCGCATTCCCGTCTACGAGGAAGGCACCTACCGCACCGACCTGATGCAGCAGTACCTGCCCGATCACGCGGGTGAAGGCGTGCAGCACATCGCGCTCGCGTCGGCCGACATCTTCGCTTCGGCCGACGCGCTGATCGCCCGAGGCGTGAAATTCGTCGAGCCGCCCGCGCGCTATTACGACCAGCTCGATGCGCGGCTTCCGGGGCACGGGCTCGACGTCGCGCAACTGCGCGCGCGGGGCATTCTCGTCGACGGCGAGATCGCCCCTGACGGCACGCCGCAACTGTTCCTGCAGACGTTTGTCGAGCGCGAGCGCGGCGACATGTTCTTCGAGATCGTCGAGCGCCGCGGCCACCACGGCTTCGGGGAAGGCAATCTCGCGGCGCTCGCGCTCGCGCGTTCGACGCCATAGCCGCACGGCCCGGCCGGCGCTCCGCTCACGAGGCACGCGCGTGACACCGCGCGGCATAGCGATTGCTGCGGTGAGATCGCTGCAACGTTTGCCGGATGGTGGCGCCGCGGCCCGTATGGAGTCGGGCCGGCGCGTGCGACCGTGGAGTCCGCGGCTTCCATCCGTTCCGTAATCATTTGCCTGGGAGCGCACGATGGAAAACACATCGCTGGACACGTCGACGGACGAACAGATCCGCCGCAAAGCCTACGAGCTATGGGAAGAAGCGGGGAGCCCCGAAGGACGCGCCGACGAATTCTGGGAAGAGGCGCGCGCGAGCGTCGCTGGCGAAAATGGCGGGCCGGCGTCCGTCGAGAAAAGCTAAACCAGTTCGTCGGCCAGGGTCATGACGACGCCATGACGGCGGCGCGACTGCCGCCGCTCATCCGATAGCACCCACCTGATCTCCTGCACGCGGCGCACCCTTTCGGGGCGCGCCGCCTTTCAATGTGCGCTCGCGCTCCGTGCCTTTCACTTTGTGCGGGTAACTCCGAATATTGTCTGAACCTTTCACTTCCTACACTCAGTCACCGACAAGTATTTAACAAGCTTGCGAAATAAACGGGCCAGGCGGCGACCGCCAAAAACGAAAGCCGGCCTGACAAAAAAAACGATTCATGCGACGGAGACAACAATGGGTATGCAAATGAAGCTCATCGCGGGTGCGCTCGCGTTCGGCGTTTTCGCCTCGGCCGGCTACGCGGCGGATCCGATCAAGATCGGCGTCGACGGTCCTTTCACCGGCGGTTCGTCGTCGATGGGCGTGAGCATGCGCGACGGGGTGCGGCTCGCTACCGCTGAGATCAACAAGTCGGGCGGCGTGCTCGGCCGCCAGATCGTGCTTGTCGAGCGTGACGACGAAGCGAAGAACGAGCGCGGCGTGCAGATCGCGCAGGAGCTGATCAACAAGGAGAAGGTCGTCGCGGTAGTGGGCTACATCAACACCGGCGTCGCGCTCGCTTCGCAGCGCTTCTTCCAGGAAGCGAAGATCCCGGTGTTCAACAACGTCGCGACCGGTTCGGTCGTCACGCACCAGTTCGCCGACCAGCCTGACAACTACGTGTTCCGCAACGCCGCCGCCGACCGCATCCAGGCGCCGATGATCGTCGAGGAAGCGGTGACCAAGCGCGGCTTCAAGAAGGTGGCGATCCTCGCCGACTCGACCAACTACGGCCAGCTCGGCCGCGAGGACCTCGAGAAGGCGCTGGCCGCGAAGGGCGTGAAGCCTGTCGCCGTCGAGAAATTCAACATCAAGGACGTCGACATGACGGCCCAGCTGCTGAAGGCGAAGGAAGCGGGCGCCGAAGCCGTGCTGACCTACGGCATCGGACCGGAGCTCGCGCAGATCGCCAACGGGCAGGCGAAGCTCGGCTGGAAGGTCCCGCTCATCGGCAGCTGGACGCTCTCGATGGCGAACTACATCGACAACGCCGGTGCCAACGGCGAAGGCGCGCGCATGCCGCAGACGTTCATCCAGGAGCCGAACACGCCCAAGCGCAAGGCCTTCATCGATGCGTACCTGAAGGAGTTCAAGCCGAAGAACAACCGCATCGACTCGCCGGTTTCCGCCGCGCAAGGCTACGACTCGGTGTACCTGCTCGCCGCCGCGATCACGCAGGCCGGATCGACGGAGGGCCCGAAGGTGCGTGCTGCGCTCGAGAGCCTGAACACGAAGGTCGAGGGCGTCGTGATGGTGTACGACAAGCCGTTCTCGCATGCCGACCACGAAGCGATCAGCCCCAACGTGCCGGTGGTGGGCGAGGTGAAGGGCGGCCGCGTGGTCTACGCGTACGACGCGGACAAGAAGGGCGGCGGCCAGCTGCGCGCCAAGCAGACGACGGCCTCGAACTAAGGCCGCGCATCTTGTGTACATGAGCCGCGCCCGCCTCACGGCGGGTGCGGCTTTGCTTTGTCTCCTGAACCACCGGCGATTCGACGATGTCCATTCTTCTTCAGCTCATCTATAGCGGCATCGCGCTCGGCATGATCTACGCCGTGATCGCGTTCGGCTATCAACTTACTTTCGCCACTTCCGGCACGCTCAACTTCGGCCAGGGCGATGCCCTCATGCTCGGCGCGCTCGTCGGGCTCACGCTCGTTTCGCTCGGCGTGAACTACTGGCTGATGATTCCGCTCGTCTGCCTCTTCGGGCTCGCGCAGGGCGCGTTCGTCGAACGCATCGGCGTGCGGCCCGCGATCAAGATCAAGTCGGAGTTCGGCTGGATCATGTCGACGATCGCGCTCGGCATCATCTTCAAGAACGTCGCGGAAAACGTCTGGGGCCGCGACGACCTGCGCTTTCCGTCGCCGCTGCCGGAGTCGCCGCTCAGGGTGTTCGGCGCGAACGTGCTGCCGATGGAGCTGCTCGTCGTCGCGGGCGCGCTCGTGATGATGCTCGCCGTGGAGTTCTTCAACCGCAAGACGATCTTCGGCAAGGCCGTGGTCGCGACCGCCAATGACCGCGATGCGGCCTCGCTCATGGGCATCAACACGGGGCTCGTGATCACGTTCTCGTATGCGCTCTCGTCGCTCACGGCGGCCTTCGCGGGCGTGCTGATCGCGCCGCTCACGCTGACCGGCGCGACGATGGGCGCCGTGCTCGGCCTGAAGGCGTTCGCCGTTGCGATCATCGGCGGGCTGTCGAGCGGCATGGGCATCATCGTGGGCGGGATGATTCTCGGCATCGCCGAGACGACGACCGGCTTCTACATCTCGACCGGCTACAAGGACGTGCCGGGACTCGTGCTGCTGCTGATCGTGCTGGCGGTGAAGCCCGCGGGTCTCTTCGGCAAGACCGCGATCAAGAAAGTCTGAGGCTACCGTGAAAACAAAGAAACTCATCGCGGCGGGACTCGGGCTCGCTGCTCTCGCGGTTTTCCCGCTGCTGTCGGGCAATCCGTATTACATCCACCTCGTCGAGACCATCATGATCTACGCGATCCTGCTGTTCGGTCTCGACATCGTGGTCGGCTATACGGGTCAGGTGTCGCTCGGACACGCCGGCCTCTTCGGCGTGGGCGCCTATACCGCGGGCGTGCTGTTCATGAAGCTCGGCATGCCGTTCTTCGTGACCGCGCCGCTCGCGATCCTCGTGACGGCCGGCTTCGGCGCGATACTCGCCCTGCCGGCGCTGCGCGTATCGGGCCCGTATCTGGCGATGGTGACGCTCGCGTTCGGCACCATCATCCAGATTCTCATCAACGAGATGGACTTCCTGACCAACGGGCCGATGGGCCTCAAGATCCCGAAGCCCTCGTTCGCCGGCCACATGCTCGATGAAGTCGAGTACTACTGGCTCGTCGCGGCGCTGCTCGTGGTGTCGATCGTCGTCGTGCACCGCGTGCTCAAGTCGCACCTCGGCCGCGCGTTCGAGGCGCTGCGCGACAGCCCGATCGCCTCGGACTGCATGGGCGTCTCGGTGTACCGGTACAAGGTCTATGCGTTCGTGATCAGCGCGGGTTTCGCGGGGCTGGCCGGCTGCCTCTACTCGTATTCCGAGCAGTACATCTCGCCCAACACGTACAACTTCGAGCTGACCATCCTGTTCCTGCTCGCGATCATCATGGGCGGGCGCAAGACGCGCACGGGCGCCGTGCTCGGCTCGACGATCATCGTGATGCTGCCCAAGCTGCTCGACGACATCGACACGTTCCGCATGGTCTCGACGCTGCTCGCGGCCATCGTCGTGATCGGCGCGGCGGTGGCGCTCGCGCGCAAGATCAGCACGCCGCGCAAGGTGGCGATTCCCGTGCTCGGCACGGCGGGCCTCGCGATCTTCTCGTACTGGATCGATGCGCTCACCGACTGGCGGCTGACCATCTTCGGCCTGATGATCCTGCTCGTCGTGTACTACCTGCAGGACGGCATCGTCGGGTTCGTGCGCCGTGTGCTGAGCCTCGGCCGCGGGCGCGCGAGATCGATGGATATTCAGGCGCTCGCCGCCACGCGCCAGGATGCGGTGCTCGCGGTTCGCACCGAAGGCACCGGGAGCATTCTCGACGTGCGCGGCGTGCTGATGCAGTTCAGCGGCCTGAAGGCGCTCAACGAAGTCGACCTGAAGGTGAAGCGCGGCACCATTCACGGGCTGATCGGGCCGAACGGCTCGGGCAAGAGCACGATGATGAACGTGCTGACCGGCATCTACGTGCCGACCGCGGGCGCGATCGAGTATGACGGCAAGCCGATTGCGGGGCGCAGTTCCGCGGACATCGCGCTCTCCGGAATCGCCCGCACGTTCCAGAACGTGCAGCTGTTCGGCGAGATGACCGCGCTCGAGAACGTGCTGGTCGGCCTGCATCACACGTTCAGGTCCAACTTCGCCGATGTCGGCCTGATGACGGGGCGATACCGGCGCGAGGAGCGCGAGGCGCGCGAGCGCGCGTTCAACATGCTGCGATTCGTCGGGCTGGAGGACGTCGCGGCGGAGGAGGCGCGCAACCTTCCGTATGGCAAGCAGCGCCTGCTGGAAATCGCGCGGGCGCTCGCGCTCGACCCGCAACTGCTGTTGCTCGACGAGCCCGCGGCGGGTCTGACGGCGCCCGATATCCGCGACCTGATCGCGATCATCCGCAAGGTGCGCAATCACGGCATCACGCTCGTGCTGATCGAGCATCACATGGACGTGGTGATGAGCGTCTGCGATACGGTGTCCGTGCTGGACTTCGGGCAGAAGATCGCGGAGGGCAAGCCCGCCGAGATCCAGGCCAACGAAAAGGTGATCGAGGCATATCTGGGCGGGCAGGCCGACGAGGGGGCGGAGCGGCTGATGGGGACCTGACGCTTCATCGGGTCATGCACCGGGGATGCCTCGAAACGAGCGCTTGAAAAAGAACACAGAAGGACAAACCACGACATGTTATCGATCAGGAATCTGCACGCCGGCTACGGCAAGGTGAAAGTGCTGCACGGCATATCGATGGACGTGCCGAAGGCGAAGGTGGTCACGCTGATCGGCTCCAACGGCGCGGGCAAGACCACGACGATGCGCGCCATCTCCGGCATGATCAGGCCGACCGAAGGCGAGATCACGATGGGCGTCGGCAGCGACGCGAAGCGCATCGACGCGATGGACTCGCACAGGATCGCGCGCCTCGGGCTCGCGCATTCGCCGGAAGGGCGGCGCGTGTTCGCGACCATGTCGGTGACTGACAACCTGATCCTCGGCGCGTTCCCGCGCCTCACGTGGGCGCGTCCGAAGGGCGACGTGGCGGCGGATCTGGAGCGCGCCATCGAACTCTTCCCGCGCCTGAAGGAACGGCGCAACCAGCTGGCGGGCACGCTCTCCGGCGGCGAGCAGCAGATGCTCGCGATGGCACGCGCCATCATGCTGAATCCGGATCTCGTGCTGCTCGACGAACCCTCGATGGGCCTCGCGCCCATCCTCGTCGACGAGGTATTCCGCATCATCGCGCGGCTGAAGGAGGAGGGCGTGACGATGCTGCTCGTCGAACAGTTCGCGGCCGCGGCGCTCAACGTCGCCGACTACGGCTACGTGCTGGAGAACGGCCGGGTCGCGACACACGGCCCGGCCGAGCAGTTGCGCAATGATCCGTCGGTGAGGGCGGCCTACCTCGGCACGAGTCACTGACCGTCCGGCGCGGGCGGTACGGGCGGTACAGGCGGTACGGTGCCGCCCGCCGCGTGCGCGTCGGGCTCCGGCCGGCCGACGCGCACCGGCGGCACGAACCACGCGAGGCACAGCCCGACGATCGCCGCCGCGGCCGCGAGCGTGAGGCCGACGTGGATCGACTCCACGAGCGCGCGGCGCGCCGCGCTCATCATCGCGTCGCCGGCGTGGCCCGCTGTGATCAGGCGGCTCACCAGCGCGGCCTGCTCCTTTCTGTCCACGAGCAGTTCCGGGCTCGAAAACGACTTGAACCACTGCGTCGCCTGATACGAGTCCAGTGACCGGTGCACGCCGCGCGTGTACATCTGGCTCAGCAGCGCGCCGGTGATCGCCGTGCCGAGCATGCCGCCGAAGGTGCGCAGCGATTGCAGGAGCGCGGTCGCGGCGCCGAGGTTGTCGCGCCCGACGATCTGCTGCGAAAAGATCGTCAGGTTGGCGGCCACGAGTCCGAGCCCGAGGCCGCTCACGGCCATGCATGTCACCCACACGAGATGCGGCGCCATGCCGGTGATCGCGACCACGCCGAGGCATGCGGCCGCGAAGAGCGCGAACCCCACGTGGATGATGATGTTCGCGCGCCGGATGCGCGTGACGATGCGGTTGTTCGCGAACGTGCCGATCGTCGTGCCGATGACGAGCGGCGTGATGAGCATGCCGGAGTCGTGCGGGGACATCGCGTAGCCGCCCTGAAACAGCAGCGGCACGTAGAACACGAGTGAGAAGAGCGCGAAGCCGCCGAGCAGCGACATCGCGAAGAGCGCGGCGAGCTTGCGGTCGACGAGCATGTCGACGGGCACGACCGGATAGCCCATGCGTTTTTCCCAGAACCATAGCGTGAGCATGCCGCCTGCCGCGATCGCGGCGAGGAGCGCCGTCGTCTTGCTGAGCCCTTCGTTCGGAAGAAACTCGATCAGCAGTTGCAGAGCGCCGAAGGTGGCTGCCACGACGAGCGCGCCGGGCCAGTCGAGGCGTACCGGCGCGCCTGTGCGGGGCTGTCGCAGGTGTGGCAGATAGCGGTGCACGAAGAAGAGCGAGACGATGCCGATCGGCACGTTCACGAAGAAGACGAGCCGCCAGCCGCCGTGTTCGGTGAGCATGCCGCCGAGCGAGGGCCCCACGATGTTCGCGAGGCCGAACGCCGTGCTGACGAACACGAGCCAGCGCAGGCGCAGCTGCGGGTCGGGGAAGAGATCGGCGACGCTTGCGAAGATCGTGCCGATCAGGATGCCGCCGCCGATGCCTTGCACGCCGCGAGCGATCACGAGAAACAGCATGTCGCTGGCGATGCCGCAGAGGATGGACGCGCCGGTGAAGAGCGCGATGGCCGCGAGGAGGAACGGCTTGCGGCCGAAGAGGTCGCCGAGCCGGCCGAAGATGGGGATTGTGATGACGGAGGCGAGCATGTACGACGTGGCGACCCACGCGTAGAGGTCGAAGCCTTTCAGTTCGGCGACGATGCGCGGCATGGCGGTGCCGACGATGGTCTGGTCGAGGGCGACGAGCATGGCGACGAAGGCGACGCCGAGCATGGCGAGCAATGATTCGCGAAACGGCAGCAATTGCCGGGTCGTGTCACAGGCGGGTGTGCTCATCGCGTGCTCCTTGGACGGCGCGCGTGCGCGACCGATACGAAATGATGACCTGAATCGCGGAGGATTGCGAAGACCGCGTCTTCAGCGAGCGCTGAAGGGAGAAGGGAGAGAGTAGAAACCCTGAAGAATGCGAAAGAAAAGAGCGTGAAAAAAAGGTAGCCATGCAAACCACGGCGAAGGCAGGCTGCGCGTCGGAGCGCAGCGAGGACGGAAGAATGACTGCCTTGTCACTCCGTTCAAGGGTGCGACTACGCATTGGGTCTGCGTACCTGTCCGCTCACCGTACAGAGGTGGACACTCCTGCGGTCGGGCCACTTGGAAGGAATCAAACGTGGTCACGTCCTGACACCGTATGACTAAAAGGCTGCTTTCTTTGGTCACTTTCTTCGCAGCAGCAAAGAAAGTGACTGCCGCCCCGCACAGGGGCGAAGCTAATAGACCAATAACAACGCAAGTTTCACAGAAGCACGAGGCGCATCAGACGGTTCAAAAAAACACCAAACCCAAGCGCCAGCGAAAAGCAGAACGCGTGGAGACGCCAAAAAAACCGAGGCCGGCCGAACCAAATGAAACCAAACCAAACGCGGCCTCAAGCATTATGATGAAAGGAAAAGGGGCGAACCCCGCGCCGCCGCGCGGAAAATCGAACGATGCAGTCCATCGACCGTCAGGGAAAAAGGAGCGCAGCGATGATCAGCGGCAAGACCACCCTCATAGCCCACCTGGGCTACCCGACCGAGGCGTTCAAGGCGCCGATGATCTACAACCCGTGGTTCGAGAAGAGCGGCATCGATGCGGTCGTCGTGCCGATGGGCGTCAAACCCGAGGACTATGCATCCTTCCTGCCGCTCGTCTTTCGCATGACCAACATTCGCGGCGCGCTCGTCACGATGCCGCACAAGATCACGACTGTCGGCCTCGTCGATGAGGTCACGCCCACCGCGCGCATCGCCGGCGCGTGCAACGCCATCCTGAAACGCCCGGACGGCACGCTCGTCGGCGACCAGTTCGACGGCGCCGGCTTCGTGCGCGGCGTCGAGCGCAAGGGCAGGCCGCTCAAGGGCGCGCGCGCGCTCGTGCTCGGCAGCGGCGGGGTGGGCTCGGCGATCGCGGCGTCGATGGCGGCCGCGGGTGTCGCCGAACTGGCGCTCTTCGATACGAGTGCCGCATCCGTCGAGGCGCTGGCCGAGCGCCTGCGTGAGCATTACCCGCTGCTCGCCGTGACCACCGGATCGAGGGACCCCGCCGGGTTCGACGTGATCGTGAACGCAACGCCGCTCGGCATGAAGGACACCGACCCGCTGCCCTTCGACATCGAGCGCATCGCGCCTTCGACCTTCGTCGGCGAAGTGGTGATGAAGTCGGAATACACGCCGCTTCTGCGCGCTGCGAAGGACAAGGGGTGCGCCGTGCAGGTCGGCACCGACATGCTCTTCGAGATGATCCCGGCCTATCTGGAGTTCTTCGGCTACGGCACGGCCACCCCGGACGAACTGCGCGCGGTTTCGCAGATCAAGTACGCATGAGGCGGCGGGCGGGCTGCGCTCGAAGACTTGCGCGGATCGCGCGTTCCCGAGCCGCGCCGCGCCGCGCCGCAGCGGAATGGCAATGTGGCGCGAGAGGCATCTCGCGGTCATGCTGCACAATGTGTGCAGCATGACCGCGCCGTTGAACTGCCGTTCCGGGGCACGCGAAAGACCGGAATCTCAGCGCGCCGCCTGTCGCGCGCAGGTCGGGAGCCCGGCCACGGCATGCCCTTGACACACACGAGCACGGGAGGCCTCCTCCGTACGTGCCGAATGGAGACAACATGAGCGCAGGTACCAGGCACCGGTTTCCCGCCACGGCGCGCACCGTCGAGCGCGGGAAGATCGTCTCTGCACGCGAGGCGGTTCGTCTGATCCGTTCGGGCAATACGATCGCGACGAGCGGCTTCGTCGGCATCGGATTCGCGGAGGAGGTGGCGATCGCGCTCGAAGCGCGCTTCCTGGAAGGCGACGGCGAAAACGGCGAGGCGCCGCGCGACCTCACGCTCGTCTACGCCGCGGGCCAGGGCGACGGGCGCACGAAAGGGCTCAATCATCTGGCGCACGAAGGGCTCGTGCGGCGCGTGATCGGCGGGCACTGGGGACTCGTGCCGGGCCTTCAGCAACTCGCGATCGACAACCGCATCGAGGCCTACAACCTGCCGCAGGGCGTGATTTCGCAGCTCTTTCGCGACATCGCCGCGCACCGGCCCGGCCATCTCTCGACGGTCGGCCTCGGCACGTTCGTCGATCCGCGCAACGGCGGCGGCAAGCTCAACGCGCGCACCACCGGCGAACTCGTCACGCTGATGTCCATCGACGGCGCGGAGTATCTCTTCTACCGGACCTTTCCGATCGACGTGGCGATCGTGCGCGGCACTACCGCCGACGTCAACGGCAACATCACGATGGAAAAGGAGGCGCTGACGCTCGAAGGTCTCTCGATCGCAATGGCCGCGCGCAATTCGGGCGGCATCGTGATCGCGCAGGTCGAGCGGCTCGCCGAGTCGAATACGCTCAATTCCCGGCAAGTGAAGATTCCGGGCGTGATGGTCGACTGCGTGGTCCTGGCCGAGCCGAAGAACCACTGGCAGACCTTCGGCGAACGCTACAGCGCGGCGTTTTCCAGCGAACTGCGTGTCGCGGCGAGCTCCGTGCCGCCGATGGCGCTCTCCGAGCGCAAGATCATCGCGCGCCGCGCCGCGTTCGAGCTGATGGCGAACAGCGTGGTGAACCTCGGCATCGGCATGCCTGAAGGCATTGCGAGCGTCGCGAACGAGGAGCAGGTGATCGACCTCTTCACGATGACGACCGAGCCGGGCGTGATCGGCGGGATTCCGGCGGGCGGGCTTAATTTCGGCGCGGCGACCAACACGCAGGCGATCATCGACCAGCCCTACCAGTTCGACTTCTACGATGGCGGCGGACTCGACATCGCGTTTCTCGGCCTCGCGCAGGCGGACCGCGCGGGCAATCTGAACGTCAGCAAGTTCGGCCCGAAACTCGCGGGCGCGGGCGGCTTCATCAACATCAGCCAGAGCGCGAAGAAAGTCGTGTTCGTTGGCACGTTCAATGCGGGCAAGCTCGAGATCGCGATCGAAGACGGGCGTCTCAGGATCCTGCGCGAAGGCACGTGCCAGAAGTTCGTCGATGAGGTCGAACATCGCACTTTCAGCGGCGCGTATGCGGCCGAGCGCGGGCAGCCGGTGCTCTATATCACGGAGCGCTGCGTGTTCGCGCTCACGCCCGGCGGGCTCGAACTGATCGAGGTTGCGCCAGGCATCGACGTGCAGAACGATATCGTCGCGCACATGGGCTTTGCGCCCGTCATCAAGTCGCCGCCGCGCCTGATGGACGCCCGTATTTTCCGCGACGCGCCGATGGGCCTGCGCGGCATCCTGCTCGGCCTGCGCCTCTCCGAGCGGTTCAGCTACGACGCGAGCCAGAACATGCTCTTCATCAATTTCGAGGGGCACGAAGTGGCGAGCGCAGAGGACGTCGAGGCGATCCGCCGCGAGGTCGAGGTGCAGCTCGCCGGCACGACCGCGAAGCCGCACGCGATCGTGAACTACGACAATTTCTCCATCCGGCCCGAGATCCTCGACGCCTATTCGGAGATGGTGACGAAGCTCGTGAGCAAGTTCTACGGCAGCGTGACGCGCTACACGACGAGCAGTTTTCTCAGGATGAAGCTCGGGGATGCGCTCAAACGTCGCGGCGTCGCACCGTATATTTATGAAAGTCCGGAGGAGGCGCGCGAACATGCGCAGCGAGGGCCGGGCCACACTTCCGATTGAGCAGAGGAATCGGCGCAGACGCAATCACGATGATTCGCGAATGACGGCGGTCCGAGCAAATCGCGCGCACGTGGCGCACTATAATCATCTTGTTAGTTTCATATTTACGTCCGGAGCCTGTTCCGTCACGAATCCCTCGATACCGGAACACTTCGTTTTTTTCACACAGTGGAGATTGAAACATGTCCATCCGTATCGGTGACGAAGCCCCCGATTTCACCGCGCAGACGACTGAAGGTACGATCCGGTTTCATGAGTGGATCGGTGACAAGTGGGCGATTCTGTTTTCGCATCCGAAGGACTTCACGCCGGTCTGCACGACCGAGCTCGGCTACATGGCGCGTCTCAAGCCCGAATTCGACAAGCGCAACACCAAGGTCATCGGTTTGTCGATCGACCCGGTGGACAGCCATTCGAAGTGGGCGAAGGACATCGAGGAAACGCAGGGAACCGCCGTCAATTATCCGATGATCGGCGACGCGGATCTGACGGTCGCGAAGCTCTACGACATGATCCATCCGAACGCGAGCGGCGACTCGCCGCGCACGGCCGCGGACAACGCGACGATCCGCGCGGTGTTCATCGTCGGGCCGGACAAGAAGATCAAGGCCACCTTCACCTATCCGATGAGCGCGGGGCGCAATTTCGACGAAGTGCTGCGCCTGCTCGATGCACTCCAGCTGAACGCGAAGCACACGGTGGCGACGCCGGTGAACTGGAAGCCGGGCGAGGACGTGATCATTCCGGCGTCGGTCTCGGATGACGACGCGAAGAAGAAGTATCCGCAGGGATTCAAGACGCTCAAGCCGTATCTGCGTACGGTCGAAGAGCCCAAGTAAGGGCGAAGCCGCAGCCGCGACGGGCGGGATGGCTGCGAACCGGGCAACACCCGGTTTCGCGGCCATCCCGCCTTTTTCATGCGGCCCGGTTCCGGGCCCTCCGGTCAGTGGCCGGAGAACGACGTGTCGGCGGGCGCAGCGGCGGCGTCGATCGGATGCACCGCCTGCTTGACGAGCAGCGCGACGCAGGCGATCACGCCCGCCACGGCGATCACCGAAAAGATGCCGCCGAACGTGAATTGCCGGCGCGTCAGCTCCGCGACGAGAAACGACCCCGCGATCCCGCCGAAGCGCCCGATGCCGAGCATCCACGCGACGCCGGTGGCGCGCCCCTGCGTCGGGTAGAACGCGGCGGCGAGCGCGGGCATCGACGACTGCGCCGTGTTCATCAGGATGCCCGCCGCGAACACGATGACCACCAGCCAGCCGACATTGCCGATCGCCTGCCCGATTGCGTACACGGTCACCGCCGTGAGCGCGTAGCCGGCCGCGATCACGCGGTTCGGATTGAAGCGGTCCATCAACACGCCGAAGATCACCGCGCCCACGCCGCCGAGCGGGAAGAGCGCCGAAATCAGCGTGGCGCGCTGCGGCGCGAGGCCGGCTTCCTTGAACAGAATGGGCATCCAGTTGATCGACGCATAGAAGATCACGAGGCCCATGAAGTACGCGAGCCACAGCATCACCGAGCCGACCACGTACGACGGCGACAGCACCACGCGGATGCCGCTTTTCGCCGCCGTGCGCGGCGCCTGCTCGGTCATCACGAACGACGTGGCACCGGCCACGCTCTTCGAGATGCGCGAGAGCGCCGCGCGTATCTTTTCCACCGGCTGGTTCTTCGCGACCATGTAGCGCACCGATTCGGGCAGCGCGATCACGAGCAGCACGACGAGAACGAGCGGCGTGACGCCGCCGAGCACGAGCACGCTGCGCCAGCCGAAGTGCGGAATCATCCACGCGGCGAGAAAGCCGCCGAACGCCGCGCCGAGCGGAAAGCCGCAGAACATCAGGTTCGTGACGGTGGCGCGCCGGTGGTCCGGGCAGTACTCGCTCATCATCGTGACCGCGTTCGGCATCGCGGCGCCGAGCCCCAGTCCGGTGATGAAGCGCAGCACCGTGAGCTGCAGCAGGCTCGCGGAATACGCGGACGCGAGGCACGCGGCGCCGAATATCAGCACCGATACGATCAGAAGCAGGCGCCGCCCGAGCCGGTCCGAGAGCGGCCCGGCGCACAGTGCGCCGAACGCGAGCCCGAACAGCGCGGCGCTCAGGACCGGCGCGAGGGCCGGCCGGCTGATGTGCCACTCGGTGACGAGCGACGGCGCGATGAAGCCGATCGCGGCGGTATCGAAGCCGTCCAGCAGGACGATCACGAAGCACATCACGAAGATGAGCCACTGGAATCCCGAGAACGGGTTCGCGTTGAGAAACGTCTGGATGTTTACTGTCTTGTCGTTATCCATTTTTATGCCCCTTGTCTTGTGAGCTCCGAGCGCCCGGAATCTTTCGGCCGGCGAGCCCCGAAGTTCCAGCCTGTTCACCGCCGCAGCTTCCGCCCCGAATTGTGCCGCCCGCTCCGGCTGCGGATGCCACAGGAATACCCTAATTGATCGTCTGCCGCGCCGGACCCGGCGCACGGTGGCCGCTTTATTCCTCCGCTGATTCGTCCCCGTGTAATCCCCAGGTGTCCAAAGATCACTCCACATGGTCTACTCATCACACCAGTAAAACTATAAATCGTTCCATATCCATCCCTATGCAGGAGGAGGCGAGATGCAAACTGCGGAAATCCAGTCGGTCGAAAAATCGGCCATCCGGAAAGTGTCGCTGCGGCTCGTGCCGTTCGTGGCGCTGATGTTCTTCATCAACTTCCTCGACCGGACGGCGATCTCGTTCGCCGGACCGAACGGCATGACCAAGGACCTCGGCTTGACCGCCGCGCAGTTCGGGCTTGCCGCGGGCGTGTTCTTCATCGGCTACATCCTGCTCGAGATTCCGAGCAACCTCGCGCTGCACAAGTTCGGCGCGCGCCGCTGGCTCGCGCGGATCATGGTGACGTGGGGCATCGTCGCGCTGCTGTTCACGTGGGTGAGCACCATTCCGCAGCTCTATGCGCTGCGCTTTCTGCTGGGCGTCGCGGAAGCCGGGTTCTTTCCCGGCGCGATCCTGTTCCTCAGCATGTGGGTGCCCGCGCGCCATCGCAGCCACATCCTCGCGCTGTTCTATCTCGCGCAGCCGCTCACCATCGTGATCGGTGCGCCGGTCGCTGCGCTCCTGATCGAAGCGCACGGCGCGTTCGGCCTTGCCGGCTGGCGCATCATGTTCTTCGGCGTGGCGGTGCCGGCGATCGTCGTCGGCGTGATCGCGTGGTTCTATCTGGCGGACCGGCCGTCGAAGGCGAAATGGCTCACGCCCGCCGAGCAGAACTGGCTCACCGCCGAACTCGAAGCGGAAGACCGCGCGAAGACCCAGTCCGCCGCGCCGCACACGCTGCGTGCGGGCGCCGCGATGATGAGCGGCCGCGTCTGGATGTTCGCGCTGATGTACTTCGGCCTGATCTACGGTCTGTACGCGCTGGCGTTCTTCCTGCCGACGATCATCGGCGGTTTCGAAACCCGCTTCGGCACGCACTTCAACGTGTTCCAGAAGGGCCTGATCACCGCGATTCCGTATCTGCCCGCGGCGCTCGCGCTGTTCCTCTGGAGCCGCAATGCGACGAAGCGCGGCGTACGGGCCTGGCACATCGGCATCCCGGCGCTGATCGGCGCGGCGAGCATCCCGCTCGCGCTCTACATGCGCTCGCCGACGGCCAGCATCGCCGTCATCACGATCACCGCCTGCGCGATCTTCTCCGCGCTGCCGAACTTCTGGGCGCTGCCCGCGCGCTTCCTGTCGGGCGCCGCGGCCGCCGCCGGGATCGCGCTCATCAACACCGTCGGCAATCTGGCGGGCTTCATGGCGCCCTACATCACCGGCGCCGTGAAGGATGTGACCGGCTCGTATCAGGCGCCGATGTTCATTGTCGGGGTGTTCATGCTGATCTCGGCCGCGCTCGCCTTCGCGATCGGCTCGACGGCGCGGCGTTCCGCGAGCGATGCCGCCGTGCCCGTCGGGCTCGAAGCGCATTCACACACGAAGTAACTGTTCCAACTGAACCGTATATCCGGAGGTCATGAAATGAAGGAAAAGATCGCACTCTTTGGCGCAGGCGGAAAGATGGGTTATCGCCTGACGAGCAACCTGCTGAAGTCGGACTATCGCGTGGCTCACGTGGAGCCGGGCGAGGGCGGACGCAAGCGCCTGAAGGACGAACTGGGCGTCGATTGCGTGTCCGCCGACACCGCGCTCGACGGCGCCGACGTCGTGATCCTCGCCGTGCCCGACACGCTGATCGGCAAGCTGAGCCACGAGATCGCGCCGAAGCTCAAGGCCGGCACGATGGTGATGACGCTCGACGCCGCCGCGCCCTTCGCGGGCCACCTGCCGGACCGCGCCGACCTGACGTACTTCGTCGCGCACCCGTGCCATCCGCTCATCTTCAACGACGAGGAGGATACGAAGGCCCGCCGCGACTTCTTCGGCGGCGCATACGCGAAGCAGTCGATCACGAGCGCGCTGATGCAGGGCCCGGAAGAGGCGTTCGATCTTGGCGAGGCGGTGGCGAAGGTGATCTACGCGCCGATCCTGCGCTCGTACCGGCTGACCGTCGACCAGATGGCGCTGCTCGAACCCGGCCTCTCCGAGACGATCTGCGCGACGCTGCTCTACGTGATGCGCGAGGCGATGGACGAGACGGTGAAGCGCGGCGTGCCGAAGGAAGCCGCGCGCGATTTCCTGCTCGGCCACATGAACATTCTGGGCGCGGTGATCTTCAACGAAATCCCGGGCGCGTTCTCCGATGCGTGCAACAAGGCGATCGAATTCGGCAAGCCGCGCCTCATGCGCGACGACTGGAAGAACGTCTTCGATCGCGAGGAGATCGCGGAAAGCATCCGGCGCATCACCTGAAGTCCGCGCCGTTCGCCATCGATTCGCCATCAAACCGAGGAACGAGGAAAACCGTGACCGAACGCATCCACGCCACTTACTGGCTCGAAACCGGCGTCGATCCGCTGCTTGCCGCCGATGTCATCGCGGGCGAGCAGTCGAGCGGCACCTTCGTCGCGCTGCCCACCGAAACGCCGGAGTTGAAGGCGCGCTCGGGCGCGCGCGTCGAGCGGCTCGACATACTCGGCCGCGCCGCTCACCCGAGCCTGCCGGGCGGCATCGAATCGAAGGTCTACACGCAGTGCGCGCTGGAGCTGTCGTGGCCGATCGGGAACCTGGGGCCGTCGCTGCCGAACCTCATGTCGACGATCGCGGGCAACCTGTTCGAACTGCGCCAGGTGTCGGGCCTGCGGCTTACCGGGCTCAGGCTGCCGCCGTCGTTCGCCCGGGCCTACCCGGGGCCCGCGTTCGGCATCGAGGGCACGCGGCGGCTCGCGGGCGTTGCACGCGGCCCGCTGATCGGCACGATCATCAAGCCGAGCGTCGGCCTGTCGCCTGACGAAACGGCGCAGCAGGTGCGCGAACTGGTGGCGGGCGGCATCGACTTCATCAAGGACGACGAGCTGCAGGGCGACGGCCCGCACTGCCCGTTCGACGAGCGCGTGCGCGCGGTGATGCGCGTCGTGAACGAACACGCGGATCGCACGGGCAAGAAGGCGATGGTCGCGTTCAACCTGACGGGCGACCTCGACCAGATGAAGCGCCGCCACGATCTCGTGCTTGCCGAGGGCGGCACGTGCGTGATGGCGGTGCTCAATTCGATCGGGCTCGTCGGCATGCATGAGCTGCGGCGCCACAGCCAGTTGCCGATCCACGCGCATCGCGCGGGCTGGGGGTATCTGTCGCGCAGCCCGCAGCTCGGCTGGGACTACGCGCCGTGGCAGATGATCTGGCGCCTCGCGGGCGCGGATCACCTGCACGTGAACGGCCTGCGCAACAAGTTCAGCGAACCGGACGACAGCGTGATCGACGCCGCGCGCGCCGTGCTCGCGCCGGTGATGCCCGAGGCGCCGATGCCCGCGATGCCGGTCTTCAGTTCCGGCCAGACGGGGCTGCAGGCGGCCGACACGTACGCGGCCATCGGCTGCGCGGACCTGATCCACACGGCGGGCGGCGGCATCTTCGGCCATCCGGGCGGCGTCGCGACGGGTGTGGAGGCGTTGCGCGAGGCGTGGGTGGCGGCGATCGAAGGCGTGCCGCTCGAACGCCACGCCGAGCGCAATCCGGCGCTGCGCGCCGCGCTGGGGTTCTGGCGATGAACGCGCCGGCATCGCAGAACTGGCCCGCCGGCCTGCTGCTCGCCTACTACGGCGACGATTTCACCGGCTCGACCGACGCCATGGAGGCGATGACCGCCGCCGGCGTGCCCACGCTGCTGTGCCTGGAAACGCCGACGCCCGAGTTGCTCGCGCGCTTTCCCGGCGTGCGCTGCGTGGGGCTCGCGGGCTCGTCGCGGGGGCGCAGCCCGCAATGGATGGACGACGCGCTGCCGCAGGCGTTCGCGAGCCTCGCCGCGCTCGGCGCGCCGGTCCTGCAATACAAGGTCTGCTCGACGTTCGATTCGTCGCCGGAGACCGGCTCGATCGGCCGCGCAATCGACATCGGCGTGAAGCACATGCCGGCGGGCTGGTCGCCGATGATCGTCGGCGCGCCGCGCCTGAAGCGCTATCAGGCGTTCGGCAACCTGTTCGCCGCGGTGGACGGCGAGGGTTTTCGCCTCGACCGCCATCCGACGATGTCGCGCCATCCCGTCACGCCGATGAACGAAGCGGACTTGCGCGTGCATCTGCGGCGCCAGACGGACCGGCGCATCGAGCTGATCGACCTGGTCCGGCTGCGCGGTCCCGACGCCGCCGCGACGTGCCGCGCGCTCGCGGGCGGCGACACGCCCGTCGTGATGATCGACGTGCTCGACGAGGAAACGCTCGCCGCAGCGGGGCGGCTCGTCTGGGAGCAGCGAGGCGAGGGCCTGTTCAGCGCGTCGTCGTCGGGGCTGCAATATGCGCTCGCCGCGCACTGGCGCGCCTGCGGCCTGCTGCCGGAATCGCCAGGGCTTCCCGTCGCGCGCCCCGTCGACGCGATCGCGGCCGTGAGCGGCAGCTGCTCGCCCGTCACCGCGCAGCAGATCCGCTGGGCGCGGTCGAACGGATTTCGCGTCGAGCGGCTCGATCTGCGGCGCGCGCTCGGCGAACGCACGGGCGGCGCCGAAATCGAGCGCGTGGTGGGCGTAGTGCATGACGCGCTGCGGCAGGGGCGGAGCGCGCTCGTGCACAGCGCCGAGGGCCCGGACGACCCCGACGTGCTCGGTTTCGATGCGATCGCGAGCGCCGCTGGCCTGACCCGGCAGGACGCCGCGCGCCGGGTGGGCGGCGCGCTCGCCGAAGTGATGCGGCAACTGCTGGATCGCGTGGAACTGCCGCGCGTGGTGGTCGCGGGGGGCGACAGCTCGGGCGAAGTCGCGGGCGCGCTCGGAATCTCGGCGCTGAGCGTTGCGGGCGGCCTGGCGCCTGGCGCGCCGCTGTGCCGCGCGTGGTCCGCGCTCGCGCGCCGCGACGGCCTGGAGATCGTGCTGAAGGGCGGGCAGATCGGCGACGCATCGTTCTTCGGCGCGGTGCGCGAGGGCCGGCTGCTCGCCTGACGCGGCGCGCGGTTTCGCGTGTGGCCCGCTTCGGGCCCGCCGTGCGCCGTGGTACTCTCATCACACCACTTGGCTTTTGCACGGATGATTCAATGGCTGAAATCGTTCAGCGTCGCAAGCTGTATCAGGAAGTCCTCGACCGGCTGATGGAGCGCATCCGCACCGGCGAAATCGCGCCCGGCGCGCAGCTTCCGTCCGAGCGCGGGCTGATGGAAATCTACGGCGTCGGGCGGCCTGCGATCCGCGAGGCGCTGCAGACGCTCGAGCGCTCGGGCATCGTCGAGATCGTGCACGGCGAGCGCGCGCGCGTCGTCGTGCCGACCGCCGAGCGCCTGATCGCGCAGATCGCCGGCGGCGCGATGCATCTGCTGCGCACGCAGCCGGACATGCTGGAGCATCTGAAGTCGGCGCGGATGTTTCTCGAAACCGGCATGGCGCGCATGGCCGCTGAGCGCGCTACCGAGGAAGACGTCGCCAGGCTTCAGCTGAAGGTGGCGCAGCAGCGCGCGTCGATGATCAATCTGGAGGAGTTCATCGAGCGCGACATGGCGTTTCATCGGGAGATTGCGCAGATCAGCGGCAATCCGATTTTTCCGTCGATCGTCGAGTCGCTGTTCCGCTGGGCGGGCGAGTACTACCGGCCGCTCGTGCGTGCGCCCGGCGCGGAGGAGCTGACGCTCGCGGAGCATCAGCGCATCGTCGATGCGATCGGCGAGCGCAACGGCGACGCCGCGGCCGAAGCGATGCGCGCGCACCTGAGCCGCGCGAACGACCTGTACCGCACGCTGATTCGCACCTGACGCGCGCTGCTGACGTGCGGTTGACGTGCAGTTGACGCTTTTGCGCGCGAGCCGCGCCCTAGGTCTGGCCCGAGCGGCGCTCCGGCGACGTCGCCACTTCGCCGGGGCGGCGCAACATCTTGTCGACTTCGCCGGCGTGCATTTCCTCGACGTGGATCATCTGGCGGGCAAATTCCTCCAGCGCGACCGAGCGGTCTTCCACGAGCGTCAGCAGATCGCGGTAGAGATCGAGCGCGACCTTCTCCGCCTGCAGCGATTCGCGCAGGATCGAGGCGATGTCGAAGGTATGGGAGTCGAGCAGCGGGCCGATCGCAAGCGACGGATAGGCGCCGAGCGTCGTGATCCACTCGCCCACCTGCTGCGCGTGCAGCAGCGATTCGTCGGCCTGCTCGCGCAGCCACGACACGATCGGAATCCGGCCGAAGCCGAACACCAGAAACGAATAGTGCGTGTAACGGACGACGCCGGCCAGCTCCGATTCGAGAATCTGGTTCAGCACGGCAACGACCTTTTCCTTGTCGATCTCTGACATTTCCGCCTCCTTCGCCTGTGCAGAGCGGATGGGCTCGGAACGTCCGCCGCTCGCGTCCATCGTCGTCCCCCGTCTTGCGACGCACCAGCTAATTGTAGTCACGCAGGCGAATCGTGCGAGGCGTTTGTGCCCGCGAGCCGGATGCGACCCGCGTGAGTGCCCGCCCGCGTCCGCGGGGCCGCAGGCGATGGACAGGGCACACGCAAGAACCGGTCCCACGACATGCGCCGCGCCGTGCCCCGCAGGTGCGAGGCAGCGGCACGGCGGGCGGCTTTCAGCCGCGCTTCTTGATGCCGTCGATGAAGGTGAGGCGCCCGGCCCGGTTGAAGGTGTGAACGCCGACGATGCTTTCGTCCCACTCGGGTTCGATGCGGCTCACGGGCGTTTCGCGGTAGGTCGTCTCGTCGATCGCGTCGATGCGCTGGAACGACATCGCGCGCCCGTACCGTCCGCTGCAGTCCTGCGCCGGCCGGTACCACTTGCCGTGGTGCTGGAAGATGTTGCCGGCCGGACGCGCACACCGGATATCGGAGACGATCGGGTTGCACGGATGAGGATGCCAGTCGGTCGTCAGCAGCGAATCCGACCAGAAGAGGAAAAGCTCGTCCGACAGCGACGCGTGCTCGTTTTCCCGCATGCAGGCGAACAGCCAGTACTTGCCGTCGTGACGCCAGATCGTCGTGTCGACGGCCATCACGCCGTCCATCAGGTTCATGACGTGTTCCCACTTGTCCGGAAAGCGCGTGCAGCGGTACAGCTCGATGGCGTGGCTCTCGTTCGTCTCCGGAATCATGTAGAGCTCGCCGTCCTCCTCGAACATGAACGGGTAGGAGAGGTGATAGGGCCGCGCGAGGATCCTGACGGGCGGCAGGACGGGCTCGTCGTTCGCGTCGAAGCGGATGACCGACAGGTGGCCGCGGTTGTTCGCGTACTCCAGTTCCTCGATGAACACCACGTACTCGCCGTTCCTTTCGACGACGAACGGGTCCGCCCAGAAACGGTCCTTCGGCGGCACGAGCTGCCTGAACTCGAAGACGCGCTCGGGAAGCTCGTTCTCGCCGCCGAAGTGGTACAGCAGCATCCACTGGTCGAGGGAGCGCAGCGCCGCCGCCTTCTTCGCGACGGTGCGCGCGACGAGCCGCGCGATCAGCTTGCCGGAATCGAACGTCGAAGGCCGTGCGACGGGCGCGCCCGAGTAGAACGCGGGCGCCGTGCCGGTGGCCGCGTACTTCAGCTTGAAGTTCTCCTCGCCGATGCGGCCGAGCTCGCGCAGCTTGCGCGGCACGAACGAGAGCGTCTTCCAGTAGCAGCGGCTGCGGTTGCGGCGGATCGAGACCGGGTAGGTCATCGACCACGAGCGCTGCAGCGTGTGTCCGCGCTCGCCCGCGCGGGTCTGGAACTCCAGCGCGGACGCCGTCGCCGGGCGATCAAGCAGGATGTCCCAGGCGCCGACCGGGCCGCCTCGCTCGAGGGGCTCGTCGCCGTGCCTGAACGACCAGATGCCGCACGACGCCGTATCGAATATCTCGCCGCAGGGGCGCAGCGGGCCGAGCCGCAGGAACACGTTGATGCGGTGCCCGGCGATCTGCGCGAGATCGCGTGCGTCGAAATGATCGCCGCACGGCTTGCTCTCCACCTCCACGTCGAGCCGGGGAACGGCGGGCAACGCCAGCGAAAGCGGCTCGCTGCTGAACGCGTCGTCGGGCACGCTGACGAGCCGCCTGTCCACCTCCATCCAGAGCGACAGCAGCCACGGATCGCGCGGGGCAGCGGCCTTGCCCGCCGGCTGCGCCCGGTATGCGTATTTCACGATCAGCGCGATTTCCATGCCCTGTTCCGCGGCGATCTGGCCGAGCATGTGCGTGACCCAGGCAGGAGCCGCCATGTCGTCGACGAGAAGCCCGACGCGTATGTTGTTCATCGCTGATTGCTCCGGTGGATCACGGCGCGCCGATGCGAGCGTCATTCGACCGTCACCGACTTGGCGAGGTTGCGCGGCTTGTCGACGTCGGTGCCTCGCGTGCACGCCGCGTGATACGCGAGCAGCTGCAAGGGCAGCACATGCAGGATCGGCGAAAGCGGGCCGTAGTATTCCGGCATCTGGATGACGCGCAGCCCTTCGGCGCTTTCGAGGTTTGCGTCCGCGTCGGCGAACACGTACACCTGGCCCTTGCGCGCGCGCACCTCCTGGATGTTCGACTTGAGCTTCTCGAGCAGGCCGTCGTTCGGCGCGGTCACGATGACGGGCATTGCGTCGGTCACGAGCGCGAGCGGTCCGTGCTTGAGCTCGCCAGCGGGATAGCCTTCAGCGTGGATGTACGAAATCTCCTTGAGCTTGAGCGCGCCTTCGAGCGCGATCGGATAGTGCGAGCCGCGGCCGAGGAAAATGGCGTCGTTGGTGCGTGCGAGTTCATGCGCCCACGCGATGATCTGCGGCTCGCGCGCGAGCACGCTTTGCAGCGCCGTGGAGAGGCCGCCGAGCTGCGCGCGATAGGTTGCTTCCTGTTGCGCATCGACGTGGCCGCGCGCGCGCCCGAGCGTCACCGCGAGCAGGAAGAGCGCGACGAGCTGCGTGGTGAACGCCTTGGTCGAAGCCACGCCGATCTCGGCGCCCGCCTGCGTGATGAAGGACCAGCGCGACTGGCGCACCATCGCGCTCGTCGCCACGTTGCAGATCGCGAGCGTGTGATCGTGGCCGAGCGACTGCGCGTGCTGCAGGGCGCCGAGCGTGTCGGCCGTCTCGCCCGATTGCGACACCGGAACCACGAGCGTGTTGCGGCCGGGGATCGTTTCGCGATAGCGGTATTCGCTCGAGATTTCCACTTGGGTGGGAATCTTCGCGATCGATTCGAACCACGTCTTCGCGGTCATCGCCGAATAGTGGCTCGTTCCGCACCCGAGCAGCAGCACGCGGTCGATCGATGCGAACGCGTGCGGGTCGGTCGCGCCGAAGAGTGTCGCGTCGAACGCGCTCTTGCGTGGGAAGGTCTGCGCCACGGCGAGCGGCTGCTCGAAGATCTCCTTCTGCATGAAATGGCGATACGGCCCGAGCGCGGCTTCGGCCGGCGGATGGCGCAGCGTGCGCGGCTCGCGCGCGACCGGCTCGCCCGCGCGGTTCATGATGCGATTGCCGTCGCGCGAGAGATCGACGATGTCGCCGTCTTCGAGGAAGATGAAGCGGTCCGTGACATCCGAGAGCGCGAGCGGATCGGAGGCCAGGAACGATTCTTCGCCGCTCAGGCCCACAACGAGCGGCGAGCCGTGGCGTGCGCCGACCACGCGGTTCGGCTCGGACTTGCAGAACACGGCGATCGCATACGCGCCGCGCAGCTCGCTCACGGCGCTGCGCACGGCCTGCGCCAGATCGCCGCTGTAGTGGCTGTGGATCAGATGCGCGATCACTTCGGTGTCGGTCTGGCTCACGAACTCGTAGCCCGCGCCGCTGAGCGTGCGCTTGAGCGTCTCGTAGTTTTCGATGATGCCGTTGTGCACGATCGCGATCTCGTTCTTCGAGAAGATCGGATGCGCGTTCTGGGTCGCGGGCGCGCCGTGCGTCGCCCATCGCGTATGCGCGATGCCGGTGCCGCCTTCGAGACCCATCTCGCGCACCTCGAGATCGAGCGAGCGCACGCGCGTGAGACTGCGCACGCGTTGCGGCGCGCCGTCGCGAAGCACGGCGACGCCGCACGAGTCATAGCCCCGGTATTCGAGCCGGCGCAGGCCATCGAGCAATACCGGCACGATGTTGCGTTCTGCGACTCCTGCCACGATTCCACACATGTTCGTCCCCCGACGGTGTTCTGGTTCTGGTTAGCGAAGCGGCATGGCCGGATCGCGTGTCGTTCAAGCTTGACGCGCGGCATGCGGCGCGTCAGTTGCTTTGCGCATACTTTTCGAATCTTTCATGCCCCCCCGCGCGCTCCCGGGAAAGGCAGAGCGGGTTCGCATCGATCATGGAAGAGGGTGGACCGGCGAGGCGATGCCCCGCGAGGGGCAGCGTTGCCGTGACGAGTACCCGACGGCGTCGGGCACCCGGTTTCAGACGGCTTCGCCGAGAAGTTGTTCGGCGTTCTGGCTGAGGAGCAGGTTCATCGCGGCCCTCGCACCGTCGGCGTCGCCGCCTTCGATTGCGCGCACGACCCTGCCGTAGTGCACGAGGCCCGAGTCATGCGCAAGCGTGTGCATGCGCGCGATCGGCCGCATGGCCTTGAGGCCCATGCGGATGACGCTGCTCATCTGCCGTAGCAGTTCGTCGCCGCTCGCATCGACGATCGCGCCTTGCAGCGCGTCTTCGGCCGTATGCTGTACCGCCGCTGCGGGGCCCGCGTGCACGAGGTTCTGATAGGCGGCGGCGATCGCGATGCGCTGGTTGCGGTTCGCGCGCGTCGCGGCCAGCGAGGCGGCGCGCGGATCGACGAGCGTGCGGAACTCGATCAGCCCGCGCAGATATTCCGGATCGGGCGTTGCGCGCAATCGCCACTCGGCGACTTCGTGATCGATGATGAGCCAGTCCTTGGCCGGCTTGATGCGCGTGCCCGTTTTCGGCCTGACATCGAGCATGCGCCGCGAGATCAGGATGCTCAGCGCTTCGCGCATGATGGTGCGGCTGACACCGTGCTTCTTCGACAGGATGACTTGCGGAGGGAGCACGTTGCCTTCGTAGTCTCCATTGACGATGCCGGTCACCAGCTGATTAACCACTCGCTTGACGAGCGATGCTTCGTATCCATGGTTCATTTGTTCTTCTCGTGGTTTCAAGCTGCGCGCCGGCATATTCGCCGCCCACCCCGAGCGGCCTGCTGCGTTCGATTGAATAGTGGCGCGGCAGTGTCTAGCTTCCCCCGTGCGGCGGACGGTGCGCACCGCAGGTGCGTGTCCGCTCGCGTGTGATGAATGACTCGTATGCCTCCTCTGTGAACTGACGTGTCATGTTCGGCAGCCGATTGCCCGTGTCGTCTCTCGGTGTCGCGTTGTCCGGTCGCGTGAAAGACGCATGCGCCGGAGCGGGACTTTTTTACGACTTGCTTCATCGGCTCGGTAATACAAGCCTATCGTGTCGTGACCATATTTCACAATATGACGCGGGGGGAATTCGTCTACTTATCGTTCGTCCGCGCACACTGCCGGGGCGGACGCGGACACCGGCGGAACCGTCGAGCGCGCGCAAGCGTTTGCTTTCGCAAAGCCATGAATTTGCGGACGACGCGAGGCATTCGTTGCAGGGAGCATTGGCGGTTGAGCGGGTAGTCCCGGCCCGCGCTTCGAACGACAAAAACGCGCCGCCTTCGCGCGGCGGCGCGTGTGTGAGTGACGAAACGCGAAAGGACAGCGGGCGGGGCCGGGGCCCCGCCCTGCGCATCGGTCAGTTGCGCGGCTGCTCGCCGCTTGGCGGCGCGAGCACGGGGTCGTGCGTCGGGAACATCAGCCAGCGCGGTGTCTTAAGACGCACGATCGCCACATAGAGCATCACGTAGGCCGCGACGAAGGCGAGCGTTGCCGCGGCGAGCGCGATGGGCGAGTCCCAGCAGAACGTTGCCGGCACGATGCTCACGAGGCTCAGCACCCACAGGTAGACCGAGGTGCGCGAGTTGCGCCGCGTGCGCTGACGCAGGTTGCCCGCATCGAGACCCTTGCGCACGATGCGGCGGTACACGAGCGTATGAAGATGAAGTCCGTCCGGTTCGCCCGCGGGCTTGCCGCGCACGATGCGGCGGCGATAGATGGAGAAGAGCGTCTCGAAGATCGGATAGATCGCGACGGCCATCGCATACCATGCGGAAACGCCGGGATTGCGCAGGATCAGGAGGACCAGCAGCTCCGCCATGATGAAGCCGATGAAGTACGCGCCGCCGTCGCCGAGGAAGATGGAGGGCGCCGGGAAATTCCACAGCACGAAGCCGCCGATCGCGCCCAGCATCATCAGCGCCATGCTCATGACGAACCAGTCGTTCACGCTGTGCGCAACGTAGCCGATCGATGCGAAGATCAGCATGGTGATGACCGAGGCGAGTCCGTTGAAGCCGTCGATGATGTTTACCGCGTTCGTGAGACCGGCCACACCGAGCATCGTGAAGGCGATGCCGATCGGCATGATGCGCAGCCAGTCGTCGACGAGCGGGAGGTCCACGCGCGTGAGCGTCGCATGCAGCACCAGGCATGCCGCGAGTGCGGATGCGAGCGCGCACAGAAGCCGCGTGCGCGCGCTCACGCGCTTGGTCATGTCCTCGATCACGCCGCCCCCGAACGCGGGCACGGCGCACAACAGGAGCAGCAGATGATTCATGCCGGGATTGATTGCCCATAATGGCTGCGCGGCGATCGTCACGGCCGCCGCGCAGGCGATCCCGACGCCCCCGATGCGTGGCACCGCATACGCGTGGTTCTTCTGGATGCCGCGCAGGTCGTGGTCCATGGAGAGCGCCCCATGCAAGCCCGAACTGCGCACGATGAAGAATATGACCAGAAACGAAACTACGAAGCCAAGCGCAAGATTGAGCATCTCTCTGCCACTCCAAAATTTACGGAGAACTTTCTTGTGTGTCTTGTCGCTCGAGTGAAAGCCGGAGGACACGATTAATGAATACGCACCGTCTCGCATTAAGCGTGTTGTCTCTATGGCATTCCGTACACAACATTGCGAGGATGATTTTATTGACCGACAAATCAGCGTATTTGCCGAGACGCGCTTCTCGCTAACGTGTGCGAGTCCCTCAACGAAAGCGACGGAATTGCCTGTCGCCCATTCAATTGAATGACAAGTCAGGGTAAGTCTTGCGCGTATTGCGCGGCGAGCCGGCGATATCATCGGCCGCTCGATTGAGCGTCAAGCGCAGTGAATATGAAATGACGATTACTTCTTTTCCAATGGAATGAGCAAACAGGCTTCAGGTTTCATGTGTCATTGCGTTCGTTCGCGCACGGCATGAGCGATTGCGAATGAAGAGGATGCTCGGGCGAGTCCTGGTCAACGCGCGCAACCGGATCCGGGAGTTCACGTGAAGAGTCCCAAGGTGGTGCTGTTCGCCAACACCGACTGGTATCTCTACAACTTTCGCCTCTCCCTCGCATGCAAGCTGCGCGAATATGGCTTCGAAGTCATCCTGTTGTCCCCGGATGGGGAATATGGTCCCAGGCTTCGCGAACTGGGCTTTCGCTGGCTTGCGGTGCCGATGAACCGGCGCAGCCTGAATCCGTTGCGCGAGCTGTCGCTGATCATGTGGCTGACGCGCTTCTTCGATCGCGAAAGTCCGCAGATCGTGCACGGGTTCACGATCAAGTGCGCGGTGTACGGATCGCTTGCGGGCAGGTTCTCGCGCGTGCCGGTGCGCATCGGGGCGGTCGCGGGCATGGGGTATGTGTTCACGAGCCGGGACATGAAGGCGCGCATGCTCAAGCCGCTCGTGCGCCGCATGATGCGCGCTGCGCTGAGCGGGCAAGGCAGTGCGCTGATTTTGCAGAACCCCGACGATGTCGAGCTGTTCGAGTCGGCCGACATCGTCGATCGGCAATCGATTCGGCTCATCAGAGGCTCGGGCGTCGATCTCGCACGCTTTACGGTCCGTGCGGTCGAGCACGTCGGTGCACCGGAGCCGCTCTGCGTGTTGCTTGCCGCGCGGCTGCTATGGGACAAGGGCATCGCCGAATACGTCGACGCGGCCCGCATGCTCAAGCGGGAATCGCGCAACGTGCGGTTCCTGCTTGCCGGCCTGCCCGATGCGGGAAACCCCGCTGCCGTCAGGCGCGAGCTGGTGGAGGGATGGGTCGGCGAGGGGCTGGTCGAGTGGCTGGGGCATGTGGGCGACATGCCCCAGTTGCTGTCGGAAGTGGACGTGATGGTATTGCCGAGTTATCGAGAAGGGTTGCCCAAGGCGCTCATCGAGGCCGCGGCATGCGGCATCGCGCTGATAACGACGGACGCTCCGGGATGCCGCGAAGTGGTGAGCAGGACCGGAGTCGACGGCATCTCCATTCCCGTGCGCGACAGCGAGGCGCTGGCGGGTGCGATCAGGCTTCTGGACGATGATCGCGCGCTCGCGAGAAAGCTGGGACTCGCAGCACGGGACAAGGCGCTGAAGCAATTCGACGAGCGCATCGTTATCGACAAGACGCTGGCCGTATATCGGGAGCTGATGCCGACGTTTCCCTAGGCGTTTTATTTCGTGGAGTGAATGGCGTGCGAATCGGGCTCGTGCGCTTGCGCGCATACGGTCGAAATTCGCGCGGTTATCGTGGCAAGGCGTCGAATGAATATCAATCGAATGCTCGACGTCGTTTTAATGCGGGCGAATTGAATTGCGCGGTAAAAGACAAAGTCATTTGAAGCTAAATGATCTCGACGAGTCCCGTCTGGCATATCAGTTTGGGCACTGAACCAGCGACGATTTTCAGCGGGACGCCGTCGAATGTCTCCCTGGGACCGCCGTCTGCATGCACGCCGGAAACACTGATGCGCGTCGAGCCGGATTCGCGCAGGACGTCGGCTCTCGTTTCCGGAGAGATTTCCATGCGCAGCGGCCGCGTGCCATGTTTGGCGACGTGACGGGCAATGCCTTCGGAAAGAAACGTGACCGTCGATACCCAAGAGATTCTCGTGCTCATTCTTGTACCTCTTGTCCTTGTGCGTGTGTAATCGATGAGGCGTGAGCCGGCCGCTGGCTCGATACCCGCATGATATTTCGGATGCGGCTTGCGTGTGTGGATCCCGTGACGAACCGATGATGGCGACGCCGCGAACCAGCGTGCGGCACGAGCATGAACGGACGCCGTGGTCATGCATCCCTTGGATGTGTCAAGCGAGTGTCAGGTGATCTTGCTGAATGTTAGTTCGGGTTGCTGATTTAAGTGATATCGCATAGCGACGATGGGTGTCTGTTGGGATTCGCTCTCTACTGTGTTCATCGGGAAACGTGTGTGTCTGGCGATGCTCGAGCAAACCAATCGATTGCATCCGAAACGAGCGAGGGGACACTGTTATATTTGAAATCATTCTGTAAGGTAGTTCGGTATCCAAACTGTGAATGTTCAGATATCGAGAAACATGCGCTCGAATATTTGGTAATGCAAACGTTTTCCGTGGGCGACTGCACGCTCGCGGCCGGCATTGCGCGCGTCCTCCGTGGTGCATGCCACAGAAGTCTGTGGTGTGGATGGTCATTCTGGTGTCAAAGGCCGTGTTCCTTTTTGGATAGAGAGGAAGACGTAATCACCACACGTTCCAACTGGAGTGACTATGGGTACCGCATACAAACGAGGACTGAAGGTCGGCCTCAAAATAAGCTGCTTGGTTCTCGCTGGTGTTGTCCCGGCACTGTCAATTGCGCAGACTGCGCCGTTGCAGCCGAGCGCGGCCGTGGTGGCGCCGTGTTACCCGAACTCCGATGACTGCTCGCGCGTTCAGAGCGTAGTCGCATCGAACGATGTCGCGGATGCGCAAGGCGAAACGTATAGGCGAACCTCTGTTCAGCTTCTCGCTGCATCAGGCGATGGCGGGGCCGGTAGTGCGTCCGGAGGCGATTCGACCGATGGCAAGACGAGCAGCACTGTACCTATCCTGATCGTCGGCGGTGGCGGAGCCGGCCCGTCGGGCGGTACCGCGGGAACGGGTAGTGGTGGCAGTGGCGGTGGCGGGGGAACAACGGGTGGTGGAACCGGAGCGGCGGGGGCATCGGGTGACGGGTCGGCGGGGCATGGCTCGTCGGGAGATGGAGCGTCGGGCGGTGGATCGTCGGGTGGCGGGTCCCCTGGCGGGGGCTCGCCGGGTGGCGGTTCCCCCGGTGGGGGCTCACCGGGTAGCAACTCCGGCGGAGGAGGCACCGGGCCCGGGGGCGGAGACGGCGGGTCCGGAGGCGGAGACGGTGGGTCCGGAGGCGGAGACGGTGGCGACACCGGCGGTGGTCATGGTCATGGGCATGGGCATGGCCACGGTCATGGCGACGGCGACGGTCATGGACATCATGGTGGCGACGGCCACGGAGGAGCACCAGGTCATGGCGGTGGCGAAGGACATGGCGGCTCGGGTCATGGTGGGGGTGAAGGTCATGGTGGGTCAGGTCATGGCGGCGACGGCCATGGAGGACAGGGTCACGGGGGCGGCTCAGGTCACGGCGGCGGTGAAGGCCACGGCGGGGGTTCGGGACATGGCGGTGGCGTAGGGCATGGCGGGGGCGGCGGTGCCGGCCCGGGCAGCGGCGGTCACGGTGGCGGCGATGGCAGCGGCGGCCACGGCGGCGGTCATGGTGGAGCGGGCGGTGGTGGCCACGGCGGTGGGGGGCATGGCAGCGGCGGCAACGGCGGAGCGGGCGCGG
>NZ_JFHC01000052.1 GCF_000698595.1 Caballeronia glathei | reverse complement strand
GCGCTCGCCGCTCAGGTACGGCAGGAACGTCACGCGTTCGGACGGGTGCGCGGCGAACGCGTCTTCGTAGGCGCGCGGCCACGCATCGAAGGCGAGCCAGCCGCGCACCGACTCCAGCGCCACGCCGACGTTCTGCATCGCGGCCATCCGATACCACGCGTCAGTCGCCGCCCGATACGCGTGCAGCCCCTCGGCCGGCGCCGGCGCGCACGCCGACATGACCACGATCTGTCCGCCGGTGCCGGTGGTGAGGAGCGCGTCGCCGTCGCCGGAGAGTCCGCTGCCGAGCGCGGCGCACGGCGTGTCCCCCGCGCCGACCGCCAGCACGACGCCCGCGCGCAGGCCGAGCGCCGCCGCCGCATCGGCTGACAAGGTGCCCGCGACCGCGTACGAAGGACTGAGCGGCGCGAACCATTCGCGCGGCAGGCCGAGCTTCGCGATCAGCGCGTCGTCCCACAGTCCGGAAGGCTCCGCGAGCGCGGTGGCGCAGGCATCGGACGGATCGGTCGTGATCTCGCCGCCGAGCCTCGTGCGCAGCCAGTCCTTCGGCTGGAGCGCCCAGCGCGCGCGGGCGGCAAGCTCCGGCTCGTTAAGCGCGACCCAGCGCAACAGCGGCCCCGCCATGCCGGGCGCAACGGGATTGCGCTGCGGCGGCGGCCACGCGCCGAGCAGGTCGCGGGCGCGGGTGTCGGGCCACAGCATCGCGGAACGCAACGCGCGGCCGCGTTCGTCGGTCAGCACGACGCCGTGCATCTGCCCGGAGAAGCCGATTCCCCGCACCGCCTCCCGCTCTCCCGCGGGCAGGCGGGCGGCGGCGGCCACGAGCGCGCTCCACCAGTCGCCGACGCTCGTTTCGGCCCAGCCCGGGTGCGCGGTCGATACCGCATACGCCGCGCTCGACGACGCGACCTCGTGTCCTTGCGCGTCGACGATGGCGAGTTTCAGCGAAGCCGTACCGAGATCGATGCCGAGAAAACGCATTGGGATTTTTTGTCCTGAAACCAATGGAAAACACGAATAAATTGCGGGTTAACCCGCCGCAACCGCGATAACTGCCGAAAACGGGTCATGCGCGTATGGTGATAAACATCATAACGAGACGCGCAGGATAGCGGCCTCCTGCCGCGCGACAAAAACCTCACGATATGCGCCACGGCCCGCGCAGCATGGGTTTGCGCGCCGCCGGCCCGATCGTCGGCCGCCTTTCGCATATCGGCAGGCGAACGCGGCGTATAGCGGCGCGTGGTCTTGTTCCGCCTTTTTGGGCCGCTTACCTTGGATGCCACTCAAACAGGCATTCGAGAAGGAGAGACGACATGGCTTCGAACACGGTACATCCGTGCGACGAACGGCTGCCCACCGGGCAGCTGCTCACGCTGGGCATTCAGCACGTCCTCGTGATGTACGCCGGCGCCGTTGCGGTGCCGCTGATCCTCGGCGCGGCGATGAACCTGCCGAAGGACCAGATCGCGTTCCTGATCAGCGCCGATCTGTTTTCGTGCGGCGTCGCGACCCTGATCCAGACGCTCGGCCTCTGGATCTTCGGCATCCGGCTGCCGGTCATCATGGGCTGCACGTTCGCGGCGGTCGGGCCGATGGTCGCGATCGGCACGAATCCGAGCCTCGGCATTCTCGACGTCTTCGGCGCGACGATCGCGGCGGGGGTCGTCGGCATCGTGCTCGCGCCGATGATCGGCAAGCTCCTGCGCTTTTTCCCGCCGGTCGTGGTGGGCACCGTGATCGCGGTGATCGGGCTCTCGCTGATGGGCGTCGGCATCAACTGGGCAGCGGGCGGCGTCGGCAACCCCGACTACGGCAATCCGGTGTATCTGCTGCTGTCGCTCGTCGTGCTGATGCTGATCCTGCTCATCAACAAGTTCGCACGCGGCTTCATCGCGAATATTTCGGTGCTGCTCGGCATGGTCGCGGGCTTCGCGATCGCGGCGGCGCTCGGCTACGTGAACATGAGCGGCGTCACGCACGCACCGTGGGTCGGCATCGTGCTGCCGTTCCACTTCGGCCTGCCGCACTTCGACCCGCTCTCGATCGCGACGATGATCATCGTCATGTTCGTCACCTTCATCGAATCGACGGGCATGTTCCTCGCGGTCGGCGACCTGGTGGACCGTCCGGTGGACCAGAAGGCGCTCGTGCGCGGCCTGCGTGTCGACGGACTCGGCACGCTGATCGGCGGCATCTTCAACTCGTTTCCGCATACGTCGTTTTCGCAGAACGTCGGGCTGATCGGCGTGACGGGCGTGAAGAGCCGCTTCGTCTGCGCGACGGGCGGCGTGATCCTCGTCGTGCTCGGCCTCTTTCCGAAGATGGCGCAGGTGGTGGCATCGGTGCCGCCGTTCGTGCTCGGCGGAGCGGGCATCGTGATGTTCGGAATGGTCGCGGCGAACGGCATCAAGGTGCTCTCCAAGGTCGACTTCACGAAGAATCACCACAATCTCTTCATCGTCGCCGTGAGCATCGGGCTCGGGCTCGTGCCGGTGGTGGCGCCCAAGTTTTTCTCGCAACTGCCGCACGCGCTCGAACCGATCCTGCACAGCGGGATCCTGCTCGCTTCGGTGTCGGCGGTGGTGCTGAACGTCGTGTTCAACGGCGTGCGCAAGGAGCGCGAGGCGAAGTGCGCGATACACGCGGCGGGGCAGGAATTCGACGGCACCGCGCAGGCGAGCGAAGCGAAGTGACATGACATGAGGCGGCGCCGGGTCTGCGCCGGACAAACGAAGGGCGCCGCGGCGAAAGCTGCGGCGTTTTTGTTTTTGCTTACTTAAATCTCAAAAGGAAAGCGAGTTGTAATAAATTTTGCATACAAAAACCCTACATTCGTGGCTTCTTCGACCCCACAATCGGGAAACCACAATGAGCAAGAACCGCTACGCGCACAAGCCCGAGACCTACACCGAACCGGACGACGACAATCCCAGTTCGAACTTGCATTTCTCCGACATCCTGCAAGCGCGCGTGACGCGCAGGCAGACGGTGATCGGCGGCCTCAGCGCCACGACGGCCGCGCTTTTCGGCTCGCTGTCGCTCTCGGCATGCGGCGGCAGTTCCGATAATGCCCCGCCCGCCACCACGCCGGCGACGCCCACCACGCCGCCCCCCGCCGCCAAGCCGGCCCTCAATTTCACGGCAGTCGGCCACAGCCTCGATGACATCGTGAAGGTTCCGGCGGGCTACAGCATCGGCGTGCTGTACGCGCTCGGCGATCCGCAGCATTTCGGCGACGCGAGCTGGGCGGGCGGCGGCTCGGAGACGGCCGAGTCCTACGAGCGCCGCGCGGGCGACCATCACGACGGCATGCGCTTCTTCGGTCTCGCCGACGACGGCACCTACGCCGCATCCCGCTCCGACCGCGGCCTGCTTTGCCTGAATCACGAGAACATCACGCAGGTGTATCTGCACCCGGCCGGCCCGACGACGGTCGCGGGCGTACGCCCCGCCGCCGAAGTCGACAAGGAAGTGAACTGCCATGGCGTGAGCGTGCTGGAACTGAAGCGCACCACGGGCAACGCGCTGCAATACGTGCGCGGTTCGGCGCTCAACCGGCGCCTCACTGCCGCGAGCCGCTTCGCGATCGAAGGGCCGGCGGCCGGCACGGCGCGCATGAAGACGCTCTACTCGACCGACGGCAGCGCGACGCGCGGCACCGTCAACAACTGCGCGAACGGCTACACGCCGTGGGGCACGTATCTCACGTGCGAGGAGAACTGGGCGGGCTACTTCAAGCGCGCGACCACCGACGGCGCCCGCACCGACACCGCGAGCCTCGACCGCTACGGCGTGAAGACGGGCCAGGCCGGAAACTACGGCTGGAGCACGCCGACGGGCGACCTGTACCGCCGCTGGGACACGTCGGCAACCGCAGCCGCCGACGGCGCCGGCGACTATCGCAACGTCGCCAACACGTTCGGCTGGATCGTCGAAATCGATCCGTTCGATCCGGCCGCGATGCCCGTCAAGCGCACCGCGCTCGGCCGCTTCGGCCACGAAGGCTGCCAGCCGGCGACTCCGGTCGAAGGCCAGCCGCTCGTGTTCTACATGGGCGACGACAGCCGTAACGAATACGTCTACAAGTTCGTGTCGAAGGCGCCCTGGTCCGCCGCCGACAAGGGGCTCGCCGCCGGCGCGAAGTACCTGAACGAAGGCACGCTCTTCGTCGCTAAATTCAACGCGGACGGCTCGGGCAACTGGATCGCGCTCGACAAGTCGAACCCGGCCCTCGCGTCGTTCGCGAGCAACGCCGACATCCTGATCGACACGCGCCTCGCCGCCGACGCCGTCGGCGCGACCAAGATGGACCGCCCGGAGTGGACGGCCGTGCATCCGGTGAACGGCGAGGTGTACCTGACGCTCACGAACGGCACGACGGCGGTGCGCCCGCAAGGCGCGACCGACGCCGCCAACCCGCGCCCGGGCAACGTGAACGGCCACATCGTGCGCTGGCGCGAGGCGAATTCGCGCGCCGACGCAACGCAGTTCCAGTGGGACGTGTACCTGTTCGGCTCGCCGTCGGCGGAAGCGCCCGGCTACAACCTCTCGGCGCTCACCGACAACAACGACTTCTCGAGCCCCGACGGCCTGTGGTTCGACTCGCGCGGCGTGCTGTGGATCGAAACCGACGACGGCGCGTACACGTCGACGACGAACTGCATGCTGCTCGCCGCGACGCCGGGCCAGGTCGGCGACGGCGGTACGATCACGGCGGGCGGCGGCACGCAGACGTTCAAGGGCGCGAACCCGGGCGAGCAGAATCTCAGGCGTTTCCTCGTCGGGCCGAAGGAGTGCGAGCTGACCGGCATCGCGATGACGCCGGACAACAAGACGCTCATCGTGAACATTCAGCATCCGGGCGAAGGCGGCACGATCTCGAAGCTGACGAGCCACTGGCCGGAAAGCCAGACGAACGCCGGGAGCACGGCGCGCCCGCGCTCCGCGACGATCTTCATCACGAAGGACGACGGCGGGGTGATCGGCGTCTGATGCTGGACGAAGCTGCCTGACGCCTGATGCTGCTTGCGTGAAGGCGAAAAAATAAACCGCAGCCCTCGAAAGAGGGACTGCGGTTTTTTTTATCTTCAGCGCGGCTGCGTTCAGCCGGGCGCGCTGGTTCTGGCTGTTGCCTCGGCCTGCGGCGCCGCCCCTTTTCGCGGCAACTGTTCAACCGGCGTGAGCTTCGGAACCGAAGCACGCGGCGCACCCGCGGCGGCGGATGCCGCCGGAGCCGACGCCCCGGCCGCAGGCGCCGCCGGCGGCGTCGAGCCGTAGTCCACCGGCGCATCCGCCGGACGCGGCTGATCGCCCGAACGCTCGATCCAGCCGCCGCCGAGGAACTGGTACAGGTCGACCAGGTTCGTCAGCCGCTGAAGCCGCGCATTGATCAGCAACTGCTGCGCGTCGTACAGGTCGGTTTGCGCCGTCAGCACCGCGAGGTAGCTGTCGACGCCATTCCGGTACCGCAGGTCCGACAGATCCAGCCGCCGGCTCTGTGAACTCACGAAGCGTTCGAGCGCCTTGATCTGATCGTCGAACGTGCCGCGCGCGGCCAGACCGTCGGCCACCTCGCGGAACGCGTTCTGGATCGTCTTCTCGTAGTTGGCGATCTCGATGCGCTTTTGCACCTGCGCGAGATCGAGGTTGGCCACGTTCGCGCCACCCTCGAAGATCGGCACCGAAATCTGCGGCGCGAACGACCACGCCGCCGAACCCGGCTTGAAGAGGCCGCCGAGCGTCGGCGACAGCGTGCCGAAGCCGCCCGTCAGCGTGACGCGCGGGAAGAACGCCGCCCGCGCCGCGCCGATGTTCGCGTTCGCCGCGAGCAGCGTCTGCTCGGCCGCCGCGATGTCCGGACGGCGCGTGAGCAGATCCGACGGCAGGCCGGCGGGAATGTCCGACAGCACGTTCTGGTTGTCGAGCGGCATGCCGGGCGGGAGATCGTCCGGCAGCGGCTCGCCGACGAGCAGCACCAGCGCGTTCTCCGCCTGCGCCCGAAAGCGCATTTCCGTCTGCAGGTTCGCCCGCGCCTGCTCGACGATGCCTTCCGCCTGCCGCACGTCGAGTTCCGAGCCGACGCCGTTGTCGTACTGGAGCTGCGTGATCCGGTACGACTCCTCGGACGTCTTCAGCGTGTTGCGCGTGACGGTGAGCAGGTCGTCGAAGGCGAGCATCGTCAGATACTGGTCCGCCACCGACGACACCAGCGAGAGTTCCGCCGCCTTGCGCGCCTCGGCGGTCGCCAGATACTGCGCGAGCGCCTGATCCTTCAGGCTGCGAATCCGCCCGAAGAAGTCGATTTCCCACGACGCATTGAGCCCGACCGAATACTGGTTCGAAATCGTCTGGCCGAAAAACGAGAGATTCTTCGGCGTGCGCTGCTTGCTCTGGCTCGCGCTCGCGTCGATGGCCGGGAAGAGGGCCGCGCGGGTGATCTGATACTGGGCGCGCGACGCCTCGACGTTGAGCACCGACACCCGCAGGTCGCGGTTGTTCTTCAGCGCGAGTTCGACGATGCGCTGCAGCCGCGCATCGGCGAAGAAGTCGCGCCAGCCGATGTCGGGCGCCGTCTGCCCGTTCGCCGTGCGGCCGTTGCTCGCAGTCGACGACGCGTCCGGCTGGTTGGCGTACACGCCGCCCTCCGGGAACGTCGACGTGACGGGCGCCGCGGGGCGCTCGTACTTCGGCTGGAGCGTGCAGGCCGCCGCCAGCAGCGCGACCGCTGTCGCGATCAGGGATTGTTTGAGCATCTCAATGTCCTTCCTTGGCCATGCCGCCGCTGCCATCATTGCCACCATTGCCGCCGTCCGGGCCGGAAGCCGGCGCATCCTTCGACTTGCTGAACTTGCTGATCACGACGAAGAACATCGGGATCATGAAAATCGCAAGGAAGGTCGCCGTGAGCATCCCGCCGATCACGCCGGTGCCGATCGCGTGCTGGCTCGCGGAACCCGCGCCGTTGCTGATCGCGAGCGGCAGCACGCCGAGAATGAACGCGAGCGACGTCATCAGGATCGGGCGCAGCCGCTGGCGCGCCGCCTCGACGGCCGCTTCGATCGTGCCCATGCCCTGATTGCGCAGTTCGCGCGCGAATTCCACGATCAGGATCGCGTTCTTCGCCGACAGCCCCACCGTGGTCAACAGGCCGACCTGGAAGAACACGTCGTTTTCGAGGCCGCGCAGCGTGGCCGCGAGCAGTGCGCCGAGAATACCGAGCGGCACCACCATGATCACCGCGAACGGAATCGACCAGCTTTCATACAGCGCCGCGAGACACAGGAACACGACGAGAATCGAGATGCCGTACAGGATCGGCGCCTGCGAACCCGACTGGCGCTCCTGATACGAGAGGCCCGTCCATTCGTAGCCGATGCCCGCCGGCAGCTTCGCCGCGATCGCCTCGATGGCCGCCATCGCCTGGCCGGTCGACTTGCCCGGCGCCGCCGCACCCTGGATTTCCACCGCCGAGATGCCGTTGTAGCGCTCGAGCTTCGGCGAACCGTAGATCCACTGGCCGCTCGCGAATGCGGAGAACGGCACCATCCCGCCCGCCGAATTGCGCACGTACCAGGCGTTCAGGTCTTCGGGGTTCATGCGGAACTTCGCCTCGCCCTGCACGTAGACCTTCTTGATCCGGTTGTCGGTATCCAGGAAGTTGTTGATGAACTGCGACGCCCACGCGACCGAGAACGTCTGATCCACGTCGGCCGTCGTCACGCCGAGCGCGTTCGCCTTCTCGCGGTCGATGTTCACCTTGAACTGCGGCGTGTCGTTCAGGCCGTTCGGGCGCACCTGCGCAAGCATCGGGTCCTGCGCGGCCATGCCGAGCAGCATGTTGCGCGCTTCCATCAGCTTCGCGTGGCCGACGCCTGCGCGGTCCTGCAGCTCGAAGTCGAAGCCCGACGCCGTGCCGAGTTCGGGAATCGACGGCGGGTTGACCGGGAACACCATCGCGTCCTTGTAGCCCGCGAAGTGCCCGAACATCCGCCCGACGAGCGCCTGCACCTTCTCGTTCGCCTTCTGGCGCTGCGCGTAGTCCTTCATCCGCACGAACACGAGACCGGAGTTCTGCCCGCGGCCCGCGAAGCTGAAGCCGTTCACCGTGAAAACCGATTCCACGATGGCCTTTTCGTCGTTCAGCAGGTAGTTCTGCACATCCAGAAGCACCTTGGCCGTGCGCTCCTGCGTCGAGCCGACGGGCGCCTGCACGAGCACGAACATCGTGCCCTGGTCCTCGTCGGGCAGGAACGACTTCGGCAGCCGCACGAACAGCATCCCCACCGCCACGATCACCACCAGATAGATGATGAGCCAGCGGCCCGAGCGCTTGATCACGTGCTCCACGCCGCTGTGGTATTTCTTCTGGCTCGTGGCGAACGTGCGGTTGAACCAGCCGAAGAAGCCCTTCTTCTCTTCGTGATGGCCCTGCGGGATCGGCTTGAGGATGGTCGCGCAGAGCGCCGGCGTGAGAATCAGCGCGACGAGCACGGAGAGCACCATCGCCGCGACGATGGTAAGCGAGAACTGCCGGTAGATCGCGCCGACCGAGCCGCCCGAGAACGCCACCGGCACGAACACCGCCGAGAGCACGAGCGCCACGCCGACCAGCGCGCCGGTGATCTGCTCCATCGCCTTTCGGGTGGCATCCCGTGGCGAGAGCCCCTCCTCGGCCATCACCCGCTCGACGTTTTCCACCACCACGATCGCGTCGTCCACCAGCAAGCCGATGGCGAGCACGAGACCGAACATCGACAGCGTGTTGATCGAGAACCCGACGATCGACATGATCGCGAACGTGCCGAGCAGCACCACGGGCACCGCGATCGTCGGGATCAGCGTGGCCCGCAGGTTCTGCAGGAACAGGTACATCACGAGGAACACGAGCACGATACCCTCGATCAGCGTCTTGACCACTTCCTCGATCGAGAGCTTCACGAACGGCGTCGTGTCGTACGGATACTTCACCACCAGCCCGGGCGGGAAGTACTTCGACAGGTCGTCGATCTTCGCGCGCACCAGTTTCGCCGTGTTCAGCGCGTTCGCGCCGGTGGCGAGCTGGATACCGAAGCCCGCGGTAGGCGCGCCGTTGTACTTCGTGTCGAAGTTGTAGTTTTCGCCGCCGAGCTCGATGCGCGAGACGTCCTTCAACCGCACCTGCGAGCCGTCCTGGTTCACCTTCAGCAGGATGTTGCCGAACTGCTCGGGCGTCTGCAGCAGCGTCGCCTCGGTGATCGTGGCCTGCAGCATCTGGCCCGGCACCGACGGCGTGCCGCCGAGGCTGCCGCCCGCCACCTGCACGTTCTGCGCGGTGATCGCGTTCTTCACGTCGACCGGCGTCAAGCTGTAGTTGGTGAGCTTGGTCGCGTCGAGCCACACGCGCATCGCGTACTGCGTGCCGAAGAGCGTGACCGTGCCCACGCCGTCGATACGGCTGATCGGGTCCTGCACCTTCGACGCCACGTAGTTCGCGAGGTCGTACTTGCTCATCGTGCCGGTTTCGGACACGAACGCCATCACGAGCAGGAAGCTGCTGCTCGACTTCGTCACCTTCGTGCCGAGCTGCTGCACGACCTGCGGCAGGAGCGGCGTGGCAAGCTGCAGCTTGTTCTGCACCTGCACCTGCGCGATGTCCGGGTTCGTGCCGGCCGCGAAGGTGAGCGTGATGGTCGCCGTGCCGGAGTCGTCACTCGTCGAGGACAGGTACAGCAGGTGGTCGAGGCCGCTCATCTGCTGCTCGATCACCTGCGTCACCGTGTTTTCGACGGTCGTGGCCGACGCGCCCGGGTACGTCGCGCTGATCTGCACGGCAGGCGGCGCGATGGTCGGGTACTGCGCGACCGGCAGGTTGAAGATCGACGCGATCCCCGCCAGCATCAGGATGATGGCGATCACCCAGGCGAAGATCGGGCGATCGATAAAAAACTTTGCCATGAAACCGGCTCCCTGTTATTTGGCGCCCGAGGCGGCGGCCGCGCTCGCGGCGCCCTGGGCACCGCTCGCGGCGGGCGCGGCGGAGGCTTGCGCATCCGAGGCCGGCTGCGCCGGCAATTGAGCCGCGACCGGCTTCACCGTCATGCCGGGCTTCGCTTTTTCCACGCCGTTCACGATCACGCGATCGCCCGGCCTCAGGCCGCTGTCCACCACCCAGTTGCTGCCGTAGACACCCGACGTGACGAGCGTGCGCTGCTCGACCTTGTCGCCCTGGCCGACCACCAGCGCGACCGCCTGGCCCTTCTGGTCGTGCGTGATGCCGATCTGCGGCACCACCAGCGCGTGGTCGTTCACGCCTTCCTCGATGCGCGCGCGCACGAACATGCCCGGCAGCAGCACGCGGTCCTTGTTCGGGAAAATCGCGCGCACCGTGACCGAGCCGGTGCCCTGGTCGACGCTCACGTCCGAGAACTGGAGCCTGCCCGCGTCCGGATAGACGCGGCCGTCCTCGAGCACGAGCGTGACCTTCGCCGCGTTGGCGCCGTTGGTCTGCAGGCGCCCTTCCTGGATCTGGCGGCGCAGCTTCAGGCCGTCGACGCTCGACTGCGTCAGATCGACGTACACCGGGTCGAGCTGCTGCACCGTGGTGAGCAGCGTGGCGGCGCTCGCCTGCACGTACGCGCCCGGCGTCACCTGCGAGAGACCGGTGCGGCCGGTGATCGGCGAGACCACGTCCGTATAGCCGAGGTTGATCTGCGCCGTATCGACGGCGGCACGGCCCGCGGCCACGTCCGCGACCGCCTGGCCCTGCGCGGCGACGGCGTTGTCGTAGTCCTGCTTGCTGACCGCGTTCGCCGCGACGAGCACCTTGTAGCGCGCGACCAGCGCGTTCTGCGTGGCGACGTTGGCCTGCGCCTTCGCAAGCGACGCCTTCGCGTTGTTCAGTGACGCGATGAACGGCGCCGGATCGATCTTGTAAAGACGCTGGCCGGCCTTGACGTCCGAGCCTTCCGTGAACTCGCGGCGCAATACGATGCCGTCGACCCGCGCCCGCACCTGGGCGACGAGAAACGCGCTGGTGCGCCCGGGCAGCTCGGAGACGACCGGCACGCTCGACGGCTCTACGGAGACGACGCCGACTTCGGGCGTCTGAGGCGGAGGTGCTGACTGTTTTTGTCCGCAGGCTGCAAGAAACACGGCAGCCGTCGCGGCACTGATTAAGCGGAATGGAACCCGTTCGACGCGCATGGAAGCGACCTCTGTCTAAGACTGAGATTGATGGAGTGCGCGGTGGCCTTCTGCGGGCCGGGTCCGCGTACGAGCGTCTGTCTCTGACGCTGACCAGCGGCCGCAAGCGCAAATCGATCGGCAGCCGGCTCGTTACCCGCGCTCGCGCGAGGCGCCACGCAAAGGCGCGGCCGCCGGACTCACGCGTGAGGTGATATCCGAATTACAGCCGCGCCGGAGGCAAACCGGTCGATTGACGCTTGGGACGCTGGTAGAAGGATGGTATTGTATATACATCCATGAACGAATGTAAAAGAGACTGTAGTTATTCTGTATTACGAGCGCGAGAAGATTCATCTCATTGGAATCGATTAAGGTCGACAAACCCGTGACATTGCTGTGACGCAGCAATAATTGACAGCAGAAACGCAGCAGGAGAGAGACGGCTAGAGCCGCAACATATGGTCAGACGAACCAAGGAAGAAGCGCTCGCGACGCGCGACCGCATTCTCGACGCCGCCGAGCGCGTTTTTTTCGACAAGGGGGTGTCGCGCACGTCGCTCGCCGACATCGCGCAGGAAGCCGGCGTGACGCGCGGCGCGATCTACTGGCATTTCGCCAACAAGGGCGACCTTTTCACCGCGATGTTCGACCGCAGCCTGATGCCGCTCGACGAACTCGTCGCCGCCACGCTCGACTCGAAGGAATCCGACCCGCTCGCCCGCATGCGCGACATCTTCGTCTGGTGCATGCGCAACATCACGCTCGACGAGCAGCGCCGCCGCGTGTTCGACATTCTTTTTCTGAAGTGCGAGTTCGTCGAGGAAATGGGGCCGGTGCGCGAGCGGCACCAGACCAACATGCGCGAAGGCATCGAGCGCATCGAGCGCGGGCTGCGCAACGCGATGGACAAGGGCCAGTTGCCGACCACGCTCAATACGGGGCTCGCCACCACGCTGCTGCACGCGCTTTTCACCGGCATCCTGCACGACGCGCTGATGCTGCCCGACAGCGTCGATCTGGACCGCGACTCCGAGCGCCTGATCGACGCGTGCTTCGACTCACTGCGCTTCAGCCCGGCGCTGCTTTGCCCGGGCGACGGCGCCTGAGTGCCCCCCGAGTAACACCTGAGTGACCCCTGAGCGGCGCCGGCCCGATCGAGGCGCTCAGCGCGCGGCGGCGCCCGCCCGCGCCTTCTGATTCGACGTGAAGATGTTTTCACGCACCGGCGCCGCGCCCGTGTCGAGTGCGGCGATCCATTCCGCGGTGGTGAGCACGGCCGCGAACCGCGACTGCATCACGACGCTGAACACCCGGTGGATTTCCTCCGCGCTCGCCCTGCCCGCGCGGTTTTCGTACGGCACCGCGCCGGTCGCGTCGGAGAGGAACTCCACCGAGAGCCCCGCGTGCACCGCATGCTTGACCGTCGAGTCGTCGCAATTGTGGGTCATGTAGCCCGCCACCACGATCGTGTCGATCTCGCGCGCGGCGAGCCAGCCGGCGAGATCGGTGCCGGTGAAGGCGCTCGGCATCGACTTCTCGACGTAATGCGCACGCGGCCGGTTCGCCACCACGTCGTGCAGTTCCGCCGCGGCCGACCCGCGCGCGAAGAGCGGCGACGTGGACGGCGCGAAGTTCTGCACGACGACCACCGGCACGCCGTGGGCGTTCGCGGCGTCGATCGCCAGGCCGATATTGGCGAGCGACTCGTTCACATCGGGATATTCGATCGGCAGGTTGCCGGTCACGTATTCATTCTGGACATCGATCACGATCAGCGCGCGGCGGGACATGGGTGGCTCCTTGGGTTTCGGTGATTCGGCATCCGGCATGGCGCCATTGTCGCGAGCGGCATGCCGGCGCAGAAGTGGCCCGATTGCCAATCTTCGATAGAATCGGGCCAATCACCTTCGCCTGGAGCCGGGGTCATGGCCGAGCCGAAAATCGCCGTCGTCGCGTTCGACGGCATCAGCCCGTTTCACCTGTCGGTGCCGTGCGTCGTGTTCGGGGAAGACCGCAGCGCCGCCGGCGTGCCGCGCTTCGACTTTCGCGTGTGCGCGGCCGAACCCGGGCGCTTAGCCACCACGGCGGGTTTCTCGATCACCGCCGATCACACGCTCGACGCGCTCGCCGACGCCGATGTCGTCATCGTGCCGAGCTGGCGCGATCCGGACGAAACGCCGCCCGCCGCGCTCCTCGACGCCTTGCGCGCGGCTCACGCGCGCGGCGCGCAGATGGTCGGGCTCTGCCTCGGCGCCTACGTGCTGGCGGCAGCGGGCCTGCTCGACGGGCGCGCCGCCACGACCCACTGGGCGTGGGCCGAGGATTTCGCGCGCCGCTACCCGCGCGTGCACTTCGACCCGAACGTGCTCTATATCGACGACGCGACGCTCACCACCTCTGCCGGGACGGCGGCGGGTCTCGACTGCTGCCTGCACGTGCTGCGCCGGCTCGCCGGGTCGCAGGCAGCGAACCGCGTCGCGCGGCGGCTCGTCGTGGCGCCGCACCGGCAGGGCTCGCAGGCACAGTTCGTCGAGCAGCCGATGCCCGCGCGCGCCAACGGCGACCGTCTCGCCGAACTGCTCGACTGGCTGCGCGCGAACCTGCACGCGGCGCATTCGCTCGACACCCTCGCCGCGCGCGTCGCGATGAGCCGGCGCACCTTCACGCGGCACTTTCACCAGTTGACGGGCGCGACGGTCGGCGCGTGGCTGCTCGGCGAGCGCATCGCATTCGCGCAGCGGCTGCTCGAAACGAGCGACCTGCCGGTCGAGCGCATCGCCGAAACGTGCGGCTTCGGCACGGGCGCGACGCTGCGCCAGCAGTTCGCGCAGGCGCTGAAGACGTCGCCGTCGGCCTATCGCCGGGCTTTTCGGGGGGCTTGAACCGCGGCGGCACGAGACGGGGCGCGCCGCGCCGGAGCATTGCGCTATGGCCCTATTGCAGCCCGACGCGCTGGGCGAAGAACGCGAAGAGCGCGATGCACAGCAGCATCGCCGCCCACGCCCAGCCCGGCAGGCCGAGCGGATGCGGGTCGTGCGAGTGGTCGCTGTCGTGGCGCCCGAGGCCGTGGCCGGGCAAGCGGTGATGCAGTACGCCGGTCGCGGCGGCATCGGCCACGCTCGAGCGAAGCTGGCGCGACGGCATGCCGGAGCGCCGCGAAAACGCCGCCGACATCGCGGCCGGCCGCAGGAAGACGTGGCGTCGCGCGTGCGCCTCCTGCTGCGCGCGCAGCGACGGCTGGCCGTGCTTCGCGCGCACCACTTCGCAGAATTCCGCGAAGAAGTCGTCGGCGACTTCGCGCAGCGAATTCTCGATCTGCCGCGACGGCAAGCCCGCGAGCGGCCCCGACACCGTCGCCCAGACGGTGTATTCGATCCACGTCGACTCGCCGTCCTCGTCCGGATTGAGCGCGACCGCGATCTGCCCGCGCAGCGAGCCGACGCCCTCGCCACGCGCCTTGAACGAGAGCGTGCGGGCGTAGGTGTCGGTGCCGGCGTCTGCCGGTTCGGGCTCGCCTTCCGTGTGCGCGGCCTGGCGCGTGCGGCCCGCCGTGTGCGCTCGGATCTCGTAGCGCGCGCGCAACGCGCCGAGCGGCACAATCATCGTGAGCGCGTACTCTCCGCCCGGCAGCTTCGAGAACGTCTCGCAATGGTCGAGGCTCGCGCGCAGCAGGGCCAGGTCGCCAAGGGCCTCCCGCACGTGCGCGGGCTGCAGCGGAACACGCAACGCATCGGTCACTTCCATCTGAGCCTCCCAGGCAAGGACCGCTCTCGTTAGTTATGTTTTGGCGTGATGGATCAGGAAGTCTCGAAGATGCGATCGACGCGCGACGCGTAGAACGCCAGATAGCCCCTGATCTGGCTTGCGGCTTCGATGGGCTGTTCGTAGCTCCAGACGGCGTTTTCGACCGGGCCGTCTTCGGTCAGCAGATGGAAGTAGGTCGCTTCGCCCTTGAACGGGCAGTGCGAGGTGTGGATCGAGCGTTCGAGGCGGGCCATGTTGACGTCGGCGCGCGGGAAATAGAGCACGGGTGCGAGCCCGGTTTCCGCAAGCACGAGGGACGCGTGAGTGTCCGCGTAGGTGACGCCCTGGTGAATCACCCGGCAGCGCCGGCCGTTCGGCGTGATCTCGATGCGATGCGCGCTGTGGTGCGTGTCGGTATTCATCGTGATGCCCTCCCGGTTCGGCTGAGGAGAAAGACGCGTGGCCGCCTGTGCACCAGGGCTTGCCCGGCACAAAAAAACCACGGGCGGCGGTGCCCGTGGCTTCATTATGAGACAAAATCCCGCTCGCTTGTGTGGGCGGTTGCGCTCTCCCGGCAACCTGTTGCGCACACGCCGCCACGCCGCGCGCCGCCGTCCTCAGCAACCGCTGAACGGCCGCTGGCCGATCAGCGCGAAGCGGCTACTGAATGCTCCAGTGGAACCCCAGCTTCGCCTTGCCGGCGCCCTGCACGCTCACCGTCTTCTTCTGCTCCTGGTCCTTGTATTTTGCGTACACCGTGTATTGGCCCGGATGCAGCTTCACCAGCATGTACGGGCCCATCGCCTCGGTACCGAGCACCTCGGTGCCGTGCGAATCCGTGATCCGCACGCGCACGCCGGACAGATATTCGCTCGTCGGCCCCGTGAAGCGCAGCGAGAGCGGCCAGTTCGCCTGTTCGCGCAACAAGGCCTTCGATTCGTCGAGTCCGACCCCGCCCGACGTGTACGACACGTCGCCCTGCTGCTGGACCTGCGGCAGTCCGCCGCCATTCGTGTTACCCGCGCTGCTCATGTCGCTCGTGCCGGCGCTCGTGCCGGCGCTCGACGCCTGCGCCCACGCGCCGCCCGCCGCGCCGAGAGAAAGCACGGCGGCCACTGCCGCCGCCGCGAGCCTGCCTTGGGTCCTGATGGTCATATTGGTTTGCTCCTTGTATCCGCCCGGCTTGCCGCCGGGCTCAACCCGAATTCGCCCGATGCGCCGACTTCGCGCGATGGGGCACCAAAAAGGCCCTCAGCACGGTTCATGCCCGCTCAGCCGCGCTCAGCCGCGCTCAGCCGCGCTCAGCGGGTTCAGCCGGGTGCAGCCGACTTCAGCCCAGGTCGACCGGCACGAAGATCTGGGCGTCGTCGCGCTGGATCAGGAGCGCGAGGCTGTCGCCGGCGTGCGCGACCATCGACTTCAGTTGCTGCACGCTCGTGACCGGCTGTCCGTTGACCGCGAGGATCACGTCGCCCGCCTGGATGCCCGCGCTCGCCGCCGCGCCGCTCGCCTGCTGCACGATCAGGCCGCGCGAGAGCGAGCTGTCCTCTTTCTCCTCCGGCGTAAGCGGCCGCACCGCGACGCCGAGCCGCGTATCCTGCGCGGCCGCGCCGCCGTCGCCGTTCGCGCCGCCCGCGCTCGCGACTTTCGTGTCGGAGAGCGCGCCGATCTTGACGTTCAGGTCCTTCGAGCCCTTGTCGCGCCAGACCTGGACCTTCGCGGAGCTGCCGGGCGTGAGCCCGGCGACCTGCGACGGCAGCGACGTCGAATCCGTGACCGGCACGCCATCGAGCGCCGTGATCACGTCGCCCGGCTGGAGGCCGGCCTTGGCAGCCGGCCCGCCCGCTTCGACGGAACTCACGAGCGCGCCCTGCGGCGTCTTCATGCCGAACGAATTCGCGAGCGTCTGGTTCATCGCCTGCACCGTCACGCCGAGCCGGCCCCGATCGACGTGGCCTGTCTTCACGAGCGCGTCCTTCACCTTGATCGCCTCGTTGATCGGGATGGCGAACGAAAGGCCCTGGAAACCGCCCGTCTGCGAGTAGATCATCGAGTTGATGCCGATCACTTCGCCCTGCAGGTTGAAAAGCGGCCCGCCGGAGTTGCCCGGGTTCACCGGCACGTCGGTCTGGATGAACGGCGTGTAGTTCTCGTTCGGCAGCGCACGCGACTTCGCGCTGATGATGCCCGAGGTCACCGTGTTGTCGAACCCATAGGGCGAGCCGATCGCGACCACCCACTGGCCGACCTTGCTGCCGTTCGGGTCGCCGATCTTGACCGTCGGCAGGTTCTTCGCATCGATCTTCAGCACGGCGACATCGGATTGCTTGTCGGCGCCCACGACCTTCGCGCGGTATTCGCGCTTGTCGGTGAGCTTGACGGTGACGACGTTCGCGCCGTCTACCACGTGCGCATTCGTGAGGATGTAGCCGTCGCTGCTCACGATGAAGCCCGAGCCGAGGCCTTCGCTCGGCCGGTCGGCGCCGCCGGAGCCGCCCGAGCCGTCGCCCCCCATGCCGGGCACGCCGCCATAGAAGTGCTTGAAGAACTGATAGAACGGATCGCTCGGGTCGATCGGCAATTGCGAGCTGCCGCCGCGCTGCGCCGTCTGCTTGACGACGTGCTTCGCGCTGATGTTGACGACAGCGGGGCCGTACGTTTCGACGAGTCCGGAGAAATCGGGGATGCCTGTCTTCGCGGCGGCTTCGGCGGGCATCATCGCGGCCGCCTGCGCGGGCGAGATGACCTGGGGCGCCGGAATGTCCTTGTGACCAGCCACGTAGCCCGCCGACAAAGCAACGGCAACGGCCACTGCAACTGCGCTGCGGGAGAGGATCTTCGCGTTCATCGTGTTGTGCTCCTGACAGGAATGGGCGCGTGCGTCGCGCTACGTTGATGCCAAGCATACGGAGCGTGTCTTAAAGCAATCTTAATCACCGTAAGGCCCCGCGCGGCGTGGCACGCCAGTGGCCGCGCACCGGCCCGGCCCCTGGCCGACCACGCCACGCGGCTCACCGAAAGGCATCCGTAACATTTGGTTGTCCGCGGCCTCTCCCGAAATTCGCAGCGTGATAACTTCGACGCCCTTCCAGGAGCTGTCGTCGTGAAGAAACACACCCTTATTGATCGCGCCGCGCTGCGGCGCGCGGCGCTCTGCGCGGGCGCGCTCGCTTCGCTCCTCGCCGCGCAACCCGCGTTCGCCTTTTCGGGCGAGCTGGAGGACACCCTGGCCGACATTGTTTCGGTGATCGTGGTGCTGTTCGTGCCGATCGGCGCTGTCGTCCTGTTCTGGAAAGTGCATGTGCTGCCGGAACTTGCCGCGGAAAAGCGGCATCACCCGCAAAAGGAAGCGATCAAGGTGCTCTGCATCATGTCACTGCTCTTCGGCGGGCTGCTCTGGCCGCTCGCGTGGCTATGGGCCTACACCAAGCCGGTCGGCTATCGCCTCGCCTACGGACGCGACAAGCACGACGACTACTACACCGAGCTTGCAGCCAAAGGCGAATCCGACACCGCGTCCCATGCCGGCGTGGTAGATCCCGAAGTATTGCGCCGCGAGATCGCGAGTCTTCAGTCGCGCTTGCGGGAAGTCGAAGCCACGCCATCCGCGAAGGGCGCCCCCCCGCCCGCACTTTGAACCTGTCTGAACGCACCCTCCGCGGAGAATTTTCATGCTGGAACTGATCGTCTGCACGTACGCGCTCGTCGTGTGGCTCGTCTTCATCAAGCTCAAGCTGCTGCCCTGGAACATCAAGTCACAGGTGGGCGTGGTGGCGTTCGGCGCCTTCGCCCTTGCCGTGCTCGTCTTCACGATCAACGTCACTGCGCCGTCCACCGGCGACGTGCGCGTCACCAACTATGTCGTGGAAATCGTCCCGCGCGTGACGGGGCGCGTGATCGAAGTGCCGGTGGAAGGCAACCGGCTCATCAAGAAGGGCGATGTGCTGCTGCGCATCGACCCCGAGCCGTTCGAACTCCAGGTGCGGCAACTCGAAGCGCAACTCGTCGGCGGCAAGGCAAACGCGCAGGAACTCGAGCGCGACCTCCAGCTCGCGCAAAACAATACCGCCGCCGCGCAGGCGCCCCTGCAACTCGCGCGCACGCGGCTGCAACAGTCGATCGAGCTCGCCACCAAGGGCGCTGGCACGCAATACGACGTCGAGAGCTTTCGCGCCGAGGTCAAGCGCCATGAAGCCGCCGTGCTCGCCGCGAAGCAGGCCGAGGAGAAGGTGCGGCTGCAGATCGGCGCGACCTACGGCGGCGATAACTCAGCGGTGGCCGCGATCAAGGCGCAGCTCGATACGGCGCGCTGGAATCTCGCGCAGACCGTGATCCGCGCTCCCGCCGACGGCTACGCGATCAACCTCCAGGTGCGCCCCGGCTCCTACGCGGCGGCGCTGCCGCTTCGGCCCGTGATGAGTTTCGTCGAAACGAAGCAGCAGGTGATCGCCTTCTTCGACCAGAACCAGCTGACCAAGGTCCAGGCTGGCAATGAGGTCGAAGTCTCGCTGAAGTCCAAGCCGGGGCAGATCCTGAAGGGTCGCGTGAACTCGATCATCTGGGCGACCGCACAAGGCCAGTTCAACGCGAGCGGCACGCTGCCGACCACGGCCGCCGAGATGGAACATGGTGCTCCGCCCTTGCAGTACGCCGTGAAGATCGACATGGATCACCCGGAGAAGCTCAGCCTCGCGATGGGCGCGCGCGGTGACGCTGCGATCTATACGGAGCACCTGACGGCGCTGCACATGGTCCGCAAGGTGATCGTGCGTGTGACGAGCAAGATCAACTATCTCGTGTTCAAACTGGAATGAGGATGAACACGATGCGTGTGAATTCATCGCGTGGGCTGACCGCCCTGTGCTTCGCGCTGTGCATCGCGGGCTGTGCGAATCTGACGCCGCCCGCCCCCGACGACGCCTTCAACCAGGCGATGCAGGGACAGACGCTGCCCGCCGCGTGGGCCGCTCGCGCGGCGCGCACCGAGTTTCAGCCCGCGTGGCTCGGCTTTGCGAAAAGCGGCGAAGTGCAGCAACTGATCGACGAAGCGCTCGCGCGCAGTCCCGATTTGCGCGCGGCGGCGAGCCGGCTCGAACAGTCGCGCCTGCAGGTGCAGATCGCGAGCGCCGATCTGCTGCCAAACGTCGGCTTCGGCGCCGGTTACGCCACCGAGCCCACGCCGGGCAAATCGTTCAACGCGAACGGCTTCGGCGTGGTGCTGAGCTGGGAAATCGACCTGTGGGGCCGGGCGCGCGCCGAGCAAAAGGGCGCTGAAGCGCTCTACCGTTCCGCGCAGGACGACTACGCCTATGCACGGCAGTCGCTGGCCGCGGCCGTCGTGCGTGCGTGGCTCGCGAGCGCCGAAGCCGCGCAGCAGCTCGCACTGGCGCGCGAGACGCGCGCCGCAACCGCGCGGCAGCTGTCGCTCGAAGAAACGCGCAGGCGCGTGGGCAAGGCAAGCGAGCAGGACGTCGTGCTCGTCTCGACACGGCTCGCGTCCATCGACGAAACCGTGCAACAACTCGAGCAAAGCCGCGAGGCCGCATTGCGCGGGCTCGAATTGCTGCTCGGGCGCTATCCGTCGGCGAGCGTCGCCACGGCGGCAAGCCTGCCGGGATCGCCGGAACCGGTCGCGGCCGGCGTTCCCGCGAACCTGCTCGAGCGTCGGCCCGATATCCTCGCCGCGCGCGAGCGGTTCGTCGCGAGCTACTTCGGCGCACAGGAAGCGAAGGCGGCGCGCTTGCCGCGCGTGTCGCTGTCGGCGGGCGCGGGGCGGCTGCGCAAGGACTTCTTCGATTTCATCAACGTCCACAAGACGGTGTTTCCGGTCGGCGCGACGGTCGCGTGGCCGCTCTTCGACGGCGGCGTGCTCCAGACCACCTTTCTCATTCGCACCGAAGCGCAGCAGGAAGCGCTCGCGGGCTACAGCCGCGCGATCCTGACGGCGATGGGCGAAGTGGAGAACGCGCTCGCGGCGGAGAAAAGCCTGTCGCTGCGGGCGGCGACGATCGGCCGGCAGGTCGAGGGCTACCGGCGCTCGGTCGAGTTGACGCGGGTTCAGTTGAAAGTGGGCAAGGCAGACGAGTACGAGGTGCTGCAACAGCAGCTTCAGCTGTACCGGGCGCAAAGCACGCAAGTGCGGCTCGCGAGCGAACGGCTCGTCCAGCGTGTGAACCTGCACCTCGCGCTCGGCGGCGACTTCGGCACCGACGGGGCGGCCGCCACAAGCGAAGCCGCACCGGAACCCGCGCTGTCCAGGCCCGCTGCGCCGGCGACCGCGCCGGCGACCGCGTCCTGACGGGTTCGCGTTTCAGAAGCGCAGATTCAGAACCGCAACGCCAGCAGCGCAGCCTCAGAACCGCACCGAGACGAGCAGTCCGCCTGCCTGCGACTCGCCGAGTTCCACCGTCGCGCCGTGCTGAAGCGCGATGCGCCTCACGATCGCGAGTCCGAGCCCGCTGCCCGCGACATCCGTGCGCGCACGGCTCGCGCCCTCTCCCACGCGATAGAACCGGTCGAACACGCGATCGCGCTCCGTGGCGGGAATGCCCGGTCCGCTGTCGGCGATGCGCACGACCGGATGCCCCTCTTCCACCTTCAGCGACACGTCGACCCGGCCGCCGCGCGGCGTGTACTTCGTCGCGTTGTCGACGAGGTTGCTGAACATCACGCGCAGCGCGTCGGCGTCGCCCGTGACACTCGCGCTCTCGCTCGTCTCGATGCCCAGATCGACGCCCCGTTCCTGCGCGAGCAGCACGTACGCGCCGACGCACTCGTCGAGCAGCGCGTGCAGATCGACCTGCTGCATTGCCGTCTTGCTGTCCGGCTCCGAGCGGGCGAGCGCGAGCAACTGCTCCGCGAGGCGCGTCGCGCGCGCGATGCCCTCCTGCAGGTCCGCGAGCGCTTCCTTTCGCGACGCGTCGTCCTGCGCGCGTGCGACGAGCTGCGCCTGGATCTGCACGGCGGCAAGCGGCGTGCGCAGTTCATGAGCGGCATCGGCGACGAAGGCCTTCTGCGTGTCGAGCGCCGTTGCGAGCCGCTGAAGCAGCGCGTTCAGCGCATGCACGACCGGCTGCACTTCCTGCGGCAGACGCGTGTCGGGCAAGGGTTCGAGCGCCTCCGGGCGGCGTGTGTCGAGCGCGCGGGTCACGCGCTGCAGCGGCGCGAGGCCGCGCCCGATGATCACCCACACCGCGAGGCCGAGAAACGGCAACAGCAGCACGAGCGGCCACAGCGTGCGCCACGCGACGCCCGCCGCGAGCCGGTTGCGGATGGAAAGCGGCTGCGCGAGCTGCACGACGTTGTCGCCGACGATCGCGCTGTACACGCGCCACTCGCCGCGCGCCGTCATCTCGGTGGAGAAGCCGAGTTCCGCGTGCGGCGCGAGCGGCACACGCGGATGCGAGTAGTACATCAGCACGCCGTTGCGGTTCCAGATCTGGATCACGACGCCCTCGTCGCTGCCGCTGCGCGACGTGAGCACCGACGAAAACGGCTCCGACGGCAGCGCGGCCGCGATCTGCTGCAACTGGTAGTCGAAGAGTTCATTGGCTTCCGCAAGCGCCTGCCGGTAGATGAGCCATCCGGCAAACCCCACGCCGACGATCACGAGCGCAAGCAGCCAGACGAGCAGCTGGCGGCGAATCGAATGCATCAGGCGTCCTTCGCGACCATATAGCCCAAGCCGCGCACGTTGCGAATCAGGTCCGCGCCGAGCTTCTTGCGCAGCGAGTGGATATAGACCTCGACGGTGTTGCTGCCGATCTCCTCGCCCCAGCCGTAGATTTTTTCCTCGAGCTGGCTTTTCGAAAGCACCGCGCCCGGGCGTGCCATCAGCGCCTCGAGGAGCGCGAACTCGCGCGCCGACAACGCGATGGGCGTGCCGTCGAGCGTCACCTGATGGCCGACGGGATCGAGCGTGAGCGCGCCGTGGCGCACGAGCGACTCGCCGCGCCCGGCGTGGCGGCGGATCAGCGCGCGCATGCGGGCGCCGAGTTCGTCGAGATCGAATGGCTTGACGAGATAGTCGTCCGCGCCGGCGTCGAGGCCTTTCACGCGATCGGCAATCGCATCGCGCGCGGTCACGATCAGCACCGGCAGCGCGTTGCCGCGCGAGCGCAGGCTCTTCAGCACGTCGAGGCCGTCGCGCTTGGGCAAACCGAGGTCGAGCAGCATCAGGTCGTAGGGCTCGCCGCCGACGGCCGTGAGCGCCGCGTCGCCGTCCTGAACCCAGTCGACGGCGAATCCGTCGCTGCGCAACGCCTTTCTCACGCCCTCGGCGATCATCCGGTCATCTTCCACTAGCAGGATTCGCATGGCGTCGCCTTTGCATTGGGGGAGCGACCCATTTTAGCCGTGCGGCGCCGCTCGAGGATTAAGCGTGGCTTAAATGCGGTGCATCGCGGCGGCACCAGGGCTTTCTTCGAATCCGGCAACGATCGGCGGGAAAGCTTGTCTACAATAGCCGCTTCGTTCGCCCCGCGACGCCGGTATCCCGCGAAACCGACGCTTTTTGCCCGTCCGACCGTTCGCCGCACGCTCAACCATTCGCATCGAAGAACAATTCATGCCGCTCGTCCCGTTGTCCGTTTCATCACGTTTCATCGCCGCGCGTTTGTCGACGGGCGTCCTCGCCGTCGCGCTCGCCGCGAGCAGCATGCTCGGCTATGCGCCGCCCGCCGACGCCCGCGGCGGCACCAAGGCCGAATCGCAGACGCAGACTCCCAGCCGCGCCGCGCGCGGCGGCGCCAAGGCCGGCGCGAAGGCAAAGCGCGCCGAGCGCGGGCAACGCGTCGCGGTGCCCGCCGGTCCCCTGCCGCCCACGGTGATGGCGGCGCTCGCGCGGGCGCATGTGCCGCTGTCGTCGATGAGCGTGGTCGTGCAGCGCATCGGCGCGCCGGTGCCGCTCGTCTCGATCAACGCGACCGAGCCGATGCTCCCCGCCTCGACGATGAAACTCGTCACCACGTATGCGGGCCTGTCGCTGCTCGGCCCGGACTACCGCTGGAAAACGACGGCCTACGCAGACGGCGACGTCGACACGCAGGGCGTGCTGCACGGCAACCTGTACATCCAGGGCACGGGCGATCCGAAGCTCGTGCCCGAGGAGCTGATCGATCTGGTGAGCCAGATCCGGCGCAACGGCATCACGGGCATCGAAGGCACGCTCGTGCTCGACAAGCGCTACTTCGATCCGTCGACGCGCGATCTGCCCGCCTTCGACAACGACGACGCCGCGCCATACAACGTCGGCCCCGATCCGCTGCTCTACGCGTTCAAGTCGCTCTCCTTCACGCTCACGCCGAATCCGGACGGACAGGTGTCCATCGACGTCCTGCCGCAGCTCGCGCAACTGCAGATCGACAACGAACTGCGCGTCACGCGCGGCGCGTGCGCGGGATCTCTTCCGGCGGCTTCGCCGAGCGTTGCGCAGACGGCGGGCGGCTTCGTGCAGGCGTCGTTCATCGGCGACTATCCGCTGCGCTGCGGCTCGCGAACGATCAACGTCGCCGCACTCGATCACTCCACGTTCTTCGCGGGCGGCTTCCTCGCGCTCTGGAAGGAAGTGGGCGGCACCTTCAACGGCACGACCCGCGAAGGCGCGACGCCCGCGAGCGCGCGGCTCGTCGGCACGCATCGCAGCCCGGTGCTCTCGGACATCGTTCGCGACATCAACAAGTTCAGCAACAACGTGATGGCGCGCAACCTGTTCCTCACGATCGGCGCGGCAACGGCCAAGCCGCCCGCGACGCCCGCGAAGTCCGCGCAGGCCATCCAGGGATTCCTGCGCCGCAGCGCGCTGCCGATGAACGGTCTCTCGCTCGACAACGGCTCGGGCCTCTCGCGCGACGAAGCGATCAGCGCGCTCTCGCTCGCCGACATGCTGCAGGCGGCGAACTCGAGCCCGGTCGCGCAGGTGTTCGTCGAGTCGCTGCCGATTGCCGGCGTGGACGGCACGATGCGCAACCGGCTCACGCATGCGGGCGCGGGCGGCAACGCCCACATCAAGACCGGCACGCTGCGCGACGTGCGCGCGATCGCGGGATACGTGGGCGCGGAGAACGGCGAGAGCTATGTCGTCGTGAGCTTCATCAACGATCCGCGCGCGGAGGCGGCGCGCGCCGCGCACGATGCGCTGCTCGAATGGGTGTACGAAGGCGCGCGCAGGCCGGGCGCCGCCGAGTGAGATCCTGGAATATTCCTTCTACGAAGTAGCGCGCGCCGCCGAGCGCTCGCCGTGTACGCTGTCGGGCACAGCGGCACAGACCGCTTCTTCTGGAGGGAGACAACCATGCAATTCGACGCCGGATCGTGCCTCATGGCGCCGGCGCGTTCGGGGCGCATTCGGGGCGCATCGGCGGCCATGCGCGGCTCGCACGGCACATGCGCCGAACGGATCGAGCGCCCGGAACAAGCCGCACGTCATGCACGCGGCGTGACCTGGACTGCCACGGCTCCCGGCCATCCGTATCGCCCCCGCAATCAACCCGTCCGAGCGCTTCGCATCACGCGGCGTGTCTTTGTCGCGCGCCCCGGGCCGTTGTGCAACGGCCCGGCATCGGCGGAAACCTGTCAGCGAGGCGGAAAGTTTCGGTAAGCTATCGCGACGCTGCTTCCGGCGGCGCCTGCCGGGACTTCAAAAACAACATCGAAAACGCGGCGCATGAGCCGCGGCACCACATTAGAAGACTCACCAAGAGATGGAGACGAAGTCAATGTACAAGACCTACACGACACGCAGCACCTTCGTGCGCTTTGCCCGGTTCGCGACGGCGAGTGCCGCCCTCGCCCTGCTCGCCGCATGTGGCGGCGGCGGCGATGACAACAACAACTCGGCGCCCCCGGGCGGCATCAAGCTGCAAGTCGTGTCTTTCGGCGACAGCCTGTCGGACGCCGGCACCTATTCGCCGGTCGCGGCAAGAAACTTCGGCGGCGGCCGCTTCACGACCAACCCCGGCCAGGTCTGGACGCAGGACGTCGCACAGTATTACGGCGACACGCTGACCCCGGCCGCGACGGGCGGCTTCGGCGTGCCCCTTACGGCCGCGCCCGGCTTCGGCTATGCGCAGGGCGGCGCGCGCGTGAAGCTGCAGCCGGGCATCGGGCACGCACCGGCCGGCACGCCCAACGCCGACTACGCGCAGGCGACGACCATCCCGGTCAACGATCAGGTCTCGAGCTATCTTGCAGCGCACGGCAGCTTCAATGCGAACCAGCTCGTGCTCATCAACGGCGGCGCCAACGACATCCTGCTGAACCTCTCGGAGGCGCAGGCCGCGGCGGCAGCGGCGGCCGCAGGGCAGATCACGCCGGCCCAGGCGCTCGCCGCCGCCAACGCGGCACAGCAGGCGATAGGCCAGGCGGCCATCGATCTCGCGAGTGTCATCGGCCGGGTGGTGCAGGCGGGCGCGACGCATGTCGTGGTGTCGACGGTGCCGAACATCGGCGGGAGCCCGCAGGGCCTGCTGAGCTCCGACAAGGGCGTGGCGCTCACGAAGGCGTCGCAGGGCTTCAACCTCGCGCTTCAGGGCGCGCTCACGCAGGCCGGGCTGCTCTCGAAGGTGATCTACGTCGATGTGTACAGCTGGATCGATGGCGTCACGGCGAACTTTCAGTCGCTCGGTTTCACGGTGTCCAATACGGGCACGGCGTGCAACCTGCAATCGATGATCGCTAACGCCACTGCCTCGGGCCAGCCGAACCCGTCGGCGTTCGGCACGTCGCTCTTCTGCTCGCCGCAGACCTACACGGTCGCGGGCGCGGACCAGAGCTACATGTACGCCGACACCCTGCATCCGACCACGCACCTTTACGCGCTCTACGCGCAGAACGTCGAGCAGGCGATCGCGAAGTCAGGCCTCGGCAAGTGATGCGGCTTTCAGACAAGGCGCGCTGAACGCAAGGCGCGCTGAACGCAAAAACGCCCGGTTTCGACCGGGCGTTTTTTCTGGTGACGAGCCGTAGCGCCCGGCTCCTCTACTCCTGCGCTTCGAAGGCAGCCGCCGCGCGACCCAGCCGGTCGTTCACCGCGATCCATTCGATCGAGTCAGGCAGCTTCTCGATCAGGATCCGCTCGACATTCGCGCGGTCCAGCGCCCGCAAGAGGCCATAGAGATCGCGCGCGTAGGTCTGCGGATCTTCCGGCGCCGCGATGAAATGCACGTCCGGCGCGCTCGCCCACGCGCCCGCGCTCGACGCGCGCGCAACCAGCGCGATCTTCTTCTCCCCCGCCGCATGCGCGACGAGCAGCGGCCCGATCGCGGCGAACGGCAGCAGCGCGAGCGGCGTGCGCGGCGCGTAGTGCGCCTTGAGCGTTCCCGAGGCGCGCGGCGCGGTGGCGTCGGAGCCGTCGGGAAGACGCGGCGCGACGCCGAGCACGTCGGCGATCGCCTGCGGGCTCACATGTCCCGGGCGCAGCAAGGCCGGAAATCCGCGCGACAGATCGAGAATGGTCGATTCGATGCCCACGTCCGCCGCGCCGCCGTCGAGCACGTGGACCGTGCCGCCGAATTCGTCGCGCACGTGCTGGGCGGTGGTCGGGCTGACATGCCCGAACCGGTTCGCGGACGGGCCCGCCACGCCGCCGTGCCCGCCGCGGAGCGCGCTGAACGCCGACAAGAGCGCCTGCGCGACCGGATGCGACGGACAGCGGATGCCGACCGAATTCTGCCCGCCGCTCACGGCCGCGGGCACGTGCGGCGCGCGTTCGAGAATCAGCGTGAGCGGGCCGGGCCAGAACGCGTCGATGAGCTTTTGCGCGTCGGCGGGAAGCGTGCGCACCCAGTAGCCCGGGTCGCCCCCGGGCGCGAGATGCACGATGACGGGATGGTTCGCCGGCCGCCCCTTCGCCGCATAGATGCGCGCGATCGCTTCGGGGTTCGCCGCGTCGCCGCCGAGCCCGTAGACGGTCTCGGTCGGAAACGCGACGAGTTCACCGGCGGCGAGCAGCGCCGCCGCCTCGTCGATCTGCGCGGCGCCCGGAAAGATGATGCTCATCGCGCCGCTCAGTCGAGCGTGATGTGCAGCATGCGCGCGCAGTCGCGCGCCGCCGTGCGGGCTTCTTCGAGCGTCGCCGCCGTGAAGTTGATGTGGCCCATCTTGCGGCCCGGGCGGGCCTCTTCCTTGCCGTACAGATGCAGGCGCGCGGCCGGCATCGCCGCAACCTCCGGCCACAGCGGCGTGCGCGACTTGTTGCCGTCGAACCAGACGTCGCCGAGGAGGTTCAGCATCGCGGCGGGCGAGTGCTGGCGGGTGTCGCCGAGCGGCATGCCGGTCATCGCGCGCACCTGCTGCTCGAACTGGCTGGTTGCGCAGGCGTCGACCGTGTAATGGCCGGAATTGTGCGGGCGCGGCGCCATCTCGTTGGCGATCAGCGTGCCGTCTTCGAGAATGAAGAACTCCACGCACAGCACGCCCACGTAGCCGAGCTTCGCGGCGATCGTGAGCGCGGCGTCCTGCGCCTGCGCGACGAGCGCGGCGGATGCATCGGGCGCGGGCACAACGGTCTTCGCGAGAATGCCCTTCACGTGCGTGTTCTGCGCAAGCGGGAAGACGGCCGACTTGCCGTCGCCGCCGCGCGCGATCAGCACCGACACCTCGAACCTGAGCGGCATGCGCTTTTCCAGCACGCACGCCACGCCGGACAGCGACGCATACGCGGTGCGCACCTCGTCGACGTTGCGCACGCCGATCTGGCCCTTGCCGTCGTAGCCGAGACGCGCGGTCTTGAGAATGCCGGGCAGCACGGCGGCGATCTTCTCGTCGGAGAGCGCGGCGAGCGCCTCCGGCGATTCGATCACGACGTGCGGCGCGACCGGCACGCCCGATTCCGCGATGAAGCGCTTTTCCGCCACGCGATCCTGCGCAATCGCGACACAGCTCGCCGCCGGGCTCACGAACGTGCTGTTGGCGAGGAATTCGAGACTCGCGGACGGCACGTTCTCGAATTCCGTCGATACTGCCGCGCACAGGCGGCCGAGTTCGGTGAGCGCGGCGCGATCGTCGTAGACGGCGCGGATGTGGCGGTCGGCGACCGCGCCCGCCGGACTCGTTTCGTCCGGGTCGAGCACGGCGACGCGATAGCCCATCGACTGCGCCGCGAAACAGAACATGCGGCCGAGCTGGCCGCCACCGACCATGCCAAGCCACGCGCCGGGCAGGATGGGTGAAACCGGGGAGTTTTGTGGGTTCATCTTGGTGTGATCATGGCCGTTGAAGGCCGTGAGAGCCTGCTTGTCAGAGCGGGGGTAAAACCATCGCATGCGCCGCTTCGTTCTGGCGCACGCGGAACGCGGCGAGGCGCTCGGCGTATTCGCCGTTCGTACCAGAGAGAATCGATACCGCGAAGAGCGCCGCGTTCGCCGCGCCCGCCTCGCCGATCGCGAACGTCGCAACCGGCACGCCCTTGGGCATCTGCACGATCGAATGCAGCGAATCGACGCCCTTCAGGTACTTGCTCGAAACAGGCACGCCGAGCACCGGCACGGTTGTCTTCGCCGCGAGCATGCCCGGCAGGTGCGCGGCGCCGCCCGCACCCGCGATGATCGCCCGAAGGCCCCGCTCGCGCGCCTTCTCGGCGTAGTCGAACATTTCGTCGGGCATGCGGTGCGCGGAGACGACCTTCGCCTCGTACGGCACGCCGAATTCCTGGAGAACCGCCACCGCGTTCTTCATCACATCCCAGTCGGAACTGGAACCCATCAGCACGCCGACGACCGGCGCGGCATGCGTGTGTGCGGTCTGGGCGTTCGGTGCTTCGCTCATCGTGCTGCTTTCCTGTGCTTGAAAACCGTGGATCGAATTACGCGAGCGACTGGCCGGTCAGCCGTTCGAGCGCTTCCTGATACTTCCCGGCGGTCCTGGCGATCACGTCTTCGGGCAGCGTCGGCGCGGGCGGCTCCTTCTTCCACGGCTGCGTTTCCAGCCAGTCGCGCACGAACTGCTTGTCGAACGACGGCGGGTTCGTGCCCACCTGGTAAGCGTCGGCCGGCCAGAAGCGCGACGAGTCGGCGGTCAGCACTTCGTCCATCAGATACAGCTCGCCGCGGTTGTCGAGGCCGAACTCGAACTTCGTGTCCGCAATGATGATGCCGCGCGTCGCCGCGTACTCGGCCGCTTCCTTGTACAGCCTGATCGAGATGTCGCGGATCGTCGCCGAGAGTTCCGTGCCGATGCGGCGCTCCATCTCATCGTAGGTGATGTTTTCGTCGTGATGGCCCATTTCGGCCTTCGCTGCCGGCGTGAAGATCGGCTCGGGCAGTTTTTGCGCGTTCTGCAGGCCCGGCGGCAGCTCGACGCCGCACACGGCGCCCGTCGCCTGATAGTCCTTCCACCCGCTGCCCGCGAGGTAGCCGCGCACCACCGCTTCGACCAGAATCGGCTCTAGGCGCTTCACCACGACGGCGCGGCCCTTCACCTGATCGACTTCGTCGGGCGCGACGACCGTCGCCGGATCGATGCCGGTGTTGTGGTTCGGCACGATATGCGAGAGCCTGGCGAACCAAAAGTCGGCCATCTGGTTGAGCACGCGGCCCTTGTTCGGAATCGGCTCGCCCATGATCACGTCGAACGCCGACAGGCGGTCCGTCGTGACGATCAGGAGCTTGTCCTGCCCGACGGCGTAGTTGTCGCGGACCTTGCCGCGGCCGAGGAGCGGCAGCGATTTGAGCGTGGATTCGTAGAGCGTCGAGTTCGGGTTGGACATCGTCATCAGCCGGAAAAAATACCGCAAAAATAAAAGCCAAACGCCGTTCCCCGAAAAAGGCAGGAACGGCGGCGGGTCAAACCGAATAAACGTAAAACGGGCCCCGTGGCGGAACCCGTTGATTTTACTCGCTCAATCTCAAATTTATTTGACGATCTGCGCAAGCTCGCCGGACTTGTACTTTTCGGCGATCTTGTCGAGCGGGACCGGCTTGATCTTGCCCGCCTGCCCTTCGCAGCCGAACTGCACATAGCGCTGCAGACAGACCTTCTTCGCCGCTTCGCGAGCCGGCTTCAGGTAGTCGCGCGGATCGAACTTCGCCGGGTTTTCCGCGTAGTAGCGGCGGATCGCGCCGGTGATCGCGAGACGCAGGTCGGTGTCGATGTTCACCTTGCGCACGCCGTGCTTGATGCCTTCCTGGATTTCCTCGACCGGCACGCCGTAGGTTTCCTTCATGTCGCCGCCGAATTCGCGGATTTCGGCAAGCAGTTCCTGCGGCACCGACGACGACCCGTGCATCACGAGGTGCGTATTCGGAATGCGCTGGTGGATTTCCTTGATGCGCTGGATGGCGAGGATGTCGCCGGTCGGCTTCTTGGTGAACTTGTACGCGCCGTGCGACGTGCCGATCGCGATCGCGAGCGCGTCGCACTGCGTCTTCTTCACGAAGTCGGCGGCCTGCTCGACGTCGGTCAGGAGCTGCTCGCGCGTCATCGTGCCTTCCGCGCCGTGGCCGTCTTCCTTGTCGCCCTTCATGGTTTCCAGCGAGCCGAGCACGCCGAGTTCCGCTTCCACGGTGACGCCGATCGAATGCGCCATTTCCACGACCTTGCGCGAGACGTCGACGTTGTACTCGTACGACGCCACCGACTTGCCGTCCGCTTCGAGCGAACCGTCCATCATCACGCTGGTGAAACCGCTGCGGATCGCCGCCATGCAGATCGCGGGCGACTGTCCGTGATCCTGATGCATCACCACCGGAATGTGCGGATACGACTCGACGGCCGCTTCGATCAGATGACGCAGGAACGCTTCGCCCGCGTACTTACGCGCGCCGGCGGACGCCTGCATGATGACGGGCGCGTTCACTTCATTCGCGGCCGCCATGATCGCCTGCACCTGTTCTAGATTGTTCACGTTGAATGCCGGGAGTCCGTAGCCGTTTTCGGCTGCGTGGTCCAGCAGTTGACGCATTGATACGAGAGGCATGGTGATACTCCTTGAGATGAAACGAATTCCGGGCGTGCGGCCTGATTTTTTGAGATTTTAGCTGGAAGCAAGCATCGTTCCCGTGCGCTTGCGTGCATACCTCACGCCTTTTCGCGTCCGCCGGCCGCCCGAAGGCGGCCGGCGGACGCCGCAAAATCCGGCTCCTGCGCGGGCGCTCAGAAATGATCGCCGACCCTTACGATCTTCAGCGTGTTGGTGCCGCCCGCCTGCCCCATCGGCTCGCCGACGGTCAGCACCACCATGTCGCCGTGCGCCGCGTACCCCTTGCTCACCACCACTTCCAGCGCCTGATGCAGCGCGGTGTCGCGGTCGGTGTTCGTGTCGAGGTGCAGCGACGTGACATTGCGGTACAGCGCCATCGTCCGCTCGCTGCCGACGCGCGGCGTGAGCGCGAAGATCGGCACGTGCGTCCAGTGGCGCGACATCCACAGCGCGGTCGCGCCCGATTCCGTCAGCGCGACGATCGCCTTCGCGCCCAGATGGAAGGCGGTAAAGAGCGCGCCCATCGCGATCGACTGGTCGATGCGCGTGAAGGTGCGGTCGAGGAAATCGGTGTCGAGCTGCGACTCCTCCGACTTCTCCGCCTCCACGCAGATCGCCGCCATCGTCTCGATGGTCGTCACCGGGTACTTGCCCGCCGCCGTCTCGGCCGAAAGCATCACGGCGTCGGTGCCGTCGAGCACCGCGTTCGCCACGTCCGAGACTTCCGCGCGCGTCGGCACCGGCGCGTGGATCATCGATTCCATCATCTGCGTGGCCGTGATCACGAGCTTGTTCGAGTCGCGCGCCATGCGGATCATGCGCTTCTGGAGCGCCGGCACCGCCGCGTTGCCCACTTCCACCGCCAGATCGCCGCGCGCGACCATGATTCCGTCCGACGCGTCCAGAATGCCCTGGAGCGCCGGAATCGCCTCGGCGCGCTCGATCTTCGCGATCATCTTCGGCTTGATGCCGTAAGGCGCGCCTGCGATGTTCGCAAGTTGCCGTGCCATTTCCATGTCGGTCGCGTTCTTCGGGAACGATACCGCGACAAAATCCGCGCCGAGGGACATCGCCGTCTTGATGTCCTCCATGTCCTTCTCGGTCAGCGCCGGGGCCGTCAGCCCGCCGCCCTGCCGGTTGATGCCCTTGTTGTTCGACAGCTCGCCGCCCACCTTGACCGTCGTGTGGATCTCCTCGCCGATCACGCGCACCACGTCGAGCACGATCAGGCCGTCGTTCAGCAGCAGCACGTCGCCCGGGCGCAGGTCGCGCGGCAGGTCCGGATAGTCGAGACCGACGCGCTCGTTGTTGCCGAGCTCGCACTTCGCGTCGAGGATGAACGGGTTGCCCGCAACGAGGATCGTCTTGTTGTTCTCGAACCGGCCGACGCGAATCTTCGGACCCTGCAGATCGGCCATCAGCGCAACTTCGCGGCCGACCTGGCGTGCCGCCTCGCGGACCCATTCGGCGCGCTGGCGATGGTCGTCCGCGGTGCCGTGCGAGAAGTTGAAGCGGACGACGTCGAGACCCGCCTGCATCATCTGCAGCAGGATGTCAGGATTGCTGGAAGCGGGACCGATTGTGGCAACAATCTTTGTGGCGCGATGCATGGAACTCCTCGTCTGGGTGAGATCGCCGGAAACTGCGCTGCGAGCACGTTGCGCGGCGGGCGATTTCCTCGCGAGCCGCGCGCGCGCGCCGGATCGTGCCGGCGTCGCTTTATGAATGTTTTTCTGTACCGCCTGTCCCGCGGTGCCGCCGATCATGACGGCCGACACGCCCGCAAGCGCTTCCGCCGCCGCGGCTTCGTCCAAATCGCTCGCATCGTTCGATTCATTCGATTCGTCCGGCCGCGCGCCGGCGGCGCGTGCTTCGGGTTCGTGAATCGTGGGGTCGGAATCGCCGGCGCCGCCCGCCTGCAAGCCCGCGAGCGTGCTGCCCGCGGCGGCGTCCGTTTCGACTGCGATTTCATCGTGTGCGCGCCCGGCCTCGTGCGCGCCCTTCTTCACCGGCCTCGTTCGCGCCGTCAAGCCTCAGGCCCGCGACTCGAGCACTTCGACCGCCGGCAGCTTCTTGCCTTCCAGGAATTCGAGGAACGCGCCGCCGCCGGTGGAGATGTAGCTGACCTTGTCGTGGATGTTGTATTTCGCGATGGCCGCGAGCGTGTCGCCGCCGCCCGCGATCGAAAACGCGGATGAATTCGCAATCGCCTGCGCGAGCGTTTTCGTGCCGTTGCCGAACTGGTCGAACTCGAACACGCCGACCGGGCCGTTCCACACGATCGTGCCGGCCTTTTCAAGCTGCGCGGCGAGCGCCTTCGCGGTGTCCGGGCCGATGTCGAGAATCAGGTCGTCGTCCTGCACCTGGCCGACCGCCTTCGTTTCCGCCTTCGCGGTCGCGGCGAATTCCTTCGCCGTCACGACGTCGCTCGGAATCGGCACCGACGCGCCGCGCTGGCGCGCTTCGTCGATGATCGCCTTCGCCTCGCCGACGAGATCCGCTTCCGCGAGCGACTTGCCGATCGTGAGACCCGACGCGAGCATGAACGTGTTGGCAATGCCGCCGCCGACGATCAGCTGGTCCACCTTGGCTGCGAGCGACTTGAGGATGGTGAGCTTGGTCGACACCTTCGAGCCCGCGACGATCGCGACGAGCGGCCGCTTCGGGTTGCCGAGCGCCTTACCGAGCGCGTCGAGCTCGGCCGCGAGGAGCGGCCCGGCGCACGCGACGGGCGCGTATTTCGCGATGCCGTGGGTGGTCGCCTCGGCGCGGTGCGCGGTGCCGAAGGCGTCGTTGACGTAGATGTCGCAGAGCTTCGCGAGCTTCTGCGCGAGCGCGTCGTCGTTCTTTTTCTCACCCTTGTTGCAGCGGCAGTTCTCGAGCAGCACCACGTTGCCCGGCTGCACCGCGACGCCGTCCACCCAGTTCGCGACGAGCGGCACCTCGCGCCCGAGCAGCTCCGAGAGGCGCTTCGCGACCGGTGCGAGCGAGTCTTCCGGCTTGAACTGGCCTTCCCTCGGGCGGCCGAGGTGCGACGTGACCATCACGGCCGCGCCGGCGTCGAGCGCCGCCTTGATGGCCGGCACGGACGCGCGCACGCGCGTGTCTTCCGTGATGTTGCCATCGTCATCTTGCGGAACGTTGAGGTCGGCGCGAATGAAGACGCGCTTGCCAGAGACTTTGCCTTCGGCGATCAGATCGGTGAAACGCAGTACTTTCGTCATGGGTGTCAACGTGTATAGAAAAGCGGTTCGGGCGAAGAAGGCCGGCTCGCGCCGGCCGGCTCATGACGTTGCCGCCTGATGGCGGGCGGCAACCTCCGGTTCGGGCTGATCGGGGCTGATTCGGGCGCCCGCCCGCGCTGCGCGGGAAACGCCGGATGATGCGCGGGCTGTGCACGCGGGGCGATGCGGGGATGCTTGCCGGCCCGCCGCGCCGGGGGTTGCGGCGCGTGGCGGCGAAATTCGAAGCTGTTGCGCAGTGACTGCCGGGAACACGTTCGACCTCATTCGATGCGACAGCAAGGCCGCCATTTTAACCGATACCCATGGCCGCTTTGCGTGAGGAATCGTTAACGGCCGTATTTGGGGCTGCATTCGGGGCCGTGCCGGCGGCACGTAAACCGTGCCGTAATCCGTGGCCGCAATCGGGACGGCGCCATTGCGGCCCGCGCGGCCGCGCGGCGCACGCATGGAGCGCTACGTGAAGAGCCGAAGCAGCGTGAAGACGAGCATCCCGACGATGATCGTGCCCAGCATGCTGCGCCGCCACAAATACCAGGCGAGCCCGGCGAGCGAGGCGTAGAGCGCGTGGTTCGACAGCGCGACCGACAGGCCGTCCGGCGTCTGGAGCACGTCCGGAATGACCACGGCCGCGAGCGCGGCGGCAGGCGCGTAGCGCAGCGCGCGTTGCAGGCGATCGGGCAGGATCATGCGCTCGCCCCCGATCAGGAACAGCGCGCGCGTAAGCGCGGTGATGAGCCCCATGCCGATGATCGCGAGCCAGATCTGGAGCGTGCTCATCGGGCGGTCCTCGTGGTGTCGGGGCGGTTCGGGTCACGGCGGGACGCGTCGGATGCGGGGTCGACTGGTTCGGCGGGCGTCGATTGCTGGCTCGGCGTGTTTGCCTGCGCAATTGCCTCCGCGCCTGCCTGCGCACTTGCCTGCGCGCTGGCCAAACCGCTCGGGTGCGGTTTGCCGCCGTCATCCGGCAAGGCCCGCGCCGCGGCACCCCGGCCGCCCTTGCCCGTGATCGCCGCCGTGCGCGGCGCGCGCCGGTCGATGATCACGTCGGCGAACGTGCCGGCCGCGAGCGCCGCAATCACCGCGAGCGGCAATCCCAGCCGGTAAGGCAGATCGAAGGCCAGCAGCGCGACGATGCTCGCGATGCCGACCGCCGCGAGCGTCGAGCGCGTCGCGATCGCCGAGACGATCAGCGGAATCAGCGCGAGCGTCCCGGCGAGTTCGAGCCCCCAGTTGTCGGGAAAAAGGCTCGCGAGCAGAATCCCGGCGATCGACGAAACCTGCCACGACGACCAGCTCGACACCGCGAGCCCCCAGAAGAACGCCTCCTTGCCCGGCTGGAAACCGGTCGGGAAGTTGCGCTTCGAAAACATCAGATAAATGATGTCGCCGTTGAAGTAGCCGAGCAAAAGCCTCCGGCGCAGCGACAGATAGGCGAAATGCGGCGCGAGGCCCGCGCTGAAGATCACGAAGCGCAGGTTGACCATCGCGGCCGTGAGCAGGATGGTCCAGAGCGGCAGCCCGGCGGCGAGGAGCGGCAGCACGGCCAGTTGCGACGACCCGGCGTACACCGCGAGCGACATCCCGAGCGCCTGCGGCACGCTCAGCACGGACTTGGTCATCGCGATTCCGGTGACGAGGCCCCAGGAAAGCGTCGCGAGCAGCGCGGGAGAGAACGTGTGGACGCCGTCGAGAAACGCACGGCGATTCGTGTCGGACAGCCGGTCGAGCATGGACGAGGTGCGAGCCGCCGCGCCGCCGGACAGGATGCGCGATGAATCGCATAAAGTAGGTAGCGCTGCGGCGGGTCCGCAGCGAAAGGCGAATTATAGCGTCGTGAAAGCCCGGGAAAGCCCGAATGCGCCCGTTTTGCACCGAAAAGACGCTAAAATGACGGTCTTTCGCCGCATCCCGAACCGTCGGGCGGAGCGTCGCCGGAACAGGCCCGGCCCCGGCCCCGTGACGCGCGCCTGACGGCGCACCGCCGGCAGCGCGCACGTGCGGAGCGATCCGGGTGCGCTGCTCCGGTGCCGCCCGGCCGTCCTTGCAGCCCGCCGGACAATCTGAAACGAAACACAGCAACTCGCTAGGAGAACCGTATGTCAATGGCCGACCGCGACGGCAAGATCTGGATGGATGGCAAGCTGATCGAATGGCGCGACGCCAACATCCACGTGCTGACCCACACGCTGCACTACGGCATGGGCGTTTTCGAAGGCGTGCGCGCCTACAAGACCGCGGGCGGCACCGCCATCTTCCGCCTGAAGGAACACACCAAGCGGCTCTTCAACTCGGCGAAGATATTCCAGATGGAAGTGCCGTTCGACCGCGACACGCTCGAAGCCGCGCAACTCGAAGTCGTGCGCGCGAACCAGCTCGAATCCTGCTACATCCGTCCGATCATCTGGGTCGGCTCGGAGAAGCTCGGCGTGTCGGCGAAGGGCAACACCATCCACGTCGCGATTGCCGCGTGGCCGTGGGGCGCCTATCTCGGCGACGACGGCCTTTCGAAGGGCATCCGCGTGAAGACGTCGTCGTTCACGCGCCATCACGTGAACGTGTCGATGGTGCGCGCGAAGGCGTCCGGCTGGTACGTGAATTCGATCCTCGCGAACCAGGAAGCGATCGCCGATGGCTACGACGAAGCGCTCCTGCTGGATGTTGACGGCTACGTCTCCGAAGGCTCGGGCGAAAACTTCTTCCTCGTGAACAACGGCAAGCTGTATACGCCGGACCTGGCGTCGTGCCTCGACGGCATCACGCGCGACACGATCCTCACGCTCGCGCGCGACTTCGGCATTCCGGTGATCGAAAAGCGCATCACCCGCGACGAGGTCTACACCTGCGACGAAGCGTTCTTCACCGGCACCGCCGCCGAAGTCACGCCGATCCGCGAACTCGACAACCGCACGATCGGCGAAGGCCGCCGCGGCCCGGTCACGGAAAAGCTGCAAAGCGCGTTCTTCGACGTCGTCGGCGGCAAGAACGAGAAGTACGCGAGCTGGCTCGCGAAGGTCTGATCGCCGCGCGGGCGGGCTGCATGCAGAAAGGCCCCCCGCGCCACCCCACACGAAACAATCGAGATTCCGAATGAGCGACCTGAAGGAAATGCCGCTGGTTGAACTGACGGCCAAGGATTTGCCCGCTTTCTGCCCGAACCCGTCGATGCCGCGCTGGAGCTCGCATCCGCGGGTATTCATCGACGTCACGCACGGCGAAGCGCGCTGCCCGTACTGCGGCACGCGCTACAAACTGAAGGACGGCGAAGTGGTCAAGGGTCACTGACCGGCTCCTCGCACCATCGCCCGGGTGGCGCACGGGCGCGCGCCATGCCGCGCGCCCGCCGCGACGCCCCCTTGCGCCGGCACCGTCCGCCCGGCGACGCTCACCCATGACACCCGACGACTCACGCAACTCGCGTGATTCGCGTTCTTTTTGAGATCGGAAACCAAACAGATGCGCCGTGCGCTCGTTATTGCACCGAACTGGATCGGTGACGCATTGATGGCGCAGCCGCTCTTCTCGCTGCTGAAGAAGATGCATCCGCGCATCGTCATCGACGCCGTCGCGCCCTCGTGGGTGGCCCCGGTGCTCGAACGGATGCCGGAAATTCACGACGTGTACGCGACCGGCCTCGCGCACGGCAAGCTGCAGTTGCTGCGCCGCTGGCAGCTCGCGAGCGATCTGCGGGAGACCGGCTACGACGCGGCCTACGTGCTGCCAAATTCGCTGAAATCGGCGCTGATCCCGTGGATGGCGGGCATTCCGTTGCGCATCGGCTACACCGGCGAGAGCCGCTACGGCCTGCTCAACGTGCGTCACGCGAATCCGGGCAAGAAGGAACGCCCGCCGATGGTCGGCCAGTACGCCGCCCTCGCCTACACGCCCGGCGCGAAGCTGCCGTTCTCGCAGGACGGCCGCGAGGGCACGACCCCGTTCCCGGTGCCCCGCCTCGACGCCGATCCGAACGAGGCGGCCCGCGTCTCGGCCCGCTTCAACCTCGACAACCGCGCACCGCTCGTCGTGTTCTGCCCGGGCGCGGAGTACGGCCCCGCGAAGCGCTGGCCGCCGGAGCATTTCGCGGCGCTCGCGCAATTCATCGCGCAGTCGTTTCCGTATGCGAGGATCGTCGCGCTCGGGTCGCCGAAAGACGCGCCGATCGCGCAGACCATCGCCGAGCGCGCGCCGAACGTGCGCAACCTGTGCGGCCAGACGTCGCTCGGCGAGGCCTGCGCGCTGATCTCGCGGGCGAGCGCCGTGGTGACCAACGATTCCGGATTGATGCATGTCGCGGCGGCCCTGAGACGGCCGCTCGTCGCGGTGTTCGGCTCGACGGACCCGCGCCACACGCCGCCCCTGTCCGATCTCGCAAAGGTACAATGGCTGCATCTTGAATGCAGTCCCTGCTTCGCCCGCGAGTGCCCGCTCGGCCATCTGAACTGCCTTCGCGAGCTGAGCGCGGAACAGGTGTTCGGGGACTTGCGGGGCATGTTGCTCGCGCATCGCTGAGGTTCGCCCGGCCACGCCGGGCGCCGGACGCCCCGCCTGCCCCGGGCGGGGTCCGCGGCCAGCGGGTTTGAGTCCTGTGTGCGGGCGCCGACACGCGAATGTCCCCGATCGGGGGCATGCTTTGAACAATGACCGATGCGTGGCGCGCCGGAAGTGCGGTTCGCGCGGCACATCGAACGCCAGAGACCCACGAGCCATGCCACGTTTTGCCCGCCTCTTCGAAGCTGCCGCCGATACCCTCAATGCCTACTACCAGGCCGTCGCGGAGGCTAACGTCGACAGCGTGATGGCGCTTTGGATCGACGAGGAGTTCGCCACCTGCATCTGCGCCGACGGAACGCACCTGCACGGACTGGAGAGGATTCGCGCGGGTCTCGCAACACAACTCGGAGCGGCGCCGGTCAACATCGAGCCGCTCGACATCCGCGTCTACGACAGTCTGGGCACCGTCGTTTACGCGATTGCTGAAGCGCATCAGCCGGTCGGTCCGGGCGGCGCCCCGCGAATGATCTTCACGACCTACGTGATGGTCCACGAGCGCGGCGAGTGGCGCATCGCGCACATCCATGCGAGCGCGATGCCCCAGGAAGCCGCCGGCCAGTTCGCGGCAAAAATGCGCCACGGGCAGGGACCGCTGCACTGAAGAAGACGTTTGTCGGGGAGGGGCCATGAAACGCGATCCATTGATCACGCGCGATCCAACTTTCGTGGATACGGCGCCCGCCAGGGCGCCGGACAAGACGGCCGGGGGGCTCGGGAACGCATCCGGCGCGCCGGGGCTGGAGTGGCTCTACTGCGCGCCGCGCTGGCTGCCGACCAGTCATGCGCAGACCATCGTCCCCGCGCTGTTCGGCCGCCGGCCGGCGGTCGCGTACCGGAGGGAGCGCTGGGACACGCCGGACGGCGACTTCATCGACCTCGACTGGATCGTCCACGGCGAAAGCGCCCGGCCCGCGCCCGACGCACCGCTTTTCGTCCTGTTTCACGGCCTCGAGGGCAGTTCGGATTCCCACTACGCCCGCACGCTGATGGCCGCCGCGCAGGCGCACGGCTGGCACGGCGTCGTGCCGCATTTCCGCAGTTGCAGCGGGCCGCTCAATCTCCTTCCGCGCTTTTATCATCTCGCCGACAGCGCGGAAGTCGACTGGATCCTGCGGCGGCTCGCCGCCGCGCACGCGGGGCCGATCTTCGCCGCGGGCGTGTCGCTCGGTGGCAATGTGCTGCTGCGGTGGCTGTGCGAGCGGGAAAACGACGCGTCGGCGGTGAGCGCCGCCGCCGCGATCTCCGCGCCGCTCGACGTGCACGCCGGCGGCCAGGCGATCTCGCAGGGCTTCGGCATGGTCTACACGCGCAGCTTCCTGAAGTCGCTCAAGCGCAAGGGGCTCGCGAAACTGGCGCAGTATCCCGGCCTCTTCGACCGCGACGCGATGCTCGCCGCCCGCACGCTGTACGAATTCGACAACGTCGTGACCGCGCCGCTGCACGGCTTTCGCGATACCGACGACTACTGGACGAGCGCCACCACGCGCCCGCATCTGCCGCGCATCGCGACGCCCACGCTGATCCTCAACGCCCGCAACGACCCGTTCCTGCCCGGCTGCGTGCTGCCGTCGAAGGCGGAGGTATCGGCGGCGGTCACGCTGGACCAGCCCGACCACGGCGGGCACGTCGGCTTCATGACCGGACCGTTTCCCGGCCGGATCGACTGGCTTTCGCAACGCGTGCTGGGCTACATGGAAAACTACCTCGATCATGGATGAAATCGTCCGGCAGGCACTCGCAAAGTGGCCTGACGTCCCGCACTGCACCGGCTGGCTGATGCTCGACCGGCGCGGCCAGTGGCGCATGCGCGACGACGCCGCACAAGCCGCGGGCGAAGCAGGCGACGTGATCCGTCACGACGCGCTCATCGGCTTCATCAACCGCAACTACGAGCGCGACCCCGACGGCCAGTGGTTCTTTCAGAACGGGCCGCAGCGGGTGTACGTGGAGCTGGGCTATACGCCGTGGATCGTGCGCCTGTCGGCGACGGGCGGCGAGCCGGCGCTCGCAGATCAGACAGGCGCCGCCTTCGGGCCGTCGCATGCGTGGCTCGACGACGAAGGCGGCATTCTGTTCTCCGACGCGTCCTCGCCGCCGCGCGTCGCCGCGCTGCACGACCACGACCTCGATTTGTTCACGGACCACGCCTCTTTCGATGACGCCGGGAACGGCGTCTTTCATTGGCGCGCGGGAAAGGATCTGCCGCTCCAGCCGATCGCGCGCGCCGGCGTGGCAGAGCGCTTCGGCTTTGTCGCGAGCCCGGCAGCACGCGCGCTAGCGTCGGCGCCGCCTTCCCTTTAGCCGTCCTTGTCCTGATCGCGCTCTTCCCTGTAGCGCGCTTCGAAGTCGCGCAGACGCGCGGAAATCGTCGACAGATCGTAGAAAGTCGCGCCTTTCGCGTCGCGCGCTTCCTTCAGCTGGCGAATCGCGGACGGCCACGCGCCGTCGAGCGCGAACTTCTCGGCCATCGCCTGATGCTGCTGCAGCGGATCGTTCAAGCCGACGCTCGATTGCGCGAGATACAGCCACCAGTCCGGCCGCTTCGGCTCGGCGCGCGTTTCCTGCTTCGCGAGCGCCTGCGCCTCGGCGAAACGGCGGGCCGAAAGCAGGGCCTGAAGATGCACTTCGATGGCCGCGTGGGAGTCGGGCCAGCGCTTCTGCGCCAGTTCCGCGAGACGCACGGCTTCGTCGTTGTGTCCGGCGCGCCGGGCGATCTCGGCGGCGAGCACATCGAGGCTCGGGGTGCTGCGGACCCTGACGCCCGGCGTGATGTCCAGCGCGGCGGGCGCCGCTGACATGGCGTTGCGGGCCGCAGGGCCGGGTTCGCCCGGCGTGCGGCTCGGCGTGGCGAGACTCGTGACGGCCGGCGTGGTCGCGTTGCCCCTCGGGCTCGTCACGCCCGCCGCGGGTTTTGCCAGCGTCCCGGTGCTCGTTGTGTCGGCAGGTTTCTTTGGCGGGGCCAGAAGACCCGCCACTGCCTGCGCTCCCGGCGAAGCGGCGTTGACCGCCGTGCCGTTCGTCACGGTTCGCGCCGCGCTCCCGGTGCCGCCCGTCTGCGAACCCGGTAACGAGCGCGACAACGAACCCGCCTGCGAACCCGTCAAGGAACCCGCCTGCGAGCCGGACGATGGCGCGGCGATACCCGCGCCGGTGCGGCGGCTGTTCTTCGATGCCGCGGCGGCGTCGGTGCGCGACTGAACCGCCGCGCTCTCGGCCTGCGCCTGCGCCTGCGCCGTCGCGCTGCTCGCCTGCTCGCCGTCGAAAAGCCGCCGCGACTTCGACAGCGCCTCGTTCGCCGCGCCGTAATCGCCGATCAGCGTCTGCGCGAGCGCGATGCCGTACCAGTTCGCCGCCGCGTTCAGCGCGGTCTGGTCCTCGATTTCCGACTTCAGCCGGCTCCCGATCTCCCGATAATCGGTCGAGGAATTCACCTGCAGCACCCGCGAGCGCGCCCGCACGAATGCGTATTCCGGCGACTGCCGCGGCTGCCGGTACGGGACGCGCCGCGCCCGGTCCTCCATGTCGGCGATGCGCTCGCCCGTCAGCGGGTGCGTGCGCGCGTAGGGCGGCACGCCGTTGTCGCCCATCGTGGAGCGGTCGAGCCGGTCGAAGAAGGCGGTCATCGCGTAGGGATCGTAGCCCGCCGCGCTCAGCATCTGAAAGCCGACGCGGTCCGCCTCGTGCTCGGCGGAGCGCGAAAAGCGCAGCTGGTTGTCGATGGCGAAGGCCTGCCCGCCCATCGCGATGCCCATGCCGAGATCGCCGCTCTTCGCGACGACGCCCGCGAGCAGCCCCGCGAGCATCGCCGCGAGCGCCGTGTAGTTGCTGCGCTCGTGCGTGCTGATCATCCGCGCGATGTGCCGCTGCAGCACGTGCCCCATTTCGTGCCCGATCACCGAAGCGAGCTCGGACTCCGTCTGCGTCGCCGCGATGAGCCCCGTATTCACGCCGATGAAGCCGCCGGGCATCGAGAACGCGTTGATCTGGGCGTCGCGCACGGCGAAAAGGTCGAAATCGGGCAGATAGCCGCCGATGTACTGCGACACCGCCGCCGCCGACAGCTTCGCCGACACCGAATTGAGGTAGTCGCGCAAGAGCCAGTCGTCCAGGTAGTCGGGCTCGCGGCGCAGTTCGCGCATCATGCGCTCGCCGAGCCGGCGCTCCGCCTGCGGCGTGAGCGAGCCGCCGGAGCCGTCGCCGAGATCGGGCAGTTGCACGGCCGAGAGCGGCGCGCGCAGGCCGGTCATCTCGCCGGGGCGGTTCGCGAAGCGGCTTTCCGCGCCGCCGTACACGCCGAACACGCCCTCTGCGACGCTGCCGGGCGCCGCGCTGCTCGCCGCGTCCGGCTGGGCCGCGCGCAATGCGGCGGCGGCAAGCGTGGGCGATTGTGCCGGCGTCGTCGCGGTGCCCGGGCGTGCCGCGCTCGCGGCCGTCTGCGCCAGCGCGACGCCCGGAGGCGGTACGGCGAGGGCGAAACACAGCACGGCGGTGAGAAGGCGATTCGGGCGCATGGCGTACTTGGCGCTGCACGTTCGCCGGACCGAACCCGGCCCGGCCGAAAGACGAAAACGAGCTTATCGTATCAAGTGTTCAGGCAACTCCGGCGACGATCGGCGGCGTTGCGTACCCCGCGCGCGACGGATCGCCGCTGGTATGATAGGCGCCCCTTTGAAGGAGAGGCTATGTCCGGACTCACTCATTTCGATGCTTCTGGCGAAGCGCACATGGTCGATGTCGGCGACAAGAGCGAAACGCGGCGCGTCGCAGTGGCGCGCGGCTCGATCGCGATGCTGGCAGGCACGCTTTCGCTGATCCGCGAAGGCCGGGCGAAGAAGGGCGACGTGCTTGGCGTCGCGCGGATCGCGGCGATCCAGGGGGCGAAGCGAACGTCGGATCTGATTCCGCTGTGCCATCCGCTCGCGCTCACGCGCGTTGCGGTGGATTTTGCCGTCGACGAAGCGCTGCCGGGCGTGCATTGCGAAGTGCGCGTGGAGACGGTCGGGCGCACGGGGGTGGAGATGGAAGCGCTGACCGCGGTGCAGGTCGGGCTGCTGACGATTTACGACATGTGCAAGGCTGTGGATCGCGGGATGACCATCAACAACGTGCACGTGCAGGAAAAGCGCGGAGGGAAGTCGGGGGACTGGGTGGCCCCCGCGTAACAAAAAGGCGGCTCGAAGCCGCCTTTCGTCATTCCTCGTCGTCCTCCTCGTCGTCGGACTGCAAGTGCTCCGCGGCCGGCATCCCATACAGCTTCACCAGTTCCGCCTTGAACCCCGCCATCGGCTTGCCCTGCTCGTCGAGCAACTGATACACCGCCGCCAGTTGCTTCGGCCAGTCGTGCAGCTGTGTCGCGAAAATCTTCAGGCGCGCAACCGTATCCAGCGCCGCCTCGCGCTCGCCCGCCAGCGCCTGCAGCACCGCGTAGCGCCTCAGCACCGTCTCGCCGGGCAGCAGCGCGATCGCCTGCTGGTGCATCGCGAGCTTCTCGGCGAGGTTCTGCCCGTTCATCGGCAACAGCGTCGCCGCGCCGTACTCCCCCCACGCGCGAAACAGGAACGACGGATCGTTGCGATACTGCTCGGCCGGCCGCGTGCCGTAATACAGCACCTCCGCGCGGTTGTAGTCGCGCATCACCGGATAAAGCGACGCCAGGCCGCCGAGTACGAGAATCGTGTAAAGCCCGTACGACACCGGGCGCGCAACGAGCCGCAGCCCGCGCGTCTCCAGCAGGCCGAAAATCAGCATCGCAGGCATCAGGAAGAACATGTACTGCTGCGGATATTCGACGAGCGCATGCATCATCAGCACGCCGAGCAGCGCGAGCGCGAAGATGCGCGCGGGTGTGTGCGGCGCGCGCAGTACGCGGATCAGCCACGTGAGCACGCCGAGCAGCAGAATGCCGAGCCCGAGCAGGCCGGTCTTCGCGAGCAGGTCGATGAAGATGTCGTGCGAATTGTTCGCGATCTCCACGCCGCCGAGATCGCGCACGAACTCGAACTGATAGCGCGGAAACTCGCCCCAGCCGACGCCGAGCAGCGGGTGCGTCGTGAACATCGTCCAGCCGTATTTCCAGAGCGCGAGCCGCGGCGCGATCTGGTTCGCGTCCTGCATGCGCTCGGCCGCCGACTGCGCGAGGTCCAGTTGAAAGCGGATGTTCGCCCAGCGAATCGCGGCGTTCACGGCGATGAAGACGAGCGCGAGCACCACCGGTATCAGCCATGCGCGCCGCTCGCGCCTCGACGGACCGTCGAAGCCCTCGGCCGACACCGCCCGCCCCTGCACGAACGCCATCCAGAACCCGGCGACCACGATCACCGCCATCTGCAGCCACGGTCCGCGCGACACGGTGAGCGCGAGCCCGGCCGAGAATATCGCCGAAAGCGCGAGCCACACGATCACCGGCAACCGCCTCGTCTGCACGAAGAAGAGCGCGCCGGTCATCCCGAACGCGATGTAGGTGGCAAGGTGGTTCGCCTGGGCCATGTTGCCGAAAGGCCGGCGATCGGCCATCACGTTGTAGGCGACGACGAGCGGCGTGAATTTCACTTCGGCATGAAAGAGCTGCACGAACTGGCAGAACACCGCGAACAGCCCGCCGAGGATCACCGCCGCGGCGGCCCAGCGCAGCGCCTTCTCGGCCAGGCCCGCGCGCACGAGGCCAAACCCGGTGTGCACCGCGACGAACGACGCCAGCAGATAGCCGCCGCCCAGCCAGTTCATCGACGGCTGCGCGGTCGGCAGCAGCATCGTCTGCGCGACGAGCAGCACGCCGAATGCGAGCGGCATGAGCGAGACCGTCGGCATGGCGAACGGAACGCGCGGCTCCGAGACCCGCACGAGCAGCGCCACTGTCGCGCCGAGCGCCAGATACAGCGCGAGCGCACTGTATTCGGCATAAAAGGTCGGGATCGGGTAGGTGTGGTTGACGACGGCGTAAGGAATCGTCAGTGCGAGAAACAGGACGGCGAAGCAGAGAAAACGCGCGAATTGTGAAGGCATGAGGGGCTGGGAACGTCGGCGACCGGCGCACTATACAAAAAATTACCCGGGCTGTCCGGCGACCGGGCCGAAATGCGGGGAAAAACGGGGCGAATTGCAGTGATTTCGTTGCGCACCCGCCATTCGGCGCGCAATCGGTGTGCCTTACATCCGGCATGCCGATGCCTTCGTGACGGTCACGCGTGGTCTTCGCGCGACCGTCACGTCGCGGACCGTGGACGCGGCCCGTTCAGCAGATCATGCACGGCACTCGGGCGGCGCGAGGTTCGCGGGCAGCGTCGGCGCTTCCGCGGGCTTCGGCCCCGCACCCGGCGCCGGCAGCGATGACGCCGCCTTGCCGCTCGTGAAGCACTCCCACGTGACCGAACCCGCCTGCACGGTGCCTTTCGCGAGCGCAATGCGCGCAGTGGGCGCATCGGCGTTGTCGGGTGCCGACGGCACGAGCACGAGCGTGTTCGAGCCCGCCGGCGCGACGCGCGTCGTATAGGCGATGGTCACCTGCCCGTTGTCGGTGTCGATCCGGATCGACTCGACGTTGCGCGTGGCGGGCGGCGATGCGTAGCCGCCCGCGAGATCGGAGCCGCTCGCGGCGTTTTCCGCCACCGCGAGCCGCGCCGACGATGCAAGCGACAACCCCTCGCCCACCCGGCTGCGCGCCAGATAGTCCTGATACGCGGGAATCGCATACGCCGCCACCACGCCGACGATCGCCAGCACGATCATCAATTCGATCAGCGTAAAGCCGCTTCTCCCCCTCTCGCGAATGCGCCGCTCAAACCACCGCGGCATCTTCACCGCTTCGAAACCACAAGCCACTACCGTCATCGCTCACCCCCAAAAAGACAAAAGCGCCTGACCGCTCGGTGCAGGTCAGACGCTTTCATCGTATTCAGGGAGCGACCAGCGCGGCAGTCGGCCGATCGGCCAACGCCGCGCCGTGCCGCTTCAGTTCGTCGCGCGGCGGCCCTCCGCGATCGCGCGGCGCTTGAAGAACCAGCCGCCGGCCAGCACGACCAGCACGCCGATGATGTGCGCCGCGTATTCCACGTTCGTGGTATTGAGTGCCGGCCAGCGATCGATGAACGGATCGCCGATGATCAGCCCGCCCGCGATCCACCCGAGCAGCCCCGCGCCGAGCGCGATCACGATCGGGAAGCGGTCGAGCAGCCGCAGTACCAGCGTGCTGCCCCACACGATCAACGGAATGCTCACTACCAGCCCGAAAATCACGAGCACGAGGCGGTGCTCCGGATCGGCGGCTTCGGCCGCGCCTGCAATCGCGATCACGTTGTCGAGGCTCATGACGGCATCCGCGACGATGATCGTCTTGATCGCCGCCCACAGCCGGTCGGACGGGTCGATGTGGTGATCCTCGTGTCCCGGCATCATCAGCTTGATGCCGATCCAGAGCAGCAGCACGCCCCCCACGAACTTGAGAAACGGCACGTCGAGCAGCACCACCGCGAACGCGATCAGCGCGACCCGCAGCAGGATCGCACCGAGCGTGCCGAACAGCACGCCGCGCGTGCGCTGCTTCGCCGGCAGGTTGCGACACGCGAGCGCGATCACGACTGCGTTGTCGCCGCCGAGCAGGATGTCGATGATGATGATCTGGAAAACCGCGCCCCAGTGGAGCGTCGCGAAAAATTCGAGCATGGATCAGGTGAAGTACGACAACGTCTGCAGAAAATAAAAAAGCGAGGAAGCAACCGCTCCCTCGCTTCAGAATCGACATTTTACGAAAGGGTTCCGTAAGAGATTACCAAACCCTCGCGATTTCTGCCGGTTTCCGCTTCCTCAGATCACCGATTTCAGCAAACGCGCCATTTCCGACGGGTTCTTCGTGACCTTGATGCCGCAGGCATCCATGATTTCGAGCTTGGCTTCCGCCGTGTCGGCACCGCCCGAGATCAGCGCGCCGGCGTGACCCATGCGCTTGCCCGGAGGCGCCGTCACGCCCGCGATGAAGCCGACCACCGGCTTCTTCATGTTGTCCTTGATCCAGTAGGCCGCGTTGGCTTCGTCCGGACCGCCGATCTCGCCGATCATGATCACGGCGTCCGTATCCGGATCGTCGTTGAACATCTTCATGACGTCGATGTGCTTGAGACCGTTGATCGGGTCGCCGCCGATGCCCACCGCCGACGACTGGCCGAGGCCGAGCGCCGACAACTGGCCGACCGCTTCGTACGTGAGCGTGCCCGAACGCGACACGACGCCGATGCGGCCCTTCTTGTGGATGTGGCCCGGCATGATGCCGATCTTCAGCTCGTCCGGCGTGATCGTGCCCGGGCAGTTAGGCCCGAGCAGCAGCGTCTTGCGGTTCTCGCGGCGCATGCGGTCCTTGATCTCGAGCATGTCGCGCACGGGAATGCCTTCCGTGATGCAGATGGCGAGATCGAGGTCGGCTTCGACGGCTTCCCAGATCGCGGCGGCGGCGCCTGCCGGCGGCACGTAGATGACCGAAACCGTTGCGCCGGTTTCAGCCTTCGCTTCCTTGACGCTCGCGTAGATCGGAATGCCTTCGAAATCTTCGCCGGCCTTCTTCGGGTTCACGCCCGCGACGTATGCCTCGCGGCCGTTCGCGTATTCGCGGCAGGCGCGCGTGTGGAACTGACCCGTCTTGCCGGTGATGCCCTGCGTGATGACCTTGGTGTCTTTGTTGATCAGAATCGACATGTATGGACCTCTGTTCGTTTGGCGGCGTCGCGCCCGCGCTCCTGTGCCTCGCGCGGGGATGACGCCGCCATTCGTATCTGGTGGAACGCTCGTGGACGTGCTTTCGAAAGCGCGCTTACTTGCCAACGGCCGCAGCGACGACCTTCTGCGCAGCTTCTTCCATGCTGTCGGCCGCGATGATCGGCAGGCCTGAGTCCGCCAGAATCTTCTTGCCCAGGTCTTCGTTCGTGCCCTTCATGCGCACGACGAGCGGCACCTTCAGCGCCACCGCCTTCGACGCCGTCACCACACCTTCCGCGATCACGTCGCAGCGCATGATGCCGCCGAAGATGTTCACGAGGATCGCCTTCAGGTTCGGGTTCTTCAACATGATCTTGAAGGCTTCCGTGACCTTCTCGGTCGTGGCGCCGCCGCCCACGTCGAGGAAGTTCGCCGGCTCGCCGCCGAAGAGCTTGATCGTGTCCATCGTCGCCATCGCGAGGCCCGCGCCGTTCACGAGACAGCCGATATTGCCGTCGAGCGAAATGTACGCGAGGTCGAACTTCGACGCTTCCACTTCAGCCGGATCTTCTTCGTCGATATCGCGATACGCAACGACGTCCGGGTGGCGGAAGAGCGCGTTCGAGTCGAAGTTGAACTTGGCGTCGAGCGCGATCACCTTGCCGTTGCCGGTGACGATCAGCGGGTTGATTTCGGCGAGCGATGCGTCCGTTTCCCAGAACGCCTTGTAGAGGCCCTGCAGAATCGCGCGCGCTTGCGGAATCGACGCGTCCGGAATGCCGATCTTGCGGGCGAGGTCGTCGGCGTCCTTGTCCTGAAGACCTGTCGACGGCTCGACGGCGAACTTGTGCAGCAGTTCCGGCGTCTTTTCCGCGACTTCCTCGATGTCCATGCCGCCTTCGCTCGACGCCATCACGACGACCTTCTGCGAAACACGGTCGAGCACGAGGCCAACGTACAGTTCCTTCTTGATGTCCGCGCCTTCCTCGATGAGCAGACGATTCACCTTCTGGCCTTCAGGGCCGGTCTGGTGGGTGACGAGCTGCATGCCGAGGATCTGGTTCGAGTATTCGCGAACCTGCTCGATCGACTTCGCGACCTTCACGCCACCGCCCTTGCCGCGGCCGCCAGCGTGAATCTGCGCCTTGACGACCCATACCGGGCCGCCCAGCTCTTCTGCGGCCTTGACCGCATCATCCACCGAGAACACGGGCTTGCCGCGCGGGACCGCGACGCCGAACTTCCGCAGGATTTCCTTACCCTGGTACTCGTGAATCTTCATGCGTGATTCCTTCAGTCTGAGAGTTGGATTGAACTTCGCTTTTCTTGAGCCGCTGATTATTTGCTGTGTCTTGCCGCTTCTTCGTTTTGCCGACTTCGCCGGATTCCGCGTGCGCTTTCGCGCGTGTCACGGATCTAGCCTGCCTTTTTCTTCGATGCCTGGCCGCTCGTCCGCCTCGCGCGGCCTGTGCCCGAACCAGCGCGGGTAGTACTCCCCGACCGCGGCGCCGTCAAAGCGCAGCGCATTGCAGCGGCCGAGCTGAAACGGCGGGTTCTCTGCTGATGCCTGATCCGGCTGGCCGCTCGGGCTGCCGTTGTCGGTGTCCCAGACTTCGCCCGCGAATGCCTGTATCGCGGCTGTCGGGAGGACGGCGCACAGCTCGGTGAGATGCGTGCAGCCGGTCGTGCCGCGCAGGAGCCGATTGGCTTCGCGGCGAAAATTCTGCAGAAGATTGAGACCGATGAGGGAACGGTAGACGGGATTCGACTCGGCGCACAGACCGCCATAGGGCGCCCATTCCGACGACGCCTCGGCGTCGACGATGGTGAGCTTGCGGTCGATGGTGATGCGCAGCCAGAGTTCATGGATCGGCAGGCCGTTTGGCCGGACGCCCGACGCGAGATGAACATCGCGCGGCTTTTCATCGGTTAGACAGGCTTCGACGTCCCACAGCCCGTCGTCCCGCTCGAAGGCTTCCAGTCGAATCGCGCGGCGATGGCGCAACTGGCGGGAAACGGGCGGAGAAAGCGGCATGCGAGAAGAGGAAGGCCGGAATGGGAAACCGCTGAATTTTAGCATACCGGGTATTTCAGTCCCGGCGCTTGCTCGCGCGCATGCACGCGGGCGCCGGGGACCCCGCCGGATGAATCGGACGTGTGCCTTGAAGGAGGGTTATTCGTCGCCGGGATCGATGCCAGGGTCGTCGTCGCTGCCCTTCAGCACCTTGGCGATCGTGCCGCCCGAAAACCCCCGCGCCGCGAGGAACCTCGACTGCTTCGCGCGTTCCGCCGGATTCGCGGGCGGCGTGCCGTACTTGCGGCTCCATACCGCCTTGGCCCGCGCGATCTCGGTGCCGGACAGCTTCTCGCCCGTCTGCTTGATGAGCGCGTCGCCCACCGCGTGACGCTTGAGTTCGTCGACGATCCGGCTCGCGCCCATGCGTCCCGCGCGCCGGTGAACGACGCTCTCGACAAACCGTTCGTTCGACAGCCACCCCTCCCGTTCAAGCGTATCCAGCAAGGTTTCGAGCGAATCCGCCTCTTCGACGAACGGCACGAGCTTGCGCGACAGTTCCGCGCGGCTGTACTCGCGACGCGAAAGATAGCCGAGCGCGCGGCCTTTCAGCGAACGCTGCGGACGCTTGCTCGCTTTGGCTTCGGACGAGCTGGAATGCGCGGGACCGGCGTTGCGTGTCCCGCGGCGCGTTTCGCTCGAACGGCTGTAGATGGATTCGCCCGAGTCGGCGCTGCCTGCGGGGGAAACGGCGTGTCGTGCCGAAGCGGCTGACGCGGGCACGCATTGCTCGAAGGGCTCGAATGGGTCGGCGTCTTCGAAGGGATCAGGGAAGGCGGGTGGGTCTCGAGATTCGGGAGATTGAAAAGCTCGCGGCGTGCGCGTCGCACTGGGGTTCGCTGCATCGCTTCTTGCGGCATCGCTTCTTGCCGCATTGCTTCTTGCTGCTTTACTCGTTGCCGAATCGCCCGCGCCGACACGTTGTGTTCCGGCAAGCGTCTGTTCGAGCAGCACGCGAGCCTGTTCCAGGCGCTTCGCTCGTTCGTCTTCATGGCGCTTTTCCGCATCGTGCATGCGGCCTGGCGGTTTCGCCGCGCCGGAATCAGCACTTCGCGCTTCGGCGCCGTCCGGCGAGTCGATCGTGCCATCGCGCCCGATACCCCGGTCTCCAGGCATGCCCTTGCGCGACAACCCGCCAGCAGAAACGCGACGCGCCGACGCAGATGTCTCCGCGCCGGCGCGTTCACGTTTTCGCTCCCAGCCAGACTTGCTCTTCGATGCGCCCGCCCGCTCGCTGCTCCGTTCATACCGATCGGTGCCTGCGATATGAGTACCGCTTTCACCGGCGTCGGTACCGTTTGCGCCCGCGCCGTGATCGGAACTACCCGAGCCGCCCGAATCCCGGTCTTCATCGCGGCGGTCTTCACCGCCGGCCTTCGACCCGAACCGGCTCTTGCGCATCATCGAGTGCAGCCTGAATGCTTGCCTGTTTGCTTACTCTTCTTCATCCGCGACTTCAACACCCGGCGCGACCGCTTCCGCCATCGCATTGACGCCCAGAGACTCGCGAATCTTGTTTTCGATTTCGCGCGCCATGTCAGGATTCTCGCGCAGGAATTCGCGCGCGTTGTCCTTGCCCTGGCCGATCCGCTCGCCGTTGTAGCTGTACCAGGCACCCGCCTTGTCGACAATCTTCGCCTGCACGCCGAGATCGATGATCTCGCCCTGACGCGAAATGCCCTCGCCGTACAGAATGTCGAAGATCGCTTCGCGGAACGGCGGCGACACCTTGTTCTTCACCACCTTGACCCGCGTTTCGTTGCCGATCACTTCGTCGTTCTTCTTGATCGAGCCGATCCGGCGAATGTCGAGACGCACCGACGCGTAGAACTTGAGCGCGTTGCCGCCCGTGGTGGTTTCCGGATTGCCGAACATCACGCCGATCTTCATCCGGATCTGGTTGATGAAGATCACGAGGCAGTTCGTGCGCTTGATCGTACCCGTCAGCTTGCGCAGCGCCTGCGACATCAGCCGCGCCTGCAGGCCCGGCAGCGAGTCGCCCATTTCGCCTTCGATTTCGGCCTTCGGCACGAGCGCCGCCACCGAGTCGATCACGATCATGTCGATCGAGCCCGAGCGCACGAGCGCGTCGGCGATTTCGAGTGCCTGCTCGCCGGTGTCCGGCTGCGAGATCAGCAGGTCGGACGCGTTCACGCCGAGCTTCTGCGCATACTGGACGTCGAGCGCGTGCTCCGCGTCGATGAACGCCGCCGTGCCGCCGATCTTCTGCATTTCCGCGATCACCTGCAGCGTCAGCGTGGTCTTGCCCGACGATTCCGGGCCGTAGATTTCGACCACGCGCCCGCGCGGCAAGCCGCCGACGCCCAGCGCGATATCCAGTCCGAGCGAACCGGTGGACACCACCTGAATGTCTTCGACCACCTCGCCCGCGCCGAGACGCATGATCGACCCTTTGCCGAACTGCTTTTCGATCTGCGACAGCGCGGCGGCCAGCGCCTTGCTCTTCTCTGCAGACATTCCGCCCGGGCCTTTCTTGCTTTCTTCCATGAATCGTCCTTTGCTATGATGAACGGCGTCTGAGACATGCGGGCGAGCCCACGCTCGTCCGGCGCACTAACTCAGACACTGTATAAAAAAACAGTAGTTTTTGCAAGCCCGATCGTCGGGGCGCTGCATTTTAAGCGCCGCGCGAACCGCGCAAAAACCACACAACACCTGGAGACCGCCGCGCCGGGCGAAATGCGGTGCCGGCAATGCCTTTTGCGCACACTACGATGCGAATCCTCATTGCCGAAGACGACAGCATACTCGCGGACGGGCTGGTTCGATCACTCCGCCAATCGGGATACGCCGTCGACCATGTCAAGAACGGCGCCGAAGCCGATACCGCGCTTTCGCTGCAGACGTTCGACCTCCTGATCCTCGATCTCGGCCTGCCGCTGATGTCCGGACTCGAAGTCCTGCGCCGCCTGCGCGCGCGCAATTCGCAGATGCCCGTGCTGATCCTCACGGCCGCCGACAGCGTCGACGAACGCGTGAAGGGCCTCGATCTCGGCGCCGACGACTACATGGCAAAACCCTTCGCGCTCAACGAGCTCGAAGCGCGCGTGCGGGCCCTCACGCGCCGCGGCGCGGGCGGCGGGCCGACTGTCGTGAAGCACGGTTCGCTCGCGTTCGATCAGGTCGGACGGATCGCCTCCATCAACGATCAGGTGATCGAGCTGTCCGCGCGCGAGCTGGGCGTGCTCGAAGTGCTGCTGCAGCGCATCGGGCGGCTCGTGTCGAAGGAGCAGCTCGTCAATCACCTGTGCGAATGGGGCGAGGAAGTCAGCAACAACGCGATCGAGGTGTACGTCCACCGGCTGCGCAAGAAGATCGAACCGAGCGGCGCCCGGATCATGACCGTGCGCGGACTCGGCTATTCGCTGGAAAAGAACACCGGCGCGGCAAGCGGAAACGCCGCGGCCACGCCATCCGGCGCCCAGACTGCCACCCGGCCCGGCGCGAACGCGGCGCAAGGTCCGGCGGCCGCCATCGCTGCCGGAGCAAGCGCGCCTGCGACCACGGCCGCTGCCGCCGGCACGGTCGCGAGGGCCGACACGTCCGGCGCATCGCCGGACGCGAATGCGTCCGCGAACACGCCGTCGGGCGCGAACCCGATGCCCGCGAGCCACCACTATAAGTAAACCGCCCATGGCGTCGCCCGTTTCCACCGAGCGCGCCGCCGCCCCCGCGCCGCGCCAGCCGCCCATCGACGACTCCGACGCCACCCGCGACGCGCGTTACGCGAACCCGTTTGCGCCGCCGGACGAACTCGAGCCCGACGGCGAGCCGCACCCGCGCTCGCTGTTCGGCGAGATTCTCGACTGGATGCTCGCGCCGCTCCTCCTGCTCTGGCCGATGAGCATCGCCGTCACGTACCTGGTCGCGAAATCGATCGCCAACGGACCGTTCGACCGCGCGCTCGAAGCCGACGCCTACGTGCTCGCGCGCCAGATCCAGCCGGTGAACGGCGTCGCGGAACTGCGCATGCCCGAGGCGACGCGCGATTTCCTGCGCGCCGACAATGTCGACAGCGTGTTCTTCCAGGTGCTCGGCGCGCGCGGCGAGCTCGTCGGCGGCGACCGCGACATGCCGCTGCCGCACGACGACGACCGGCCGCAGCCCGGGATCGTCGAATTCCGCGACGACATCCTGCGCGGCAACGACATCCGCGTGGCGTACACGACGGTCGAAATGCCCGGGCTCGCCGCGCAAGGCGGCGCGCAGCCGGTGCTCGTGCAGGTGGCCGAAACGCTCGACAAGCGCAGCCAGCTCGCCAACGACATCATCAAGGGCGTGATCCTGCCGCAGTTCGTGATCCTGCCGCTCGCGATCGTGCTCGTGTGGTTCGGCCTCTCGCGCGGGCTCGCGCCGCTGCATGCGCTGCAGTCGAACATCCGCGCGCGCCGCCCCGACGATCTCTCCCCGCTCGAAGCCGGCCACGCGCCGCCGGAGATCGCGCCGCTCGTCGCGTCGTTCAACGACCTGCTCACGCGGCTCGAACAGAACATGGATTTCCAGAAACGCTTCATCGCCGATGCCGCGCACCAGATGAAGACGCCGCTCGCCGGCCTGCGCATGCAGGCCGAGCTGGCGCTGCGCCAGGATGTGTCGACGGAAGTGCAGCGCTCGCTCGAACAGATCGCGACGAGCTCCGAGCACGCCGCGCGGCTTGTCACGCAACTGCTCGCGCTCGCGCGCGCCGAGAACCGGGCGGCGGGCCAGATCTTCTCGCGCGTCGTGCTGACGGATCTTGCCCGGCTCGCCGTGCGCGACTGGGTGCAGGCGGCGCTCGCGAAGCAGATGGACATCGGCTACGAGGAACCGCCGTACCCGGTCGAAGTGGAAGGCAACGTCGTGATGCTGCGCGAGATGCTGTCGAACCTCATCGACAACGCCATCCGCTACACGCCCGCGGGCGGGCGCATCACGGTGCGCGTGCGCGCCGACGAAAGCAACCTCGATCTCGTGCATCTCGAAGTCGAGGACACCGGGCTCGGCATTCCGCCGGCGGAGCGCACGCGGGTCGTCGAGCGGTTTTACCGGATTCTCGGCCGCGAAGGCGACGGCAGCGGCCTCGGGCTCGCGATCGTCCGCGAGATCGTGACGATGCACGGCGGCACGCTTGCCATCGAGGATCACGTCTACCAGGCGTCGCCGCGGCTTGCCGGGACGCTCGTGCGCGTCAGCTTGCAGCGGGTTTATCCTGCCCGGGACAAACCCTGAGCGCGCCTCGCGCCGATCTGCCCGCAGATTGCAGGAAGTGGAAAGTTCGCGCGCATTTGACCAAAAATGGAAACAGTTTCGGCGAACTTGACCGAAACCGGCGCCGGGTGAGCCGCCGACGCGACAAGCCGTGCGCGTCAGAACGCCGTAAGTTTCGGCTCCAATAATCCATGCACGGAGCCGCCAGGGATCCGCGGAGCCGATCGAATATCAAAATTAGGAGACGATTCATGGCTACGGTTGAGGGGCGCATTTCCCACGCACCGATGACGGGCGAAGAAAAGAAGGTGATCTTCGCCTCGTCGCTCGGGACGGTGTTCGAGTGGTACGACTTCTATCTCGCGGGTTCGCTCGCGCTATATATCAGCAAGGCGTTCTTCTCCGGCGTCAATCCGACGGCCGGCTTCATCTTCACCCTGCTCGGCTTCGCTGCGGGTTTCGCGGTGCGTCCGTTCGGCGCGATCGTGTTCGGGCGGCTCGGCGACATGGTCGGGCGCAAGTACACGTTCCTCGTCACGATCGTGATCATGGGCCTTTCGACGTTCCTGATCGGCTTCTTGCCGGGCTACGCGTCGATCGGGATCGCGGCGCCGGTGATCTTCATCGCGATGCGGCTTCTGCAGGGCCTCGCGCTCGGCGGCGAGTACGGCGGAGCCGCGACATACGTCGCGGAACACGCGCCGTCGAACAAGCGCGGCGCGTGGACAGCGTGGATCCAGACGACGGCCACGCTCGGCCTCTTCATCTCGCTGCTTGTCATCCTCGCCGTGCGCACGATGATGGGTGAGGAGCAGTTCTCGGCCTGGGGCTGGCGCATTCCGTTCCTCGTGTCGATCGTGCTGCTCGCCATTTCCGTATGGATCCGGATGAAGCTGCACGAGTCGCCGGTGTTCGAGCGGATCAAGGCCGAGGGCAAGACGTCGAAGGCCCCGCTCACGGAAGCGTTCGCCGAGTGGAAGAACCTGAAGGTGGTGCTGCTCGCGCTCTTCGGCCTGACGGCCGGCCAGGCCGTGGTGTGGTACACGGGCCAGTTCTATTCGCTGTTCTTCCTCACGCAGACGCTGAAGGTGGACGGCACGAGCGCCAACATCATGATCGCGGTCGCGCTTCTGATCGGCACGCCGTTCTTCATCTTCTTCGGCTCACTGTCGGACCGCATCGGCCGCAAGCCGATCATCATGGCCGGCTGCCTGATCGCGGCGCTGTCCTACTTCCCGCTCTTCAAGGCGCTCGCGCACTACACGAACCCGACGCTCGAGGCCGCGACGCTGAAGTCGCCGATCGTCGTGATCGCCGATCCGAGCCAGTGCTCGTTCCAGTTCAACCCGGTGGGGACGTCGAAGTTCACGTCGTCGTGCGATATCGCGAAGAGTGCGCTGTCGAAGTCGGGCCTGAACTACGAGAACGTGGCGGCGCCCGCCGGCACGCTCGCGCAGATCAAGGTGGGCGAGACGGTGGTCGAAACGTATGACGGCCGCTCCGGCGACGCGAAGGCGAAGGGTGCGGCGTTCGACAAGACGCTCGCCGCGACGCTCAAGGGCGCAGGCTATCCGGCGAAGGCGGATCCGGCGCTCATCAACTGGCCGATGGCGATCGTGATCCTGACGATCCTCGTGATCTTCGTGACGATGGTGTACGGGCCGATCGCGGCGATGCTGGTGGAGATGTTCCCGGCGCGAATCCGGTACACGTCGATGTCGCTGCCGTATCACATCGGCAACGGCTGGTTCGGCGGGTTCCTGCCGGCCACGGCGTTCGCGATCGTGGCGGCGAAGGGCAACATTTACTCGGGGCTGTGGTATCCGATCACGATTGCGCTCGTGACGTTCGTGATCGGCATGCTGTTCGTGAAGGAGACGCGCAACTCCAACGTGTACTCACAGGATTGAGGAGACCAGGGCGGTAGTTTGTATGTAGGAAAGTGCTGGGAAGGGGTTGACAGACTTCGCGGTCATCTCCATAATCCACGCTTCTTTCGGCGAATTAGCTCAGTTGGTTAGAGCGACGGAATCATAATCCGCAGGTCCGGGGTTCGAGTCCCTGATTCGCCACCAGCATCAAGAAAAAGCCGCTGCTTCTCACGAAGCAGCGGCTTTTTGCTTTCGGAACCGGAAAAAATGACCTAAAACGGCGCTTTTCCGGCGTCGATTTTAGATTCGGGCGTTTTCCGGAAGCTGGTTGCTACACGGCACTGTTACCTTTCTGGAGAACATGTCATGAAGCACCCCTACCTCACCCCCCGTCACAATTCGTCGAACTACTATTACCGTCGCAAGGTTCCGCTCGACCTGCAGTCTCTGCTCAGCCGCAAGGAGGTCTGGCTCAGTCTCGAGACACCCTGCAAAGAAGCGGCCATTTCCCGCCTGCCCACTGCAGCGCTCGAGTATGAACGCCTCATCGCGGAGGCGCGTCAAGCTGCCGGCGTGGCCGAGGTGGCGAAAGATGCGTGGCTGCCGCACGGCGCGCGCACGGTGAGCGAGGCCGAACTGCCCACGTACCACCCGACCGTCCAACCGCTTGGGACGACGCGCCTGGCAGCCGTACAGTTTCCAAGGCTCGTCGAACGATACACGGCGAACGCCTTGGCGAACGACGACGAAGCGCGGCCGACCTATTTCGAGCCGCCTCATCCCGACGCTTCTCACGTCGATGATTACAACGACGAAGCGCACAGAATCTTGCTGCTCGAAGCGCGCCGTCAATTGCGACGGGCGCGGGCCGCCGAGGACTTTTCATCAGTCCGTGAGTGCGTCGAAGACCATCTAATGTGGGAGCGCGCCTGGCTGCCCGCCGCGTCGGACGAGTTTGTCTCGTTGCTGAAGGCCATGGCCGATGCACAACTGGCCGTCATTGAAGAAGAGCTGCGGCGCATCGACGGCGAAGTCGGTGAGACGCCCGAGCTGATTCCGCTGGTCGACGAAAACGACACATGGGAGGCTGCCCTGGAATGCTGGAAAAAAGAGCGGATGCCCGCGCCAAAAACTGTCAATGACGTCATGAGCCAGATACGGCGATTCAAGTCACATGTGGGCGACCTGCCCCTGTCGGCCTTGACGCCCGACCACATTGAACAATTCAAGGCGCTCTGCCTCGAGGAGGACGACGTCGAGCATGGACGGGTGAACACGATTCTTTCGCTGCTATCGCCGCTCATCAGACTTGCGATGCACAAGAAGCTGACGAAGCTGGCAACCAACCCCTTCAGCGGCATGAAATTTGACGCGAAGGTGGTCGAGGCCAACCGGAAGACCGTACGCACCGCCTTCGCAATTGACCAGTTGAACCAGGTCTTCGCCTCTCCCGTTTGCACGCGTGGGCACCGCCCGGACAAGGGTGGCGGCGATGCGGCCTACTGGGTGCCGCTCGTCGGGCTGCATACGGGCGCACGTGTCGAGGACGTGTGCCGGCTCACGGTCGCCGATGTGGTCCAGCGTGATGGCGTATGGTGCTGCTACCTGCACGACACGAAGCGTGAAAGCCGTACCAGACGCCGCAACGTCATGCGCCACGTCCCGGTCCACCGTAACCTGCTGCGACTCGGCTGGCTGGACTATGTCGAATCCCGCCGACCGGCCGGCGGTTCGGCATGGCTCTTTCCTGACCTCTCGACCAACCAGTACGACAAACGCGGCGCAGTGTTCAGCAACTGGTTCAACGCCTACCTGCGCTCGCCCGTCGGCATCCACGACCCCGCGCTCGTGTATCACAGTTTCCGCCACACCTTCCAGACGTTTGGCGAACTCGCGGGCATCAGCGGCCAGGTCATCGACGAACTGATTGGGCACGCGCCGGACAGCCGCTACGGGTGGAAGGAGCGTGGCGAAAAGCGCCTTCCCTTTGAATTGCTGGTGCAGGCGATGGAGAGGCTGGATTTTCCCGGACTGGAACTGGGTCACCTGCCGTATGCTGGGCGCGCTTGACCCATCAATGTTGTCGACCTGCGGCGTCGACAAACCGACCGCGTGACGCTCGCGTGAAGCAACCCACTGAACGTCACGTTTCCGGGCATTTCTCCAAGACGGGCCGTATGCGCTCTTGCCGAGGCGCAGCGGTCGCTGCGCCTGTACCGACCCAGTCGATTTGGCAGGCGCTTGGCGTGCACCGCGGTAACGCGTGGCAGACCAGGAGCATCCAAGCGTGCAGGCCTGCTCAAGGCTGTCATGCCCCGGTGATACGGCCAGCGCGGCAACCCGCGCAACGGCGCCACGGCACTACAAGGCACAACGGTTCCCTCTAGACTCGCTTCGACTCCGGCTGGATTCGACAGAGATTTTGCCAGATTCGGAGTCTGTTATTCGCTGCCTGGCCAAGCGACATCTCAGAGCCGGAACTCACTTCAGGTTGCCGGATATAAACTCGGTCGCTAAAGATGTCTTTAAACTTCTTCATCGTTCCATGACTTCCTTGCACATCTAAGCCATCAAATGGATGGGACTCTTTTTGATGCATGGTCACGGCAGTGCCGCTCTCATGCATGGGGGTCCCTGCTGATTCAAGGCACTCTTTTGTGTCAAACTCAGAGAAAGAAGTCACCTGCAAGATGGTGTCGATTTCTGACGATGCATGAAAGTCGACGCAAGCCTTAGAACGCCGCGAACTGTCCCGTGGTCTGCCAAGCGCTGTGGAGACGGCCTGCGCCGAGGCTTCCTCAGTCCCCCGCCTCCGGCGTTGCCCCTTCTGGCGAAGACGGCAAAAGACGGCGGTGACCCCGGGTACGAGACCGCAGCAAGTCGAATACAAAGTCGCCGCGCATGTGTCTGGCTGGGCAAGGGCAGAACACCCCGCGACCAGCGTGTGGGGCGTTAACCGGGAAGGCGGGACGCACCGTGGGAACAGGCGGCGACAGGGGAGCGCGAAGGCATGCATTGCCTTGGACCGTCCAGCAGCATCCTGGCGCGATGCACGCGGCTCAGGCACCCCGAACGGCAGCGCGGCTCCGCAGTCAGAGCGAAACTTTCGCGGGCGGAGTGCCTTCCGGTTGGAGCACCCCAATCCAGACTTAAATCGTTATACGGAATCAGGGTCCGCACCGATGTGGAACTCGATTCAAAGTTCGGAAGGGCAGCAATAAGAAAGCAGCCAAATGCAATGCCCCCTTCGCTATCTGCGGGCATGCCTTAGAAGCTGTTGCGAAATTAAGTTTTGGGTCTGTTAACTTTTCT
>NZ_JFHC01000051.1 GCF_000698595.1 Caballeronia glathei | reverse complement strand
GGCGTCGCTGAACACCTTGCCGTGCTCCCGGGTGATGAGTTCGGCCAACTCGTCGTGGTGCTCGTCGAGCAGCTGCTTGAACTTGAACATCACGCGGGCGCGCTTGAGCGGCGCGGTTTCGCTCCAGGCAGGGAACGCGGCTTTCGCGGCGGCGACGGCCGCATCGACTTCCGCGACGCTCGCGAGCGGCACGCGCGACGAAACCGCGCCGGTGGCCGGGTTGAACACGTCGCCGAAACGGTCGCTCGTGCCGTCCACCCGCCGTCCGCCGATGAAATGCGACAGCGCCGCAACGCGCGTTTCGCTCTGATGTGTCTCGCTCATGTGCTTCCTCGTTAGCTGGGTCCAGTCACCGATGCTCGAAGCGTACTGCCGGACCTGTCTCGAAATCCAATGAGATATGTTCAATTGCGATATAAGCGGAGTTAATATCAGGCGATGGACTACACCCTGCTCCGCGCCTTCGTGACTGTCGCCCGCGAAGGCAATCTCACGCGCGCCGCCGTTCAGCTGCATCTCACGCAACCGGCGGTGAGCCTGCAGATCAAGAATTTGCAGGAGATGCTCGGCGTCGTGCTGTTTTCGCGCACCTCGCACGGTCTGCTGCTCACGCGCGATGGCGAAGCGCTTCTGCCCCACGCGGAGCGCGCGCTCGCCGCGGCCGGCGAAGTTCAGCGTGCCGCCTCCGCACTACGGCACGAGGTGCGCGGACGGCTGCGCATCGGCACGATTCTCGATCCCGAATTCCTGCGGCTCGGCGGCTTTCTGCGGCAACTGGTGGAAACCTATCCTCAGATCGAAACCGCGCTCAGGCACGGCATGTCGGGCTGGGTGTTCGAGCGCATCAAGGCGCGCGATCTCGATGTCGGGTTCTATATCGGCGACCCGGCCGCCGACGGCACCCGCGACGGCGAGCGCTTTCACGTAGTGACGCTGACGCCGTTCCTGTACCGCGTGCTCGCCCCGGCGGGCTGGCACAACCGCGTGAACAAGGGCAAACGCGACTGGGCCGCGCTCGCCAAGCTGCCGTGGATCTGGACGCCGCCGGAATCGGCGCATCACCGGCTGCTGTCGCGCATTTTCGAGCTGGCGGGCGCCACGCCCGTGATCGTCGCGGAAGTCGATCAGGAGCCGTCGATGCTCGATCTCGTCAAATCGGGCGTCGGCCTCTCGCTTGCCCGCGATTCGATCGCGATCGCGCAGGCGCATGCGCACGCGCTGACGATCGTCGAAGGAATGACGGTGTCCACGCAGCTTTCGTTCATCGCGCTCGCCGAGCGCTGCGACGAGCCCGCGATCGCCGCAGCGCTGCGGCTGATCGAGGATCAATGGTCGGTGTAAATGGCCGATCCAGACAGTGCCCCGGGCGCCATTCGAGCGCCAGTCGCGAAAATTTTGTTAGTCTGAGCCCTGGCTTTTCAACCGGGTTCCAGGAGTTTTCCCACATGGCACGCAACATCGAAATCAAGGCTCGCGCGCATCATTTCGACCAGCTTCGCGAGCGCGCCGCTGCGCTTGCACCCGACGCGCCGCTCATCTTCCGCCAGCAGGACTTCTTCTACGACGTGCCGAGCGGCCGCCTGAAGCTGCGTCAATTCGACGACGGCACGCCGTCGGAGCTGATCTTCTACCAGCGCGACGACCGCGACGGCCCGAAGGTTTCCTACTACTCGCGCAGCCCGGTGACCAATCCGGAAGCGATGCACGCGCTGCTCGCGCAGGCGCTGACGACGCGCGGCATCGTCACGAAGGAGCGCCACGTGTATCTCGTCGGGCGCACGCGGATTCATCTGGATCGCGTGGACGGGCTCGGCGATTTCGTCGAACTGGAAGTGGTGCTCGGCCAGGACGACGACGAAGCCGCGGGCGAAAAGGAAGCACACGACATGTTCGCGCGCCTGGGCGTCGCCCAGAGCGACCTGGTGCCGCTCGCCTACGTGGACCTGCTCGGCCAGCCGGCTTAACTCGCCGCGTCCCCCGACAGGTGCCCGAGCGGCAGCGGACCATTACGCTTGAACGTCGTCAGCACGATGTTCGAGCGCACGCTGTCGACGCCCGGCACCCGCATCAGTTTCTTCATCACGAACGATGACAGCGCGTTCAGGTCGGGCGCGACTATCCGCAGCAGATAGTCGGCGTCGCCCACCGTCGCGTGACATTCGAGCACTTCGGGCAGCATCTCGATCTGCTGCTGGAACTGCTCGATCACCGTATCGCCGTGGTGCTTGAGCTTCAGGCTCGTGAACGCCGTCACGCCGAGCCCGAGCTTTTCAGGCCGCAACACCACGCGATAGCCCTCGATCACACCCGCCGACTCGAGCCGCTGCAGGCGCCGCCCGATTTGCGACGGCGAGAGCGGCACCTGTTCGCCCAGTTGCTGATGCGTCGCGCGTCCGAAGCGCTGAAGCACGTCGAGAAGCGCGAGATCGAAGTGATCGAGTTCCACCATGAGAGTTTCCTGCACAGAATCGCCGAGCATGCGAGTTTACTGCATCGGCACGTGCTTATTGTTTGATCAGACCGGAACGTACGGGACTAGCGCGGCTCATAATTGAAGATTCCCCACACGCAGACCGAGGCACGCGATGAACGACAAGATCAGGCCCGACATGATCGAGCAATTGCTGTCCGAACTGAACGGCTGGCAGGAAGCGCTCGCCGGAAAGGCGATCTACCGGCGCTTCGAGTTCGCCGACTTCAACGAGGCGTTCGGCTTCATGACGCGCGTCGCCATCAAGGCGCAGGAGATGGACCACCATCCGGAGTGGACGAACGTCTACAACCGGGTCGAAATCACGCTCACGAGCCACGACGCCAACGGCCTCACCGACCGCGATGCGAAGCTCGCAAAATTCATCGATTCGATTGCCGCAGACGCGTGACACCGCGCGTCGAAAGTACGGAAAACCGCCGCCCGGACGCATAAGCGGATGACCGTTCTATTACGAACCATGACATCCGTAAAGTGCTCAAAAGTGGGAGAAACGGCGGCGAATCGATACTTCGAAAGCAAATTCGAAGCTTATCGCAAGTCGTTCCATACGCATGCTTTCATTCCGGCATGCTGTTTTTAACGCGCTCGTAAGCTTCCCAGGCTGCGCGGGCGCTGGCGTCCAGCCATCCCGGCGGTATTGAGGACTCACGCTGTACAATCGACTGCGCATACGGCTTTGACAGCGCGCTTGCCTCTTTGCAGAGACTCAGTTCGTCACCCGTCGATGGCGAGCGGTTGCGCCAGAAATTGATTGCGGCTTCGAGTTCGTGGATCGGGATTTCGCGCATGTCCGAGCAGGTAGATATCCGGTTCACAGCCGTTCGCGGCAGCCAGCATGGCCGCGGTGTGCCGCCTTTGACGTAAAAGACTTGAACTGGCTCGAATCCGCGCCGCTGCGTCGATGCTCCCGGTCCGGCCCGCGCCGGTTCGAGCTCAACCCATTGTACTTGAGCGACCCCTATGCGAATCCTTCTGATCGAAGACGACCGCCCCATCGCGCGCGGCATTCAAAGCAGCCTGGAACAAGCCGGCTTCACCGTCGACATGGTGCACGACGGCATTTTCGCCGAGCAGGCGCTCGCGCAGAACCGGCATGAGCTCGTGATTCTCGATCTCGGGCTTCCGGGCATAGACGGCATGACGCTGCTTTCGCGCTTCCGCCAGAGCAACCGCCACACGCCGGTGATCATCCTGACGGCGCGCGATGAACTGCACGACCGCGTGCAGGGCCTGAACAGCGGCGCCGACGATTACATGCTCAAGCCGTTCGAACCGCAGGAGCTGGAAGCGCGCATCCGCGCCGTGATGCGCCGCAGCGGGCCGCATGGCGACGTGCCGCGTCCGGAAGTGTCGCTTGGCGGGCTGCGCCTGTCGGGTGTGGATCGCCGGATCTTCAACGACGAAAAGCCGCTCGAACTGTCGCCGCGCGAATTCGCCGTGCTTGAAATGCTGCTGCTGCGCCATGGCCGTGTCGTCAGCAAGGCACAGCTTCAGGATCACCTGACGCACTTCGGCGGCGACCTCGGCGATACCGCGATCGAAGTCTACGTGCACCGCGTGCGCAAGAAACTCGAAAACACGCGGGTGGAAATCGTGACGGTGCGCGGCTTCGGCTACCTGCTGCAGGAAATCCGGCAGGCCGCGTAAGCGCCTGTCGACGACGCCTTGCGATTCCCTCCCCGGCGCACGAGCGACGAGCGTTTCGCCCGCGACGATTGGCTTCACCTCGCGCAATCCAAGGTGACCGGCACGCCGCCGCCGCCGAGCCTGCGGCAGACCCTGCTGCGCCGGCTCGCGGCGCCGCTGTCGCTGCTCGCCCTGATGAGCGGGCTGATGGCGTACTGGCTCGCCTGGCAGTACACCCAGCACGTGGTCGACCGTTCGCTCGCTGATCTCGCCACCGCGATTTCCCGCCAGATCCAGCTCGCGGGCGTCGATGCGCCCGTGACCGTCCCGCCGCTCGCGCAGGCGATGTTCTCGGACCCCGTCGAGCAGCTGATCTACCGCATCAGCGACGGCGAGAACGAGATCGCCGGCGAGCCCGATCTGCCGCTCACGGGCACGAGCGTGCGGCGCATCCACTACGCGTACGTATTCGAAACGCACTATCAGGGCACGAGCGTGCGCGCGGCCCAGGTGCGCGTGGACCAGCCGCACGGCAATCCGATCGTCGTCGAAGTGGCGCAGCGCGTCGGCTCGCGCTATCGCATTGCGGTCGAGTTCCTGGTCGCGATCATGATGCCGCTGCTCCTCCTGCTGCTCGCAGGCTGGGTGATCGTGTGGCGCGTCGTGAACCAGCAGCTCAATCCGCTGACGGATCTTGCCGACACGCTGAATCAGCAGACACACATCTCGCTCGAGCCCGTTGACGAAACGCACGTGCCGATCGAGATCCGCCCGCTCACGAGCGCGATGAACGGCCTGCTCGATCGCCTGCAGACGGCGCTCGACGCGCAGCGCAAGTTCATCGCCGACGCGGCGCATCAATTGCGCACGCCGCTCACCGCGGTCAAGCTCCACGCAGAACAGGCGGTGAACGCACGCGATCCGGCGAAGGCGCTCGAAGCGGTGAAGGAGCTGCGGGCGTCGGCGGACCGGGCGGTGCGGCTGTCGAATCAGTTGCTCTCGCTTGCCCGCGCCGAGCCGGGCGAGCAGGCGGCGCGTTTCGCCGATTTCGACATCGCCGCGCTTGCTTTCGAAACCGGCGCGGAGTGGGTGCCGCGCGCGCTCGCGGCGCACGTCGATCTGGGCTTCCAGCGCCTCGACGATCCGGAGAACGAGCATCCGCTGTTTGCGCGCGGCAACGTGGTGCTGGTGCGCGAGGTGATCGCCAACCTGATCGACAACGCGCTGAAGTACATTCCGCCGTATCGCCACGAAGGCGCGCGCGTGACGCTCTCCGTAACCGAGTTCACCGACGCATCGAACCGGCGCTTCGGCGAAGTCGTCGTGGAGGACAACGGCCCGGGCGTGCCGCACGACCAGCAGCCGGATCTCTTCAAGCGCTTCTTCCGCGGCGACGGGCAGAACGTGGAGGGCGGCGCGGGGCTCGGCCTTGCGATCGTCCACGACATCATGGTGCTGCACGGCGGCAGTGTGCATTACGAAGACGCGCCGGAAGGCGGCGCACGCTTCATCGTGCGGATTCCGCTGAAGCCACAGGACCCGGGACCGCCCCCTCCGGCATGAAAAAAACGCCACGGCAGCAGCGCTCGCCGTGGCGTTTCTTTCGCGTGGCGCCTGCAAGGCAGGGCCCCTCGCTTTTTGCAGCCGGCCTACTTCTTCAACGCGAGCATGGTGCCCCGGCACTTCTTCGAGCCGCAGCGGCACTCGTATTCCTTCTTGAGCTTCTTCGTGATGCGCCCGTCGATCACGAGACCGTAGTCGTAGTTCAGTTCCTCGTCCGGCTCGATATCGCGGAGTGCGTGGATGAACACGCGGCCTTCCACTTCCTCGGCTTCGCAGTTCGGCGCGCACGAGTGGTTGATGTACTTCGCGCTGTTGCCGTCGATCTTGCCGTCGATCACGTGGCCGTCGTCGAGTGCGAAGTAGAACGTGTGATTCGGTTCTTCCGGATTGTGCGGATGACGGCGCAACGCCTCCTTCCACGTAATGCGTTCGCCCTTGTATTCCATCACCTGCTCGCCCGCCGCAATCCGCCTCGCGGCAAACACGCCCTTGCCATGCACGCCCGAGCGGCGAACGGTGACCCTGCGTGAACTCATCGAATGAATCCTTAAATATCGAACGGTGGGGATGGTTGTCTCGTGCCCGCTTCGATGCGCCGCGCGCGCGTCTAGTCCCGCGAAAAAAGCAGCTGAACGAATCGGAATTAAAAAAACGCGGCGGCCTCGGAGGCGCCGCGTTCTCGTCCTGAACGCATGGCGGCAGGACATCCGGCATCGTACACGTTAGGCGCAGACGAATTCAACCGTCGCAATCAATCCGAAGCACCCTGCGCAACATCCGGTACGCACCGTCGTTCGCGCGCTAGCGCTGGCCGAACGAGATGTCGCCGAACAGCGTCTTCAGCTCGCGCGGCTGCGAACGCCAGTACTGCGGCGGCGCATCGACGCTCGCACCAAGCACGGCCGCGGCGTGCCAGGGCCAGCGGGGATCGTAGAGCATCGCGCGCGCCATCGCGACGAAATCGGCCGTGCCGCTCGCGACGATCTCTTCGGCATGTACAGGGTCGGTAATCAGTCCGACGGCAACGGTGTTCACGCCGGTCGCTTCCTTCACGGCCTTCGCGAAGGGCACCTGATAGCCGGGTTCGAGCGGAATCTTCTGCAGCGGCGACACGCCGCCCGACGACACGTCGACCCAGTCCACGCCACGCTTTTTCAGCTCGTTCGCGAACGCGATGGTGTCTTCGATACCCCAGCCGCCCTCCACCCAGTCCGTCGCCGACACACGCACGCCGACCGGCTTGTCGGCGGGAAACGCCGCGCGCACCGCGTCGAAGATTTCGAGCGGATAGCGCATGCGGTTCTCGAGCGAGCCGCCGTATTCGTCGGTGCGATGGTTGGCGATCGGAGAAAGGAACTGATGCAGCAGGTAGCCGTGCGCGGCGTGCACTTCGATGCCGTCGATGCCGAGCCGCGCCGCCCGCTTCGCCGACGCGACGAACGCCTCGCGAACACGGATGAGACCGGCGGTGTCGAGCGCAAGAGGCGGCGTTTCGTCCGCTTTCTGCGGAACCGCGGAGGGCGCATGCGGCAGCCAGCCGCCTTCGGACACCGGAATCAGCTGACCACCGTCCCAAGGCGCATGACTCGACGCCTTGCGGCCCGCATGGGCAAGCTGCATCGTCACGGCGATCTTCGAATGCTTGCGGATGGCCGCGAGCACTGGCTTGAGCGCGGCTTCGGTGACGTCGTCCCACAGGCCGAGGTCGCCGGGCGTGATGCGGCCCTCGGGCTCCACCGCCGTCGCCTCGATGCACAGCATGGCCGCACCCGAAAGCGCGAGGTGGCCGAGATGGATCATGTGCCATTCGTTGGCTTCGCCACGCTCGGCGGAGTACTGGCACATCGGCGATACGACGATACGATTGGCAAGCTTGACGCTACGCAGCGTGTGCGGTGAAAACAGCGCGCTCATGACGGATTTCCGGTGAGGAAAAGGAGCGGACCAGAATATCACTTCGCTTTTTTTCCTGCAGATCGCGCACGGCTCGCGCGTGATTCGATTCTTCGCGTCTAGCCCGCGGGCATGTCGAGGCGGCCCGTCCACGACTCCACCTGGCCGCTTTCAAGGCGCTTCGCCGCGGTCTTGCGCCATCCCGGACTGAGCGCGTCGAGCGCGGCCATGCCTTCGAGCGATGCGCGATCGTCGCGATCCACGTAGAGCACGCGCAGGAGACGCGCGACGCTCCATTCGGGATGCGGCCGCGCGAGACGCTCGACGCTGTCCCCCGCACCGATCTCGCCCGGCTCCAGCACGCGGTAGTACCAGCCGGTGCGGCGCGTATCCTGGACGCGGCGCGACATGTCATCGCGGGAGAAGCGCAGGTTGAGCTTCCAGCATGGCTGACGCGGCTGCGAAACCTGCACGATCGCCGTGCCGATGCGAAACACGTCGCCCACGCACACATCGTGTTCGCCGACACCGCGCGACGACAGGTTCTCGCCGAACGCGCCGGGCTTCTCGAAACGCGCAAGACCGGCCGTGCCGGCGGGCCATTCCTCGCGCCAGCTCGCGTAGTGATCGAACGAATAGTGAAGAAGCGCCTTTTCCGGGCCGCCGTGGTGCTTGCGCTCGAACTGCTCGTCGCCTTCGAGACCGGTTTCGCCCACCGCCACCCGCTCGGACACGGGCGTCTTGTGGATGGCGCTTTTCTTGCCCAGCGTGCCGAGCGGCGCGACCTTGCCGATCAGTACGGCATCGAGTATGGTCTGCATGAATCTGAACCTCGTGTCGGACGTTTACCGGGCGAGCCCGAACGCGAACCGGTCGAGCCATTCGCCGAACATCGCGCGGGCGGCACGCTCGAGCACCGGGCCGTGGCGCGCGGTGTCCTCGCGCAGCGACCTCACGTCGGTGGCGCTCTGCGCGATATCGCCCGGATACGCGACGAGCCAGCTTTCGAAGCGATCGGCAAGGACTTCCGGATGACATTGCAGCGCGAGCACGTGCTCGCCCCAGGTGAACGCCTGATTGGCGCAAGCGGGCGTCGACGCGAGATGCGTGGCGCCGGCGGGAAGATCGAACGTATCGCCGTGCCAGTGAAAGACGGGTATCGGCTGGCCGTCGGCTTCGAGATGACGAAGCGCCGACGCGCGGCCAGCTTCGGTGAGCGTCAGCGGATGCCAGCCGAGCTCCTTTTGCGCGGCCGGATAGACGCGGGCGCCGAGCGCGCGGGCGATCAGCTGCGAGCCGAGACAGATGCCGATGGTCGGCAGCCCCGCTGCGATGCGCTTTTCCAGCATTGCAAGGAGCGGCGCGAGGTGCGGGTAGCTGGCTTCCTCGTAGGCGCCGATCGGCCCGCCGAGCACGACCATCAGCGACGGATCGAGCGGATTCGGGGCGTCGATGCGGGCGCGGCCGACATCGAGATAGCGCACGAGGTGGCCGCGGTCGCCGAGTACCAGTTCGAGATTGCCCAGATCTTCGAAATAGACGTGGCGGATCGCCAGGACTTCATGTTTCATCGGCAGGATTTCCGTGGCTGCAGACTGCGAATAGATGACGGGCCGCGCCGCCTCAATGGGGGCACGACCCGAAACAGTCTAACCGACTCGCCGCAAGCTCACATCCCGCCGAATGGCGCCTTCAGGCCACCTGGGCGAAAACCTTCCAGCTCTTCTTCTGCGTCGAGACGTCGGCTTCTTCGTATACCGAACAATCGAGCCGCAGATCGGTGTCGGCCATCGAAATCTGCAGCAGCGCGCAGTGATGCGGCGAGCGCTTCGGATTCTTGCTGACCTCGAAGTGCGCACACGAAAGACACATGCGGTGCGCCGGAATCTGTTCCTGCGCTTCCAGCTGACGGATCGTTTTCAGCAGCGTCCGATAGAACGCCGCCTGCTCGTCGTCGCGCAGCGTGCCGACCGCCTTCGCCAGGAAGTCCGGCCATTGCAGCGCGCGCTTCGCCGCCGTGCGGCCCCGCGCCGTCAGACGTACCGCGAGCGCGCGGCCATCGTCGATCGCGCGGCGCTTTTCCACCAGCCCCTTGCCTTCCAGCGTGCTGACGGCATCGCTCGTCGTCGCGGCGGTCAGCGCGGTTTCCCGCGCGATTTCGCCGAGCCGCATCGGACCCTTGCGCTGCATCAGCAAAACGAGAATTTCGCCCTGGGTCGGCGTAAGCCCCGCGCCTTCCGCCCATTCCCAAGCCTGGCTGCGCATCGCCGTGCTCAGCCGCAGCAGGCCGTGCGTTACCCGCCCGGTGGCCTGCTCACCATAAACGCCTTCGCTCATAGTCTTTCGCTTCTTGTTCCGCTCATGTGTTTTGACAGCGGACACCCGCAGACGACACGCGCTTTGCGCCATCGTGCCGCAGGCCTCTTCGCGTTCCTTCCCTGCCCGCGAATTCCGCCATCTCAAAATTCAGGCATTCCAATACACGATCGTCACGCCTGAAGGGACATTGCAACTCTTCGCGCTTGTATGCTGAAGCCAGCGCTTTCTTCCTTTCCCGCCGTGCCTCGCCATTCAGCGCAGCCGGCAAAAACGACATTCTAAGCGACACGGAAGAAACGTACACCTTAGTTATCCCCGCGAATCTGTGGATAACCCGCGGGACAACCTGTCTTTTCGATGTGCGCGGATTCTGGACAACTCTGCGTGCCACGCCGGGTGCTTCCGGGTTGTCCTCGGCTCCGGCGAGCGACGCACGCCAATCGAGTGCACTTATCTCGACGCTAGTCCTTTGACTTTGCTTGGCTTTTTGCAGTTGTCCACAGAATCTTCCAGTCCTTGTTAACTACTATTACGTATGTATACGACTCTATTCAGGTAAACCTTAGAAACATCCTGTCGGAACGCATAGGCGCTGACAAACAAAAAAAATCCAAAAAAAAGCCCGCTCGAAAGCGGGCCGATTCAATCGCGGCGCAATAAGCGATCATTGACGCCATTGCAGACATTGCTGCCGCACCGCTTCGTGCAGCGACTTTTCCTTGGCGAAGACGCCGCGCAGCCACGTCGCATCGTTCACGCCACCGCGCGCGATTTCGCCGACCTGACGAAGCGCTTCCGTCGAGCCGAGCGCCTCGGCATGCGGGGCGATGACATCGAGCGTTTCGAGAATGTCTTCCGCGATGGTCCGCCGCTCGCCCGTCTGCGGATTGACGCAGCTTCCTTCCATGCCGAAGCGGCAAGCTTCGAAACGATTGAAGGTATAGACGAGGTAGTCGTCTTCCTTCAGCGTGAGCGGCTTGTCGAGCAGCAGATAACGCGACAGCGTCTGGATGTAGCAGGCGATCGCCGCCGCCCGGTCCACCGAGAGCGGCGTGTCCATCACCCGCACTTCGATCGTGCCGAAGCCGGGCTTCGGGCGGATGTCCCAGTAGAAGTCCTTCATGCTGTTCACGACGCCCGTGCTCACCATCTTCGAGAAATATTCCTCGAAGCTGTCCCACGTGAGCGCGAACGGCGCGCGGCCCGAGAGCGGAAAGGCGAATACCGAATTCAGCCGGGCCGAGTGAAAGCCGGTGTCGACGCCCTGGATGTAAGGCGAGGAAGCCGAAAGCGCAATGAAATGCGGAATGAACCGCGACATGGAATGCAGCAGAAAGAGCGCGCTGTTCGGATCCGGGCAGCCGATGTGAACGTGCTGCCCGAACACCGTGAACTGCTTCGCAAGATAGCCGTACAGTTCGGAAATGTACTGAAAGCGCGGCGTATCGAAGATCTGCCGCTCGCTCCATTGCTGAAACGCGTGCGTGCCGCCGCCGCACAGGCCGACGTTCAACTGGTCCGCCGCGGAGACAAGCGTGTCGCGGATCGCGCGCAGGTCGGTGACGGCCTGTTCGTGCGTCGTGCAAATGCCGGTCGACAGCTCGATCATGCTTTCCGTGATTTCCGGCGTGATGTTGCCCGGAATCTTTTCGTCCTTGATGAGACGCATCAGATCGGACGCGGCCTTGGTCAGATCGTAGTCGTGCGTGTTGACGACCTGGATTTCCAGTTCGACGCCGAACGTGAACGGTTCAGAGTTGATGAAGGGTTCGAGTGACATGGCGCCTCTTGATTAATCGATGCTTCCGGTTGACTTCAGTGCCCTTACTCGCGCCGCTCGCCGACCGCCGACAGGCTGCGGTACACGAGAAACGGCGCCACGATCTGCAGCACGACGATCGAGCACATGACGATCGCGCGCAGCGTCGGGTCGTAGTCGGGATACAGGACATACATATCGTCCACGAGCAGGTACGCGAGCGCCGACATGGGCGACAACGCGACGCCGAGCGCCGCGCCCTGCTTCCAGTTCAGGCCGCTCGGCTTCGCGAACATCAGCACGCCGACGAGCTTGCCGACAAAGCGCGCCGCGATCAGCGCGAGCGCCGCCACGCCGCCGAGCACGATGTCGCGCCATTCGAACGACGTGAGCGTGAGCGCGAACAGGATCACCGTGAGCAGCCACCCCGCCGAGCCGAAGTGCGTCGGCCAGAGTTGCGGGCGCTCGTCGGCGTTCTTCACGATGATGCCAGCGGCCAGCAGCGCGAGGATCGTCGAAAGCTTGAACACATGCGCAATCGCGATCGCGAGCAGCACGAGCCCGAAGAGCGCGACGAACGAATGCTCGTCGTTCGCGTTGAGCCGCCGGTACAGCAGGTTGCAGGCGCGCGCGAGCAGGAACGCGAGCACGAGCGAGCCGAGCAGCAGATAGAGCGGCTGCACGATCGTCGCGAACGCGTTGCCGTAGATTTCCTGATGCAGTACGCCCGCTGCGAGCTTTTCGATCACCACCGCGTACATGCTGTTCAGCGCGGTCAGCGTCATCAGGCGCTGCGTGACCTGCCCTTCGGCGCGCAGTTCGGTTTTCAGCTGGATGACCATGGCGGGCGACGTCGCCATCGCGATCGCGGCGATCACGATCGACGGCATCGTCTGCACATTGCACATCATGAGTGCGATCAGGACGAGAACGAAGGTCAGCGTCGACTCGGCGATGCTCGACAGAATCAGGTACGGATTGCGGCGAATCCAGCGCAAATCGAGCCGGCTGCCGAGTTCGAACAGGAGCAGGCCGAGCGCGACGTCGAGCAGCGGCCGCGACAGCCCGGCTGCGCTCACGTCGATCACGCCGAAGCCCGCATTGCCCGCGATCAGGCCGATCACCGCGTAGCCGGTGATGCGCGGCAGGCGCCAGGCCCGCCATAGCAATTCGCCGCAGAGCCCCGCGGCGACGAGCGCGAGACCGGCCCAGAAAATGGCGTCGGGTTCGAGCGGCCAGGCGGGTAGAAACGAAAATGCCGAATTCATCGTGATGGCTTCTCCTTCGCAGCGTTCAGCAGATGATGCACGTGAACTGTTACGTGACTCGCGCGTGTACAGCGAAACACCCGCGGACGATTGACCCCGTCCGGCATTTCGATCGTTGGTTCACTCAGGCGAAACGAATTTCGGAACCGAACACGGCGTCACGGACAGGCCGTGCCTTGATTAGACGAAGCGCCGGCCGCGCCACACGGCCGCACGTGCCGCGTCTTGTCGACAGCGGGAACACACGACAACCTGGCTCAATCGCGAGACCGGACACAGCAAACGATGGTTGTCGGCTTTGGTGATTCAGATTCTGACCGCACGACCATCGTTCCGTTGAAAGCGGACGCCGTTTTCAACGGCGTGACGCGGGAAGAAGGGCGATTGTGCCATAGCTCAAAACACAACACAGTCTTTGGCTAACACAATGATTCAATGAGGTAAAAGCAACCGGAAACACTTGGAATAACAGGAAAAAACGACCTCCTTATGATCCGATTTTTGTCGGGAACCTGGCGAATGGCGCTTCCGATGGAGGCCGGTTCAGGTGTTTACAGGTCTACCGTATGTATACGTAGTAGCAGTTAACAAGCCCGCCTCATTTCTGTGGATAACCCGCTTTTCACGTTTGGATTCAGCGGCTTGAAGAGAGTAAAAGCGGCAGGTGAACGTGTGCGCCGAGCGAAGGCAACTCGGAACAACTTTTGCGCGCAACGCGCGGACGCCGAGTTGTCCCGTTTACGCCCACAACGAGTGCACAAGTCTTCAGCCCGCTCTTCGACGCGTTATCCACAGGTCGCGGTGGATAACGCGTCGGCTGTGTCAGGAGAATGCGCCGTGACGCAAGGCGCGCAGGAGGAATCGCGCCGGGTCGACGGCCTCGGCCAGTTCGCGCTCGATCGGCCACGGCTCGCCTTCGATCTGCGACGCGATCAACTCTGCGCCCAGTGCCGACCAGACGAGCCCCCGCGAGCCGAATGCGAACGCGCCGAAAAGCCCCGGCGCGCGCGGAAGATCGAGCGGCCACGCGCCCGAAAGGCGTGCGGCGCTGGCGCGCGAGGCGGCTTCGTCGGCGAGCTGGCCGATCATCGGCATGCGGTCGCTCGTCACGCATCGGAACGCGACGCGGCCTTCGGGCGCGCTGGCTGTCCATCCGTTCAGCGACGGTAGCATGCCGGCAACGCGTTTAACGTTTTCCTCATGGCTCGCGGGACGAATGTCGCGACCCGTGTCGTCGATGTCGTAGGTGGCGCCCGTCAGCGTGCGATGCGTGTGAAGCGGCACCGCATAGCCGTCACCGACGACCGGCACCCGCAGCGCGTCGAGCGGCGTGTTCTCGAGCACGGTCAACTGGCCGCGCACGGAGCGCGTCGGCTGGCCGTACAGTCCGGCGAGCCGTTCCGCGTCGTGCGCGTTCGCCAGCACGACGACCGGTGCCCGGGCGATTTCTTCGCCGTTCGAATCGAATGCGCGCCAGATGCGGCCATCGTGTTCGATACGCGCAACGTGCGTATCGAAGCGGCGCGTGAGCGCGTCGCCGGCCGCCGCGCACTGCGCGGCGCAGACCGCCGCAGGCGAGATCGCTCCGCCATGCTTGAAGAACCAGCCGCCGCGCGCCACCTCGATTCCGGCAATGCGCGACGCTTCGTCTTGCGTCGCCGCGACCGCGTACGATTCCGGAAAGCCGAAGTGCGCGATGGCGTCGGCGAGTGCGCGGGCGTCTGCGGGCGTATCGGCGATCTGGAGCAGGCCGCGGCTGCTGCGCTGCAAATCGTGCCCGGCCTGTTCCAGTTCGGTCCAGTGGCACAGCGCATGGAGAAAGCCCGCGCGCGTGAGGCGGGCGGCGACGCTATCGTCGCGCCAGACGATCGGATGAAACACCCCGGCGGGATTGCCCGATGCGTCGCGGGCGACTTCCGCGTGGCGGTCGATCAGCGTCACGTGCCAGCCGCGCGACGCAAGGCGCGACATCACGGCGCAGCCTGCAAGACCCGCGCCGATCACAATCGCTTCGCGTTCCGAAGCGGATGTGGCAAGCGGCGGTTCGTGACGGCGCACGCGCCAGCGCGGCGCGAAGCGCGCGGTAATCGGCATGTTCAACGTTTGCGATGCCTGATCGACGGCGAAACCAGCCGCTTCGAGCGAGCGCGCGAGTTGCGGATGCGGCCCGGCGTGGACGACGGCACCGTCACCCGCGATGCGCGCGAGCGACTTGCACGTGGCGAGCGCATCGTCGTCGGGATCGATGCGCAGACGAATCGCATCGGCACGCAGCCACAGCTTTTGCAGCACGTGCGGGCCGTCGCCGATGGCGAGTGTGAGCACGACACGCCCCGACTCGAATTCCAGCCGATGCACGCCTGCCACCCGCATCGGCCACACGCGCGCGAGTTGCCGCACGAAGTGCGGGTCGTCCGTGGCGGGCGCGTGTGAAAGCGTGTCGAGCGTTCCCGTCGATACGTAGTGCAGCCGTTCGCAGCGCGCGGGATCGTCGCGCCACGCGGCCCATGCGGCGAGGAAACGGCGGCCGTCGTCGAAATGCGTATCGACGGCCGTAAAGATGCGGCGCTGCGGCCAGTGCGCGGCCCAGGATTCGCCGTCGAAGCGAGCGGGAGATAGCGGATCGGTCATTCGGTCAGTGCAATGCCGTCCGGTTCAACGAACCGCTTCAACGAACCGCGAAAGTCAGTTGAAAGACCGGACGACGGTTCAAATCGGATCGCGCGCGGGCAGGCATTCACGACGATGCCGACTTCGCGACCGCACGCTTCATGTCCTTCGCCGCGGCATCGAGCAAGATGGGTTCGAGCGTGTAGCCGGCTGCGCGCCACGCGTCGAGACCGCCCAGAAGCGGCGCGACGTCCGTGAAGCCATGCTCCTTCATTTGCTGCGCGACGAGTGCCGCCGACACCTCGTTCGGACAGTCGCAGTACAGCACGAGCTTGCGGTCGCGAGGCAGGTCCGCGAGTTGCGGCACGGGGTCGCCGTCGCGCAGCGTGAGCGCACCAGGGATCACGTAAGGGTCGATCATGCGGCCCTGCTCGCGCCGCACGTCGACGACGAGCGGCGGCGGCTCGCCCGCAAGAAGCGCGCGCAATTGCTCGATGTTGATGCGTGTCATGCGCAGGCGCCGCACGAGCGACATGCGATGCCACCAGCGCGCCGCCATGTACAGCACGAGTGCCGCGGCAACGATCACGAGCGCGCCGCGCCCGAGCCAGTCGAGCCAGACGAGCACCGTATCGACCGCGGTCGCGAACAGGCTGCCGATCGCGACGCCGGCCGTTGCCCACAGCGCCGCGCCGATCGCGTCGTAGATCAGGAAGCTGCCGAGCGACACGCCCGTCGCACCGGCCACCGGAATCGCGAGTGTCGAGAGCCCGGGAATGAACTTGGAGATGGTCAGCACGCGCACGCCGAAGCGTCCGAAGAAACCTTCGCTGCGCGAGACGCACGAATCGCGCGACATCGACAGCTTGCACATGAACCTCAGCACGCGGCTGCCGTAGCGCCGCCCGAGCCAGAACCAGACGAGATCGCCGATCAGCGCGGCGGCAATCGCGACACCCGCGATCGCCAGCAAGGTGGATTGGGGAAGCCACGCATCCGGGCTCGAACCGAGGGTCGCGGCGGATGCGATCGCACCCGTGAGAACCAATGTGGGCAAGGCTGGAAGGGGTAAACCGAGCGACTCCAGCAGAACGTTGGCAAAAACCAACGGCAACCCGTATTCGACGATCAGCTCTCGTAGCATGGATCGGACCCAAGGATTGAACGGCCGCAAAATACCACGTGTGCCCAAAATTTAAGGGTAATTCTTTGAAACCCTTATCCTGATTGGGTTTGCGCTGCGTTATGATACCAAGCGCCGCATAGAAAGGCGGCAGGACGGCCATGATGTGGACAGACGCCAGATCACCGGCCGGGGGCGCCGGAATGCCGCCACCACTCGACTGCACGGCCCGCGCACGTATAATCGGCGCGTTCGCGCTGTTCGTGTCAACCTAAACTGATAAAGGAACCTTAATGAACAAACAGGAACTGATCGACGCCGTAGCCGCTCAGACCGGCGCCAGCAAGGCTCAAACCGGCGAAACGCTGGACACGCTGCTCGAGGTGATCAAGAAGGCTGTATCGAAGGGTGACGCAGTGCAGTTGATCGGCTTCGGCAGCTTCGGCTCGGGCAAGCGCGCAGCGCGCACCGGCCGTAACCCGAAGACCGGCGAATCCATCAAGATTCCGGCCGCCAAGACCGTCAAGTTTACGGCTGGCAAGGCATTCAAGGACGCAGTGAACAAGCGGTAAGTTTTTTGCCGATTGTCAGGCTACCCCGGTAGCACGCTGGACACGACCCGCCCGCTGGCGGGTTTTTTTTCGGCCTTGCGAGATGCGTGATCGATGCGTCATCGATGCGTCCGGCACGCGCTCAATGCGCGTGATGTCCGCAATCGCAGTCGTCTCCGTGATCGTGGTCGTGGTCATGCTCGTGGTCATGTTCCTCGATGTCCCACGGCGGAAACGGATCGTTCATCTGGTTCCATGCTTCCGGTCCGGCGGCCCATTCTTCGTCGCTCAGAAGGCACGCGTCGAACTTGCGTTGCCACTCGTTCGCGTCCAGATCGACGCCGATCAGCACCAGTTCCTGACGGCGGTCGCCGATGCTCGTATCGTCCGGGTCGCCATACCAGTCCGCGACAATTTCCGCTTCCAGTTCCGCGTCGCCCGTCGGCCACTCGCTGCGATCCTGCGCCGCCCACCACACGCCGGCCGGCCCGTGTCGGCAGGCGCCGCCCGCCTGCGACAGCGATCCGCCGACATCGCTGCGCGTCGCGAGCCAGAAAAAGCCCTTGCTGCGCAGCACGCCAGGCCACTCCTGATGCAGCAGCGTCCACAGACGCTCCGGATGAAACGGCCGCCGCGCCCGGTAGACGAAATGGCCGACGCCGAATTCATCAGGCGTGCCGTCGGGTTCTTCATCGGCGTTGAGCGTCGCGAGCCAGCCGGGCGCGCTTGCCGTCGCGTCGAAATCGAAGCGGCCCGTGTTCAGCACGTCGGCGGGCGGCACTGCGCCGAAGCGCGCGTCGATCAGCTCCGCACGCGGATTGATGGCGTGCAGGATGCGCCTCAACTGCCCGACCTCCTCCGCGCTCACGAGATCCGTCTTGCTCACGACCATCACGTCGCAGTACTCGATCTGCTCGACGAGTACTTCGACGACCGTACGATCGTCCTCCTCGCTGCCCGCGCTGCCCGCGCTGTCCGCGATTCCGCGCCCGGCAAGCGCCTCTGCCGACGCATAGTCGCGCATGAAGTTCGACGCGTCGACCACGGTCACCATCGTATCGAGGCGCGCGATCTCGGATAGCGACGCGCCTTCGTCGTCGGCGAACGTCAGGGTTTCGGCGATCTGCATCGGGTCGGCCGCGCCCGTCGATTCGATCACGATCACGTCGAAGCGCTGTTGCGCCGCGATACGCTCGATCAGCGCGGACGGATCGCCGGAAAGCGCGAAGCGCGCGCAGCCGTTCGGCATTTCGACGCATTCCTTGCCCGCGTTCGCCTCGGTGCCGGCGATCCCGGCGATCCGGAGGCCATCGCCGTGCGTCAGCAGATGATCGAGGAGCGTGGTCTTGCCCGCGCCCGAGAAGCCCGAAAGCACGGTGACTGGCAGTGGCGGCTGGTTCATCGGCATGGCGCGCATGGCGCGGTGAGAGGTGGCGCAGTGGACGGTCGAGGCGGCCGGCAAAATGCGGCCACGGGCGGCAAAACGCGACGCGATGCGACGAACGCTCCGCTCACGCCCGTCCGACGCGTGAATGAAGTCTGCTGGAGGATGAATTGTGCATCAAAACGCGGCTGCGCCGCCGCGCGATGCCTGGATGCCGAAAGGGCCAGAGCTTGAGGCGGCCGGAGCTTGAGGTGGCCGGAGCCTTCAGCGCGAAGCCTGGAGCAGCTTCCAGCGGCTCAGGATATCGATGATCTGCCGTGAATACTTGTCGCGCAGCGCAGGCGTTTCCGAGTGATAGGCGCCGACCGCCTGCCAGGTATTGCCATACTTGTTCATCTTCTGACGCAGATGCCAGGCCGCGACGTACACGCTCTTGCACGGCTCCATCAGCGTGCCGCTGGAAATGCCGTACTGCGAAAGCGTGTTCAAATGAATGGAGTTGATCTGCATCAGCCCGTAATCGGTGGAGCCGTTGGCATTCTTGTTGATGGCGTCGGGCTTGTTATGAGATTCCTGCCAGGCGATCGCACGCAGGATCAGCGGATTGACCTTCTGGTATTTCGCGGCCTCGTCGAAACAGTCGGCATGTGCCGACGCGGCCGCTATCGAGGCGCAAACGCCGATGTAAACTCGCAGGAATCGCTTCATCTATCTCTACCCACCCGCCCGCATGGAGCGCAACGCCAATCGGACCGCACTGGCGAGCGCCGAAAACGTCGGCTTGCCTGTGCCTCATCGGGAAAACCCGCCCTGGATGCCGGCGTCCCGGAATCCAGAACCGCCCGTATCATACCGGCAGACTATTGCCTCCAGAAGTCGGCCATCGGACATAGGCAAGGAATTCCGCGCCAAACCTGTACCGCCGTGAGCGCCAGCGCACACAAGGCGAAGCGGCATGCCGGAGGATGGTAGATCCGGGGCGCACACGGAGTTTCGCCTTCTGTCGCTAAAAAAATGCGCCGATACGCAACCTTTCATCCGTTTTACGTCCGTATTCCGGAATGCTTTAGACATCATCGCAAAATAGGCCGAAGGAAAAAAGGAAACGCGAATCCTTGTGACAAATCGGTCATTAAAAGCTGGTATGGTTCACGTTTTTAAGATAATTGGCAGTGCCCGTAGAACAGCCTGAGATCGTTGTGGGCAGGCGTTTTCAGCGGGTTTGAATGGCACGACGCAGCCGGTCGCGGGCGGAATGCCCCGGCCTTGAAATGACACTCATGAGAAGAAAATGTATGGCACTGCGTCGCACGGCGACGGCGCTGCTGGTCGCGGGGCTTTTCGCCGCCCAGGTCGCACAGGCACAAGTGACGCTGAATTTCGTCAATGCGGATATCGATCAGGTCGCCCGCGCCATCGGCGCTGCAACCGGCAAGACGATCATCGTCGACCCGCGCGTGAAGGGGCAATTGAATCTCGTGTCGGAGAATTCCGTTCCTGAAGAGCAGGCGCTGAAGATTCTGCAATCCGCGCTGCGGACCCAGGGCTTCGCGCTCGTGCAGGACCACGGCGTGCTGAAGGTCGTACCGGAAGCCGACGCCAAGCTCCAGGGCGTCCCTATTTATGTAGGCAACGAGCCGGTTGCGCGCGGCGATCAGGTGATCACGCAGGTGTTCGTGCTGAAGAACGAGTCGGCGAACAACCTGCTGCCCGTGCTTCGCCCGCTCATTTCACCGAACAACACGATCGCCGCGTACCCGGCCAACAACACGCTCGTCGTGACGGACTACGCGGACAACGTGCGCCGCATCGCGGGCATCATCGCGGGCGTCGATACGGCCGCCGGCCGCCAGGTCGACGTCGTGCAGTTGAAAAACGCCAACGCCATCGACGTCGCCGAGCAGATGAACAAGCTGCTCGACCCGGGCACGATCGGCAGCACCGACGCGACGCTCAAGGTGACCGTCACGCCCGACCCGCGCACCAATTCGCTGATGCTGCGGGCATCGAGCGGCTCGCGGCTCGCCGCGGCCAAGACGCTCGCGCAGAAGCTGGATGCGCCGACGTCGCAGCCGGGCAACATGCACGTGGTCGCGCTGCGCAACGCCGATGCCGTGCGGCTCGCGAAGACGCTGCGCGGCATGCTGGGCAAGGGCGGTGGCGGCGGAGGAGGCGACAGCTCGTCGAGCAGTCAGGGCAACTCGAACCAGTCGGGCGGCTTCGGCCAGAACTACGGCTCGTCCACCTCGACCGGCACGGCCGGCATGCCGCCGCTGCCGGGCGGCTACGGCGGCGGCGGGGGCTCGGGCAGCAATCCGATGGCGGGCGGCTCGCAGAACAAGGACAGCGGCTTTTCCAGCAACAAGGACAGCGACAGCGGCGGCGACCAGCAGGGCGGCATGATCCAGGCCGATGCCGCCACGAATTCGCTCATCATCACCGCGGCGGAGCCGGTCTACCGGAATCTGCGCTCGGTCATCGACCAGCTCGACGCGCGCCGCGCGCAGGTGTACATCGAGGCGCTGATCGTCGAACTCTCGGCGACGACGGGCGCGAACCTCGGCATCCAGTGGCAGGGGCTTTTGCTGTCCAACGGCGGCAACAACGCGATTTACGGCAGTTCCAGCTTCGGGACGGGAAACCAGAACATCGTCGACCTGACGCTCGCCGGCAACGCGGCCGCGCAGAATCCGTCGGCGCTCGCGGGCGCGACGGGCCTTCTCGCGCCGGGCCTGAATGTCGGCCTGCTGCACAAGTTCGGCAACTTTTTCGGGCTGGGCGGCCTGCTCCAGGCGCTTTCGACGTCGTCAGACGCCAACGTTCTCTCCACGCCTAACCTGATCACGCTCGACAACGAGGAAGCGAAGATCATCGTCGGCCAGAACGTGCCGGTGGTGACGGGCTCGTACGCCACGCCGACCGCGAACACGGCGACTTCGGTCACCGCGTTCAACACGTTCGACCGGCGCGATGTCGGCGTGACGCTGCACGTGAAGCCGCAGATCACCGACGGCGGCATCCTCAAGCTTCAGCTGTACCAGGAAGATTCGAGCGTCGATCCGACCACGACGAACAACCCCGGCGGCGTGACGATCAACACGCGCTCGATCCAGTCGACCATCCTCGCCGACGACGGCGAAATCGTCGTGCTGGGCGGCCTGATGCAGGACAAGTACAACGCCGGCAACAGCAAGATTCCGCTGCTCGGCGACATTCCGCTGATCGGCAGCCTCTTTCGCAGCGAGAACAAGACGCGCGAAAAGACCAATCTGATGGTGTTCCTGCGCCCGGTGATCGTGCGCGACCAGGCGACCAGCACGCAGCTCGCGAACGCGCGCTACGACTATCTGCGCCAGCAGCAGTACGGCTCGCAGTCGGACAACCGCCTCATCAAGGACAAGGACGTGCCAGTCCTGCCGCCCGCGCCGATCGGGCCGAGCCAGGGCGGCGTGCCCGCGCAGAATCTCTTCGACTGGAACAACATGACGCGCGGCACGGTGCCGCCCGGCAGCACGACGCTGCCACAGGCGCCGAACGCGCCGCCCGCGCCGTCGGGACCCGTTCCTCCGGGACAGCCGGCCAATAACGGAGCGGTGAACTACGCGGTACCGAACAACGCGCCGCCCGCCGCGCCGCTCATGAGCGACCCGGGAGCGCGGCCGTGAACGCCCTGAGCGCCGTCAACGCGCCGGCCGGCACCGGCGGCACCGCTGGCACCGGCGGCACAGCGAGCGGCGGCGCGCCCTCGCCGCTCGCCGCCCGGCTCGTGCCCTACGGCTTCGCGCGCACCGGGCAGATTCTCGTCGCGCATCAGTACGCGGACAGCATCGAGGTCTGGATCAGCGAGAAGACGAGCGATGCCGCCCTCGCCGAAGTCGCGCGCAACTTCGGCGCGCTGACGGTGGTGCGCATGCCCGCCGCCGAGCTTTCCGCCGCGATCAATTCCGCGTACGCGCGCAACGACGGCAGCGCGGCGCAGGTGGTCGGCGAGGTGGAGGGCGAAGTCGACCTGTCGCGGCTGATGCAGGACATTCCTGAAGTGGAGGACCTGCTCGAATCGGAAGACGACGCGCCGATCATCCGCATGATCAACGCGCTCCTCACGCAGGCGGCGCGCGAGCAGGCGTCGGACATTCACATCGAGCCGTTCGAGAATGCGTCCGTGGTGCGGTTTCGCGTCGACGGCACGCTGCGCGACGTCGTGCGCCCGAAAAAGGCGCTGCACGGCGCGCTGATCTCGCGCATCAAGATCATGGCGCAGCTCGATATCGCGGAAAAGCGGCTGCCGCAGGACGGGCGCATCACGCTGCGCGTGGGCGGCCGGCCGGTGGACGTGCGCGTCTCCACGCTGCCGACCGGGCACGGCGAGCGCGCCGTGCTGCGTCTTCTGGAAAAGGACGCGCAGCGCCTGAATCTCGAAAGGCTCGGCATGGCGAGCGACACGCTCGTGCATTTCGACAAGCTGATCGGCCGCCCGCACGGCATCGTGCTCGTGACCGGCCCGACCGGCTCGGGCAAGACGACCACGCTCTACGCCGCCATGTCGCGGCTCGAAACGACGACCACCAACATCATGACGGTGGAAGATCCGATCGAATACGACCTGTCGGGCATCGGCCAGACGCAGGTGAACGAGCGCATCGGCATGACGTTCGCGCGGGCGCTGCGCTCGATCCTGCGCCAGGACCCGGACATCATCATGATCGGTGAAATCCGCGACCTGGAAACCGCGCAGATCGCGGTGCAGGCGTCGCTCACCGGCCACCTCGTGCTCGCGACGCTGCACACCAACGACGCCGCGTCCGCCGTCACGCGTCTCACCGACATGGGCGTCGAGCCGTATCTGCTCGCCTCGTCGCTGCTCGGCGTGCTCGCGCAGCGGCTCGTGCGCCAGCTGTGCCAGGCGTGCAAGGAAGAGCGCGTCGAGGACGGCGTGAAACACTGGCATCCGGTGGGCTGCGAGCGCTGCGGGCAGTCGGGCTACGCGGGCCGCCGCGGCGTGTACGAGCTGCTTCTCATCGACGACGAGATCCGCCCGCTCATTCACCGCAACGCCGCCGACGCCGAAATTCTCGCCGCCGGCCGCGCGCAGGGCATGCGCACGCTGCGCGAGGACGGCAACCGGTGGCTCGCGACGGGCGTGACGTCGCTCGAGGAAGTGCTGCGCGTGACGGGCGGAGAGTAAGGCGATGCCGGCGTTCCGTTTCGAAGCAATTGACCACGCGGGCAAGACGCAAAAAGGCGTGCTCGATGCCGACAGCGCCCGTGCCGCGCGCAGCCAGCTGCGCACGCAGGGGCTGACGCCGCTCGTCGTCGAGGCGGCGGGCAGCCGCACGCGCGGCGAGCGCCAGCAGCGGCTTTCGCTCGGGCGGCGGCTGTCGCAGCGCGAGCAGGCGATTCTCACGCGCCAGCTTGCGAGCCTCTTGATCGCGGGGCTGCCGCTCGGCGAAACGCTTGCAGTGCTGACCGAGCAGTCGGAGCGCGACTACATCCGCGAACTGATGGCCGCGATCCGCGCCGAAGTGCTCGGCGGCCATTCTTTCGCGAACGCGCTCGCGCAGCATCCGAAGGACTTCCCGGAAATCTACCGCGCGCTGGTCGCGGCGGGCGAGCACACCGGCAAGCTCGGGCTCGTGCTCTCGCGGCTCGCCGACTACATCGAGCAGCGCAACGCGCTCAAGCAGAAAATCGTCCTCGCGTTCACCTATCCGGCGATCGTCACGCTGATCGCGTTCGGCATCGTCACCTTCCTGCTGAGCTACGTCGTGCCGCAGGTCGTGAACGTGTTCGCGAGCACGAAGCAGGCGCTGCCGGTCCTCACCGTGATGATGATGGCGCTCTCCGGCTTCGTGCGCAGCTACTGGTGGGCGGTGCTGGCCGGCGTCGTGATCGTGAGCTGGCTCGTGAAGCGGATTCTCGCGCGGCCCGGCCCGCGCATGGCGTTCGACCGGTGGCTGCTCACCGCGCCGCTCGTCGGCAAGCTCGTGCGCGGCTACAACACGGTGCGCTTCGCGAGCACGCTCGCGATCCTCACGGCCGCGGGCGTGCCGATCCTGCGCGCACTGCAGGCCGCGGGCGAGACGCTCAGCAACACGGCAATGCGCGAGAACGTCGACGACGCGATCGTGCGCGTGCGCGAAGGCACGTCGCTCTCGCGCGCGCTCGGCAACACGAAGACGTTTCCGCCGGTGCTCGTGCACCTGATCCGCTCGGGCGAAGCGACGGGCGACGTCACCACGATGCTCGACCGTGCATCCGAAGGCGAGGCGCGCGAACTCGAGCGCCGCACGATGTTCCTGACGAGCCTGCTCGAACCGCTGCTCATTCTCGCGATGGGCGGCGTCGTGCTGGTGATCGTGCTGGCCGTGATGCTGCCGATCATTGAACTGAACAATCTGGTGCAGTAATGAATGCCCTGCAAACCCGACTTCTGTCGCTCGCCGCGCTCGCGCTCTTCTGCGTCACGCTTACGTACTGGATCGTGACGCTGACCTCGCGCCAGACCGCGCCGCTGCCCGCCGCGGCTGCGATGCGCACGCCCTCGGTCGAACAGGCCGCGACGATCTTCGGCGGGCAGCTGCAGCGGCAGGTGAACCAGGACGTGCATCTGTTCGGCATCCTCGCGCTCTCGCACGGGGCCGCCGCGATCGTCAGCTACGGCGGCGAGCCGGCGCGCGCGATTTCGCTCGGCGGGCCGCTTGCCGAAGGCGTCAGGATTTCCGAAGTGCGCGCCCGCTCGATCATCATCGACCGCAATGGCGTGAAGTCGGAGGTGTTCCTGCCGCAGAACGCGCCCGGGCCGACGATCTATGTGCGCTGAGCCGGCCGCGCATCGGGGCGGTTCCGCAAGGTCTGCGCCGCCGCCCTATAGAATGCATGCCTGCCCGCGCGCGAGCTGTAATCCGCGCGTCGCAAGACGCTTCGGGCACGGCTCGAACAACAACATCTTTATCGAAACGAGGTAGTAGTCATGCAAATGTGGACGAAACGCCGCATGGAACTTTCGACGGCGCAGGCACGCCGCCAACGCGGGTTCACGTTGATCGAAATCATGGTGGTGATCGCGATTCTCGGCATTCTCGCCGCGCTGATCGTGCCGAAGATCATGAGCCGCCCGGACGAGGCGCGCCGCGTCGCGGCCCGGCAGGACATCGGCACGATCATGCAGGCAATGAAGCTGTATCGCCTCGACAACGGCCGCTATCCGACGCAGGAGCAGGGCCTGCGCGCGCTGATCGAAAAGCCCACGACCGAGCCGGTCCCGAACAACTGGAAGGACGGCGGCTATCTGGAACGCCTGCCGAACGACCCGTGGGGCAGCCAGTATCAGTACCTGAATCCGGGCGTGCACGGCGAAATCGACGTGTTCAGCTACGGCGCCGACAACAAGGCGGGCGGCGAAGGCAACGACGCCGACGTCGGCTCCTGGCAGTAAGGCGGACACGCAATTTAGCGAGCGAATGTGAGTGAGCGGCGCAGATTCCACCCCATGACCGTACCCGCGCTCCGGCACGCCGGGGCGCGGACGCAGGCCGGCTTCACGCTGCTGGAAATGCTCGTCGTGCTGGTGATCGCCGGGCTGCTCGTGTCGCTTGCTTCGCTGCAGCTCACGCGCAATCCGCGCACCGACCTCAACGAGGAAGCAGAGCGGCTTGCGCTCCTTTTCGAATCCGCCGGCGACGAAGCGCAGGTGCGTGCGCGGCCGATCGCGTGGCAGCCGCTCGACGGCGGTTTCCGCTTCGACGTCCGCACGTCCGACGGCTGGCGGCCGCTACGCGACGATCTCTTGCGCGCGCGCCGTTGGGAAGGCGGCGTGACCGGCGTGACAATCCGCTTCGCCGGCACGGACAAGAGCGCCGCGCGGCTCGTGTTCGGCACCGAAGCCATCGACAGCGCGATGGAAGTCACCCTGACCTCGCCTGCCGGCAGCGCGACTATCGTCGGCACCGGCAACGGCCGCTATCAGGTGCGCTGATGCGAGCGAGCACCCTTCGCCCCCGCCCGTCCCGCGGCTTCACGATGATCGAAGTGCTCGTCGCGCTCGCGATCATCGCGGTGGCGCTCGCGGCGTCGCTGCGCGCGGTCGGCTCCCTCGCGACAGGCGAAGCGGACCTGCATCGCCGGCTGCTCGCGGGCTGGAGCGCCGACAACGAACTCGCGCAGCTGCGCCTGTCGCATGCGTGGCCCGCCATCGGCGCGCGCACGTTCGATTGCTCGCAGGGCAACGTGCGCCTCGTCTGCACGCAGCGCGTGAGCTCGACGCCGAATCCGATCTTTCGCCGCGTCGAGATGGACGTCTCGATGCCGGGCCGCGCCGGCAATCTCGCGCAAATGGTTACGGTGGTGGCGAATGAAACCAATCGTTCGCTCTGAGCGGCGCGGCATGTTCATGGGGCGCGCACGCGGCTTCACGCTGATCGAGATGCTGATCGCGATCGCGATTCTCGCGGTGATCGCCGTGCTGTCCTGGCGCGGGCTCGACCAGGTGATCCGCGGGCGCACCACCATCACGAACGCGATGGAGGACGAGCGCGTCGTCGCGCAACTTTTCGACCAGATGCGCATCGACGCGCGCCAGGCCACCACCGACGACCAGGCCGGCCAGCCCGCGATCTCGATCGGCGGCAACGGGCTGCAGATCGTGCGTGGCGTCTTCACGCCGGGCGCGGCGCCGCGTCTGCAGGTGGTGCGCTACCGGCTCGTGGACGGGCGCATCGTGCGCTTTGCCTCGCCGCCGCTCGCGAACGTCGGCGAGGTGCGCCGCGCGCTCGCGGGAAGCGGCAGCGGCGACGACGGCTGGAGCGCGCTGCCGCTGATGGGCGGCGTGCGCTCGCTCGTGGCGCGCGTCTACATTCCGGCGTCGGGCTGGACGACGCAGATGCGCGACGTGGCGTCGAAGATCACGGAAAACGACAACAACCTGAAAGTGCCGCAGCTCGGCAATGCGCCGCTGCCGCGCGCCGTCACCGGCATTCAGGTCGCGGTCGGCGCGCCGAATCTGGCCGCGCCGATCACGCGCGTGTTCCTGGTCGGAGAATGACGATGCGCACCCGTCGGTCCTTCGGAAAGCAGCGCGGCGTCGCCATCATCAGCGCGCTCCTCGTGGTCGCGCTCTCGGCGATTCTGGTCTCGGGCATGCTGTGGCGGCAGCAGGTGCAGATCCGCCGCATCGAGAACCAGCGGCTGCTCGCGCAGGCGCAATGGATTTCGCGCAGCGCACTCGACTGGACGCGGCTCATCCTGCGCTCGGAAGCCGACACGTCGCCGAACGTCACGTATCTCGGCGGCGTTTGGGGGGTGCCGATCGCGAAGACGCGGCTCTCGGACTTCCTCGGCCAGATCGGCGAAGTGCGCGCGGAGCAGGGCGCGCAGACGTATCTGTCGGGGTCGATAGAAGACGCGCAGGCCAAGTTCAACCTGCGCAATCTCGTCTCGACGCCGGCGCCCGGCGTGCTCACCATCAACGTCGAGCAGATCGCGTCGTTTCAGCGGCTGCTCGCGCTCCTCGGGCTGAACGGCTCGCTTGCGAAGACCACGGCGCTGCAGATGCGCGCGGGCCTTGCGCAATCGGCCACGCGATTTCAGACGCAGTCGTCGCCGGCGGGCGCCACGCCGCAATCGACGATCGCCGCCATCGCGCAGGGCGGCGGCACGGGCGGCGGCTCGTTCACCGACGACCCGGGCCTGAAGGACGCCGACAGCGACGCGCCGGTCGCGCCGCTGCAGATGATCACCGTCGATTCGCTGCTCGACGTGCCCGGCTTCACGCCGGAGGCGGTCGAGCGCCTGCGCCCGTTCGTCACCGTGCTGCCGACCACGACGCCCGTCAACATGAACACGGCGCCCGCCGAGGTCGTCGCGGCGATCGTGCAGGGCATGAATTTGTCGCAGGCGCAGGCGTTCGTCGCGCGCCGCGAAACGGTGTTCTTCCACGACGCGGGCAACGTGCAGCTCGCGCTCAACGGCGCGGGCGTGAAGGCGGCCTCGGTCGATCCGAACCTGCTCGACGTCACGACACGCTATTTTGTGATTCGCGGAAGCGTGGAGCACGAGCGCGCGCAAGTGGAGCGCACCACCCTGATCTACCGCGATCCGACGACGCATACGACGCGCATCGTCTATGTTCGCGACCAGTTTTGAATGCTTAACGTGAGAGAGAGTGGCCTTTGAGCACCCTGATCGTCCTACTGCCGCCGCGCGATCCGGCGGTGCGCTCCGAGGAGTGGCACCTTCCCGAACTGCCGTTCCTGCTTCTCGACAAGCGCGGCGAGCCGCAGCGCGCCGGCCGCGCCGCGCTCGGCCTGCTGCCGCGGGCGAGCGCGACGGTGCTGATCGTCGCCGCGCGCGACCTGCTCCTGCTCGCCGCGGCTCTGCCGCCGCTCAAGGGGCCGAAGCTCAGGCAGGCGCTGCCTAACGTCGTCGAGGATCAGCTGATCCAGGACCCGCAGACATGCCATATCGCCGTCGATCCGGCCTCGCTCGACGACGGCCGCCGCGTGGTCGCGGTGATCGATCGCGGCTGGTTCCGCTTCGTGCTCGGCGCGTTCGCCGGCGCGGGGCATCGCAACGTCAAGGCCGTGCCGGCGATGCGCTGCCTGCCGGTGAGCGAAGCCGCCCCGCCCGCCGAGGGCGAAGCCGAGGCGCCGGCGCCGTTTATCGCCGCCGTGCTCGGGGAAGTCGTTTCGACGGCGCCCGCGCTGATCGGCGAGGCCGCCGCGCCGCTCACCCCCGCGACGCCTGCTGCGCCGCGCGTCGAGATCGCGATTGCGCGCGGCCAACACGCGGCGCTCGGCGAAGGGCTCGCGCTGCCCGCTGACGCTGTCGCGACGACGCTCGCCGCCCTCTCGGGCGACCACCCGTTCACGCTCTGGTCGCTCGCCGACGTCCCCGGCGACGAGCCGCGCCTTGCCGCCACCCGCAGCCGGTTCGCGGGTGCGCAGCCGCTCGCGTTCGAGGCGCTCGCGCGCAATGCGCTCGCGAGCCGCTTCGACTTGTGCCAGTTCGAGTTCGCCGCGCAGCCGTGGCGCCTCGACCGCGCGACGATGCGCCGCCTGCGCGTGCCGATCGCGCTCGTGGCGGTTTCGGTCGTGGTGTCGATTGTCGGCGTCAACGTGCAGTGGCTGCAGCTCGCCCGCCAGCGCGACGCCATCAACACGCAGATGACCGAACTGCTGCTCAACGCTTTCCCGAAAACGACCGTCGTGCTCGATGCGCCCGATCAGATGGCGCGTCAGCTCGAGCGTCTGCGGGTGGCCTCGGGCGAGCTTTCGCCGTCCGATTTCCTGTCGCTTGCCGACGGCCTCGCGCGCTCGCTCGGGCCCGTGCCGGTGAACGGCATCGCGGGCCTCGACTATCGCGACCGGCGGCTGGAAGTCACCTTCAAGCCTGAAACGAAGGTCGATCCCGACCTGCAGAAGCGCCTGGCGGCCAATGGCCTGAACGGCGCAATCGACAGCAACACCGGCAAATGGACCGTCAGGAGCAGCCAGTGAAAAAACAGCTTGGCGAAACCTGGGCCGAACTCTGGGACGGCCGCACGCAGCGCGAAAAGACGCTCCTGATGTGGGGCGGGCTGGTGGCGGGACTCGCGATCGTGTATCTGCTGCTGTGGGCGCCGGCCTACGACGGCCGCGCGCGCCTTCGGGAGAGCCTGCCGGCCATGCAGCGGCAACTCGCGCAGATGACGGCGCAGGCCAACGAAGCGCGCTCGCTCGCGGGCAGCGCGCAGGGCGTGACGCCGACGGGCGGCGCGCTCAAGGACGCGCTCGCAAAGTCGCTTGCCGACAACGGCATGCAGGCCGCGCAGGTGCAGGTGATCGGTGCAGCCGTGCAGATCCAGATGAAGAATGCGTCGTTTCCGCTCTGGACGATGTGGCTCGACGACGTGCGCAAGCAGTTCAAGGTGCAGGTGTCCGAGGCGCACATTCAGGCGCTCAAGCCTGACGGCCAGGTCGACCTGACGGCGTCGCTGCAACCGGCCGGCGCGAAATGAGCTACTGGACGCGCCGCGCGCGCGCGGCGTTGCCGCCGATCATGGTGGCGGCGGTGTCGGTGGCGGCCACGCTGCTCGTGATGTTCCCCGCCGCGTGGATCGTGCCGCAATTCACGAAGGCGACCGGCGGCCACGTGAATCTCGTCGATCCTTCGGGGTCGCTCTGGCGCGGCTCGGCGACGCTCATGCTCGCCGCCGGCTCCGATGGCGGCGGCGCGACGCTGCTGCCGGGGCGCATCGAATGGAGCACGGCATTCTGGCCGCTTTTCACCGGACGCGTGCGCATGACCATGCGCCAGTCCGACGCGATGCCCGACGCGGTGACGCTCGACGCAGGCGCAGGCGGCGCGACGATGACGTCCGGCGCGATCACGGTGCCGGCGACGCTGCTCGCGGGGCTCGGCGCGCCGTTCAACACGCTCGACCTGGAAGGCAACGTGCGGCTCACGTGGACCGAGTGGCGCGTGCTCGGACGCAACGCGTACGGCCAGCTGATCGTAACGCTCGACGACATGTCGTCGCGGGTGTCGCGGGTGAAGCCGCTCGGGTCGTACCGGGTGGTGTTTCAGGCGCAGGGGGCATCGGGCGCGATCGAGCTTTCAACGTCCCGCGGGCCGTTGCTGATCGAGGGGCACGGAACCGTGTCGCCGCGCTCGACGTCCTTTCAGGGAACCGCGAGCGCCGCGCCCGAGGCCCGGGAGAATCTGGCGGGATTGCTGAACCTGCTCGGCCGGCATACCGGGCCGGACACGGTCGTCCTCGCGTTCTCGCGATGAGGATGAGCGGCGTGGGCCGTTACGAACCCGCCGCCGTGGTTCTGGCGGCGGAGGCGTCCTTCGTCGCCGGCCTCGACGCGGGCGCCGGCGAAACGTCCGCCCCCGACGCCGCTCGCGGCGCTTCCATCGAACCCGTTTCCTGGTTCATCTGCGCGATATCCCAGCCGCCGCCGAGCGCCTTCACGAGCCCCACCGACGACACCATCCGCTGCCCCGCGATGCTCGCGAGCTTCTGCTCGGCGGTGAACGCCGTGGTCTGCGCGATCAGCACGGCCACGTAGGCGGCGGTTCCCGCCTTGTACTGGTTGTTCACGATCGCCAGCGCCTGCTTCGCGGATTCGACCGCCTGCTGCTGAACCACGACCTCCTTTTCGAGAATGCGCAGCGACGCCAGATTGTCCTCGACGTCCTGAAACGCCGTCAGCACCGACAGCCGGTACGCCGCGACGCTCTGGTCGTACGCGGCGCGCGCGGCCTCGGTCTGGGCGCGGCGCAGTCCGCCGTCGAAGATCGTCGCCGCGATGTCCGGCCCGAGCGTCCAGAAGCGCGACGGCGCGCGCAGCAATTGCGACAGCACCGAGCTTTCGAACCCGCCGGTGGCCGAGAGCGTCAGCGTCGGGAAATACGCGGCGATCGCAACGCCGATCTGCTCGTTTGCCGCCGCCGCCTTGCGCTCGGCGGACGCGACGTCCGGACGCCGCTCGAGAATCGACGACGGCATTTCGGCCGGCACCGTTGGCGGCGTGGCGTCGAGCGGCGCCGCGGCCAGCGAGAACGTCGAGGCGGGCTCGCCGATCAGCACGGCGATCGCATGCTCGAACTGCGCGCGCGCGACGCCGTTGTCGATCTGCGCCGCCTGCGCCGATTGCAGCTGCGTCTGCGCCTGGATCACGTCCGAGCGCGCGACGATGCCCTGCGCATACTGGTTCTGCGTGAGTTGCAGCGACTTCTGGAAGGCGACGACGGTGTCGTCGAGCAACTGCTGCTGCGCGTCGAGCGAGCGCAACTGGAAATAGTTCTGCGCGAGCGATGCCTGCGCGGAAAGGCGCGCGTTGGCGAGATCGGCCGCGGCGCCCTGCTCGCCCGCTTTCTGCGCATTCACGGTGCGGCTCACGGTGCCCCAGAGGTCGGGTTCCCACGAGGCATCGAGCGCGGCGCTGAAGTTGTTGCTGATCGCGCTCGATGAGCGGTTTTCCGTGGACGTGCTCCGCGCGCCCGTGCCGAACCCCTGGCGCGTCGCCGACGCCGTGAGCCCCACGACCGGAAAGTACGCCGCGCGTGCCTCGCTCACGAGCGCGCGCGACTGCCGGTACGCCGCAGCGAACTGCGCGATGGTCTGGTTCGACGCGTTCAGGCGGTTTTCCAGCTCGGTCAGCTGCGGATCGTCGTAGATGGTCCACCAGTTGCCCCGGTCGAGCTGGTCGGCGGGCTGCGCGACCTTCCAGCCCTCCGGCGCCTCCTTGTACGACGCTGGAACCGCCGTGGACGGGCGCTGGTAGTCGGGGCCGACCGCGCAGCCGGCGACCAACATCGCGAGCGACGCGGCGAGCGCCATGGCGGTAAAGCGGGGCGTGACGGAACGAATCCGGGAATGAATCGGGCTGAACGGCATCTGCTTTGAAAAATCCTGTCGGAGCCGGCTGGCTTCTTGGCGCACGAGCGCGGTGATCCGGGATGGTAACGGAACGCCCGCAGTAAGCGGACGTCAGGCAGACGTTAGGGTAACGGTTCGACGGGGCAACCGGTGTTACCCGGAACCGTGAATCGGTTACGGGTCGTTACGCGCGGTGCGTCAGCACTTGCCGTGCGTGCAGGGCGTGGGACCGGGAAGGACCTTCGCGGCCGGCGCCTTGGAGGGCTTGGGCGCCCGCGCCGACTTGCGCCGCTGACGGTTCTCGAACCACCCCATGCCGATGACGATGATCGACCCCCCCGGCAGCAGGAAGACGATCAGGTAGAGCGCGATTTTCCACGAGTTCAGGTTCGGGGGAACGATGTGGCGGGAAGCGCTGGCGATCGTGCTGCTGACATCGCCGAAACGTCGGCGGGCGGTGCGGGTGAAGCGGGTCATCGGAATCCTTCGGGGCGTCGTCGCGGGGACGCGTTCAAGCTGTCAAAACATGGTCTCGGGCGGCGCGAATGCGCGTAACTCGTTGTCTAAAATAATATTGACTGTGCAACTAGTTTTCAAGATGCGTGCCAGAACATTTTTGAGACCGTTGGTTTTCGGCACGGCGTGGACGGGCGTCAGTGGCAACGCCGAAATGGATGCGCTCGAGGAGGCGCGAGATTTCCACGCTCAAAGGCAGCGCCGAACGATGCGTGACAACATTTGCGCGCGCTTTGCAGGCAGCCGCCGGGCTTGCCGCTCGCAAAAGGCCGCAACTGCTGCGCCGTATCGCCTGAAAGCGTCCGCTGGCGCCTACTGCGGCGTCAGCGCCTGCCCCGACTGACCCGGCTGGGTTTCGAGGATCGGCGGCATCGGCTGGGCCGGTGGTTTCGACTGCACGCCAGGCGTTGCCGGCGGCGCCGGTGACACCGGCGACACCGCATTGCCGCTCGCTCCCCCGCCCGCTCCCGGCTGCGGCGCCGCGCCGCCGCGCACGAACTGCTTGAAATCCGCGCCCGCCTTCCACGGGTTCGGCTCGCAGCCGAGCATGTTGTCGCAATGCGCGGCGAAGCCGATCGTCGCGGTGCCTTCGTTGCTGGGGGTCTTCGTGATCTGGTAGGCGAGCGCGCGCTTGCCGCCGGACGGCCCGGCCGTCTGGATGATCGAATCGGTGACGGTCTGCAGCTTGTATTCCGAATGATTGGTCACCCAGACCTGGGCGCGGCCCCACCACGCGTCGCATTCAGCCTTGTTCATGCAGGTGAGCGGCGCGGTGGCCTGCTCCATCGTTTCGGCGCTGATCTGCCCCTGCGTCGAGCAGCCCGTGAAAAGTGCGACCGACGCCGCGGCAGCCAGCATCGACGCCGACAACAGCCTCTTTTTCATTTTTATCCTCTCCTCGAAGCGTATCGCGATAGGTCGCTAATTTTTCGACTTGGCCGATAGGCGCGTGTTTCGGCGCGTTGCGCTCTGTTGCAAAAGGAGTAAGCCTTGCCGCTGCATCGATGCGGCGGCAAGGCAAAAGAGGCTGTTTTACCGGTGAAGCGCTATCTCGGACCCGCGCATTGGAGCTGTCTATCAGACGCTCACGCGGTTCAGCGTGTACGCGCGATAGGCGGCGACGAAGGCATCGAAGGAACCCGCCTCGTCGCGCTCGATTGCGGCCTGATCCGCAAGCGACTTGGCGGCGAGTTCCTCCATTTCGCGCGCGCGTGCTTCGTCGAGCGGACGGCTGCGGAAATACTCCGCGTGCTGCCTGCTGATGTCGAGCGCGAAGGCGTCGAAGCCCTGGTTCTTCTCGCGCATGGTCCGGAGCACGCGCGCCGACGGCGTCAGCGATACATCCGCGAGCCGCGCGCGTTGAACCGACAGCGCGCGCATGTGCTCACCGGTGCCGTTGAGGGCATCGAGCGTCTTCGCTACCGGCTCGATCCGGTCGAGCAGTTCCACGCCCCAATCGGCCATCGGCACGTCGCGCCCTTCACGCGCGAGCGTCAGGCCCGGCCTGCGGCCTTCCTTCGAAACGCGGCTGAAGTTGTCGTTCGCTTCGGCGTTCGCGTCGTGCGGCAGGAGCGGGCTGTCTTCCAGCGCGCAATAGAGCAGATACGCGTCGAGAAAGCGCGCCGTTTCGAGCGAAATGCCGGCCGGCTCGAACGGATCGATGTCGAGGCAGCGCACCTCGATGTACTGCACGCCGCGCGAGGCGAGCGCGTGAAGCGGCCGCTCGCCGGAATGCGTGATGCGCTTCGGGCGGATCGTCGAGTAAAACTCGTTTTCGATCTGCAGCACGTTGGTGTTGATCTGGACCCATTCGCCGTTGCGCTGCGTGCCGATCGCCTCGTACGGCGGATACGGCTGGCTGACGGCTTTCGCGAGGACGTCGAGATAGGCGTCGAGGTTGTCGTAGCTCGGCAGCAGCGCGGATTGCGCCGGATTGTTCGTGTAGCCGAGGTCGCTCATGCGCAGGCTCGTGGCGTACGGCAGGTAGAACGTGTCGCTGTCGAACGTTTCGAGCGTGTGCTGCTTGCCGCGCACGAAACGCGCGTCGAGCGCGGGCGACGCGCCGAACAGGTACATCAGGAGCCAGCTCGTGCGGCGGAAGTTGCGGATCAGCGCGAGATAGCGCTCCGACTGGAAATCGACGGGGGAAAGCGAGTGGTCCGCGTCGAGCGCCTGCCAGGCGCGCCAAACGTCCTCGTGCAGCGAGTAGTTGTAGTGAATGCCCGCGATGCACTGCATCGTGCGGCCGTAACGCAGCGCGAGCCCGCGCCGGTACACGTGCTTCAGCATGCCGATATTCGAGGTGCCGTACCAGCCGATCGGGATCTGGTCGTCGGGCGGCAGCTCGCAGGGCATCGAATCGTTCCACAGCAGTTCGTCGCCGAGATGCGCGTAGACGAAGCGATGCAGCACGTCGAGCGCTTCGAGCGTGCGCGCGGCATCGGTTTCGGCGGGCGTGATGAGTTCGACGAGCGCTTCCGAATAGTCGGTCGTGATGAGCGAGTGCGCGAGCGCCGAGCCGAGTGCACGCGGATGCGGCGTCATGGCGAGCTTGCCCGCGCGCGTGACGCGCAGGCTTTCCCTTTCGATGCCGCGCAGGCCCTGGCGCAGCGCGTCGGCATGCCGGCCGGCGCTTAACGCGGAAAGACGGTGCCGAAAGGCATCGGTATTGACGTGAGCGGGATTCGTGTTTGCCATCTAAGCGACAGGTGCGTCGAGCGCCGCCGAAGCGCGCTCAATCTGATTTTTTGGGTAGCGGGCACTTTAACATCTCGGTGTCGGACGTGCTTGAGGCCAATGCTGGTAAGGGTTTGCGGCGTTTTCGGGGGTGTCTTGCCAGGCTCCGGCGGGGTGGTTCGGTGACGCGTTTCGGGCTGAGGAATCGCGGCGTGGCATGCGGAACCGGCTGGCAGGCATCGGGGCGTTCGGCGCGCCTTCGGTTCGCCCGGCGCAACGATACGGCATAAGCGCCCTGTCCGCCCTCATCCACCCTTCGCCCCGCCCGCCCGGTCCGCGATTTCGTTCCACAGATGCAGCGCAGCATACGCGCGATACGGCCGCCACGCTTCGGCCCTCGCGCGCAACGCGGCGGCCTTCGCCATCGACGGATCGCGCGCCGCGAGCGCCTGCATCAGGACGAGATCGGTGCCGGGCCACGCGTCGGCGTCGCGCAGCGCGCGCATCGCGACATACTCGACCGTCCACGGGCCGATGCCCGGCATGGCGAGCAGTGCCGCGCGCAGTTCGGCGCGGTCGGCGTGCGGGTCGTCGAGGGGCAGCGCGCCCGACGCCACCTCGCGCGCAAACCCCTGCAACGCGGCGACGCGCTTGCCCGGCATGCCGATCTTCTCCATGTCGGCGGCGGCGAGCGCGGCGGGCGTCGGAAAGCGCCAGGCCGTGTCGGCGTGCGGATGATCGGTGAGCTGCGTGCCCGCGCGCTCGACGAGCCGCCCGACGATCGTCGAAGCCGCCTTCACGCTGACCTGCTGCCCGACGATCGCCCGCACGACGAGTTCGAAGCCGGACCACGTGCCCGGCACGCGCAGGCCGGGCGCGGCAGCGACGAGCGGCGCGAACCACGGGTCGCGCCCGAGGTGGGCGCGAATCGCGGGTGCGTCGGCGCGAAGGTCGAACATGCGCGCGAGATGCGTGCCGATCGCGCGCGCGTGGCGGCTCACCGCGCCTTCGAGCGTCGCGACGAGGCACGCCTTTTTCGGATGTCGCGCGACGCTCAGCGTGCCCGCGACGTGGATGCCGCCGCCGTCGGGCCACTCGATCGCGCGCCGGTACGCGCCCGCCTCGACCGTTTCGACGCCGCGCGTCGCACGGCCCGCGAAGAAACGCAGCACGCGCGGCCAGTCATAAGGCTCGACGAACGGAAGTTCGATCGTGACGACGTCGGGTGCGGCGCCGTCCGGTTGCGCCGACAGGCGCGGCGGTGCCACACGTGGTTTTGCAGCCGAATCGGGGTTCGATCGCGGCGTCCGGCTCGCTCGCTTCGCACGGGCCGGCGGCGTTTCCGGGGCCTCGACGCCCGGTCTGTCCGCGACCCCGGCCGCCTCGCGACGCCGCCCGCTCATGCGACCTCGTCCGCTACGGCACTGCCCGCTTCGCCGTGTTCGCGCTCGGTCCTGAGCAGCGCGGCTTTGCGCGGCGCGCCCCAGCGGTAGCCCGACAGCGCCCCGCCCTTGTGGACGACGCGATGGCACGGAATCGCGAGTGCCACCGGGTTCGACGCGCACGCGTTCGCCACCGCCCGCGCGGCGCGCGGCGCGCCGAGCGCGTCGGCGATCTCGCTGTAGCTGCGCGTCTCGCCGTACGGGATGCGTTGCAACGCATCCCACACGCGCTGCTGAAATGCCGTCGCGCCGATGTCGAGCGGCAGGTCGAACCGTTCGCGCGTTCCGTTCAGGTAGGCGCGGATCTGCGCGACGAACGGCGCGAGCCGCCCGCTGTCCTCGATGCGCCCGGCCTGAGAAAGCTCCGCCGCCAGTTCGCTTTCGAGGGCGCGCGGATCGTCGCCGAACGCGATCTTGCAGATGCCCCGCTCCGTGGCCGCGACGAGCACGACGCCGAGCGGCGTGTCGGCGCACGCGTAGCGCACCGTGAGCCCGGCGCCCTTTTTCCTGTACACGGACGGCGTCATCCCGAGCTCGGCGGGCGCCGCGTCGTACAGCCGGGACGGCGAGCCGAAACCGGCGTCGTGGGCCGCGCGGGTCACGTTCTCGCCGCGCTGCAGGGCATCGCGCAGCGCCCCGGCGCGGCGCGCGGCCTGATACTGCCGCGGCGACACGCCGACCACCCGCGAAAAGAGCCGCTGCAGATGAAACGGACTGACATGCACGGCTTCGCTCAGCTGCGCGAGCGTGATGCGCTGCTGCGGATCGGCGTCGAGCACCTTGCAGGCGCGCTCGACGATGGCGAGTTCGCGCGGCAGGCTAGTCGGCTGGCAGCGCTTGCATGGGCGATAGCCCGCGCGTTCGGCTGCGTCGGCGGCGGAAAAGAACTCGACGTTCTCCCGGCGCGGCGGCCGCGACGCGCACGACGGACGGCAAAACACGCCGGTCGTGCGCACGGCGAAGAAAAAGGCGCCGTCGGCGTCCTTGTTGCGCTCGACGACCGCCTGCCAGCGGCTTTCGTCAGAGGAAAACACGGTTTCAGGGATCTGGAGTGCGGTGTTCATGACAACCTCGGTGGCTTGGGTACGTGACCACTGTAGTCCGCTGCCATCCAGCGTACGCGCCGCTTCTTGCGCTGTCATTTCCCTATCTGCACGACGAAAGCACCCGGGAAAGTGTGGCCCAGATGCGACATTTTGGCGCCATAGGGGTTTTTACTAAAATTTCTATTGCGTCGCACCAACGTGCTGTGTATTATCGGAACTGTCTCCTCCATGTCTCCTCCTGATATGGATTCAGCCCGCTCCGCAACGAGCGGGCTTTTTTTCGTCTGTGCATCCTGCATCGGTTCTGCAGCGCCGCTGTCGCGCCTGAACGGTCGTCCGCGCCGCAGTACACTCGCTCATGTCGTCTGACTCGCGAGGAAGCACGATGCATTTCACCATCCGCGAAATCGATCATGTCGTGATCCGCTGCGCCGATCTCGACAACATGGTGCGCTTCTACGGCGCCGCGCTGGGATGCCCGGTGGAGAAGGAACAGCGCGATCTCGGCCTCGTGCAATTGCGCGCCGGGCGCTCGCTGATCGATTTGCTGGCCATCGGCGGAAAAATCGACCGTCCCGACAGCGGCGCGCCCGGCGCGGGCCGCAACATGGATCATCTGTGCCTGCGCGTCGAGCCCTTCGATCCGGCCGCCCTGCGCAAGCATCTCGCCGAACATGGCGCGCGTCTCGGCGAGGAAGCCAACCGGTACGGCGCGGAAGGCTTCGGCCCTTCGCTGTACCTGTTCGATCCGGAAGGCAACCTGGTCGAACTCAAAGGCCCGCCCGACGCCTAGACGCTACCTCGCGGCCGCCTTCAGCACGGTCCATTCGATCGCCACCGGATCGGCCGTCGCGCTGCCGAGCGATGCCTCGCCGTCCTGCATCGTCAGTTGCAGGCGCATCGTGCGCTCGGCGAGCGTGCCGAGCGCCTCGGCCACGCCGTCCGCAAGCGACCACACGGTCACGTTCTGCATCCGTTCGACCTTTCCCTTCACGCCCTGCCACCAGATATCGGCGGTTCTTCCCGCGTACGCGATCACGAACACGCGCCCCGCGCGCCCGCTCGCCTTGGCGATGCGCCGCTCGTCGGGCTGGCCGACCTCGATCCACGTCTCGATCTGCCCGGTGAGGTCCTTCTGCCAGAGATCCGGCTCGTCCGTGTCCGACAGCCCCTTGCAGAATTCGAGCCGCTCGCTTGCGAACATCGCGAACGCGGCGACGCGCACCATCATCCGCTCGTCGGTTTCGGATGGATGGCGCGCGATGGTCAGCGAGTGGTCGCCGTAGTAATGCCGATCCATGTCGGCAATCTGGAGTTCCGCTTTGTAAATCGTCGATTTGAGGGCCATGCAACACCGAAATACCGGCCGTCGCGGGCCGGCGTGAGTAAGGGTTCTACGTGATCGAAGTATCGAAGGAGGTGCCGTACACCTCGACGGCCGCGTCGCGCAGAGCGCCGAGCACGACCGTCGCTGCCGGCGACAGCAGTTGCGTTTGCCGCGTGATGATACCGAAAGCGTCCATGCGGCACGGCAATTCGATTGCCAGCCGCTTCAGCACGCCGAATTCCTCGTATTGCCGCGCGACTTCGTCGGGCATCACGGCGAGCATGTCGCTTTGCAGGAGCAGGCTCGAAATTGCCAGGAAATTGTTCGTATTGACGACGTTTTGCGGCGGATTGAGCCCGATCTGCGAAAAAGTCATGTCGAACCGGTGGCGCAGCACGCTGCCCGGCGGATGCAGCACCCAGCTCGAATTCACGATGCCGCGCAGCGTGAGCCCGGTCGCGTTTTCGAGCGGATGGCCGAAACGCGCGACGACGCACAGCGGCTCGTCGGCGAGCGGCTCGTAGCGCACGGCGTCCTTGAACTGGCCCTGCCGCTCGAGCACCCGGCCGATCATGATGTCGAGCTCGCCCTGCGCGACGCGCGGCAGCATGACGTCCGACGTTTCCACCTGCAGCCAGATCTGCAGTTGTGGATAGCGCGCCTTCACCCGCGCAATCGCGACGGGCACCATCGTCGCGGCCGCGGCGGCGATCGCGCCGATCTGCACCTGGCCGACGAGCCCCGAGCGCAGCGCCGAGATCTCGTCGTGCGCCTGGCTCAGGTTCGAGAGCACCATGCGCGCGTGGCGGATCATCACTTCGCCGTAGAGCGTCGCGTGCATGCCGTGCGGCGTGCGGTCGAAGAGGCGCACGTCGAGCACGTCCTCCAGTTCCTTCAAGAGGCGCGATGCCGCCGGCTGCGTCATGCCGAGCACATCGGCGGCGCGGCGCACGTTGCCTTCTTCTTCCATTGCCGCCAGCAGCAGCAACTGGCGCGTCTTGAGCCGCGCCCGCACGAACCAGTTCGAATAGCTTTGCGCCATCTCGTCGACCCGAAGCCTCAGGAAGCGCCCATGATGCCATACCAATCCTGATATCGGTACGGCCCAAAAACTGATTGGAAAGTTATCGGAAGCGTACTTAACATTCGTGGACCGCAACGCTTGGCGCCTGAGCCAGACCGATGAAACGCGAACCCCACGTTCCCACGCTTTTCAAGCACTACCTGAACGGTGGCTGGGAGACGAGCGCGACCGTCGGGCTGTCGGAAAACCCGTCGGACCTCGACGAGCCCGTCGGCGAATACGTGCGCGCCGACGCGCGCCAGACCGACTCCGCCATCGAAGCCGCGAGCGCCGCGTTTCGCGAAGGGTCGCAGTTCAACGTGGCGCGCCGTGCGGAGGCGCTCGACGCGATCGGCAGCGAGATTCTCGCGCGCAAGACCGAACTCGGCCGGTTGCTCGCCCGCGAGGAAGGCAAGGCGCTGCCCGAGGCGATCGCCGAGGCCGCGCGCGCCGGCCAGATCTTCAGGTTCTTTGCGGGCGAGGCGCTGCGCATTCCGGGCGAGCATCGCAGTTCGGTGCGCTCCAATATCGATATCGATATCACGCGCGAGCCGGTCGGCGTGATCGGCGTCGTGACGCCGTGGAATTTTCCGCTCGCGATTCCCGCGTGGAAGATCGCCCCGGCGCTGGCTTACGGCAATTGCGTGGTGTTCAAGCCGGCGGAACTCGTGCCGGGCTGCGCGTGGGCGCTCGCCGACATCATCAGCCGCTCGGGCCTGCCCGCCGGCGCGTTCAACCTCGTGCTCGGCAGCGGCCGCCAGGCGGGCGCGCGGATCGTCGGAAGCCCGCTGGTGCAGGCGGTGAGCTTCACGGGTTCGGTCGCGACCGGAAGCGGCGTGCTGCAGGCGGCCGTGTCGCGCCAGGCGAAGGTGCAGCTTGAGATGGGCGGCAAGAACCCGCTCGTCGTGCTGAACGACGCCGACCTGAATACCGCCGTCGATGCCGCGATCAACGGCGCGTATTTTTCGACCGGCCAGCGCTGTACGGCGTCGTCGCGGCTGATCGTGGAGGCGGGCATCTACGAGCGCTTCGTCGAGGCGATGATGGCGCGGCTCGCGAGTCTCACCGTCGATCACGCGCTGAAAAAGGGCGTGGATATCGGGCCGGTCGTGGACGAGCGGCAGTTGAAGCAGAACCTGGACTACATCGCGATCGGCAGGAAGGAAGGCGCCGAGCTGCTCTGCGGCGGCCGCGGGCTGGAACGCGCGACGCGCGGCCACTTCATGGAACCGGCGCTCTTCGCCGGCGCGCCGGACATGCGCATCGCGCGGGAAGAGATCTTCGGCCCGGTCGCGGTCGTCATGCCCGCCGACGACTACGCGCACGCGCTCCATCTCGCGAACGACACGCCCTTCGGCCTGTGCGCGGGCATCTGCACGCAGTCGCTCAAGCACGCGCGGCATTTCAAGCGCCACAGCCAGACCGGCATGGTGATGGTGAACCTGCCGACGGCGGGCGTCGATTTTCATGTGCCGTTCGGCGGCACGAAGGCATCGAGTTACGGCGCGCGCGAGCAGGGCGCGTATGCCGCGGATTTTTACACCACGATAAAGACCGCCTACGTAGCGAGCTAGAACTTGAGAAAAACAGCGTGCGAACGGGCCGAGCCGCCCGCGCCCGCCACAACAGACTCATTCAACCCGGAGACAAACCCATGAACCGCAAGCTTCGCCGTCTGACCCTGTCCGCGATCGCGGCCGCCGCAATCGCCGCGCCGTTCGCCACGCAAATGCCCGCCCACGCCGACGAGCCGCTCAAGGTCGGCTTTCTCGTGAAGATGCCGGAGCAGGCGTGGTTCATCAACGAACAGAAGGCGGCGACCGCGCTCGGCCAGAAGGAGAGCTTCTCGGTCGTGAACATCGGCACGCCGGACGGCGAGAAAGTGCTCGCCGCCATCGACAACCTCGGCGCGCAAGGCGCGCAGGGCTTCGTGATCTGCGCGCCCGACGTGCGGCTCGGACCGGCCATCCAGCAGCGCGCGAAGCGCTACAACATGAAGTTCGTGACGGTTGACGACCAGCTCGTCGATTCGACCGGCAAGCCGCTCGCGAACGTGCCGCACCTCGGCATGTCCGCGTTCAAGATCGGCAACCAGGTCGGCACGGCGATCTCCGAGGAGATGAAGCGGCGCGGCTGGAAGCCGGAAGAGGTCGGCGCGCTGCGCGTCACGAACTACGAACTGCCCACCGCGAAGCTGCGCACCGACGGCGCGACCGAGTCGCTCCTCGCCGGCGGCTTCAAGAAGGAGAACATCTTCGACGCCCCGCAGAAGACCACGGACGACGAAGGCGGCTTCAACGCGGCGTCGCCGGTGCTGTCGCAGCATCCGAATATCAAGAAGTGGGTGATCTACGCGATCAACGAGGAAACCGTGCTCGGCGCCGTGCGCGCGACCGAGCAACTGAAGATTCCGGGCAAGGACGTGATCGGCGTGGGCATCAACGGCGCGGGCGAAGCCTTCGCCGAATTCCAGAAGAAGGAGCCGACGGGCTTCTACGGCACGATCGCCGTCAGCTCGACGCTGCATGGCAAGGACAGCACGCAGAACCTCGTCGACTGGATCAAGAGCGGCAAGCAGCCGCCCGCCGACACGCAGACCACCGGCAAGCTGATGGTGCGCAGCAACTGGCAGGACGTGCGCAAGGAACTCGGCATCTGAGGCTTTGTTCGCGGGCGTCGCCTGAAGGCGGCGGCGCCCGGCTCCATGTTTGCCGCAACAGAGGTTGTTTCCCATGACGCAAACCGCAGTAGCCACGGCGGATTCCTACCTGGCGCTCGAAGGCATCACCGTGCGCTTTCCCGGCGTGCTCGCGCTCGACTCGGTGTCGCTCGGCGTGCGCACGGGCGAAGTCCACGGCCTGATGGGCGAGAACGGCGCGGGCAAATCGACGCTGCTCAAGGTGCTTTCGGGCGTAAACCAGCCGGCGGGCGGCCATCTGTCGCTCGGCGGTGTCGACCAGCATTTCACGTCGACCAAAGCCGCCATCGACGCCGGCATCGCGATCATCTATCAGGAACTGCATCTCGTGCCGGAACTGACGGTCGCGGAAAACCTGATGCTCGGCGCGATGCCGAACCGCTTCGGCGTGCTCGACGAGAAAGGGCTGGTGAGGCGCGCGATCAGCGAACTCGACCGGCTCGGCGAGAAGATCGATCCGAACATGCAGGTGAAGCATCTGTCGATCGGCCAGCGGCAGATGATCGAAATCGGCAAGGCGCTGATGCGCAACGCGCGCGTGATCGCGTTCGACGAACCGACGAGCTCGCTGTCGTCGCGCGAGACGGAGCAGCTCTTCAAGATCATCCGCACGCTGCGCGCCGAAGGCCGCGCGATCATCTACGTCACGCACCGGATGGACGAGGTCTATGCGCTGTGCGACCGCGTGACGGTGTTTCGCGACGGGCGGCGCATCGAGACCTTCGAGGAAGTCGACGGGCTCGATCGCGACAGGCTGATCAGCTGCATGGTCGGCCGCTCGATTCGCGACGTGTACGGCTACCGCGCGCGCGACATCGGCGACGTTCAGCTTGGCGTGAAAGGGCTGATGGGGCCGGGGCTCGCGGAACCGGCGTCGTTCGACGCGAAGAAGGGCGAGATCGTCGGCTTCTTCGGGCTCGTCGGCGCGGGGCGCTCGGAACTGATGAAGCTCATCTACGGCGCGGTGAAGCCGGCTGCCGGCGAAATCGTGCTGAAGGGCAGGGCGCAGCGGTTCAACACGCCGCGCGACGCGGTGCGCGCGGGCGTCGCGCTCTGCCCCGAGGACCGCAAGCAGGAAGGCATCGTCGCGATCGCGTCGGTGTCGGACAACCTGAACATCAGTTGCCGGCGCCATCACAGCGCGCTGCATATCCTCGACGCCCGCAAGGAAGCCGCCACCACGTCCGATTTCATCGCGAAGCTCGCGATCAAGACGCGCAACGGCAATACGCCGATCGGCACGCTTTCCGGCGGCAACCAGCAGAAGGTGATCCTGTCGCGCTGGCTCGCGGAGGAGATCGACGTGTTCCTGATGGATGAGCCGACACGCGGCATCGACGTCGGCGCGCGCAGCGAAATCTACGGCCTGCTGTACGGACTTGCGGAAGCGGGGCGCACGGTGATCGTCGTATCGAGCGACCTGGCCGAGGTGATCGGCGTCGCGGACCGCGTGATCGTGATGCGCGAAGGCAGGATCGTCGGCAATTTGCCGAAGGCGCAGGCAACGCCGGATCAACTGATCAAGCTCGCGCTCCCCAGCTGAACGAACGGACAAGACACACCATGCAGACCACCAATACACAGCTCTCCAATCAGCCCAATCCGAAGGAAAGCGTCGGCACCCGCGCGCGCGCCGCGCGCACGTGGGATCTCATCAACAAGTCGGGCATCGTGATGGTGTTCGTGATCTTGTTCGTCGCGCTTTCGCTGACGGTGCCGGGCTTTCTCAGCTCGCGCAACATGCAGGGCCTCCTGCTGTCGGTCACGCTGATCGGCTCGATATCGGTCACGATGATGTTCGTGCTCGCGCTCGGCGAAGTGGACCTGTCGGTGGCGTCGATCGTCGCGTTCGCGGGCGTCACGGCGTCCACGCTGATCACCGCGACGCACAGCGTCACGCTCGGCATCGCGGGCGGCGTGCTCGCGGGCGGCGCAGTCGGGCTCGTGAACGGCGTGCTGATCGCGCGCTTCAGGATCAATTCGCTGATCGTCACGCTCGCGATGATGGAGGTCGTGCGCGGACTCGCCTACATCACCTCGCACGGCGACGCCGTGATGATCTCCGAGGAATCGTTCTTCGAACTGGGCGGCGGCTCGTTCCTCGGCATTTCGTATCCGATCTGGTCGAACATCATCGGCTTCCTGTTGTTCGGCTTCCTGCTCAAGAAAACCGTGTTCGGCAAGAACGTGCTCGCGGTCGGCGGTAACGGCGAGGCGGCGCTGCTCGCCGGACTGCCCGTCACGCGCATCAAGATCACCGTGTTCGTGCTGCAGGGGCTCGTCACCGGCTTTGCCGGCGTGATGCTCGCCTCGCGCATGAGCCTCGGCGACCCGAAGACGTCCGTCGGCCTGGAGCTTGGCGTGATTTCCGCGTGCGTGCTCGGCGGCGTGTCGCTGACGGGCGGCGTCGCGACGATATCCGGCGTGCTCGTCGGCGTGCTGATCATGGGTTCCGTGCAGGACGCGATGAGCCTCATGAACGTGCCGACGTTCTACCAATACCTGATCCGCGGCGGCATCCTGCTGCTCGCGGTGCTGTTCGACCAGTTCCGCCGCAGCAAGCGCGTGGCCTGAGCCGGACGCACGAGAACACCTGAAGGAGAAAAGATGACCGATTCGAACAAGAAGCCGCTGCGCAGCCAGGCGTGGTTCGGCTTGCAGGACCGCGACGGGTTCCTCCACCGCTCGTGGATGAAGAACCAGGGCATTCCGCACGACAATTTCGATGGCCGTCCGGTGATCGGGATCTGCAACACGTGGTCGGAACTCACGCCCTGCAACGCGCATTTTCGCGAGCTCGCGGAGTACGTGAAGAAGGGCGTGCGCGAGGCGGGCGGGCTGCCGCTCGAGTTTCCGGTGATGTCGCTCGGCGAGACGAACCTGCGCCCCACCGCAATGCTGTTTCGCAACCTGGCGTCGATGGACGTGGAGGAATCGATTCGCGGCAACCCGATGGACGGCGTGATCCTGCTCGTCGGCTGCGACAAGACGACGCCCGCGCTCCTGATGGGCGCGGCGTCGTGCAATCTGCCGGCGCTCGCCGTCTCGGGCGGGCCGATGCTCAACGGCAAGTTCCGCGGCAAGAACATCGGCTCGGGCACGGGCGTGTGGCAGATGTCGGAGGAAGTGCGCGCCGGCACGATGACGCAGGAGGAATTCACCGAAGCCGAATCGTGCATGAACCGCTCGCGTGGACACTGCATGACGATGGGCACCGCGTCGACGATGGCGTCGATGGTCGAATCGCTCGGCATGGGCCTGCCGCACAACGCGGCGATCCCGGCCGTCGACGCGCGGCGCCAGGTGCTCGCGCACATGGCGGGGCGGCGCATCGTCGACATGGTTCGCGAAGACCTCACGATGGACAAGATCCTCACGCGCGAAGCGTTCGAGAACGCGATCCGCACGAACGCGGCGATCGGCGGCTCGACCAATGCCGTGATCCACCTGATCGCGCTGGCGAAGCGCATTGGCGTCGAGCTCAATCTCGAGGACTGGGAACTGGGGTCGGACGTGCCGTGCCTCGTGAACCTGCAGCCGTCGGGCGAGTATCTGATGGAGGATTTCTACTACGCAGGCGGCCTGCCCGCCGTGCTGAAGCAACTCGGCGAGCAGGGCCTGTTGCACAAAGACGCGCTGACGGTGAATGGCAAGACGATCTGGGACAACGTCAGCCGCGCGCCGAACTACGACGAGAAGGTCATCACGACGTTCGAGGCGCCGTTCAAGCCGAAGGCGGGCATTGCGGTGCTGAAGGGCAATCTTGCGCCGAACGGCGCGGTCATCAAGCCGTCTGCCGCGACGGCGAAGCTGCTGAAGCACCGAGGCCGTGCGGTGGTGTTCGAGAACATCGAGGAACTGCACGAGAAGGTCGACGACGAGTCACTCGATATCGACGAAAACTGCGTGATGGTGCTCAAGGGCGCGGGGCCGAAGGGCTATCCGGGCTTCGCGGAAGTGGGCAACATGCCGCTGCCGAAGAAAGTGCTGCAAAAGGGCATCACCGACATGGTCCGCATCTCGGACGGCCGCATGAGCGGCACGGCCTACGGCGCGGTGGTGCTGCACGTGTCGCCGGAAGCGGCGGCGGGCGGGCCGCTCGCGTTCGTGAAAACGGGCGACATGATCGAACTCGACGTCGAGGCGCGCCGGCTGCATCTCGAAGTATCGGACGACGAGCTCGAGCGGCGGCGCGCGCAATGGCAAAAACCCGAAACGCCGACGCGCGGCTATTACAAGCTTTATGTGGATCACGTGCTGCAGGCGGATCAGGGCGCCGATCTCGACTTTCTGGTCGGATCGAGCGGCGCACCGGTGCCGCGCGATTCACACTGAATACATTTCTGACCGAATGCAGGCGAGGGTGTTTGACCGATGCGATTAATCATCGCATCGGTTTTTTTAATTGCCGGTCGGCAAAACGGTAAAGCGCGCCTTATTGCTCGATAAAGCGAGCCGAGGTCCACAATCCCTGTTTGTCGTTATTGGCCGCATTGACGAATTCCACGTCATGACCCACGACGCGCAGCACGCGGAAATTCGAATCCACGGGGGTCGAAACGCATTCGAAGCCCTCGAAATACTGCTGCATCTTTTGCTGCTCGCCCGCTTGCGCATGCTGGTCGGCGGAATCGAATTTGTCCTTCGACAGGCAGCCGTACGAATTGGGCCTGAATTTGAATGTCTGCTGGGGCTGGATCACATTGTCTGCTTGCGCCGCCGAAATAACGGCGAACAGACCGACCATCGCAACAAAAGCACTGGCGCGTTTCTTCATGTATTGCCTCCATGCGGATCTGTCTCGGGAATTAGCTATGTATTTAATATGGTTAATCCGCAGCATTAATCGTAGACGAGAAAATGCAAGTTACAAGCACAAGCTGTGTGCGCTCGCAACAAGACAGATTGTCGCAGGTGAATTATTAAGAAACATGCGAATAAACGGCGAATGAGAGCGAGTCCGCTGAGCCTGATCGCTGTCGTGCAATCTGCATGGTTTGCGGCTTGTGAACACTGTGCAGCCTGAATGACGCGATGCAACCAAATGCATGGTCTGAAGGCGCACAAATATGCGCGAAAAGGGCGTGAGTCAGGGTGTAAATCGCGCGAAAAGGGCTCGATTCAGCCCTGCATAAAATATGCCGAATCGAATCGCAGCGGCTTTTTGCCGGAAGCGAATCTTGATGCGCGAAGGGCTTGCAGACGCCGCGTCTTCGTGGATAAATCAAAGGATCAATTCCGGAGACTTTCGATGACCCTCGCTCAATGGCTGCCTTTCGCGCTTGCGTCGGCGGTGCTGCTGGCCATTCCCGGGCCGACCGTATTGCTGGTCGTCTCCTACGCGCTCGGACACGGGCGCAAGTACGCGTTCGCGACCACCGCAGGCGTGGCGCTGGGCGACCTGACCGCGATGACGGCGTCGATGCTCGGCCTGGGTGTGCTGCTCGCAGCGTCGGCGGAGTTGTTCATGATGCTCAAGTGGGCGGGCGCCGCCTATCTCGTCTATCTCGGCCTGAAGCTGTGGCGCGCGCCGGTTGCGGACGCGGACGCGATGAAGACGCCCGCCGAGGCGCGCACCGGGCGCATCTTCACGCATGCCTACGCGGTCACGACGCTCAATCCCAAGAGCATCATTTTCTTTGTCGCGTTCCTGCCGCAGTTCATCGACCCGCATGCGGCGAGCGTGACCCAGATCGCCATCTTCGAGGCGACCTTCGTCGGTCTCGGGGCGGCTAACGCGCTTGCGTACGCGCTGCTCGCGTCGAGCGCGCGGCGGGCGATCCGGAAGGCTTCGGTGCAGCGCGCAGTGAACCGCACGGGCGGCGCGCTGCTGATGGGCGCGGGCGTTTTCGCGGCAGCGTGGAAGAAGGCGACATGAACGGACTTGAGGACTGGACAGCGAGCGCGCGTCAGGTGTATTTCGCGCTACTCGACGACTGGAACCGGCAGGACGCGCAGGCGATGGCCGCGCGCTTTGCCGAGCGCGGCAGCATCGTGGGATTCGACGGAAGCGCAGTGGACGGGCGCACGGCCATCGAGGCGCATCTCTTGCCGATTTTCGAGCAGCATCCGACGCCGCTCTTCGCCGCGAAAGTGCGCGAGGTGCGGCGCATGGCGGGCGGGCAGACGCTCCTCTTGCGCGGCGTGGCGGGGATGTGGCCGCGTGACGGCACGGACCTGAATCCCGACCTGAACGCGGTGCAGACGATGGTGCTTTCGCTCTGCGACGGCGTGTACCGGATCGAGATGTTCCAGAACACGCCGGCGGCGTTTCATGGCCGCACGGACGAGCGGGACAGGCTGAGCGCGGAGTTGCGCGAACTGGGGCGGCCGGTGGCGAAGTGAGGCGGCGCGGGGCTCATTTACCGGTCAGTTGCCGGTCACTTGCCGCTTACTTGCCGCTTACTTGCCGATGCAGAACCGGCTGAAGATCACGCCCAGCAGATCATCCGACGTGAATTCGCCGGTGATCGAACTGAGCGCGTCCTGCCCGAGCCGCAACTCTTCCGCGAAGAGATCGAGCGCCTGGGCGTTCTGGTCGGCGTGATCGGCCGCGAGCCCGAGATGTTCGCGCGCCGCGCGCAACGCGATCAAATGCCGCTCGCGCGCCAGATACACGCTTTCCGAGCCCGCCTGCCAGCCGGCGATCTTCAGCAGTTCGTCGCGTAGCAGCGCGATGCCGTCGCCGGTTTTCGCGGACAGAAGAACTTCGCGCACGCTCGCGCCGTCGATTTCCTTCACCGACGCTCCCACGCCCGCCAGATCCGCCTTGTTCAGCACCCGCACGACCGGGACGCGCGGGGGAAAACGTGCCGAAATCGCTTCGTCCCCGGGCGTCACGCCCTCGCGCGCGTCGAGCAGGTGCAGCACCACGTCCGCGCGCCCGATCTCGCCCCAGGTCCGCTCGATGCCGATCCGCTCGACTTCGTCCTCGGTTTCGCGAAGGCCGGCCGTATCGATCACGTGCAGCGGAATGCCTTCCACCTGAATCGTCTGGCTGACCTTGTCGCGCGTCGTGCCGGCGATGGGCGTGACGATCGCCAGTTCCGCGCCGGCGAGCGCGTTCAGGAGCGACGACTTCCCGACGTTCGGCTGCCCCGCCAGCACCACCGACAGCCCCTCGCGCAAGAGCGCGCCCTGACGCGCGTCGGCGAGCACGGCGTCGAGCCGCTCGCGGATGCGCGCGAGCTTGCCGCGGGCATCGGCTGCTTCGAGGAAATCGATCTCCTCCTCGGGGAAGTCGAGCGTCGCCTCGACGAGCATGCGCAACGTGATCACGTCCTCGACCAGCGCGTGGATCTCGCGGGAAAACGCGCCGTCGAGCGACCGCCCGGCCGAACGCGCGGCGGCCTCGGTGCTCGCCTCGATCAGGTCGGCGACGGCTTCCGCCTGTGCCAGATCGAGCTTGTCGTTCAGAAACGCGCGTCGGGTGAATTCGCCGGGCTCGGCGAGCCGCAAGCCGAATTCGCGACCCACCTCGACGGCACGCTGCAACACGAGTTGCAGCACGATCGGGCCGCCGTGGCCCTGCAGTTCGAGCACGTGCTCGCCGGTGTAGGAGTGCGGCGCGGGAAAGTACAGCGCGATGCCGCGATCGAGCGCTTCGCCGGTCGCATCGATGAACGGCACGTAGCTCGCGTGACGCGCATGCAGCAGCTGGCCGCAAAGCGCGTGCATCGCGTGCGAGGCCGCCGCCTCGCCCGCGCGCCCGAACGACAGCCGCACCACGCCGATCCCGCCGCGCCCCGGTGCGGTGGCGATGGCGACGATGGGATCGGAGTCGTTGTTTGACATGGTCGGCGTTTGGTCTGAGGTGACGTTGACAGTGCCCGCATTGTATCCCGGGGGGCTGGCGCCTCCTTTCGGCACCGAGGGCATAAGATGATTCTCGTTTTATCTTATTCGAGATAGCATGGGAATTGAGACTTCCGGCTAATGGTCCAGGTACGGCAAGAGGAGAGGGCTGCAATTGTTGATCAAAAGCCGCTGTTGGCATTCCGTTTATTTATACGAAGAATTTCCCGGCCACGATAAAGAACTTCCGGCGGCCGCCAAATATAGCGAGGATGGTTGACTGGCGGTCAGCGTTTGCCTCGCACAATCGCGACCATGCCAACGCCAAAAGAAAAGGCCGACTTCTCCGAGCGGCTCAAATTCTCAATGACCCGCGCACCCGAAAAAATGCGCGGCGCGACCGATCTCGCCTTGCACTTCAATCTGCGTTATCACGGCGAGCCGGTGTCGCCCCAGACGACGCACAAGTGGCTCACCGGGCGGTCCATTCCCACTGTCGACAAGTTGCAGACCCTGGCCGAATGGTTCAAGGTCGATCAGCACTGGCTGCACTACGGACCGCCGCCGAGCGGAAGCCCGCCGGGCACGCCCAAGCCGCTCGCACGCGACGAACACTATCCGGCTTCGGAGGAGACGCTCGAACTGGCGTCGAAGATCGAGGCGCTTTCGCCGCATCACCGGTATCTGCTCGAAGAACTCGTCGATCAGTTTTATGGGGCGGGGAAGCGGTGAAACGAGAGCGGGGTCTAGCCTGATTGGACAAAATATTACCCAACCAGGATAGTTTGGACTGAGCGCCACTTAGTTACACGAGCGAACGGCACGAACGCACCGTCCACAAGGCCTCGCTTGGATCGCGTTTCTGTTCATGGCGTACGGCAAGCGGGAGGATGCATTCTTCCCAACTTTGCGTGAGGAAAATCGCGGGATCGGTTGGCCTATCGCTTTTGAAGATGCTGCACAATTTTCTTCATGAGCACACACGAAGAAAGAAAGTCGTTCAGCGCGGCTTTACTCACATTGATGGCCGAGAGGGCCCACTTTTTTACTGGTCGCAAAGCGCGTGTTCCGAGGCCTTATAGGTACGGGAGCCCAAGTCACTTGGCAGACGCTTTACGAGAGTTTCGGCCCGACATCTCGTTCAATGACGAGACAATTCGCAAGTGGCTTAAAGAAATGGCAATACCCGAAGGGCCTCGCCTTGGCGCGCTCGCAGACCTCTTTAATGTCGATGCGGGCGCACTTAAACAAGGGCGCATCGTCTGGAGGAGGGATTCGGCCGAATATGAGAAACTTGGGCGCGAAGAAAGCGAACCCTTGGAACTCTCGGACGGCTCCCGTGCAACAGCGAGCCGCGAGAGAATGATTCTTGAAAATTATGATGCGTTAGAGCCGAAGGTACAGGAGAGCATCAACTTAATCATTGAAAAGCTCGCAAAACAAAAACGCCCGGACTAACCCGGGCGTTTTTTCGAAGCGCAAAGAACCAGCCCGCTCAGGCGGCCTTCTTCTTCGCCCCCATCATGCGCGTGATGTAATACTGCTGCGCGATCGACAGCACGTTGTTCACCACGTAATACAACACGAGACCGGCCGGGAAGAAGAAGAACATGACCGAGAACGCGATCGGCATGAACATCATCATCTTCGCCTGAATCGGGTCCGGCGGCGTCGGGTTGAGCTTCGTCTGCAGGAACATCGATACGGCCATCAGCACCGGCAGGATGAAGTACGGGTCTTGCTGCGACAGATCGTGAATCCAGCCGATCCACGGCGCACCGCGCATTTCCACCGACGACAGCAGCACCCAATACAGCGAGATGAACACCGGAATCTGAACCACCACCGGCAGACAGCCACCGAACGGATTCACCTTCTCGGTCTTGTAAAGCTCCATCAGCGCGGCGTTCATCTTCTGCGGATCGCTCTTGAAGCGCTCGCGCAACGACTGCATGCGCGGCGTGATTTCCTTCATGCGCGCCATCGACTTGTAGCTCGCCGCCGACAGCGGGAAAAACACCGCCTTGATGAGGAGCGTCAGGAGCACGATCGACCAGCCCCAGTTGCCGACATAGGTGTGGATCTTTTCGAGCAGCCAGAAAAGCGGCTTGGCGATGATCGTCACCATGCCGTAGTCCTTCACCAGTTCGAGCCCCGGCGCAATGCCTTCCAGCATGCGTTCTTCTTCCGGACCGGCGAAGAGACGCGCCTTCACGTCCACCGTCTGTCCTGGCGCGATCGTCTGGAGCGGCTGCTGCACGCCCACGCGATACAGCTGCGGGTCGATCTTCTGCACGTAGATGTCGCGCTTCACGCCCTGCTGCGGAATCCACGCCGACGCGAAGTAGTGCTGGACCATCGCGATCCAGCCGTTGTCGGCGGACGGCACGAAGTCGGCCTTGTTCTTGTCGATATCGCTGAAATCGATCTTCTGGAAGTGATGCTGATCGGTGTAGACAGCCGGCCCGATGAACGTGTGCGAGAAGCGCGGCGTTTCCACCGGCGTGTTGTCGCGCACCAGTTCCATGTAGAGCTTCGGCGTGACCGGCGCCGTGCCCACGTTCTCGATCTTCGTGTCGACGTTGATCACGTAGCTGCCGCGCGTGAACGTGTAGGTCTTTACGACCTTGACGCCGCCCTTCACCGGCGATTCGAACGCGATCGAAAGCGTCTTGGCGTCGCCCGAAAGCGCTGTCTGGCCGGGAATCTGCGTAAAGACGTCGTTGTGATTCGGGAAATCGCCGCCGAGCAGGCCCGTGCGCGCGAGATACGTGTGCGTCGGGGTGTGGTCGAAGAGCGTGATGTACAGGTCGGGCTGCTTGCCGTCGCCTTCCTTCACCAGCGAGAGCTTCGACAGCGTGCCGCCGCGCGTATCGATTTCGCCGGAATAAACGTCCGTCGAGAACTTGACGAGCTGCGCGGCAGCGGCGGCCGGCGTGGTCGTGCCCGGTGCGGCGGGGCTGCCGCTCGCGGCCGGCAGGTCGGCGGACTGTGTGCCCGGCGTCGTGGTTCCCGGTGCGGCGGTCCCGGCCGTCTTGGTCGGGGCGGTGTTCGGGAAGAACATCGACGGGCGCCCATGGTCACGTTGCCAGTTGTCGAACAGCATGACAGCCGACATGAAGAAGATGACCCATAGGACGGTACGTTTGATATCCATGCGTTGTCTCAGTGGCGATCGAAAAGCGCTTTAGCGCCGTTTGGTAGTAAGTTCTTCTGGAGCGGATTCGACAGCCGGTCCGCAAACCGGATCTGAATCTGGTCGTGAAGCGAATCCGGAGGCGGGCGGCGACGGCGGCGGGACCAGGTCGATGCCGCCAGCCGAAAACGGATGACAGCGGCACAGACGCCTTGCTGCGAGATATGTGCCGTGCGCGGCGCCATGATACTGGATTGCCTCGCGGGCGTAGTCGGAACAGGACGGGAAAAAGCGGCACCGGTTGCCGAGCAGAGGGCTCACAGCAACCTTGTAAAAGCGCAACAAAGCGATCAGTGCCGTTTGCATAAGCTTCGCGTTGTCTTCGCCCGGCCCGCGAGGGCGAACCGGACACCGCACGCGCATCATGGCCCGGTGGGCTTCAGTGAATCGTCGGCGGCGGGCGCGGGCTTCGGAGCCACCGCATCCGCCGGTCCGGCCACGCGGCGCGCCGCCTCGCGCACCGCCCGGTCGAGCAGCATGTCGATTTCGTCGCGGCACAGCGTCCTGAGCGGCGGCGACTTCGCGCTCGGCATCGCCTTGCGGTCGATCTTCGCGTGCAGCCGCAGCAGGATATCCCACCCGCCGAGCTCCGCGCGACGCAACCGGAACGCTTCGCGCGCGAGGCGCTTGATCAGGTTGCGCGTGACCGCCCGCGGCGCCTGTTTCTTGCCGATCACGAGACCGAGCCGCGCTTCGTTTCCCGTCGGCTTGCCGTACAGGACGAAATGCGGCGAGCGTCGCCAGGGGCGCAAACGAAAAACGGATGAGTATTCATCCGTTTTCAGTAGCCTTGCGGCCTTGGGGAACGCGGCCTGCGCTCGCAACTGAATGGTGTCCTCTTCGGAGCCTTCCGCGCGGCGCATGTCGCCTTCGCACGCATGCGGGCGTGTGCCTGTGCGTGCCGACAAAAGCAACCTTAGACTGCCAGGCGCTTGCGGCCCTTCGCGCGACGTGCGTTGATCACTTTGCGGCCGCCAGCCGTCTTCATGCGCACGCGAAAGCCATGGGTGCGCTTGCGGCGGGTCACGGAAGGTTGGTAAGTACGTTTCATGGTGCTCTCACTTGGGTGTTACTTCGGTGTTAATCGACCGCGCGGGCATCCGCAGAAAGCGCAATGGCCGGTGGTTCTGGAATTCGGTTTTCGCGGAACCCGCTATTTAAACCCTTTTCCTATTGACCGTCAATAGGTTAGCGCGATCGTCAGCGGTATCCGGTGCGTTCGGGGGCGCCTTCGCGGCGTTGATGTGGCCCTGTGGATAACTCGCGCGGACCCCGGGTTTGGCGTTAGAATCTCGCCTTAATCTCAAGAATCTGCCCGCTGCTTCGGCTCGCCATTCGCCCGCAATCGCTTGCGGCGCAAGCCTCCGGAGCATCCCTGCATGGCCGTATCGGGCCTTGTCGCGAGTCCTGCGGCAAGAGCGGCGACAGGCTGCGGTGCAACCATAACGACTGCATTCGATGAACGATTTCTGGCAACACTGTTCCGCATTGCTGGAGCGCGAACTCACGCCGCAGCAGTACGTCACGTGGATCAAGCCGTTGGCCCTGGTCGACTTCGATGCCGATGCGAGCACCTTGCGTATCGCCGCGCCCAACCGCTTCAAGCTCGACTGGGTGAAGAGCCAGTTTTCCGGCCGGATCTCCGATCTGGCACGCGAGTTCTGGCACGCGCCCATCGACGTCCAGTTCGTCCTCGATCCGAAGGCGACCGCGCGCAACGCGCTCTCCGGCGGCGCGTCGTCGGTGCCGATGCCGCGCCAGCCGGCGCCCCAAGCCCAGCCCCGGCCGGGCGGGCAGGCGGCCGCGCCGGCGAATCACGCGAACGCGAGCGCCCACGTGAACGCGCTTGCCGCAGAAGCCGCGCAGCACGCGCAGGCGATGCAGGACGACCACGCCGATCTCGATCTTCCGAGCCTCGACGCCAACGAGGCCGCCGCGGCGCGGCGTACGTGGCGGCCGGGCGGCAACGCTTCGTCCGCCGGTGAAAACGATTCCGCCTATGAGCGCTCGAAGCTCAACCCGGTGCTCACGTTCGACAACTTCGTGACCGGCAAGGCGAACCAGCTCGCGCGCGCGGCGGCGATCCAGGTGGCCGACAATCCGGGCATCTCGTACAACCCCCTGTTTCTGTACGGCGGCGTCGGGCTGGGCAAGACGCACCTGATCCACGCGATCGGCAACCAGTTGCTGATGGACAAGGCCGGCGCGCGCATCCGCTACATCCACGCGGAGCAGTACGTGTCGGACGTGGTGAAGGCGTACCAGCGCAAGGCCTTCGACGACTTCAAGCGCTACTACCACTCGCTCGACCTCCTGCTGATCGACGACATCCAGTTCTTCTCCGGCAAGTCGCGCACTCAGGAGGAGTTCTTCTACGCGTTCGAGGCGCTCGTCGCGAACAAGGCGCAGGTGATCATCACGAGCGACACGTATCCGAAGGAGATTTCGGGTATCGACGACCGGCTGATCTCGCGCTTCGACTCCGGGCTCACGGTCGCGATCGAGCCGCCCGAGCTGGAAATGCGCGTCGCGATCCTGATGCGCAAGGCGCAGTCGGAGGGCGCGAGCCTGTCGGAGGACGTGGCGTTCTTCGTCGCGAAGCATTTGCGCTCGAACGTGCGCGAACTCGAGGGCGCGCTGCGCAAGATCCTGGCTTACTCGAAGTTCCACGGCCGCGAAATTTCGATCGAACTGACGAAGGAAGCGCTGAAGGACCTGCTGACGGTGCAGAACCGCCAGATTTCGGTAGAGAACATCCAGAAGACGGTGGCGGACTTCTACAACATCAAGGTCGCCGACATGTACTCGAAGAAGCGTCCGGCAAACATCGCGCGGCCGCGTCAGATCGCGATGTACCTGGCGAAGGAACTCACGCAGAAGAGCTTGCCGGAAATTGGCGAACTTTTCGGCGGACGCGATCACACGACCGTGCTGCACGCCGTGCGCAAGATCGCGGCCGAACGCGGCACGGATGCGCAGCTGAACCACGAATTGCACGTGCTCGAACAGACACTGAAGGGCTGAAGCAGACGCGCCTCAAAAGCGGGGCTGCACGCCCCTGTTTATTGACGAAAATGCCCCCATTTCTAGGGAGCGGTTCTGTTTTGAGGCACAATACGGGTTTGACCGCCCGCGGGCCTTGGGCGGCATCAGGCGCCAAGCTTTCGCGCGAAACCGGCGCGGGGGGCCGGCAACGCGTGTTACGAGGCTGTCCGGGGGCGAAGACGGTGGCAGGACCGTCGGACAGGCCGTCACATCAACGAAGGAACTCTATGCAACTGGTCAAGACCGAACGAGATAATCTTCTAAGGCCGCTGCAAACCGTGAGCGGTATCGTCGAACGCCGCCATACGCTGCCGATCCTCGCCAACTTGCTCATCACCAAGAATGGCGCCGACGTGTCGTTCCTCTCGACCGACCTCGAACTTCAGATCACCACGCGCGCCGATTTCGGCGTCGGCGGTGATCAGGTTGCCACCACCGTTGCGGCCCGCAAGCTGCTCGACATCCTGCGCGCCATGCCGCCCGGCGAAGTCGCGCTCGACCTGTCGGACAAGCGTCTGACCGTGCGCTCCGGCAAAAGCCGCTTTGCGCTGCAGACGCTCGCCGCCGACGAGTTCCCGACCGTCAACCAGGCTACAGACTTCGGCGCGAGCCTTTCGGTTCCGCAAAAAACTTTCCGGCAACTGCTCGGCATGGTCCATTTCGCCATGGCGCAGCAGGACATCCGTTATTACCTGAACGGCATGCTGCTCGTCGTTGACGGCGAACAGCTGATGGCGGTGGCGACAGACGGCCACCGCCTCGCGTTCTCGTCGATGAAGATCGAGGGTTCCTTTCCGCGCCAGGAAGTCATCATTCCGCGCAAGACGATCCTGGAACTGCAGCGCCTGCTGGAAGATATCGACGACAACCTGAAGATCGACATCGCCGCCACGCAGGTGAAATTCACCTTCGGCCAGGTCGAACTGGTGTCGAAGCTTGTCGAGGGCAAGTTCCCGGACTTCCAGCGCGTGATTCCGAAGTCGCACAAGAACTCCTTCCTCATCGGCCGCGAGGAACTGCAGCGCTCGCTGCAGCGCGCGGCCATCCTCACCTCCGACAAGTTCAAGGGCGTGCGCTGCCTCGTCGAGCCGGGCCAGCTGAAGATCATGTCCACCAACGCTGACCAGGAAGAAGCGCAGGAAGAACTGGAAATCGCTTATCAGGGCGACACCGTCGATATCGGGTTCAACGTCACGTATCTGCTCGACGTGCTCGCGAACCTGAAGATCGACAACCTCCAGGTGAGCCTCGGCGACGCCAATTCCAGCGCGCTCATCACGATTCCCGAGAACGAGGAATTCAAATACGTGGTGATGCCGATGCGCATCTGACGCGGCCAATACCAAAAACATTCCAAGGGGCGGCGCGCCCCTTTGGCGTTTTTAAGGTGTTTCGAAAAGTATCGAGCAGCAACCCAGCAGTGACGCAGAACCGGAAAATTCCATGACTGAAAACATCAATTCGCAACCCGACAATAGCTATGGCGCCTCGTCCATTCAGATCCTCGAAGGTCTGGAGGCAGTACGCAAGCGTCCGGGCATGTATATCGGCGATACGTCGGATGGCACCGGTTTGCATCACCTCGTTTTCGAAGTGCTCGACAACTCCATCGACGAAGCGCTCGCGGGCTATTGCGACGACATCCACGTCACGATTCACGCCGACAACTCCATTTCCGTCACCGACAACGGCCGCGGCGTGCCGACCGGCCTGAAGCGCGACGACAAGCACGACCCGAAGCGCAGCGCCGCCGAAATCGTGATGACGGAGCTGCACGCCGGCGGCAAGTTCGACCAGAACAGCTACAAGGTGTCGGGCGGGTTGCACGGCGTGGGCGTGTCGTGCGTGAACGCGCTCTCCGCGTGGCTGCGCCTCACCGTGCGCCGCGACGGCAAGAAGCACTTCATGGAATTTCACCGCGGCGTCGTGCAGAACCGCGAGATCATCGAGGAAGACGGCATTCAGTATTCACCGATGCCGGTTGTCGGCGACACCGAAAATCGCGGCACGGAAGTCCATTTCATGGCCGACGTGACGATTTTCGGCAACGTCGAGTTCCACTACGACATTCTCGCGAAGCGCATGCGCGAACTGTCGTTCCTGAATAACGGCGTGCGCATCCGCCTGACCGACCAGCGCACCGGCAAGGAAGACGATTTCGCGTTCATTGGTGGCGTGAAGGGCTTTGTCGACTACATCAACAAGACGAAGCAGGTTCTCCATCCCACCGTGTTCCACGCGACGGGCGAGAAGGACAACGTGACCGTCGAAGTGGCGATGCAGTGGAACGACAGCTACAACGAAAACGTGCTGTGCTTCACGAACAACATTCCGCAGCGCGACGGCGGCACGCACCTGACCGGCCTGCGCGCGGCGATGACGCGCGTGATGAACAAGTACATCGTCGATAACGAGATCGCCAAGAAGGCGAAGGTCGAGACGACCGGCGACGACATGCGCGAAGGCCTGTCGTGCGTGCTTTCGGTGAAGGTGCCTGAGCCGAAGTTCAGCTCGCAGACGAAGGACAAGCTGGTGTCGTCGGAAGTGCGGGCGCCGGTGGAAGAGGTCGTTGCGAAGGCGCTCGAGACGTTTCTGCTCGAAACGCCGAACGACGCGAAGATCATCACCGGCAAGATCGTCGATGCGGCACGGGCGCGCGACGCCGCGCGCAAGGCGCGCGAGATGACGCGGCGCAAGGGCGTGCTCGACGGCATCGGGCTGCCCGGCAAGCTCGCGGACTGCCAGGAGAAGGACCCGGCGAAGTCGGAGATTTACATCGTCGAGGGCGACTCGGCGGGCGGGTCGGCCAAGCAGGGGCGCGACCGCAAGTTCCAGGCGATTCTGCCGCTGCGCGGGAAGGTGCTGAACGTGGAGAAGGCGCGCTTCGACAAGCTGATTTCGTCGGAGCAGATCGTCACGCTCGTCACGGCCCTTGGTTGCGGCATCGGCAAGGACGATTACAACCTCGACAAGCTGCGCTATCACCGCATCATCATCATGACCGACGCGGACGTCGACGGCGCGCACATCCGCACGCTGCTGCTGACGTTCTTCTACCGGCAGATGCCGGAGATCGTCGAGCGCGGGTACATCTATATCGCGCAGCCGCCGCTCTACAAGATCAAGGCGGGCAAGGACGAGCGCTATCTGAAGGACACCCACGAGCTCAATCAGCACATGCTGAAACTCGCGCTGCAGGGTTCCGAACTCGTGCCGGCCGATGGTGCTGATCCGATTTCCGGCGACGCGCTGGGCGAACTGGCGCGGGCGTATCTGCTTGCGCAGGCGGTGGTGGACCGCCTGAGCCGCATCTACGATTCCAGCGCGCTGGAGGCGGTGATGGACGGCATCGTGATCGATCTTTCGTCGCAGGAGGCCGCCGCGGCTTCGGCGCTGGCGCTGGAAGCGGCATTGCGGGCCGATCCGCTGAAGCCGGAGGTCACGGTCGAGCCGGCCTACGACGCGGTGCGCGAGGTGCGATCGCTCCATATCAAGCGCCGGCATCACGGGAACGTGAAGGTTTCCGTCATCGACGAGGATTTCCAGCTCACCGCTGATTACAAGCAACTCGTTTCCACCTCCGATACGTTCAAGGGGCTGATCGGACAGGGCGCGCTGATCAAGCGCGGCGAGCGGTCGATGGCAGTCAGCGATTTCAAGAGCGCAATGAAGTGGCTGATCGCGGACGCGGAGCGCAATGTCAGCAAGCAGCGCTACAAGGGGCTGGGTGAAATGAACCCGTCGCAGCTGTGGGAAACGACGATGGATCCGGGCGTGCGGCGGCTGCTGCGCGTGCAGATCGAGGATGCGATCGCCGCGGATGGGATCTTTACGACGCTGATGGGCGATGATGTCGAGCCGCGCAGGGCGTTCATCGAGTCCAACGCGTTGCGGGCGGGGAATATTGATGTTTGATTGTTGCCGCCGCCAATAAAACGAAACAAAAACCCGCTTCGGCGGGTTTTTTATTTGAATGTCCCCCTGCCGTGATGCACGAGGAGGTTCTAATGGAAAATCGCCAAACCGCCCATGACGATTTTCATTGAAAAAAAAACCCGCCGGGGATGGCGGGCCAAAAATCCAAACCGCGGGGGACATGACGGGCGGCTTGGAGGGAGAAGATCTGTTTGGCGGCCTCAATCGCTGGGCCTCCATACCCCGTGTTCTCCGTGTTCCGAGTTCGTTGAATTAATCGTGGAAACTGGTGCTGCACATTAATTTTTGAGGGGCGCCCGCCTGCGAGCGCCGCGGAGTGCACAAGGGATTGGTCTCGATCCCTGTCAGTGGGACTCCGTGTTGCGTCGACTTACGCCTTGGCGAGTTGGAAGCCGCCGAAGTTCTGGATCGTC
>NZ_JFHC01000050.1 GCF_000698595.1 Caballeronia glathei | reverse complement strand
CCAACTTTGAGGGGTCAGTTCATTGCGTCATCCGGGATTTTTTTCGTTTGCAGGGAGTGCGCAGGCGGCGCGCTGCCGCGGCGTCGTGGTGCATCTCTTGCGCTCGTCGCGGATGCCTCGACTGGGCACCTGGGCAGGCTTCAATGACGCTCGAATGGCAAGCGCGCACCGAAAGCGGCGCGGCGGACGCTGTGGCGTTCAGCCGCGCTTTCGTGGCGAATCACGATCTGGTCGAGCGTTTCCGGCGCAGTGCGTCGCTCTGTGAACCCGACGACGCCACGCTTCACGGCGGCGGCGAGCGGGGCTACACCGACTATCCGGCGCTCGCCGGACGAAGGTCGCGCGTCAGCGCGCCGCGAAGGCGAACCAGCCGGCGCTGGCCGTCGAAAGGCGTCGTGGACGGCGGCTCGTCAGCACGGCCGGCTTCACCTTCGGAACCGGCGCGCGCAGTTGCACGGGCCGGCGCAGCAGCGTTTTGAGCGACATGCGGCGCGTGGCCGCACGCACGCGCAGCGTGGAAAAGAAACCGCGAAACCACGAACGGATGCCATCTACGGGATACACGTGCTTCAGTTGCTCCGCGAGGGCCTGCGTGCGCGCCGAGTGATGGCGCAGCGCGCGAACGACACCGCGTCGCGCCGGACGCGCGGCCCGGACGGCGACGCAGGTGATGCTGGAGGCGAATCGGTTGGTCATGGCTCAGTGTTGGGTCGGTTGCAGTGCATGCAAGCTCGACGATAGTCGTCTCAAAAAAAGCGCTCAACGTTCGAGGGAATAGTTGCTTCGAAGTTGCACCGAATTGACGCACGAAGCCTACAAGACATTTGTTACTGAGGTAAGTCCGCGTTTTCCCTGCGAATGTATGAGGCGAGCACTTAAAAGGGTTTGATGTCCGAAATGACAGGCTTTCGAGCGGCTGCGGGCGAGGGGGATTTACAATCGATGTAGTCGCCCTAATTTGCGGCGCGCGTTTCGCCAATGTCGCGCTTCGCGAATGCGCTTACTGTGAGTTGAAATGTCTGATCAATCGTCGCTCAAATCCAAGAAAGAACAGGTCCACGCGCTGCGTGAAACGGGGTACGTGGTGGTGCAGGGACTCGTGCCGCCCGAGCGCTGCGAGGCGATGCGCGCAGTCGCGCGAAGGCAGTTGCTGGAGGCGGCTGCGCCAGTCGAGTTCGAAGCCGATCTGAAATATCCGGGCGCGCCGGATTCGAAGGACGCGCCCGGCGGCCATACCGTGCGCCGCCTGCTCGACGCGTATGCCCGCGATCCGCTTTTCAGCGAATGGGCCACGTCGCCGGAAGTGCGCGGCTGGATGGAGCTTTACTTCGGAGAGGCGCCGTATCTGTCGCGTGCCCATCACAACTGCGTGATGACCAAGCACCCGGCCTACGGCAGCCTGACGGGCTGGCATCGCGACGTGCGCTACTGGGCGTTCGAGCGCGACGATCTCGTTTCCGCGTGGGTCGCGCTCGGCTCGGAGACCGTGGAAAACGGCGGCCTGTGGTTCGTGCCGATGTCGCACAAGCTGCCTTTCACATCCGAGCGCTTCGACGACGCCAAGTTTTTCCGCTCCGACCTGCCCGAAAACGCGGCGCTCATCCGCACGGCCGTCTCGCCCGAACTGAAAGCCGGCGACGTGGTGTTCTTCCACTGCAACACGGTGCACTCGGCGGGCAAGAATCTCACCGATCAGGTGAAGTTCTCGCTCGTCTACACCTATCGCGGGGCGAGCAATGCCGCGCTGCCGGGCACGCGCTCGGCGTCGAAGGCGGAAGTGGCGCTGGTCTGAGCGGCGGCGCTCAGCGCCTCCCCGGCAGCGCAAGCCCGATCAGTCCGGCGAGCGTGGCGATCACGCCGCCGGCGATCAGCCAGATCGTCTTGTTGGTCGGCGAGCCGGTGAAAAAGCGCGAAACGTCGTTGCTCAGCGAATGAAACGACGTGCCGCCGAAATAAAGCAGCACGATGCCGCCGACCAGCAGCGCGAGGGAAATCGCCTTCGTCATGGATCCTCTTCAGGAGTTCTGGGCGCGCAAGCTTACTAGGCGCTCACCGGCTCGTCCACACTGGGCGCGGGTTCCGGCTTCGTCAGCGGCTGGATCTGACGCAGCAGGTCCGCCTGCACGTTCGCGTGATCACCCGTGCGCGTCCATGCCCCGACATTGATCTTCACACCGGTATCGGTGTAATCGGTCACGGCGATCCACGGCCTGGCGGGCTGGTCGACGATCCGCGAATCGCTTTCCACCATCGTTTTCAGCGACGCGAGCACATGCTCGACGCTCTGCTGGTGCGGAACATGAAAGTTCACCACCACGCGGCGGCGTTCGTTCGCGCTGTAGTTGGTCACCGGGTTCGCCCATATCGTGCTGTTCGGCACGAACATGACGATGCCGTCCGCCTTCGTGAGGCGCGTGGTGAAGAGCCCGATTTCGTTCACGGTGCCAGCCGTCGTGCCGATGCCCTCGATGTAGTCGCCCACGCGAAACGGCCGCAGAAGCAGCAGCATCAGCCCCGCGGCGATGTTCTGGAGCGTGCCCTGGAGCGCAAGACCGATCGCGAGGCCAGCCGCGCCAAGCACGGTCAGGATGCTCGCCGCCGCGATGCCGAACTTGCCGAGCGCGGCCACGATCGCGATGACGCGGATCGCCCAGAGCGCGAGGCTCGCGAGGACGGGCGTGAGCGTCGTGTCGGCGTTCGTGCGGCCGAGCGCGCGCCTGAGCGCATTCGCGACGCGGTTGGAGATCCACCAGCCGACGATGACGATCAGGATCGCCATGCAGACATCGAAGCCGTATTTGATGCCGGCGGCAAGTAGTGCGTCGTAAGCGGGGTGTAATTTTTCGATCAGATCCATCCGGGAAGCTCCTTGCTAAGAATTTGCTTTTGGCTTTCGTCAGGCGTGATCGTTCCCGCGATCGTCCATTTGGCCATCTCGAATAGCGGGACAAGCGTCCGGGAACCTGCGCCGCATGGCGCGATTGGCTAACATGTCAGGTTTGGCGCCGCCGCCACTCAACCGTTTCATCCCGATCGAGGAAAACCCGTCATGGCTTACGAAGCAGCTTCCGAACGCTATTCGCAGATGGAATACCGCACCTGCGGCCGCAGCGGCCTGAAGTTGCCGGCGTTGTCGCTGGGGCTCTGGCACAACTTCGGCGATACCACGCCCCTCTCCACGCAGCGCGACATCCTGCGCACCGCGTTCGATCTCGGCATCACGCACTTCGATCTGGCGAACAACTACGGCCCGCCGTACGGCAGTGCGGAAACCAATTTCGGGCGCCTGTTCAAGGACGATTTCAAGCCCTACCGCGACGAGCTGCTGATTTCGTCGAAGGCGGGCTGGGACATGTGGCCCGGGCCGTACGGCCAGGGCGGCGGCTCGCGCAAGTACGTGCTCGCGAGCCTCGATCAGAGCCTGAAGCGCATGGGCCTCGACTACGTCGATATCTTCTACTCGCACCGGTTCGACGCCGACACGCCGCTTGAGGAGACGGCCGGGGCGCTCGCCACCGCCGTGCACTCGGGCAAGGCGCTGTATGTCGGGATCTCGTCGTATTCCGCGGCCAAGACGCGCGAAATGGCGAAGCTGCTGGCCGGGCACAAGGTGCCGCTTCTGATTCACCAGCCGTCGTACAACATGCTGAACCGGTGGATCGAGAGCGAACTGCTCGATACGCTCGACGACATCGGCGCGGGCAGCATCGCGTTCACGCCGCTCGCGCAGGGGCTTCTCACCAGCAAGTACCTGAACGGCGTTCCCCAGGACGCGCGGATCAACAAGCCCGGCGGTGGGTCGCTGAAGGAAGCGCACCTGAGCGCGGCGAACATCGAGCATGTCAGGAAGCTCAATGAACTCGCCGGGCGCCGCGGCCAGAGCCTCGCGCAGATGGCGCTCGCGTGGGCGCTGCGCGGCGGGCGCGTGACGTCGGTGCTGATCGGCGCGAGCCGGGCGGAGCAGGTCGTGGAGAACGTCGGCGCGCTGAAGAACCTGGCCTTTTCCAGCGAGGAACTCGCGGAAATCGACCAGCACGCGAAGGAAGGCGGCGTGGATCTTTGGGAAAAGCCGTCGACGGACCAGCGCGTCTGAGCGCGCACGGCGCGCCTTTCGAGCGCGACGACGGACGCTGTGGCCGTCCGTCGCGCGCAGGCGCTAGCCTGACGCCAGCAGGGACATTGGGCGCTTAAGCGCGCCCCAGTTGCTATCATGCGGGCTCGACGGATTTTTACCGGTTATGGCCGCGCCCGGCGTGCCGAAAACCCGGGCCGTCGCCTTCGGGAAACGCACTTTCTGCGACCCGCCATGCCGCTCACGAAGCGGTTGCGCCCACTTGCCGCAATCGGCATTTGGCGGCGGCGCAACGCCGGAATGACTGTCGCGTTAAAATAGCGGATTCGCCGGGCTGCGCCTTTTCTCGCGAAAAGCGCCGAACCTGCACCGAGCTTGTGTCGAAGTTGCGCGGCCAGCCCGCTTGCCAGCCTCTTTCGCGCAGCACCTTGTCCTTGTTCGTGCCCGGCCGCGTGCCGCTGGCGCCACCGTTTTCGCACTATCCAAGAAGCCATGAGCAACCTTAATCCTCAAACCGTTCTGAGCGTCCATCACTGGACCGATACGCTTTTCAGCTTCACCTGCACGCGTGACTCAGCGTTCCGTTTCGAAAACGGCCAGTTCACGATGGTGGGCCTCGAAGTCGACGGCAAGCCGCTCCTGCGCGCCTACAGCCTCGCGAGCGCGAACTACGAAGAACATCTCGAATTCCTGAGCATCAAGGTGCAGGACGGCCCGCTCACGTCGCGTCTTCAGCATCTGAAGGTGGGCGATCCGGTGCTGATCGGCAAGAAGCCGACCGGCACGCTCGTCGCCGACAACCTGCTGCCCGGCAAGACGCTGTGGCTGCTGTCCACGGGCACGGGGCTCGCGCCGTTCATGTCGATCATCAAGGACCCGGACGTGTACGACCGCTTCGACAAGATCGTGCTCACGCACACCTGCCGTTTCGTCGACGAACTCGCGTACAAGGATTTCATCACCGAGCACCTGCCGGCCCACGAACACCTGGGCGAGCTGATCCAGGAAAAGCTCGTGTACTACCCGACCGTCACGCGCGAGGAATTCGCGAATCGCGGCCGCATCACCGATCTGATCGAAACCAAGAAGCTGTTCTCGGATCTCGACGTGGCTCCGTTCTCGGTGGAAAACGACCGCGTGATGCTCTGCGGCAGCCCGCACATGCTGCGCGACACGCGCGAACTGCTCGACCAGATGGGCTTCCAGGAAGGCAGCAACAACCATCCGGGCCACTACGTGGTGGAGAAGGCTTTCGTCGGCTGACCCGTCGGCACACACGCTTTCCAAAAATCCGGAGCCTCGTGCTCCGGTTTTTTTTCGCCCGCTTTTCACGTTCCTATCCGGACGGGGCGATCTGAAAGTTACAAGTGTTGCCGCCCGTTACGCGGCCTGTAGGCGTTTTTCCGACAAGCGTAGGTGTCGCTAACTTGCGAAACGGCATGAAGTTCGCTGTTCGAATCCTTACGGGACATAGACTTATAATATTTTTGAGATATGATCCGCAACATTGGAACGAGCGCCAGCCTTGGCGCGACGGGACGTTCTTGCTGTTACAGAGTGTAAATTTGGTTACGTCGCGGTGTCGGACTGGCGCGAACGTAGCTGACTGCGCTCCCTGCGAGGAAAAGTTGAAATGAAGACGTCGACTGCTTCTGTACTGGATCAGAGCCAGCCACGCCATGCGACCTTTTGCGACGTTCAGTCGCCGGCGCTCGCGCCTGGCGAGGCGGCCGGCACGTACGCCGCGCACGATGCCGCCGCTTGCCCGGCTTCGGCGCTGTCCGCGCTGATGGACGCCAAGCTGGCCGCGGATCGCGAAATCCAGCGTCTCTCGGCACGCGTGCATCAGCTTTCCACCCAGCTCGCGGCCACCGACGAGCGCGTGCGCCGCATGCTCGCGCAGGAACTGCACGACGCCGCCGGCGCCGCGCTGACCGCCGCGCGCTTCGCGCTGGCGCGCCTCGAAACGTGGCTGCCCGCCGACGCTCCGGCGCCGTGCACCGAAGCGCTCGGCATCGCGAAGCAGTCGCTCGATGCGGTGTGCGAGGCGAATCAGCAGGCCGTCGCGGGCCTGAGCGCGCCGCAGCTGGACGGCGGCATCGCCCGCGCGCTCGCCGACTGGGCCGAACGCTTCGCGGCGAGCACGTCGCTCGACGTGACGTTCACCTGCGCACCCGACGCACGGCTCGCGCGCCTTGGCGAACCCGTTGCGCTCGCGATCTTCCGCGTCGCGCAGGAAGCGCTCAGCAACGTCGCCCGGCACGCCCGCGCGAGCGTGGCGCGCGTGCATATCGAGGTGAACGCGGAGGGGGATGCGCGCTTCGTCACGCTGTTCGTCGAAGACGACGGCTGCGGCATGACGGCCGCCGCGCGCCGCAAGCCCGGGCGCCTGGGTTTGAGCGGCATGCGCTCGCGCTGCGAGGCGCTGGGCGGCAGCCTGCGCATCACCGCCTCCGCGACGGGCGGCACCGCCGTGCGTGCCCGCTTTCCGCTGACGGCTTCGCACGCCGCCGTGTCGCCGATCCGGCCCGCGCGCTTTGCGCTCAACTCGTGAGGGCTGCGTCTTGACACTCAGGGTCCTGCTTGCCGACGACCACGCGATCGTGCGCCGCGGCGTCTCGCAACTGCTGATCGAGCGCGGCATCGCCTCGCATGTGTTCGAGGCCGAAACCGGCGCCCAGGCGCTCAGTTACGCGGTGCAGCGCCCCGTCGACGTGGCGCTCCTCGACATTTCGCTGCCCGACATCAACGGTGTCGACGTGCTCAAGCGCATGAAGCGCCAGGCGCCGCGCCTGCCGGTGCTGATGTTCTCGATGTACCGCGAGGATCAGTACGCGGTGCGCGCGCTCAAGGCGGGCGCGGCGGGCTATCTCTCGAAAACCGCCGACCCCGCGCTGATGATCAACGCGATCCAGCAGGTCGCGGCGGGCCGCAAGTACGTGAGCCCCGCGATGGCCGAGGCGCTCGCGGCCTACGTGTCGCTGGATTCGGAGCAGTTGCCGCACGAGAAGCTCTCGGACCGCGAATTCCAGACGCTCTGCATGCTCGCGTCGGGCAAGCGGCTGACGGACATTGCCCACGCGCTGTCGCTCTCGGTGAAAACGGTGAGCGTCTACCGCTCGCGCCTGCTCGACAAGATGAAGCTCTCGAACAACGCGGAACTGACCTTCTATGTGATGAGCAACCGGCTCGTCGACATGAATCCGGCCATGGCGGGCTGAGTCGTTTTGAAGCATTTGCACCATTCGCGTGCATTGGCGCGGAAATTCCTCGTGCGCGCCGCATTCGAGGATTTTTGAGCGAATACGCCGCTGATAGCGCAAATTTCAATCCGAAAAGTGTCAAAGCGCCGAATACTCTTGATGTCCAATCGCCTGAAAGCCACCGGCGAGCTGCCTTCCCTCCGATAAAATCCCGGGTTTTCCACGAAGCCGACGCGTGTTTGCGTCCCTGTTCGTGTCCGGCTTCGCGTCGTCTGGAGGTACCCGTCCATGTCCCTGTTTCGCAAGAAAAGTATCGAGCACCTGCTCGCCGGTGCGCATCGCACGGGCCTGAGAAAGTCGCTCGGTGCGCTCGATCTGACCTTTCTCGGCGTCGGCGCCATCATCGGCACGGGCATTTTCGTGCTGACCGGAACCGGCGCGGTGCAGGCCGGGCCGGCGCTGATGATCGCGTTCATCATCGCGGCCATTGCCTGCTGCTTCGCGGCGCTCGCCTACGCCGAGTTCTCGTCGACGATTCCCGTCGCCGGCTCGATCTACACCTATTCGTATGCGACGCTCGGCGAGCTGGCCGCGTGGATCATCGGCTGGGACCTGATGCTCGAATACGGGCTCGCGACCTCGGCCGTGTCGGTCGGCTGGTCCGGCTACCTCCAGTCGCTGCTGTCGGGCTTCGGCATCTCGCTGCCGATGGCGCTCACCGCCGCGCCCGGCGCCGTGCCCGGCCATTTCACCGTGTTCAACCTGCCCGCGTTTCTCGTGATTATGGCGATCACGGCGCTGCTCTCGGTCGGCGTCAGGGAATCGACGCGCGTCAACAACCTGATGGTCGCGATCAAGGTGACCGTGGTGCTGCTCGTGATCGTGGTCGGCGTGTTCCACGTCACGCCGGCGAACTGGCAGCCGTTCATGCCGAACGGCTGGTCGGGCGTGTTCGGCGCGGCGGCCGTGATGTTCTTTGCGTTCATCGGCTTCGACTCGGTGTCGTCGGCGGCGGAGGAGGTGAAGGATCCGAAGCGCGACCTGCCGATCGGGATCATCTCGTCGCTCGCGGTGTGCGCCGTGCTGTACGTGGCGGTGGCCGCCGTCGTGACGGGGATCGTGCCGTCGCCGCAATTCGCCAACGTCTCGCATCCGGTTTCGTACGCGCTGCAGGTGGTCGGGCAGAACTGGGTGGCGGGCTTCATCGACCTCGGCGCGGTGCTCGGCATGCTCACCGTGATTCTCGTGATGAGCTACGGCCAGACGCGCGTGATCTACGCGATGTCGCGCGACGGCCTGTTGCCCGCGCGGCTCTCGAAGGTGCACCCGCGTTTCGCGACGCCCTTTTTCACGACCTGGCTCGTCGGCATCTGCTTCGGGCTGATCGGCGCGCTGGTGCCGCTCAACGTGCTCGCGGAGCTGATCAACATCGGCACGCTGGCGGCGTTCTGCATGGTGTCGATTGCCGTGCTGGTCCTGCGCCGCACGCACCCGGCGCTGCCGCGCGCGTTCCGCTGCCCGGGCGTGCCGCTCGTCCCGGTTCTGGCGGTTGCGTCGTGCCTGTTCCTGATGATCAATCTTCAGGCGACGACGTGGATTGCGTTCGTCGTGTGGCTCGTCATCGGGCTCGTGATCTATTTCGGCTACTCGCGCGGCAACTCGAAGCTGGGTCGCGGTATCCACTGACGGCGCCCGCCTGCGCCTTGCCACGCAAAACGCGCCGCCCGGAAGGGCGGCGCGTTTTGCTTTGGAGCACCCGGCCACGAGAGCGCGCCTGCAACATCCGCCCATGCTGCGAAGCAGCGCACGAACCCGCGCACGAACCCGCAAGCCGGCAGCGCTGCGGAACATGTCGCGCAGCGCCACGCATGCGCCGTTGGCCCGATAGCGACTGCCGCCGATTTGTGTTTTACTCGTTGCTAGAACAAATAACACGAATTCCCAGCCAGACGCTCACAGCAGCAAGGCAGGTTCAGGACGTGTAGACCGTGAGTGTGCTTTGGGCTGGTCCATCCCCCCAAGGAGACAGAAGAAATGGCGCTCAGCATCAGCCTGACGGTCAACGGCAAACCCGTGACCGCCGACGTCGAACCTCACATCCTGCTGGTCCAGTTTCTGCGCGATCAACTCAGGCTCACCGGCACGCACATCGGCTGCGACACCGCGCAGTGCGGCGCGTGCACCGTCCATCTGGACGGCCGCGCGATCAAGGCGTGCAACATCCTCGCCGCGCAGGCGGACGGCGCGCAGGTGACGACCATCGAAGGGCTCTCGAAGGACGGGCACCTTCACCCGATGCAGGCCGCGTTCAAGGATTGCCACGGCCTGCAATGCGGCTTCTGCACGCCGGGCATGGTGATGAGCGCGACGGCGCTCGCATCGCAGGAATCCGATCTTACCGAGGCCGAGGTCCGCGAGCAGCTCGACGGCAATCTTTGCCGCTGCACGGGCTATCACAACATCGTGAAGGCGGTCCTGCAGGGGGCACAGGCCATGAAGGCGGGCGGGTGACACGCACCCCGCAGCCACGCCTCGTTGAAGACCATCCCTTTTCGATGAATTGGGCCTGACTTTGCTCTGCATGGGATCAGGGTTCGGCGCTAAAGCACCTGCTCTGAGCGACCGCTTTGCATGGGATCAGGGTTCGGCGCTGAAGCACCTGCTCTGATCGACCGCTTTGCATGGGATCAGGGTTCGGCGCTGAAGCACCTGCTCTGATCGACCGCTTTGCATGGGATCAGAGTACGGCGCTGAAGCGCCTACTCTGATCGACAACGGAGACCGCGATGAATGCACCCGAACAACCGCACATGATTGGCGCCGGCGTCAAACGCAAGGAAGACTTCCGCTTCCTGACGGGCGCAGGCCAGTACACCGACGACGTCGTCTTTCCCCAGCAGAGCTACGGCGTGTTCCTGCGCTCGCCGCACGCGCACGCGAAGATACGCAGCATCGATACGGCCGCGGCGAAGCAGTCGCCCGGCGTGATCGCGATCTTTACCGGCGCGGATCTCGCGGCAGACAACGTCGGCGGCTTGCCGTGCGGCTGGCTGATCCACAGCACCGACGGCAAGCCGATGAACGAGCCGCCGCATCCCGTGATCGCGCACGACAAGGTGCGCCATGTCGGCGACCAGGTCGCGCTCGTGATCGCCGAGTCGGTGAAGGAGGCGAAGGACGCGGTCGAACTGATCGACGTGGACTACGACGTGCTGCCGGCCGCGGTCGATACGGCGAGCGCGTCGAACCCGGACCAGCCGCTCGTGCACGACGGCGTGGCGGACAACGTCTGCTACAACTGGGGCCACGGCGACAAGGCGCGAACCGACGCCGCCTTCGCGCAGGCCGCGCACGTAACGACGCTCGACATCGTGAACCAGCGCCTGATTCCGAACGCGATCGAGCCGCGCGCGGTCAATGCGAGCTATTCGAAATACGACGACAGCTACACCGTCTACGTGGCGAACCAGAATCCGCACGTCGAGCGCCTCCTGATGGCGGCCTTCGTGCTCTCGCTGCCGGAGACGAAGCTGCGGATTATCGCGCCGGATGTCGGCGGCGGCTTCGGCTCCAAGATCTTCCTGTATGCGGAGGACGTGGCGCTCACGTGGGCGTCGAAGAAGACTGGGCGGCCGATCAAGTGGACGGCCGAGCGTTCCGAGGCGTTCCTGACCGATGCGCACGGCCGCGATCATGTGACGAAAGCCGAGCTCGCGCTCGACAGCACCGGCAAGTTCCTCGCGATGCGCGTGCACACCACTGCGAACATGGGCGCCTATCTGTCGACGTTCGCGTCCTCCGTGCCGACCATCCTTTACGCGACGCTGCTGGCCGGCCAGTATGCGACGCCCGCGATCTACGCCGAGGTGAAGGCCGTGTTCACGAACACGGTTCCCGTCGATGCGTATCGCGGAGCGGGCCGTCCGGAGGCGACGTACGTGGTCGAGCGGCTCGTGGAAACGGCGGCGCGCGAGATGAACATCGATCCGGCGGAAATCCGCCGCCGCAATTTCATCCGCGAGTTTCCGTACGCGACCCCGGTCGGCCTCACCTACGACACCGGCGACTACGACAGCATCCTGAACCGCGCGCTCGAGATCGCCGACGTGAAGGGCTTCGCCGCCCGGCGCGACGAAGCGAAGAAGAGCGGCAAGCTGCGCGGCCTCGGCTATTCCTGCTACATCGAGGCGTGCGGGCTCGCGCCGTCGAACATTGCGGGCGCGCTCGGCGCGCGGGCCGGCCTTTTCGAAGCGGGTGAAGTGCGCGTGCATCCGACCGGCTCGGTGACCGTGTTCACCGGGTCGCACAGCCACGGCCAGGGGCACGAAACGACCTTCGCGCAGGTGGTTGCGGACCGGCTCGGCGTGTCGATGGACAACGTCGAGATCATCCACGGCGACACCGGGCGCATTCCGTTCGGCATGGGCACGTACGGCTCGCGCTCGATCGCGGTGGGCGGCTCGGCGCTCATGAAGGCACTCGACAAGATCGAGGCCAAGGCCAAGAAGATCGCGGCGCACCTGCTGGAGGCGTCGGCGGAGGACATCGAGTTCAAGGACGGCATCTTCCGCGTGGCCGGCACGGACCGCACGAAGACGTTCGCGGACGTGTCGCTCGCGGCCTACGTCCCGCACAACTTTCCGCTGGAGACGCTCGAGCCCGGCCTCAACGAAAACGCGTTCTACGACCCGACCAACTTCACGTATCCGTCGGGTGCGTATATTTGCGAAGTCGAGGTCGATCCGGACACGGGCGAAACGCGCATCCAGAAGTTCACCGCCGTCGACGACTTCGGCAACGTGATCAACCCGATGATCGTCGAAGGCCAGGTGCATGGCGGGCTCGGGCAGGGCATCGGGCAGGCGATGCTCGAGCGCTGCGTGTACGACAACGAAAGCGGGCAGCTGCTGTCCGGCTCGTTCATGGACTACGCGATGCCGCACGCCATCGACCTGCCGAACTTCACGGTCGAAACGGCGAAGGGCACGCCGTGCACGCACAATCCGCTCGGCGTGAAGGGGTGCGGCGAGGCGGGCGCGATCGGCTCGCCGCCTGCCGTGATCAACGCGATTCTGGACGCGCTCGCGCCGCTCGGCGTGAAGGACCTGCAGATGCCCGCGACGCCGCATCGCGTGTGGGCGGCGATGCACGCCGCTTCCGCTTCCGCCGCTGCCACTCAAGCCTGAGGAGACCGACATGTACACCTTCGACTACCAGCGGCCGGGCCAGGCCGACGCAGCGGTCGCCGTGCTCACCGCCAACGGCGACGCGAAGTACCTCGCGGGCGGCCAGAGCCTCCTGCCGACGATGCGCCTGCGGCTCGCGCAGCCTTCGGCGCTCGTCGACGTGACGCGCATCGCGTCGATGAAGGACATCACCGTGAGTGGCGGCACCGTGACGATCGGCGCCGCCGTATGCCACGCGCGGGTCGCGTCGAGCGCCGACGTGAAGAAGGCGCTGCCCGGACTCGCGGATCTGGCGGGGCGCATCGGCGACCGGCAGGTCAGGGAGCGCGGGACGATCGGCGGCTCGCTTGCCAACGACGATCCCGCCGCGTGCTATCCGGCCGCCGTGCTCGCGCTGAACGCGACGGTGGTGACCGACCGCCGCCGCATCGCCGCCGACGACTTCTTCCTCGGCATGTACGAGACAGCGCTGCAACCTGACGAACTGATCACCGCGGTCGAATTCCCGCTCGCAGAGCGCGCCGGCTATGAGAAGTTTCGCAACCCGGCGTCGCACTTCGCGCTGGTCGGCGTGTTCGTCGCGAAGGGGGTGACGGGCGTGCGCGTCGCCGTGACGGGCGCGGCGGCGTCGGTATTTCGTCCGACGGAACTGGAGGCGGCGCTGTCGAAGGACTTCTCCGTCGCGGCGGCGCGTGGTGTGAAGATCTCGCCCGACACGCTCAACGAGGACATGCACGCGAGCGCCGAGTATCGCGCGCATCTGATCCCGGTCCTCGCGGGGCGCGCGATCGAGCGCGCCAACGCGTTCTGAGGACGCGCGGCGCCCCGGCCAGGGCAGTCGGCAAGGGGCGCCGCGCACGCGTTCGCACATTTCCGCAAGCATTCTCAGGAGCTTCATGGAGCCCGGGTCGATCGACGAAACGCTCGCACGCCTTGCCGCGCAGCAGTATTTCGCCAGCCGCGAACTCGCGACTGCGCTTTTTCTCGCGCTGAAGATGCAGCGGCCGCTTTTTCTCGAGGGCGAGCCGGGTGTCGGCAAGACGGAGCTCGCGAAGGCGGCGGCGGGCCTCCTCGGCACGTCGATGCTGCGGCTGCAATGCTACGAGGGGCTCGATACCGCGAGCGCGCTGTACGAGTGGGACTACCCGCGGCAGATCATGGCGCTGCGGCTTGCCGAAGCGGCGGGCGAACAGCCGTCGAACGATTCGCTGTATCGCAGCGAATTTTTGCTGAAGCGCCCGCTCTTGCAGGCGCTGCTTCCCGATCCGCTGGATGCGGGGGCGCGGCGCGTGTTGCTCATCGACGAAATCGACCGCGCCGACGAGCCGTTCGAAGCGTTCCTGCTCGAATTGCTGTCGGATTTCCAGGTGTCGATTCCCGAATACGGCACCGTGCGCGCCGAGCGTCCGCCGCTCGTCGTGATGACGTCGAACCGCACGCGCGAGGTCCACGACGCGCTCAAGCGGCGCTGTCTTTATAAGTGGATCGGCTATCCGGCGCGCGACGTCGAACTCGCGATCGTCGCCGCGCGCGCGCCCGAAGCGGGCGCGGCGCTGCAGGCGCGGGCCGTCGCGTTCGTGCACCAGTTGCGCACGCTGGACCTCTTCAAGGCGCCGGGCGTCGCGGAAACGATCGACTGGTGCCGCGCGCTCGCCGCACTCAGCGTGAGCGAACTCGACCCGCAGTCCGTGCAGGACACGCTCGGCGTGCTGCTCAAGTATCAGGACGACCTCACGCGCCTCGACGGCGAGACCATCGCGCGGTGCCTTGCCGAGCCGGCGTGACGCACGATGGAACCGTTCGCCCGCAACGTCGTGCATTTCATCCGGCTCCTGCGCGGCGCGGGGCTCGGGATGTCGCCGGCGCAGGCGGTCGATGCGCTCGACGCGCTTCGCTGGATCGATATCGGCCGGCGCGACGACGTGCGCGCGACGCTCGCGTCGTTGCTCGTGCACGCACCGGATGAGCGCGAGACCTTCGACGCCGCCTTCGACCTTTTCTGGCGCGACCCCGACTGGGAGGGCAAGCTGCGCGCGATGCTGCTGCCGAAGGTGACGAGCGGCGTGCCGCCGCCCACGCGCAACAACCGGCTCGCCGACGCGCTGGCGGCGCACAATGCGGCTCGCGCGAAACCGCCCGCGCCCGACCCGGCGCCCGAACAGCTGCACGCGCGCATGACGTTCAGCGCGCAGGAACGGCTGAGCCATCGCGATTTCGACACGCTTACCGCAGACGAATGGCGCACGCTGCGCCATCAGATCCGCTCGCACCGCATGCCGCTCGCGACCGAGCCGACGCGCCGCCTGAAAGCCGCGTCGCACGGCACGCACGCCGACCTTCGGGCGAGCGCGCGCCACGCCGTGCGCTCAGGCGGCGACTGGATGGTGTGGAAATACCGGGCGGTGGTCGAGCGCCGGCCGCCGCTCGTGCTGCTGCTCGACATTTCTGGCTCGATGAGCGCATATTCGCGCGCTGTGCTTTACTTCTGCCATGCGCTGCTGCAATCGCGCGAACGTCTGCAGGTTTTCCTGTTCGGCACCCGGCTTACGAATGCGACGCGCGCGCTGCGCGAACGCGATCCGGACGTCGCGATCGCCGCACTGGCGGAGCAGGTGGTGGACTGGTCGGGCGGAACGCGGATCGGCGCGGCGCTCGCGGAGTTCAACCGGCGCTGGGCGCGGCGCGTGCTCGCGGGCCGCGCGACCGTGCTCCTCGTGACCGACGGCCTGGATCACGAAGCGATCGACGTCCTCGACGCGGAGATGCAACGGCTCGCCCGTTTCGCGCACCGGCTCGTGTGGCTCAATCCGTTGTTGCGTTACCCGGAATTCACGCCGCGCGCCCGGGGCGTGCGCGCGATCCTGCCGCACGTCGATGTGATGCTCGCGGCGCATAACCTCGACAGCCTCGCGGCTGTCGGCCGGGAGCTGGCGTCGCTTGGCGGACGCACCACGCCCGGTAAAACAGGAGACACGCGATGGAACTGACCGACACCCACACGTTGCCGGTGCCGCAGCAGCAGGCATGGGAAGCGCTCAACGACACGGAAATCCTGCGCGCGTGCATTCCGGGCTGCGAGAGCATCGAGGCGGACGGCGAAAATGCCTACGCGGTTGCGATGACGGCGTCGGTCGGGCCAGTGAAGGCGCGCTTCAAGGGGCGCATGAATCTCACCGATGTCGACGCGCCGCATACGTACACGATCGTGTTCGAGGGGCAGGGCGGCGCGGCGGGATTCGGCAAGGGCACGGCGAAGGTGAACCTCGAGCCCGGCGACGACGCCGACTCGACGGTCCTCACCTACAACGCGAACGCGCAGGTCGGCGGGAAGCTGGCGCAGATCGGATCGCGGCTCGTCGATGGCGCCGCGCGCAAGATTGCGGGAGAATTTTTCAAGCGGTTCAGCGCGCAACTGCAGGGGGCGCCTGAAGTACAGGATTCGGAGGCGTCGGTGGACTCGGTGGAATCGGTAGACGAAGACCCGCCCGCCGACGCGGAAAAGAAAGGGAAGAAATCATGGACAGCGTGGATCTCGAAGTCCTGAGGAACAGCGCCCGATGGCTCGAGGACGGACATCGCGTGCTGCTCGTCACGGTGGTGAAGACGTGGGGCTCGTCGCCTCGCCCGGAAGGCGCGATGCTCGCCGTGCGCGACGACGGGCACGTGGCAGGGTCGGTGTCGGGCGGGTGCATCGAGGACGATCTGATCGATCGCGTGCGCCAGCGCGGTATCGAGCAGAGCCGGCCGGAAGCGGTCAAATATGGCATTACCGCCGAGGAGGCGCACCGCTTCGGGCTGCCCTGCGGCGGCACGATTCAGCTCGTGCTCGAGCCGTTGTCGCTGGAAAGCGGGATCGCCGGGCTGTGTGACGCGGTGGAGGCGGGTCAGCTCGTCGCGCGTACGCTCGACATGGCGACGGGCGAGGTGCGCATGGAGCCCGCGCAGGCGACGGACGGCGTCGCGTTCGACGATGCAACGCTGCTCACGATTCACGGGCCGCGCTACCGGATGCTCGTGATCGGCGCGGGGCAGTTGTCGCGGTACCTGTGCAATATCGCGGTGGGGCTGGATTATCAGGTGACCGTGTGCGATCCGCGCGAGGAATACACGGACGAGTGGGACGTGCCCGGGACGACGATCGTGCGCACCATGCCCGATGACACCGTGATGGCGATGAAGCTCGATGAACGGTGCGCGGTGATTGCGCTCACGCACGATCCCAAACTCGATGACCTCGCGCTGATGGAGGCGTTGAAGACGCCGGCGTTCTATGTCGGGGCGCTGGGGTCGCGCAGGAATAACGCGGCGCGCAGGGAGCGGCTGAAGGAGTTCGATCTGTCGGATGTGGAGCTCGCGCGGCTGCATGGGCCGGTGGGGATCTATATCGGAAGCAGGACGCCGCCGGAGATCGCGGTGTCGATTCTCGCGGAGGTGACGGCGGCGAAGAACGGGGTTTCGCTGCCGGAATTGCTCAAGGTCGAAGGGGCGAAGGCCGCGAGGGAGGTGGCGGGGAAGGAGGGGGAGGTTTGTGGGGTTTGATGCACTCGCCCGGCCCCCTGAAAAATGCCCGCGGAAGCGGGTTCGTCGATGCAGGACCTTTGCGCTCAATCATGAGTTCGCGGGGAAGCGCGTCACCCGCTACCGACGATCGATTTCGGCGCGATACGGTACCGTCCTGACGAAACATCCGTAAAAGCCGCCTGCTGCAAATGCGATCGCAATCGCCGCTTTGACTGGCTTCTTCCCTTCATTGCGTGCTCCTCGAAAGGCATCTGCCTCGGCACGTCGTTTCCGAGGCCGCGCGAAGGGATCGAACCACGGCGCCGCTTGCGCTTGCCGCCTGACTTCATGACGTACGTCCCGCTTGCGCGATCGAACTGCTGCATTCCGGGCATGAATCGCCGATGCGCGGCCTGACCGCACTACACCCTCCCGTTCCTCCGTTTATAATAATCATTCTCATTTGGACGCCCGCACGGCGCGCGTCTTTACTGCTCCATCCCAACCCGAAAGGACCCTCCCGCATGCGAGGCAACTACCTGACCGGCCAGCAATCCGACCGGCCAACGACGCAAGCGCCTTCGCATCGTCCGGCGGACCGGCACGACGACCACCCGAAACGCGGCATGAGCCAGCGCTCGCTGCGCGTCTGGTCGATCGTTCATCGATGGACGAGCCTCGTCTGCACTGCATTCATGCTGCTGCTTTGTCTCACCGGTTTGCCGCTCGTTTTCGGTCACGAACTCGACGTGCTGCTCGGTGACGCCATCGAAGCGCCCGAGCTGTCCGCGTCGCAGGCCAATGCCCGCGCGACGTACGACGCGATCCTCCGCTCCGCGCTGACGCAGCATCCCGGCCACGTGCCGCAGTACATGATCTGGGAGCCCGACGAGCCGATGCTGCCGCTCGTCGTCAGCGCGCCGCGCGCCGATACGCCTCCGGACGACACGCTGACCACCGTCATCGACGGCCGCACCGCGCAGGCGCTCGGCGCGCCGCCCGGCAAGGGATCGCTGAAATTCGTGCTGCTGAAACTGCACGTCGACATGTTCGCCGGCCTCGCCGGCAAGCTCTTTCTGGGCGCGATGGGCGTCGCGTTTCTCGCGGCGGTCGTGTCGGGCGTCGTCGTGTATCTGCCGTTCTGGAGGAAGGTCGGGCTCGGCCGCGTGCGTCTGAAGAAGAAGCGCCGCGCCGTGTGGCTCGACTGGCACAACGCGATCGGCATGCTGACGCTCGTGTGGGCCGTGATCGTCGGCGGGACGGGGTCGATCAACACGCTCGCGGATCTGATGCTGGAAGCGTGGCGCAACGACCAACTCGCGCAGATGCTCGCGCCGTATCAGGGCAAGCCGCCGATCACGGCGAGCGCGTCGGTGGACGACGCCGTGAAGATCGCCCGCGAGGTCGCGCCGGACATGATTCCGTCGTTCGTCGCGTTCCCCGGCACGCGCTTCAGCAGCCCGCATCACTACACGGTATTCATGCGCGGCGACGGCATTCTCACGACGCGCATGCTGCGCCCGGTGCTCGTCGACGCCTCGACGGGCAAGCTCACCGATTCGCGCGAATTGCCGTGGTATCTGACGCTGCTGCTTGGCTCTCAGCCGCTGCATTTCGGCGATTTCGGCGGCATGCCGCTGAAGATCTTCTGGGCCGCGTTCGATGTATTGACGATCGTCGTGCTGGGCAGCGGGCTGTATTTGTGGCTCACGCGCCATAACAGCCGGCGCAAGCGGGCGGCGTCTTCCTGATGCGCGCGTAAAGAAAATCTATGGTCACCCCCGTTTTTGCTACACTGACTTTTGACGGTGTGGATTGGCTTGCCTAAATCTATCCGGCGTCGTTGTGGGGATCGCTCCCCGCGCCACGATGAGAATCGCGCCTGACGGTCCCAAAAAAGGCCGCGGCTTCTAAAGCCAATTTCTTTGACGGGTTGTTCGTCAGGCCGGTGTGCCATTCACGTCATCAAATTTCAGCGGTCGCAAAACCAGGTAGGTGAAACTCAGTAAAACGTGGTTAGGAATCGGATGCTTAGACCGGTACAGCCCCCGCTCCCGCATCGAATGTGCTGTTGTGGGTTGCCAGCGCCCAGGCGGTGCGCGCCAGCTTGTTGGCAAGCGCGCAGGCCACCACGTTAGAGTGGGTGCGTGCGAGCATCGCACGCACCCACTCGGCCAACCGGCCGGTCTGCCGGTCGAGCCGCTGCATGTAGGCTCTGGCGCACTGCACAAGCAGGCATCGGATATTCTTGTCTCCGCGTTTGCTGATGCCCAGCAGATTTGCCTTGCCGCCCGTACTGTATTGGCGCGGCACGAGCCCGATCGACGCCGCGAAGTCCCGACTGCAGCCGTACTGTTTGCCATCGCCCATTTCGGAAGCCAGCACGCTCGCGGTGATCGGACCGACACCCGGGATGCTGAGCAGGCGCTGGCCGAGGTTGTCATCGGCCAGTTGCCGGGTCATCTCCCTGTCGATCTCGTCGATCTGTTCGCTGAGGTATTTGAAGTGGGTATGCAAGCGATCAAGGATCGCGACCAGTCGCGGCGGGAGGGAATGATCGGCGAATACTGCCGGCAAGCGCTTGATGACAGCCTGTCCAATAGGCAAACTGATGCCAAATTCGAGCAGGAAGCCGTGCATCTGGTTGCAGGTTTTAACGCGATCCCGAACCATGGATTCGCGCATCCGGTGCAAGGCCGACAACGTTTGTTGGGATTCCGTCTTCGGCGTCACGAAGCGCATGGCCGGACGCGACGCTGCTTCGCAGATGGCTTCGGCGTCCACGAAATCGTTCTTGTTACTCTTGACGAAGGTCGCACAAACTGCGGCGAGATGAGTTTGGCCTGATGCCCGAAGGCAGCAAGTTTGCGGGCCATGTAATGGGCGCCGGCGCAGGCTTCCATGACCACCGTGCAAGCGAGAAAGGTGGCGAAGAATTCGATCAGTTGCTTACGATTTACCTTTCGGTGGAACACGGCTTTGCCGTGCTGGTCCTGACCGTGAAGATGAAACGAGTGCTTGCCCAGATCGATTCCAACCAGTGTCACGTTCTGCATGATGGCCTCTCCAGAAAAGAAAACACCCTACAGCGTAACCCGCGTGCAGGGTGGGGGTGACCATCTCATTAAGGCCGTTGCGACGCGATGCGCAACGGCCCTTCATTTTCCAGCGTGTCAGGTCACGGCCGACGCTTCAAAGCGCCCGCCCGACCCTCGCAAGCTCACATCATCCCGCACACCACCGCTGCCACGATCGACGCGCCGACCAGCACCACGCCCACCGTCCGGCGCTTGTTCAGCTCGGTCCACAGCAGCACGCCCGTCAGCGAGAGGAGGATGATGCTTCCCGCGAGCGTATCGATGAGCAGCACCCATCCGACGCTCAGGCCCACGCCCTTGTGCAGGTTGCTCATCGTCGCGAGGAAGCTGTTTTCGGTGCGTTTCACCGATACGAATCCATTGCCGACCCAGTATTCCGCCGATACCCCGCCCCCCGGCGACGCCACCGCGACGGTCCACAGTTCCGGCTGCATCGTCTTCTGATCGCCCCAGCCGACCGTGTGTGCCGGCTCGCGCTTCGTGCGCCCGAGATTGCCTTCGATCTTCAGTTCGCTCTTGAGCCAGGTCCCGAGCTCTTTCGGCGACTTGAGCCCGTGAGCGGGCAATGGAAGCTGCACCTGCGAGACCTGCGGTTCACCGGTGGAGATCCTGAGCGGCCCGCCGCGATGGTTGAGCAGAAATCCGGTCGTGCCGAACAGCAGTCCGAGCACCGCGCCCCACAAACCCACCCAGCCATGCACCTTGCGCAGCCATTTGATGAACGTCGCGCGCCGCGAGCGGTTCTTGCGGACGGCTTGCTCTGCATCGTCGATAAGACGCGTGCCGGGCGCCGTCGCGTGTTGCTTGTAGTGCATCGCGGAGGCGTTCGATGGCGCTTCCGGCTTGATGGTTTCGGGCGCGTTCACGCGTCTCTCCGTTCTTCAGGGTAAAAAGTGAGCAGAAAAGCCACGGTGGACCTGGCGTCGATGCGCCGGCCCAGCGTGGCTCGCAAATGAGAATCGTTATCATTGCATGGCCGCCAAGTTTTCTCAACTTTTTACGAACGGCCGAACGACAAGATCAGACGGGCCAGAGCGGCCCTTCCTGCATCGCGCCGACTTGCTCGCGCAATTCGAGGATGCGGTCTTCCCAGTAGCGCTGGGTGTTGAACCAGGGGAAGGCGGCGGGAAACGCCGGGTCGTCCCAGCGGCGCGCGAGCCATGCCGCGTAATGAATCAGCCGCAGCGTGCGCAGCGGTTCGACGAGATGCAGCTCGCGCGGCTCGAAGTCGCAGAAATCCTCGTAGCCTGCGAGCAGGTCGGCGAGCGCGCGCGACGCCTCCGCGCGCTCGCCCGGCAGCAGCAGCCACAAATCCTGGACGGCGGGGCCCATGCGGCTGTCGTCGAAATCGACGAAATGCGGACCCGCGTCGGTCCACAGCACGTTGCTCGGGTGACAGTCGCCGTGCAGGCGGATCGGGCGGATGTCGCCCGCCCGCTCGAAAGCGCGCTCGACGCCTTCCAGCGCCATCGCCACGACGCGCTCGTACGCCTCGCGCACGTCGGCGGGCACGAACCCGTGCGAGAGCAGGAACTCGCGCGGCTCGAAGCCGAACGTATGGATATCGAGCGTGGGCCGCTCGCGATACACCTCAAGTCCGCCGACCGCATGAATTCGCCCGATGAAGCGCCCGAGCCATTCGAGCGTGTCGCTGCGGTCGATATCGGGCGCGCGGCCGCCGCGGCGATCGAAGATCGAGAAGCGATAGCCTTCGAAGCTGTGCAGCGAGGTGCCGTCGATCACGCGCGCGGGCACGGCGGGAATCTCGCGCCGTTCGAGTTCGGCGACGAACGCGTGCTCCTCGAGAATCGCCTCGTTCGACCATCGTTGCGGCCGATAGAACTTCGCGACGACCGGCGGGCCGTCCTCCATCCCCACCTGGTACACGCGGTTTTCGTAGCTGTTGAGCGGCAGCATGCGCCCGTCGGTGCGTACGCCCGTGGGGATCAGCACGCTGTCGAGCGCGTCGAGGACGCACTCGGGCGTGAGGCCGGCAAACGGAGGCGCGGCATGAGACTGGTCATGCGGGGGCGTGGCAAAAGCGTCGGAAGCGTCGGGATGGTCGGATGTCATTCCGGCATTGTGCCTCGCATCGGCTCACGCGACCTGCCTTTTCCCGCGGACCGGTAATCAGGGTTCAATGCACGACCGCATTCGCCGGACGCACGATGTCGCCGGTATCGATGAGGTCTTCGAGGAAGAACGGTTCAGTGTTGAGCAGCTTCGACGTGCCTGGTTCGCCCGCGTACCACGCGACCATCGCCATGTCGCCAAGAATTCGCATCACGATGCCGCGCGCGCCCTGAGGCACGGCGATATGCACGGAGCGGACAATCGAACCGATTTGCATGATGAAACCCCGTTTGTGTGCCGGCCAAGCGATGCCGGGCCGGTCATTTATTTTTTACCAAGCACGTGCCCTCGGGCTCGTGCACCTGAACGCCGCCGCCCTTTCAATGCGTAAAACGAGAGCGAAAACGTCCTTGATTCAGCGATTGCGCTATTACTTTAGCGCATCGAGACGCATGGAGTCGAAGGGTTGCGTCCGGGAACGCCGACGATTGGCGCCTGGGCTACGTGCGCCCGGTAACGTACGCCCACTTTGAAAGCGACGCGAAAGCGCGCAGTGAGTTCACGGGCATGTGACTTGCGATCGGCGTATCGTTATGATCTTTGCCAACGGAGGCCTTGTCGTGACTTCTTCGCCGGCGCCGCACCGGCCCTCTTCCGACGATCCTCTTTCTTCATCGACCAGCGCAGCGCCCAGCCCCACGTCCAACCCCACGCCTTACCTCGAACACGGTTCGCGCGCCTTCTGGCATGCGTCGCTTGCGCTGCTGTTCGCAGGCTACGCGACCTTCTCGCTGCTCTACTGCGTGCAGCCGCTCCTCCCCGAGTTTTCCGCGACGTTCGGCGTGAGCCCCGCCCAAAGCGCGCTCTCGGTGTCGGTGACGACCGCGTCGCTCGCGCTCGCCATCTTCGTCGCGGGGTTCGTGTCGGAAGGCTGGAGCCGGCATCGGCTGATGACGCTGTCGCTGACTGCGTCGTCGGTCCTGACGGTCATCACGGCGTTTCTGCCGAGCTGGCACGGCCTGCTCTTCGTGCGCGCGCTGGAAGGGCTCGCGCTCGGCGGCGTGCCTGCGGTGGCGATGGCCTATCTCGCGGAGGAAGTGGACCCCGAAGGCCTCGGACTCGCGATGGGGCTCTATGTCGGCGGCACGGCGATCGGCGGCATGGCCGGGCGCGTGATCAGCGGGATTCTGGCGGACTTCTTCTCGTGGCGTGTCGCGATCGGCGGCATCGGCGCGCTCGGCCTGCTTTCGACGCTCGCGTTCCGCGCGCTCCTGCCGCCTTCGCGGCGTTTCGTCCCGCGCCGTGGCATGGGTTTTCATCATCACCGCCGGGCGCTCGCCGGGCACCTGACCCATCGCGGCCTTCCGTTTCTGTTTCTGATCGGCTTCGTGCTGATGGGCAGCTTCGTCACGCTCTACAACTACGCCGGCTACCGGCTGCTCGGCGCACCTTTCAGGCTCAGCCAGACACAGATCGGCGCGATTTTCTCGGTGTACCTGACGGGCGTCGTGGCGTCGCCGTGGTCGGGGAAGATGGCCGACGCGTTCGGGCGCGGCCGCGTGCTGATCGCGAGCCTTCTCCTCATGATCGCGGGCGTGCTGCTGACGCTTTCGATGTCGCTTGCCGTGATCATCGGCGGGATCGCGTGCCTGACGTTCGGCTTTTTCGCCGGACATGCGGTGGCAAGCAGCTGGGTCGGACGGCTCGCGACGCACGCGAAGGGTCAGGCGGCGGCGCTCTATCTGCTTGCCTACTACCTCGGATCGAGCGTGATCGGCTCGTACGGCGGCCACTTCTGGACGAGCTTCGGCTGGGCCGGCGTAGCAGGCCTCATCTGCGCGCTGCTGCTCGCCGGACTGGCGGGCGCCGGGTATCTGCACAGGCGCGAGCGGACCGGCGTCGCGTGAAAGCGCCGCCGCTTGCCGAAAGGAAAGCGAAATCTGCGGATCATCAGGGTTTTTCCGCTACCGCTTAATAACACCGGGCGGAAAGCCTTGCCGGACAAGGCTCGGTGTTCGATGCGCCGCGTTCTCGCGCGCATATCGGCTTACGCGCTACAAAGCGCGGCCTATACTCAAATCGAAAGTGCGGCGGACAGCGAGCACGGCTGGACGCAAGAAGCAATACGATGGGAGACGAGCAATGACGACGTACTTTACGATCGGCGACTTTATTCTGATCATCCCGATGGCGCTCGCCGGCGCCCTGTTTCTCGGCGCCATTCCGTGCGCCTCGCATTTCAAGAACAACGTGCTCAGGGCTTTCGGCGCGCTGGTTGGCGTGCTGGTGGCGTTCCTGCTGGTCGAGGGCCTGCCTGCGCTGATATAGCGGTTCGCGGCGCGGGTGCATCGCCTGCCGCGATCTGCCGCTGCGCGTGCTGTCACGCGCGTTTCATCGACGCCACGAAACGCGGGCGTCGCACGACGCCCGCGGTTTCCAGCCTTACATATGCTCGCCGAGGAACGTCAGCGTGCGCCCGTGCGCGAGCGCCGACGCATGCGCGTTGTACGACGCGCGATCTCCGCAGTTAAAGCCGTGGTCGGCGTTCGGATAGACGAAGACCTCGGCGTCGTTGCGTCCCGCGAAACGCTCGCGCACTTCGCCCACCGCCGACACAGGAATGTGCGCGTCGAGTTCGCCGTAGTGGAACAGCATCGGCACCTTGATCTTCTCGGCCTGGTCGAGTTGCGTCTGGATGCCGCCGCCGTAGTACGCGACGCCCGCGTCGATCGTGCCCTGCGCCGCCGCCAGATAGGCGAGGCGTCCGCCGAAGCAATAACCGATCGCCGCGACCTTGCCGTGCACTTCCGGCAGCGCGCGCAGCGCTTTCGCCGCGGCTCCGACATCGGCGACGGAGAGATTCACGTCGGTCTTCTGCAGCAGTTCCAGCGCCTTCTCGCGATCGGCGCCCTCATAGCCGAGCTCGACGCGCGGCTGCGTGCGCCAGAACACGTCCGGCGCGAGCGCGACATAGCCGTCGGCGGCGTACTGGTCGGCGACGCTGCGGATGTGCGAATTCACGCCGAAGATTTCCTGCACGATGATGACGGCAGGGCCCCGGCCCGTCTTCGGCAGCGCGAGATAGCCCTGAAAGCTGCCGCCGTCCGCCGGAATGTCGATCCATCGGGAAGTTACGGTCACGGTCACGTCGATGCTCCTTCGTAGTGCGTCAATGATGTGTCGATAGCCGCGAAAAAGTCGCGAGGCAAAGGAGTTTGCCACCATTCGAGCGCCAATGCTGGCAAGGGTTTCAGCGGTACGCCGCGGCGCCGGCAGATGAAGGCGCGACGTAACGAAGCCGTAATCGAAGCCTTGCTCGTTCCCGGGCGGGCACGCTGTTTGACGGGCGGGCTGATTATGAGACGCGAATCGGCGAATAAGCTTTTAAAAAGAGGCTAAAGAAGACGGCCATCGACGATTAACGGCACGCGCCCGCGAAACTTGAATCCGTTCGCTGCCATTCAGCACCCATTGCTCGGAAACCCGCATGTACAGGGGCTTTACGCGGAACACCAGCACATTCCGATCGGCTTCTCAACAACACTTTAGTCAGTAGTCGCACCAGTATCCCAAAAAGCTTCCCTAAATTAATTTGACAGCCCTACACTTGCGCGCAGTGCGGATGGCGGCCGCCAAAAACGGCCGGCCTGAAGGACTTGCCAAGTGCATGACGATGCATCCGGCGTGGTCGTCCACGGGACTGAGCGATCGTGATGAAAGACGGGGCACAGGGCGATTACGTTGTTTTTGGGACCGAAACTGGAGACTTACATGAACACCAAGCTTCAAAAACTGTTGCCGATCAGCGCTGCTGCAATGATGTTCGCTGCGTTGGCAACGTCCGCAGCAGCCGACGAAACTGTCAAGATCGGTCACGTTGCACCGCTGACCGGCGGCATTGCCCACCTGGGCAAGGATAACGAAAACGGCGCGCGGCTCGCAGTTGAAGAAATCAACGCGAAGGGCCTGACGATCAACGGCCAGAAGGTCACGCTGGTCCTCGACCCGCAAGACGACGCGGCCGACCCGCGCACGGCCACCCAAGTCGCACAGAAGCTCGTCGACGACAAGGTCGTCGCCGTCATCGGTCACTTGAACTCGGGCACGTCCATCCCGGCATCGAAGATCTACAGCGATGCGGGCATCGTCCAGATCTCGCCGTCGGCAACCAACCCGACCTACACGCAGCAAGGCTTCAAGACGACGTACCGCGTCGTCGCGACCGACGCGCAGCAAGGTCCGGCCCTTGCCAACTACGCCGCGAAGCAGCTGAAGATCAAGAGCGTCGCGATCGTCGACGACTCGACGGCCTACGGCCAGGGTCTTGCCAACGAGTTCGAGAAGACCGCCAAGTCGCTCGGCCTGAAGGTGATCTCGCACGACGCGACGAACGACAAGGCTGTCGACTTCCGCGCGATTCTGACGAAGATCAAGGGCGAGAACCCGGACGCGGTGATGTACGGCGGCATGGACGCAACGGGCGGCCCGTTCGCCAAGCAGGCGAAGCAGCTCGGCCTGCGCGCCAAGGTGCTGGCCGGCGACGGCGTGTGTACCGAAAAGCTGGCCGACCTGGCCGGCGACGCGACCGACAACATCGTGTGCTCGGAAGCCGGCATGGCGCTCGAGAAGATGGAAGGCGGTTCGGCGTTCGCCGCGAAGTATCAGAAGCGCTTCGGCCAGCCGATCCAGATCTACGCGCCGTTCACGTATGACGCGGTGTACATCGTCGCCGACGCGATGAAGCGCGCCAACTCGACCGATCCGGCGAAGATCCTGGCCGCGATGCCGAACACGGACTACAAGGGCGTGATCGGCCAGACGACCTTCGATTCGAAGGGCGACCTGAAGCACGGCGTGATTTCGCTGTACGACTACAAGAAGGGCAAGAAGACCCTGCTCGACGTCGTGAAGATGTAAATGCGTCCGGCACCGGGCGGTCCTTCACCGGACCGCCCGGGGCGGAGAAAAGAAAAGGCACGCGGACTCCGGTTCGGGTGCCTTTTTGTTTGGGCCGGAGCCGCTGCCGCAGCGGGCGGGCTCGCGGACGCTAGATCCTGAGCCGTCTCAGAATTCTCGGCCCGACGAGCGCGATGAGCGCGGTGCAGGCCGCGACCACCGATAGCCCGATCGGCAGCGTGCTCACCTGCGCGACCCCGCCGATCAGCACCGGCCCGAGCAGAAGCCCGAAGTACGCAAGCCCCGCCACCTGCGCGAGCCCTTCGGCCGCCGTCACGCCTTTCACGCGTGCCGCCGCCGCAAAGAGCACCGGCATCATGTTCGCGAGGCCGAGCCCCATCAGCGTGAAGCCCGTCATCGTCACGATCGTGTCGGGCAGGACGAGCGCCGCGATCATCCCGACGAACGCCAGCGCCGCGCTGCCGAACACGAGCTGCGGCGCGCCGAAGCGGGCGCGCACGAAATCGCCGGCGAAGCGGCCCGCCGCCATGCCGCCCGTGAACGCGGCATACGCGGCGCTCGACACGGCGGGCGTCGCCAGCACGACGTCGCGCATATAGACGGTCGCCCAGTCGTACATGGCGCCCTCGGCGACGAGCGCGATCAGCGCGAGGCCGCCGAGCGCCCACAGGGCGGACGAGCGCCACCGGTTCGACGACGACGCCTTCGCGTGCGCATCGTGATGCGGCACGTGCGGCAGCACGGCGGGCATGGAGACGAGCAGCACGACGAGGCTCGCGACGGAGGCGAGCGCCAGATGCATTGCAGGCGACATGCCGTGCGCGAGCAGCGCGCCGCCCGCCGCCGCGCCCGCCATCCCGCCGATGCTGAACATGCCGTGCAGCGACGACATGATTGGCCGCGCGAGCGCCTGTTCGACGGCGCTCGCCTCGGCGTTCATCGCGACGTCGAGCGTCGCCATGCCGAAGCCGAACACGGTGAGCACGATCAGCAATAGCCAGTAATACGGCGCCAGCAGGATCAGCGCGCAGCAGACGGTCATCGTGATGCCGCCCGCGAGGCAGGCGGCGCGCGTGCCGGCGCGGGCGATCCAGGAACCCGTCGTCAGCATCGCGAAAATCGAGCCGCCCGCGACCGCGAGCAGCGCGAACGACAGCATGCCGGGGCTCAGCGTGAACTTGTCGCGCACGGTCGGCACGTGCACACCCCACGACGCGTAGAGCAGTCCCGCGATGAAGAACACGGCCATCGTGGCGTAGCGGGCGCGTTCGCGCGCGGCGGGCGGCAGCTTGCGATGGACCGCGAGCGAGGCATTGTGCTCGGAGGCGCTGGAAGCAGGGGTGGATTCGGACACAAATGGGCTCGTCGTTGAAGGGTGCGCTCGCCTGAGATGCTTCGCGCGAAGCTTTCGATTCTAGCGAACGGCCGTGACACATGCTCGCCCGCGGTGCAGCGCCGTGCCGTCCTGCCTGCCGTCCTGCGCTAACATCGAATGAATGCGCCGGCGTTCCAGCCGGCCCGCCCCGGCCCGCGAAGCCATCCGCACGAGGAGCCCATCGTGAACATTCCGCCGCATGCGCCGCTTCATCTGCTGCATCGAGTACCGGACGGCACGCTCGCCACGCACTCGCGCGACCCCCGCGGCTTTCCGTATCCCACCGCGCTGCCGTTCGCCCCGACCGCGCGCCATCTGCCGATGCTTCTCATCAGCCATCTGGCCGAGCACACCCGCAACCTGCACGCCGATCCGCGCGCTGGCTTCCTCGTGGCGCACGCGAGCGACGGCAGCGTGCTCGAAGGACAGCGCCTGACGATGCTCGGCTCGTTCACGCCCGCGCCGCATCAGGCCACGTCCGAGCTCGCGCGGCGTTATCTGCGGTATCAGCCCGATGCCGAGCGCTATCTCGAACTCGGCGATTTCACTTTCTGGACGATGTCGCTCGAGCGCATGCGCTTCATCGGCGGATTCGGCGCGATGGGCTGGCTCGATGCGAATGCGCTCGACCCGCTCGATCCGCTGCCGGCGGACGTGGAGTCGGCCCTCTGCGCATTCTTCGACGATTTTCCGCGGCGTCCTGCAAATCTCGATTTATTGGGCGTCGATCGTTACGGATGTGATTTCAGGCAGGAAGGAAGCCGCAATCGTTTTACCTTCGATATACCTAAACTCACCGTCGAGGAATTGAAAGGTGCGTTGGTCGATTGTATTGAACGGCATAGGTGAATCTCGATGCGGCACCCGTGAAACATTCAGTAATGTGGCAGGTGATACATTCTTCGCGCGCCCTCATGGTAAAAAGTTCGCATCGCATGAAATCTTCCGGGCCGGATCGATCGCCGTGATTTCACGGTGTGCCAGTTTTCGTTGCGTTTAGTTATGTGAATAACCGCTTTACGGCTCGCAGCGTTTCGGAAGCCGCATCAATTGTCAGGAGGAAAATTCCCAAAGTGGATTTTGAGTGGCGATGCGAACATGCCGCCATAATACGAACTGTGTTAATCTCCGTTTAGCCGAGGCTGAACCGATAATTGAAAGCGAGCGATACGACTCGCGAGTTTGCATACCACAAGGGAATTACCATGCCGTCATACAAGGAACTCCTCGCTCAGCGCGAGAATCTCGAACGACAGATTGAAGAAGCGAAGTCGCGTGAATATGCGGAAGTGCTTAACGAGATCAAGCAGAAAATGGCTGATTACGGGATCACGCTCCAGGAATTGTCGGGCGGCCGTAGCGCCAAGGGTGCAAAAGCGGGTACCCGTGCCCGTGCCGGAGTGGCGCCGAAGTATCGCGATCCGGAAAGCGGCAGCACATGGTCGGGCCGCGGCAAGCCGCCGAAGTGGATCGCGGGTCAGGAGCGCGATAACTTCCTGATCCAGAAGTAAGGCAGCACACGCTAAAAAAGGCCGCGCATTATAGGGCGCGGCTTTTTTTATTGCCTGCGCGGGCTCACGCGCTGCGCGCGGACACCGCGCACATTCGGGCGAAGGAAGGCGCGAATGCTTCTCCTTTCATTAACTTTTTGATTTTTAAAGAATTTTTTTGATTGACTGCGCGTGTCCTGATGGCTGTCGCGAGTAAAATCGGTTCATCGGATTCAACCCGGGTCATCACATGTCGCTTTCACCGGCGCGCGCGGCAGAAAAGCAGGAAGTCGCCCGCAGGACCACTTATACGAGCATCGCGCTGAATGCCGTTTTGACCACGGCGCAGATCGCGGTCGGTATATTCGCTCACTCGCAGGCCTTGATTGCCGACGGCGTTCACTCGTTCGCCGATTTAGTGTCGGACTTCGTGGTGCTGATCGCCAATCGCCACGGCGCGGTCGCCCCGGATGACGACCACAACTACGGCCACAGCCGTTATGAAACGGTCGCTTCATTATTTCTCGGCGGATTGCTGATTGCCGTGGGCTGCGGGATGTTATGGCGCGCGGGCGAACGCATTGCGAATCTTCAGGATATTCCTCCGGTTCATTCGAGCGCCTTATTTGTAGCACTGACGGTACTTGTTTCTAAGGAAGCCTTATTCCGCTATATGTTGCGCGCCGCTCAAAGCGTGCGCTCCGCAATGCTGATCGCAAATGCATGGCACGCGCGTTCAGACGCTGCGTCTTCACTCGTCGTCGCGCTCGGGATTATGGGAAGCATGGCCGGGCTTCAGGTGCTGGATCCAATCGCGGCGGCAATTGTCGGCTTTATGGTTGCGAAAATGGGGTGGAAATTCGGCTGGGACGCATTGCAGGATTTGTCGGACCGCGCGCTCGATCAGGCCACCGCCGACGATTTGCGCGCGCTTCTTTTGAGTACGCCCGGCGTGCGGGACGTGCACGAGTTACGCACGCGGAAAATGGGCGATCTCGCAATCGTCGATGCGCATATTCTCGTGGATCCGCTGATTTCGGTATCTGAGGGGCATTACATCGCTGAATCGGCGCGCGCGCTTCTATTGAAGGATGCGCGTGTGGTCGATGCGCTCATTCACGTCGATCCGGAAAGCGACGCGCTGCGTCCGCCGCCCGGCCGTCTGCCGATGCGCGGCGCGGTCAGCGAGGCGGTCCGGGCGGCATTGTCCGCGCAGGGCCTTTCGTTCGCTGCACTGAACCTGCATTACCTGAGCCCCGGCTTCGACGTCGACGTGCTGCTGCCAATGCCGTCGGGCGAGGAGGAGCGCGCGCGGCTCGCCGAGCGGCTCGATAAGGTCGATGTGGGGGCGCTCCGGCGCCGGCTGGGTGCGCGCGAAATCAGATTCGCGCTCGCGATGCGAACGCCCGCCGCGGGCGCATCCGGCGATCCGTCGGCGACAGACGCGGCCGCGGCACCGCGCTGAGGCTCAGAGCGGCAGCTGCGTGTCGAACTTGATTTCGCGCAGGACGACGCTCGTGCGGACTTGCGCCACGGCCGGTATCTTGAAAATGCGGTCGTGGAGAAAGGCGTCGTAGGCCTTGATATCGGGCGCGACGATTTTCAGGATGTAGTCGGATTCGCCGGTCGTGCTGTAGCACTCGGTCACTTCCGGACAGGTGGCGATCTCGCGCTCGAACTGCTCGACGCCGCCTTCGGTGTGCCGCGTCAGATGAATATGCGCGAGCGCGCAGACATGCAGCCCCAGCTTTTCGCGGTCGAGTAGCGCGGTGTAGCGCTGGATCACGCCCGATTGCTCCATGTCCTTGATGCGCCGCCAGCAAGGCGTGCTCGACAGGCCAACCTGATCGGAGATTTCCTGCACCGAGCGGCGCGCGTCCAGTTGGAGCAGACGCAGGATTTTTTGTGAGAATGTATCGAGAGTCAACTGCGCCTCCGTTTGGTCGCGACCTGACTCTCATGGTAGAGGGGCGCGAAAATAAACGCAATGCGAAGCGCCTGATGTGAGGGAGATTCCCTAACTCATCCGCCAGACTGCGCGTTTTTACCTTCCGGATTCGTTTCAACGTTGGTGTCGGCGGGGGCATGGGCGGCCGCGTGAGACTGCGACGCCCGCAATTCGGCAAGCATGTTGCAAAAGAGCGCGCCCTGTTCGATGGCGTCGTCGAGCGCGACGTGCGTGTGCGGGTGCTCGTCGAACCAGTGCTTCGGCAGCCGCGGCTTGATCGCCTTGCGGTACGGCAGGCCGGTCATGGCGAAGGCGAGCGTCTTGATGTCGAGCGCCGACCACGAAAACGGACAGCGCCCGGCGAAGCGCATCATGTACCAGAACATATAGGTGAAGTCGAAGCCCGCCGGATACGCGACGAACACCGGCTTGCCCCGCAGCGCCTCGACCCATTCGACGTACGCCGGCAGCGCGGTCTCGGCCTTCTGCAGGTCGGTGCGGCACGCGGCCCACGCCTGCGGCTGCGTCTTCCACCACGCCGCCTGAACCGGGTGTGCGCTCGCGCCCTCGAGCGTCTCCAGATTCGCGGAGAACGTGCCGATCAGCTGCTTGTCCGCCGTGTACGCCGCCGACGCGAAACTCAGCATCGAATGCGGGCCGGGAATGGGGCCGTCTGCCTCGATGTCCGTGCTGACGTAGATCTCGGGAATCGCGTTCATGCCGGCACTCCGTCGCGAACGTGCGGGTTGGTGCGGCGTTCCTCGCCGAACGTCGACGCCGGACCGTGGCCCGGCACGAACGTGACGTCGTCGCCGAGCGGCCAGAGCTTTTCGCGGATCGCGCGGATCAGGTCGGCGTGATTGCCGCGCGGGAAGTCGGTGCGTCCGATGGAGCCGGCGAACAGCACGTCGCCGACGAACGCCACCCGGTGCGCGCGGCTGAAGAAGATCACGTGGCCCGGCGTGTGGCCGGGGCAGTGATAGACCTCCATCGATTCGTCGCCGAAGCGCACGGAGTCGCCATCGGCGAGCCAGCGCTCCGGCGTGAAGGCTTCGGCGGCGTCGGAAAACCCAAAGCGCCTGGTCTGTTCGGGCAACTGGTCGATCCAGAACGCGTCGCACTCGTGCGGGCCTTCGATCGGGACGCCGTAGTGGGTCGCGAGCGCCTTCGCGCCGCCGCAATGGTCGAGATGGCCGTGCGTGAGCAGCACCTTCTCGACGCTCACGTTCAGACGCTCGATTTCGCCGATGATCCGCGCGACATCGCCCCCCGGATCGACGACGGCGGCGCGTTGCGTCGTTTCGCACACGACGATCGAACAGTTCTGCTGGAAAGGCGTCACGGGAATGAGGATGACTTTCATTGGGCTACAAGCGACGCGTAAAAATGTCCATTGTACCGGGGTCGAACGGAGCGCCGAAAGCGCCCTTTCGCGCGCGAAATAGCATCCAAAACCGGCAATTCTTACGTTCATAGCGAAAATCAATGACAAATTGTGTCGTTGGGGGTGGTTGACTAATGTTTCTGCGTATAATGGCATCACTTATGCATGGAAACTACCATGCAGTCATTAGGTGATTGGTCAGCGCATAGCGCGTTTTTACAATCACCGTCAGTACGCTGTTGGGGGCCAAAAGCCTCGTAACTGCAACTCAAGCATCGATTGCATTCGATGTGCACGTCTTGTCCAGCCAGATGCGATGCATCTGCCGACGGCCTTAGCTGCCGTGACGCTGGATGGGGCCTACGCCGCCGTTCCTGCGCAGTTCATCGCGCAAGAACGTGATGCCACGTTCGATGGCGGCATGTGGGGTCTGGTCAGGCTGCCGGGGACAGGTTGCGCCAGACGTGAAAATTAACCGGGCGTTTGCGGCGAGGTACGTCGCACCCGAGCATCGGCTCGCCGTTCGTTTGATCGAATGGCGCGCTGCTTTGCGCGGAAAAGCCTTGAGCGGCCTGCCTGCGCGCGTTTTTCGCGGCACGGGGAGGCGGCTCTGCAACCGTTGATACACGTCTATGAATGCTCGACTTACTCGACATATCGGGAGTCTCTTTGCCGTCGGGGCACTGGCGGGCTGTGCTGCGCCGGGTTCCAGCGACCTCGCCGCGAATGCGAATTCAGGTAACAACTTCCTTAGCACGGGCAATGCCCGGCCTGTGGCGCCGCTTGCCTACGACTCGAAACTGAACACCGTGCCGGACGCCAAGCCGGACGCACCGTCGCTCGCCGACGCCGAACCGATCACGAGCGGTCCGAACATCGGCGACTTCGAGCAGCAGGGTCGCGCTTCGTGGTACGGCAAGCCGTTCCACGGCCGCAAGACCGCGAGCGGCGAGCGTTACAACATGCATGCGCTCACCGCGGCGCACCGCACGTTGCCGCTGGCTTCCTGGGTGCGCGTGACGAATACGGCCAACCACAAGACGGTCGTCGTGAAGATCAACGACCGTGGCCCTTATGCGCGCGGTCGCGTGATCGATCTGTCGTATGCGGCGGCTGCCGCGCTCGGCATGCGCGGCGCCGGTACGGAAAAGGTGAAGATCGAAGGGCTGACTCAAAAGGAAGCGCGCGTCGCACGCGAGCAGTACGCCTCCGACGACGCAACGAACTGACCCGCCTCTGAATCCTCTACCCGCCACATGAAAACGGGCCGTTTCGAAGGCCCGTTTTCTATTCCTCCTCCGGCTTGCTCAGACGCAGCGCCCTGGCATACAGCGTATTGCGCGATGCGCCGGTCAGGCTGGCGGCGAGCCGCGCCGCGCTGCTCACCGGCAGTTCTTCCAGCAGCGTCGCGAGGAGCGCATCGTGTGCGTCCTCCGCGTCCTCCTGCTCACGCGCGCCTTCGACCACCAGCACGAACTCGCCGCGCTGACGATTCGCGTCCTCCGCGAGCCATGTTGGCCCTTCGGCCAGGGTGCACTGGTGCAGGCTCTCATGTAACTTCGTCAGTTCACGGGCGATGAGCAGTTGCCGTTCGCCGCCGAGCGTATCGGCCAGGGCCTGGACCGTTTCCACGATCCGGTGCGGCGCCTCGTAGAACACCAGCGCCGAGGGCCCGTGCACGAGCGTGCGAAGCTGCGCCGCGCGCTGCTTCGGCTTGGCCGCGAGAAAGCCGATGAACGTGAACGTGCCTGCCCACGACCCGGCCGCGCTCAGCGCGGTCGTGAGCGCGCTCGCGCCAGGCAGCGGGATGATCGGGAAGCCGGCCTCGCGCACCGCGTCGACGAGCTTCGCGCCCGGGTCCGAAATGCCCGGCGTGCCCGCATCCGATACGCACGCGATCCGCTCGCCGTTGCGCAGATGCCCGATCACGCGCTCGGCGGCGCTGCGCTCGTTGTGCTCGTGCACGGCGATCGACGGCTTCGAGATGCCGTAGCGCGCGAGCAGTTGCGCGGTGTTGCGCGTGTCTTCGGCGGCGATCCGGTCGACGAGCCCGAGCACGTGCAGCGCGCGCACCGTGATGTCCGCGACATTGCCGATCGGCGTCGCCACGATGTAGAGCGCGCCCGCCGGATAGTGCTGGCCCTGCGCGAGATCGGTGAATTGGGTCATGAAGGCGGACGTCGTATGAAGGACGACATTGTGCCACGCGCACCGCGGACAACTTTTACGGAGGAGCCTTGTCCAAAACGGTCGGCGACGCTTTCGAGGCACGCGCGCTCGAATATCTGCAGCGGCAGCGCATGCGGATCGTCGCGCGCAATGTGACGTGCCGCGGCGGCGAGATCGATCTGGTCATGCGTGATCGCGACGGCGCGCTGGTTTTCGTGGAGGTGCGTGCGCGCAGGAGCCGCCGCTTCGCCGATGCAGCCGCGAGCGTCGGCGCGGCCAAGCGCGAGCGGCTGATACGCGCGGCCCACTACTATCTGAGCACGTGGCGCGGCGCCGTGCCGGCGTGCCGCCTCGATGTCGTCGCGTTCGATCCAGGGCGTATCGTGTGGCTGCCGGATGCATTTCGCGCCGACGATACGTGAGCCTGCATCGCCGCTGACCGATGGCGACGGCGGCCGTGATTGTGCATGCGGTAAACTGCGCGGAGCCTGAACTCCGTGCCGGCCGCGAGCGCTCTTTCGCGCAAAGCTCACGCGTCGCACGCAACGAACCCCGCGCACGGCGCGGTCAAACTCAAGAGTCGATGTCAGTCGAACGCATTCAACAGCATTTCCGCGATAGCGCGGCGGTCAAACTCGAAGCACTCGAAACGCTGGCGGTCCCGATTGCGGCCGCCGTCGACGCGCTCTTCGGCGCGGTGGCCAACGGCTCCAAGATTCTCGCGTGCGGCAACGGCGGTTCCGCTGCCGGCGCGCAGCATTTCGCCTCGCAACTGATCGGCCGCTTCGAGCGGGAACGTCCGGGCCTGCCCGCGATCGCACTGACAACCGATTCGTCGATCCTCACCGCCGTCGGCAACGACTATGCGTTCGAGGAGATTTTCTCGAAGCAGGTCCGCGCGCTCGGCCAGGCGGGCGACGTGCTGGTTGCGATCAGCACGTCGGGCAATTCGGTGAACGTGCTCGCGGCGATCCAGGAAGCGCACGAGCGCGAAATGATCGTGATCGCGCTGACCGGCATGGGCGGCGGCGTGATCGGCGAAATGCTCGCGGACACCGACATCCATATCTGCGTGCCGTCGGAGCGTGCGGTGCGCATTCAGGAAGTGCATCTATTAACCATCCATTGCCTGTGTGACGGCATCGACGCGATGCTGCTGGGCGAAGACTGATTAACAAGGGGAACGGATTTGATGATGAAGACACGCGTCAAGGCGACGCTTGCGCGCGCCACGCTGATGGCGAGCCTGTTGTCGGGCGTCGTGCTGACGCTGCAGGGTTGTCCGCTGCTCGTGGTCGGCGGCGTGGGGGCCGGGACGCTCGTCGCGACCGACCGGCGCACGCTCGGCGCGCAGACCGAGGACCGCGAGATCCAGGTGAAGGCGAGTGCGCAGATCAACGAGAACCTGCCCGACCAGGCGCACGTCAACGTGACCGTGTTCAACCGGCGCGTGCTGCTCACCGGTGAAGTGCCCAACGATGCGTCGAAGCAGAAGGCCGAGGAGGTCGTGCGCGGCATCAACAACGTGAACAGCATCGTCAACGAGCTGACCGTGCAGGGCGCGAGCTCGATTTCGTCGCGCGCTAACGACTCGTATCTTGAAGGGCGCGTGAAGACCGCGATGGTTGGCGAGAAGGATCTATCGGCGAATTATTACAAGGTGGTGTGCGAGCGGGGCACCATCTATCTGATGGGACTCGTCACGCCCGACGAGGGCGCGCACGGCGCCGATGTCGCCGCGCGCGTGCCGGGCGTGGAGCAGGTCGTGAAGGTGTATCAATACGTCAAGCCGGAAGAGGCACAGGCGCTGGCCGCGGCTGCCGCCTCGGGCGCGAGCGAGGCGGCTCCGGCTTCGGGCGCGCCGGCAGGTGCCGAGGCGACGGTGGGCGCTGTGCCGGATTCGTCGGTGAGCGCGAAGCCTCTGGATCAGCAGGCGCCCGCGCCCGTGAAGAACTCGGACGTGCATCCGGGCAACCCGTCGAAACCGACAGCGAAATGATGCGGTTGCGTGTGGTGATGGGCGCGGGGCTTGCGGGCCTTGCGCTTGTCGGCGTGGGCGTGCGTGCCGCCGAACAGCCCGGTTCCACCGCCGACGCGATGTCGATTGCCCGCAAGAACGCGTGCATGGGATGCCATGCGGTGGACCGCAAGCTCGTCGGGCCGTCGTTTCAGCAGATCGCGGAGAAGTACAAGGGCGATGCGCAGGCGCCGGCCAAGCTGGCGCTGAAGGTGAAGAATGGCGGCGCGGGCGTGTGGGGCGCGATCCCGATGCCGTCGCATCCCGCGATGAACGGCGCCGATATCCAGACTGTGGTCACCTGGGTGCTGGTGGGCGCGCCGTCGAAGTAAGGTGCGGTTTTATGGGTCCGGACCGCTTGTCAGACTGTGGCCGGGCTGTGCTAAAATCGTAGTTCGTTGGGGGGGTAGCTCAGCTGGGAGAGCGTCGCGTTCGCAATGCGAAGGTCGGGAGTTCGATCCTCCTCCTCTCCACCAAGTTTTTCTTTAGAAACAACGCACTACGTCTTGCGATGTAGTGCGTTGTTTTGCATTGCGGCGCAGGTTTTTGCACACTGCGTGTGGCAAATTTGTGGCGCCACACCGTTTTCTTTGATCAAGCGGATCATTGGTAGAAAACGCTCAGCAACTCGACCGAGATTTCACCAACATTAAAACGCAACCTTGCATGCATCAGCTAACCAACGCCGCTGTGTGCACGAATGTGACATGGCGCAAAAGGGCCATTGTCCATGCAAGCATTACTCACGGTTGATCAACTGGCGCAATGCCTTCGTAAATCAGTCGCGAGCATTCGTAGCGATGCGACTCGAAACCCTCAGTCCTTACCCCCTGTCTGTCGTCTGCCGGGAACGAAGCGTCTTCTGTGGCGGGTAGAAGATGTCGAAAATTGGCTCGGTGCACACGTGGGCTTGGTGGTTGCGGAAGCCGAACCTGAGCGGAAAACTGCCGCACGGAAACGCGGTCGCCCGACGAAGGCCGATCAGGTTACCAGGCAACGTGGCGAGGGAACCTTATCCGGCAAAGTGCCGACGAGTCAGTCGGCTCGTTGATTCATGACGCTCACATTGGTGCGGGCGAAGCAGCCAGGCGCCGCGGCTGCTGCGCTCGCACGGTTGGCAGAAAATCGTCGCGCCGCAGCGGCAACGAAGGCTCCGGCGGCTGCGGCGCCGCCGGAACTCTTCCTCCCGGGCCTAGACGAGCTCAGACGCGCGATGCCGAACCACATTGCTCGCTCAAGCCTATTTTCTCCAGTCGCTAGAGGGCCGAAGACGTTACATCGAGAAACCGTTCTTGTTACCCGTAAGGACGCGGTCGTCAAGTTTTGGGGCGAGCAACTCGATGAGGCGCAGGCAGATGTTTGGATGCAGATTATGTACGAGGCAAGGACACGTCCCTTGGGCGAACCGATCCTCATCTGCCGCGCTCGATTTCTGCGCGCCATCGGCCGACATACTGGCAAGTATGAGTATGCGTGGCTGCACCGCACGATGAAAGCGCTCTCCTTTGCCATGCTCGTGATCGAGGCTACGAGCGGTGATAAGCCCAAGCTGTACGTCGGCGCCTCCGGCGCACTGCATATGCTTGACGGATTTGATTATGACGACATTCGCAAGGAGTACTCAGTTCGAGTGGATCCAAGGTGGCGCTATCTCTACGAAAATCGCGAGTTTGCCTTGATTGATTGGACAAAGCGTCTGCAAATACGGCAGGGGCAAGATATGGCGAAAACGCTTCAGCGCCTCGTTGCAACTTCGGACGATATCGTGCAACGATTCCGCCTTGAGTGGTTAAAGGAGAAAATGCAATATCGCAGTCCGATGCGAAAGTTCAAAAGCTCGCTGGACGCTGCGATGAAGGAACTAGAGCGCGTAGAGATCATAGCGGCGGGGCGCATTGAACTTAGCACCAAGGGAATTGAACAGGCCGCGTGGACACGGCTTGACAGCCGAACCAGCTATCGGGGTAGCGTTCCTCTTGCTTCGGGTTTGCGTTCCGGCCGGGCGGGGTAGCGTTCCGCATCTTCGGGGTAGCGTTCCAGACACTATGCCGGAATCCTTGCTGGTAAAGTGTTTGGAAGACGCTTTTCGCTCTCTACCTTCTTTCTACCTTTCTCTTACCTTTGCGTGTCTGTGGAAAACTTCGTCAATAGAAGTAGTCGTAAGGTGATAGCGGATGGCAGCGGCAGACGAGCGTCGATTGCTTACCTTAAAAGCTCCACGGTAGCTCGGCTGCTCTTGCTTCAAGTGCTAGGTCTATCGCTGATCTCCAGTCCAGATCCTTACGGTCGGTCTCGTCAATCGAGGACATCCCGACTTTGTGGCCTTCAGGGAGCGGCGCTGTGGCGGGGGCCCAGTCCAAATTTAAACTGTTCCATCGGGCGCTGTCGTCAATCCACAAAAGAGGGTCTCCCGCGTAGACCCCCACTTGATCCCTCTGTATGCCAACGGACGCCAAATAAGATTGTTCGCTGGTAAGTCGTCCGATTTCGATCTTTACAAGCTCATTGCATACAAGCTGGTACCCGCCATATCTGTGCAAGTGAAAGGTTATGCCAAAATCGGCCAGACAGAGTCGAACTGATCGGTATGCGCCAACGCCATCAATGTCGGAGACAGCTAAACAATTGACCGCTTGATGTAGTCGATATAGCGCAATCGCTTCAGTCAAATGATTTAGAGTAAAGGGTTGGTCATATGCTTGGGCAAGAAGTAACTCTCCTTCGAATTCGCGAAGAGTTTCACGAAACGTTCTTTCATTTAGGCACTTTGCTTTTATCTCATTCCAAGTAATCTCGTCGTACCAAGGACCGTCGTCTGAAAATCGCGTGCGACAAAGCGGCCAGAGAACATTCGGGTCGCAGGCGTCCCCCCAAAGCGCTCTCCACAAGTTTGCAGGCCCATCGTGGTAAAGCATTGCGGCATTGGGAAATAGCTGACTTAGCATGCTCACTACATCAAGAGGAGCCTTTTTTAGTTTGCCATCAACGAGGTGATACCACTTGTTGGACGACTGTGTGTCCGGCCATCCTAGCCTCTCAGATTCTCTATTGATCCAGGCGCCAAATTGATTGGGGTTGGTGCATCCAGTCTCCCGCATTAGAGTTTTTATTAATGCTCTTGTACGAAGTTTGATCACTTCAATGTCTGTTGAGGTTTGACGGCTCATCGTGAGTAATGTTTGGGAGTTTAGGATTTGTCATAAATTGTACCGATATTGCTAAGAAAAATTGCATGGTGGTGCTTTCAAACAAGAGATAATTCACGCGTATGTGGGAATTGCCAATCCAATGTTAAGATTTTCTTGGAAGGTCCTGGGCGCGTGCGGGCTAGGCGAGCTAGACGTAGCGTTGACGTCGACGGTCTTTAACGTGTTGGATTTTCACTGGTGAAAATTGTGGCGATCACGAAGAGGGCGGAACGAAACGACGTACTATCGTTGAGCCTGTAGCGTGACTTGGCATGGACTTGAAACGATCCGATATTGTCTGCGGTGAAACGCGGCTCTGATGTCAGGCCTTGCTCCTGTTTGTCGAATCCCATAATCTCGGACGAACTTAGGCTTTGGCGGCCTAGGCATCGAGCTGAAACCGTCCGGTATTGTCCAGCAAGCAGTTGTCGATGCGGTGACGGCGGCCCTCGGTCCCTTAAGCGTCAAGTCGAATTCGACGACGTGAAACACGCTAGGATTTTCACTAGTGAAAATCCTAGCGATCAAGAGGCGAGGACATCGATGAAGCTGTGGCATCACTCGACATCCATCTATGACTGTCCCGGGATGGTTCGGAGCTGAGACGGCCGTCGGTCCGTTTTGCGCAACGAGCTCGACGCCGCAAAACGCTCGATTTTCACCGGTGAAAATGGGGCAATTAGAAACAAAGCAGGTGTCGGGTGTCACACAAAATGAAAGCCGCACCGGTGAGGTGGAAAACTTCTGAAATAGTCGCGAACGATTCGCGGGCGATGGTCATCGCGATGGCGCGGCCGTCCGCGAGGGTCTCTGATCGACCCCATCTCGGCCGTCGGCCTGCGCGTACCTCCAGCGGCCGCTCGCAAACTGCAAGGTTCCTTCGAATAGTTGGGGCGTTTGGTGCTCGGCCATACCTGCCGTCGGCGGTGTACTGTCCACACGCGACGAATGGCCATCGGGCACGCCGTCGTGAGACAGGACTCGGCAAGAAGCCGCCTATCAGCGGCCTTATACCACTATCTCATCGCGTCAACAATGCGACGCAATTGCTCAATCGAAAGCCAAGGGCGCTGCCTATGAATAATTCTGTGGCAATTTGCACAAAGGATATGAAGGTCCGAAAGCTTTGTCTTCTCGCCGGGCTCCATTGAGCTAACGGGTCGTCCATGATGGCATTCTGCGAATCCCTCGCCGAAGCCGCCATATTGAACCGAAAAATCAAAGGAGCAGACTTCACACTGTAGCTTGCCCGTCTGTTTTTTGACACCATCCTTTTTCTTCTTGATCAAAGCAATCTGGCGTTCTCTACGCTTGTGAATTGCAGTCAGGATACGACCTTCTTCCGCCTCAAAATCTTCTTCAGCAGTTTCGTAAGCCTCGTCATCAGCGGCGGATAGTAGTTCTTTTGCTCCGGCGATGACAGCCGCGGCAGTATTTCTAAGATACGCAAGATTACCTGAAAACGTGTCCCAGACTTCTTTCTCCAAATGTGAGCCGGCTGTTAGACCTTTTCCCTTGTAGGTGGGGTCGTATTTCAGGAAATTGCTAAGCTTCATGCCAACGCCGTTGGCATTTCTGAATGTGGAGCCATGGGATTGGCCATGATGGATCGGCAGCGCATTCAGAAGTTCACTTAGCCTGATGCATTCAGGATGGATTTTGCTCCCTCGTGCGGCAGGAACCCGGAAATATAGATCCAGCGCGAGAATTAGTTCATCGCGAGTCCAGTCGGGATTGCTGCTCTTTGATTCGGGTACCGGGGAGCGACCTACTACCTTTTCCTGCAAGGCATCAGCAATCTCGGGAGCCAGCACGACCCCACTCGATTGAGTACCCCAAGGTTGCCTACCTGCCTTGATCTCCTGCAATTCGGCAGATGTCGCGAAGACCAGATTGGAGCGCGGATCAACCAGCGCCTCAAACGAAACTGGAACGCGACCGTCCGTGCCACGTGGCTCGCCGTCTACCGCCCCATATCCAAGGATCGCATGTCCTCGCTTTCCCTGCCGAACGAGGAATACTCGTTCTCCAACGGTCAATCCTTTCTGTTTATTAAATCGCCAAGGTTCGACGGCACGGCCGCTCTTGCTAAGGGTCTCTGCGAGAGTAGCCAGATGTGCTTCAGGCCAGCCTTGCTCCGAATTTTCCGTCGACGGCTTCCAGCAAATCAGATATGAGGTCATATTTCTCTCTCGAGGAGAAAAGCTCAACGATTGAATGAGATCCGGATAAAAAGGCAATTAGGCTGCTACGCAGGATTACCTGGATAACGTCAAGCAGGATGGCCGGTTTACCGACAACCATATTGGCCGGTCGACCGGGCTGATTGTCGGCGGTTATTCGCCCATGTTTGTCGCTCCTTCCTTTTGATTGTCGCTGGATGATTGTCGGCGCCGGCTGTTCTGTTTGTCGCTGGCGGTACGACGACGGTAGCTTTCAACATTCATCTCGAAGATCGTCGAATGATGGACGAGCCGGTCAATTGCAGCGACGGTCATGCCGGGATCCGGGAACACGTCGTTCCAGCCCGAGAACGGCTGGTTAGCCGTGATGAGGAGGCTACGGCGCTCGTATCTTTCGGCGATCAGTTCGAACAGCACGCTCGTTTCAGCCTGGTCCTTGCGGGCGTACGACAGGTCGTCCAGGATGATCAGGTCGAACCGATCGAGCTTGGCAAGGGCCGACGGCAACTGCAGGCTCTGCCGTGCAGCCTGCAACTTCTGCACGAGTTCGCTGGTGCGCGTGAACATCACCCGGTAGCCTGCGTCGATCAGCGCGTGTCCGATGGCCGAACCCAGATGACTTTTTCCAGCCCCGGGCGAACCAGCAACATACTGCCCATAATCAAGGCGACGACGTCGTCGTTCGCTATCCGTTTCACCCGCGCTTCGGCGAGTGCATCAATGTCATAGGTATGAATCGCTATCGAGGCGAGTCGTACCTGATCATCATGCAGCCGGATGGTACGCGTGCGCACCTTCCGCCGTGGATGACCTGGGAGGAAGCGAGCCAAATGCACGTGGTCTCGCAGCCAGAGTTGCCGCATGCTGTATTGGTCGAGCTGCAGCGTCTGATTGACGCCGCTTTATCTTGCCGTGTGTCGTCAACACACGGGAGATACAGTGATGCGCAAACAGGTGATCAGGCAGAAGGGTCTGTTCGACGAAGCCCACGACGAAACGTACTTGCCAGCGGAGACGCTATCGGAAGTGGTGGCGCAACTGGCGCTGCTGATGCAATCGGTAATCGACGCGATCGAGATGGAGGTGCGCGATGAGCAAGATCCGCGCTGAACATCTTGCGCGCCGTGCATGCGTGTATATCAGGCAATCAACATTCGATCAGGTTCAGCACAACCGCGAGAGCCAGTTGCGACAGTATGGGCTTGCGGATCGCGCCCGCGCGCTAGGCTGGCCCAACGTATCCGTCATTGACGACGACCTAGGCCGCTCGGGATCAGGTATTCATCGGCCGGGTTTCGAACGGCTACTGGCTACACTTTGCAGTGGCGAGATTGGTGCAGTATTCTGCATTGAAGCCTCCCGGCTGGCGCGCAATGGGCGTGACTGGCACACGCTGCTGGAATTCTGTCGACTTGTCGGAACGATCCTGATCGACGAGGACGGAATCTATGATCCTCGGGAACCTAACGACCGGCTTTTGTTGGGCATGAAGGGCACGCTGTCCGAGATGGAACTATCGACGTTTCGCCAACGTTCCCAGGCCGCACTGGACCAGAAGGCCAAACGCGGTGAGTTATTCATGACGGTTCCGATTGGCTATGTTCGGGTCCCAAACAATCGAATCGAGATCGATCCGGATCGGCGTATCCGTGAAGCACTCGGGCTGGTCTTCCAGAAGTTTCGTGAGTTAGGGAGCGTCAGGCAGGTCTTGCTCTGGATCAGGCAGGAGAATATCGAATTGCCGGCGGTCACTTACGGTCAAGAGGGTCGCCATGTCGTCTGGAGATTGCCGATATATAACACTGTGCTGAAGATGCTGTCGAATCCCACCTACGGCGGCGCCTATGCGTTTGGCAAGACCAGGACAATCGTGCGCATTGAGAACGGCCGCAAGCGTCTTCACAGCGGCACTCACGTCGATCGCAAGGATTGGCAGGTCTTGATCGTCGAGCACCATGCGGGCTACATTAGCTGGGAAGAATACGAGAGCAACCGCAAATTGATTACCGACAATGCCAACATGAAGGGCAACATGGTCCGTGGTTCGGTTAAACGCGGCAGTTCGCTGTTGCCGGGTCTATTACGTTGCGGTCATTGCGGACGCAAGCTGCATATTGCGTATTCTGGCACCAAAGGTGTGGTGGCCCGTTATCACTGCCGCGGCAGCATGCTGAATCACGGCGGTCCCGGTTGTATTTCGTTCGGTGCGTTGCGTGTAGATCAGCGCGTTTCGGAGGAAGTTTTACGGCGACTTGAACCATTGGGCATTCGCGCCTCGTTGGACGCCATCGAGCGTAATCGTGTGAGTGACGACGAGCGAGTCCGGCATAAGGAGCTGGCGCTCGAACAGGCACGTTATGAAGCCACCCGCGCTCGTCGACAGTACGATGCCATCGACCCTGATAACCGGTTGGTTGCCGCCGAGCTGGAGCGCCGCTGGAACGATGCGTTAACAACACAAGCGCAACGGCAAGCCGAACTTGACGCGCTGCGCGAACAGCCGGCAGATTCACTCAGCAACGCCGCTCGCGACGAACTCATGAGGTTGGGAACGGATCTGCCCCGGCTGTGGAATCACCCCGCCAGTGCCCTCGAAATCAAGAAACGTATCTTGCGTACTGTTCTCAAGGAGATTGTCGTTACGAAGCAGGACCACACCATCCGGGCGCTTCTTCACTGGCAGGGAGGCCAACACACTGAACTCGAATTCCAAACGAACCGTACTGGGCAGCATCGCTGGGTCACCGACAGCGAGACGATTGATATCATTCGCGCTTTGGCAAGAACCCTCCCGGACCTATCGATTGCTGCGATCATCAATCGCCTGGGCAGACGCACGGCCAGGGGGCATACATGGACCGCAGCGCGCATTGGTATCTTACGTCACGATCATTCGATTTCTGTCTATCGCGAAGGAGAGAGGCAGGAGCGTAACGAACTGACGGCGACGGAAGCCGCTGCGTTATTACGTATCAGCGCGCCCACGGTTCTGCGTTTGATCCGCACGAAGCAATTGCCGGCTACGCAGGCGTGCATTGGCGCACCGTGGGTTATACATCGCACCGACATAGACGCGTATTGCGCACAACGGGATTCGGCTGAAGGCCCGCAATCGGCAGATCCAAATCAACTATCCATTGATCTTCAATAACATAGGGAGGTGAGCATTATGTCTCGTGTCCGGGTGGCCCAAACAGAAGCGCCGTGGCGCCTTTCTCAAGCCATGCGTCGCCGGTCGCGAGTGCCATAACGTGCGCCTTCGAGACCATCGGCACCATGCTGAAGTCGAAGGTTGCAAGCGTTTTGGCCGGGTCCAGATGCGACTCGGCACGGTGTCGTTCGATGCGTCGTTTCGCCCGTTCGGCCAGTTCGTGCTCGAGCAGTGCGCCGAGCAGCCGTGTAGCCTGCCAGCCTTCCTTATCGGAACGCTGCGCAAACTCGGGCCACAGACGGGCGATCGTCGGCAGGCGCAGTTCATTGAGCATCAGGGCCAGACGGCCAGCATCGTAAGCGGGTGTGCTCATGCCGCCACCTCCTTGTGCAGAAGGTCGTCATAGCTGCTTACGGGTGGCATCTCGACATTGACGACTGGGCAAGTGGCATGACGTGGCGCAAATTCCTCGCGCAACGCCTTCAGATCGGGCAGATTACTGTCAACGAGCAAGGCATTCAGACGCGCGGCCAACAGAGCCTCGACGCCATCCATCGCGGCAAGCTCGAGCAATCCGACCATCGTCTTGCACGCCTCGCGTTGCGCCAATCGCACCTCCAGCTGTTCCCATGTCCGGCGATAGGCTTCACGCGGGAACAGCTCGTCGCGAAACGCAAGTCCCTTGAAGGCCTGTGGCTTGCGTTTGAGGCTCTCGATGAAGTGTCGGTAATCCAGTGAACGACGGTTATCGCCGGCACGCGAGCCTCGCGGGGTACTGTGCACCAGTGCGCCGGACAGATAGCAGTCAAGCCGGTCACCATAAACACGCACCTTCAGGCGGTGGCCAATCAGGCGCGATGGCGCGCTGTACAGAATGCCGCGCACAGTGAATGTGCTGCAGCGTGTGACGCGCGCTTCTTCCTCTACGAAGTCGGTCGTGCGCCTTGGCGGCAGATCCATGAGCTGTTCGCGCTCAAGGCGGAACGCCGCCGCGTTACGCCGGTTACGGCGCATGACGATCTCGCGCAGAAACTCGTTGTAGGCCGCACGATCGGCGAAGTCTCGATGACCGCGCAACATCAACGCCTGATCGACGGCTTCTTTAAGATAGCGATGCGACGATTCAACGCTGCCATTCTCGTGACCGAGGCCACGATTGTTGCGCGTGCCTTGCATGCCGTAGTGCTCAAGCAGCGCCGCGTAGCGCGCCGTGAAGTCGTCTTCGTCGGCGAGGTTTCTGAACGCTGCTGACAGGCTATCGGTGCGATGTTCACGCGGACAGCCACCCGCTTGCCACAGGGCGTTCTGCAATCCCATGGACAGGGCCTCGAAGCTCTCGCCGCCTTCAACGACGTTGACGTATTCCCAACGTGAGAATGCGAGCACGAAGTGATACAGGCGGTGATCGAGCTGGATGCCAGCGATCGTCACGCGCACTTCGGCCATGTCGGTAAAGTCGGACAGACCGCGTGCGCCGGGCTCATGCTGCTGGGGAAAGAAGACTTCCTTGGGCGGACCGGACATTGCCCTCCATTGCCTCACGCGCCGCTCAAGTGTGCGGCGTGTGCTGTCGGGATACTGTCCGGCGTGATCGTCCTGCAGTTTACGCAGGATCGTGATCGCCTGAAGTTGCGGCGCATTTGCAAGCATCGGAACGACTTCGGTGTCCCAGACGTCAGCGAACGGGTCGGGGCGTGAGCGCCAGTAGCCGCGCGGCTTCTGTGAAGGCATTGTGGCGTTTCCTTCTATGCGCCGGGCGCTGCGTACGCTGATGCCAGCCTTCGCTGCGGCGATCTCCTGCGAGTGATGTTTGCGTTTAGACATGTAGAGGCGAACCTGTTGGTCGGTAATGCGGGTTCCAGACATGTAGCTGATCGCTTTTTTATTCGATCAGCCATCGTAAAACCCAGCCGACTCGGCGCAGCCGGTGATGCGTCGCCTTCGGCGCTACGCCGCCTTTGACTCCACATCACCGGCCAAAACCTTCGCCGCTACACCGGCCAACATGATTGTCGCCGTCCAATTACCACTGGCAATGAGGAGAACGCGAACGCGACTGCATTGGGTTTGGTGTTCGAATGTGAGCTAACGAGATGGATACGACGTCCAAGTGTCCTTGTGAAAGCGCGGTCCAATGGGCGCAGCTGGCCGAGCGCGGTCCGTTGTGATTTTGCCGCATCGAACAGCTGGCGCCGGTCCTCCATCGGCGATTCCCGACCTTCGGCCGACGGTCGCACCGTCAGCGTTCCAAACACAGGTAACGGGAGCGGTCCGGCCATCCAAGCCGGCTTCTCCGGGACAGCAGATGGCCTTCGCCGACGTCGGGGCGGACTGGGATCTACGGCAGCAGCGTGAGGAAGTTCCGACGGTGGCGGCATCGCGCAACCGAACGGCAACCTCCGATTCGCGAGCTTGCAGTCCTGACTCAGCAGCAAATCGAGCTCTCGGGCCCACACAATTCCACCGGCGTTTTTGCCATTCGACGTGCCGGTTAGCGCAGCTTGCTCGCGGACACCCCAAAGGCGTTGCCGCAACAATGACGCGCAAAAAGAGCGATGACAAATTTTTCTTGGTTTCGCGCTCCCTCGCGCACTGGGGCGCTTATGATTACTCCGCTCCGCAGTTTATTCGGCATTGGATATCTCATGGCGGTTCACAACAATGCGAGTTGCCAACTTTTTAAGTAATCCGCTTCCCGGAGTTTGAGTCGCCCCGACTTGACTTCCAGAACGTCTTTTTCGGCGCGTGGTGGCAAAGTCACTATAACTTGAAATTGGCCTTCAGTAAGCTTACCAAGCAGGTTTTCAAGATTATTAGAATCGAGACTTACCGCGAGACACTCGATTAGCAGCAGGGTCAGCCTTTGCTTGCACACTTCACGCGCTTTCGCAATAAGAAGATCAAGAATAAGGCGATCCTTTTCGCTACCGGAAAGACGGTTGTAAGTTACGAAGAAATTTTGACAGGCTTTTCGAAACAAAAGCTCGAAGTATGGATCGCCGTTTTCCTTATACCTGAGAGTTGCATCGCCGGTGTCGTCATCAGTTTCTGAACCCTGACGAATAGTGATCTCACCCGCCATGACCGTGTTGGTTCCTTTTTTGGCGAGTGCGAGAAGCGCGCTTTTGTCAACGTGTAGTGCTCTCATCATAAAGTCCAGATCGTCTTCATCATCCCGCCGACGGCAGTCCAGCTCTGAGCAGTAAATAACTTCCAAATCACCCGGCGGCAGCAGACAAGGGATTGACCCATCTTGCCGGGTTAGCTCAATTCCCAAGATGCGCAAGCTTATTTCCTTGCTCAGCGAATCGACTGTTGAGTACGTTACCTTAGCGCCAAAAGGCGCAGGACTCCGGACTCCATCGTCATTCACGATATAACTAGCCGAAAAGCGTTCGGCGTATTTGGCTTGCGAGATAGATGCTGCGGCTTCTAAGAGAATCGTCTTCCCAGTGCCACTTTTTCCCCAAAGCAGAGTGCGACGAGACAACCTAATTCGTGGAAGAAAATCAGTATTTGCGAACTGAGTGAATGCGATTTCTTCCACCCAACCGAGCGGCGATGGAATGTCGTTCATCTGTTTTGCAGTCCGGGCCTCCGCCAAGGCCTTCCACGCGAACAGAGTGTCTGCTGAGAAGTCGCATCCCTTTGCTTTGTCGATCAACGTGCCGTGATAATTGCAGCACCAGAGGCCATTCCTTTCGCTGCTGATGAACTCTTCATCCTTCCCGCCTCGCCCGCGAGGGCCGTTTTTCGCGGCACTGAAGATATGACACGCCATACCCATATTTACTGCGCCCTCTTGATTTAGAAAAGGGCCCATCGTTGGGTTCTTGCATCGAGGTACGGAGCATCTCCCGCCGGCTCGTTTGTAAAGACTTTCTAAGACACCTGGACGGAAGTTGAGTCTTGCCGCCTTCTTTTCGTCGCCGCTCATTTATTCTCTCTTTCGCTACGCAATCAGTCGACGCGTCTTTTAAGCCAGGCGCGACAGGAGGCGAGGCAGAGCTCGCACAAGGCCTCCGTTTATTTTAGTTATGAGTTGTCGGTCCGAATTGGGTATCGCGCGGAAATTATGAAAGATTAAGTTCCGCACGTCGTATAGAAGATCGCCACATTGCTCACTCTTCCACGCCTTGTTTGCCCCGGCTAGAAGCGCCTTACAGGCATCGCAAATATCGTGTAAAAGCTCGGCCGGAACCGATGCGGCTGAAATCGACGTGCGAATTCGGTCTCGCTCCGCACTTAATTCTTGGATAGGAGTAACGAGTTCTCTTAAGTCGGACGCCGTTCCGCTGAACTTCCCGACTGCTTCCTTCAGTTGTTGCAGTCGCTCTGCAAAAACCGCTTGCATAAGCACTTCGAACACTTGATATTGGAGCAAAAAAGTGGCTATTGGGTTTATCTCGTATGGGAGTATTTCCGTGTAGAGATTTTTAAAGTAAGGCTCTATTACATAATCCCGCCATACCGGCGCGAGCTTCAGGCTCTTCCCTTTGGGCAAATCCTTGAAATCGAAGCTACATGACATGGGCCGTCCAGGAGTATAGACTGAATACCCGTAAGAAAAGAGACCGGGCACGTAGGCATTCAGGTTAAAAGTCGGCTGCATGAGCGGATTAACGATGAGGACAGACAAATTTTCGTCATAGAAATCGGATATGCTATACGTGGCAATATCGAGAATGGTCGACTCCTGCGAATGCCGTTCCTTGTCCTCGACGAGTTGCCAAAATGCGGAAGCCGCAACAGTCTGAAAATACTCGTCGTCGCTTCGTGAGTGCTCACGAGATGCAAGTGCGCGAACGGGGGCAAGAAGGCCGACCCGTTCGTCAATTGCTGTGTCTACAAGGTCAAAGATCTGCCCTTCACCCGGAAGCGACGATGTGAAGAAGAACAACAGATATTCCCGCGCAACACGGTCCGAGTAGGGCCTCGTAATGGTGACATCCCCTTCATAATCTTTGGATGTTACGATGCCTCGTAATTCCCGCCCGTCTAAGCTACACGAGTATGACGACAGTTGCGCTACCTCTCCGTTCGCTGTACGTATTCTCAACACGGTGGCCTCTCAGAAAACCTGGCTTTTGTATTTCTGGAGCGCTAGTGGAATAGCTTCGTACAGCTTCAGGTATCCGTCGCTCGAAGGGTTGAAGAGTTCGCGAAAATAGTACTGGAAGTACATCCGCTGTGCGTTACCGATTTTTTTTGCATTATCGGCAATCCAGCGCATCGCCTTATTAAATTCAACCAGGAACGCTTGCACCTCGCCGTTGAGCTCGATAGTCGGCAACACCGAAACGACGTCTTGGAATCCTTCTATGACCGCGTTGTCTCGCAACTTGCCAATCGCTGCGCCGAAGCCCGCTAGCGTTTGCTGCTTCTTGAATATCTGCGTCGCTGTCTTTCCCCAGACAGTCCCTTCCCCAAATTTATCCTCGTCCAAAGATTCGTCGTTCATCATCGCATATATCCGAATAACGAACTGATGGAAGGAGCTAACGTATTCTTTGAACAAGTCCTTTCCCGAGTTTTCCTGCGACAATTTCTCCAAACTCTTGATGTTTTCGAGAAGGTCAGCGCGCTCCAGAGGAAGTTCATTTCTCTCAAGATAACAGTTGAAGCCTTCAATGACTTCCTTAAAGTTATATGCGTTGAGTCCCTTGGCCTTGGTAGCGTCGACTTCTCGCGCTAGCACTACGCCAGCGATTTCTTCCTTTGAATAATCAAGGTAGAGCATCTCTATTTGCTGCCGCAGTGACATCGGGGTCTGGCCGGTATTCAACGTCAGCATTCTATATAGAATTCCCAACCGGTTGATGCCGAGATATATCTCACATCTTATTGGCAAATCACGGTAAGCCTTTAGTCCGGCGTCGTCTCCGCGTCGCTTAAACTCGTCCTCGATATCAATGAATGAGTGCGTGCGTTGAAGACCATCAAGAATCATGAGTCGATCAACATGCTCTTCTAACGCGAGCTTCAGGTTTTGGTCGGTGAGCTCCGCTGGGTCGGAAGACGACAATGCCAGCACGATCGGTGGAATCACACAACCTTGCACCGCATCTGTCTTTAGCAAAGAATAGATGGTCTTCGAACTGGATACGCGTTTTCGCTGGAACTCATTGTTATCTAGTACAGCGCGGGCGAGATCAATATAATCTCCAATCGATATCTCGATCAAGTAATTAGTCGCGTTTATTCGCCCATCATGAAGCTTCGACGCGATACGCATTTTTTTCCCTTCGTAACGGAAGTTGCTGGACAACGATGTGAGGCTGGATTGTACCGCGTGCTCGCTGATACACATTCAACCCGCTCAAAGTAATAGAAGGCAACGGCCGAAGCAGTATGGACCGAACAGCTTGAACTGTGTGAACAAACCAACGCCGTTCTGTAATCGGATGCCCAGGCGGGGATGCCATCGCACCTTTGAAGGTGCGGAGTTGCCGAACGGAGTCCCGACGCAGCGGCGGCCTGAACCGACGATTCAGCAGTCGTATCACTATAGAAGGATGAACGTCCGCAATGGCCGAAGCGCTCCCACTCAGAATCCGTTGGCGTCAGAGGCGAGCTTCCCTATGCGCCATAGGCGAAGCGGATCAATTGCTCGGCCGTCCAGGTGTAATTGCATTCGCTCATCATCAGGAGCAGCGCCTCAAATCTTCGTGTGAAGGCGATGCAATGCGCCGCGTCGTCCTTGTCAGCAACCGGGCAGGCTGCTGACATAGAACGCAGCCAGCTTCAACGTCAGCAAAGGCCGAATGCATTAATTGGTTTTCGGGCAGCTATCCGAGTGAACCAGCCATTCGAGTGACGGCTTCGGCGGATGAGCGAGCGGCAGCAAATGGCCCGGACTCGGTCGTTCGAACCCGAACTAGAATAGCGTAGGTGGTCGATCAAGCAGCGCCAGCACGCTCAGTATTCAGAACCGCAGACCGATAGTTCGTCCAAGAAACGAAGGTTTGATGGACGCTGGCCGCCGTCGATGCCGATTGGTGTGACTTTCATCGATAAATCACGGGTGAATTTTCAGCGCTATTTGGCGCGAATGGGTGGTGCTGACGGCTGCGCACGATGCGTTCTCGGAGCGATAATCCAGCGGCAGCGAACGACCTGACTCGGAGCCGTCACTCGTGTTTCCGCACTGGTGTCAGTGACATTCCTCATCAGCGGTCGCTCAACCCCACTACCTTAAACCAGCAAACGCGGGCCCTGAGATCGCTGGGGCAGCTGGAGCCCTCGCCCTGGAATTGATAAGCCCCTGTCGGGCGTCGGACTCCGCCTTTCGCCGAACCGTTCGACGATGAATGAGATTGTCATCGAAAGAGCGATCAGGACAATCGTGAAAAATGTCAGGAGGCGAGGCCTGTGCAGCGCCATGCCACAACGCCACTTAAGACTTGAAGGCGATGGATAGATAAGCTGAGGTAGTCGGCTGAGGCTTGTCGACTTCACGTTGAAAGGCCGATGTGCCGCCCAATCTTACCTTTCAGCAAGTCTGCGCGTTTGGCGTGTCACGGTCGAACGGCTTCTTCGGCACAGCTGGGCCGCGCGCGTCTTTAAGCGGTCCGAGAATGTCGTACCTTTCCTGCGTGAGAGGGGCGTTATGCAGTTCGCCGTCGACGCTGCTGAATACGAACCGAGGGCGCTGACATCGTGGAAAGTCTTTGGTCAAGGCGCGTCGTAAGTCTGTCGGCCCTCCCGAAAGCTCAGGTCGGAATATGTCACCTTGATGGAAGCAGGAAAGCCTTAATGGGTACCGTTCGCGAGGCTTGCCTGCCTCCGGCGTTATGCCCGGATTTCCCGTCAAAGTCCTGTCAACGGATACTCTGAATCCTGTTCCGTGCGATACTGGTCGCTCGCATTCTCAGGAGGCGCCGCGATGTCTACCGAAACCATTACGCACGACAGCGTCACACGGCTCGTCGAAGCCGGTGCGATTCGCGCCGCGCAGGTGGTGGGACAACCTGGTGGCTGGGGCGTCATCTTTAAATATGGCACTCTCGAACGGCCACTGGCCGCGCAGCGGGGCAATGTACGGGTGTTCCGGCGCTTCGAAGCCATCGTGGCTTACCTGCGCGACATGGGCATCGTCCACTTCGAGGTCGACGCGGCCGACTACGACCCCCACGCGCCAGCGTCCGCGCGGTCAGAAAGCAATGCCGAGCGCGCCCGCGCGCAGATGAAGGCGGCGCACGAAGCGGCGGCCTACGACAAATGGTTTCGCGCGGAAATAACGGCCGCGATCGCCGAGGCAGACGATCCGGCCACTCAGAAGGTCGCTCACGAGGTGGTCGCTGAGGCGCTGCAAGCCGGCGACGCCGCGGCGCTGCGGGCGCTGGCGGGTAGGGCGACAAGCAAACCTGCCGCGAAGACCCGGCGCAAGGCTCGCGCATGACGGTGCAGTGGCTTGCCGAAGCGCTGCTGAACCTGGCTGACATTCTCGATACGGTGGCCGAGGAAAGCCCGCAGGGCGCCGAAATGCTTGCGGCCGAGTTCCAGAGCAAAACCGCGCAGCTGGAAACGCACCCGAAACTGTACAAGGCGGGCCGCGTGCGCGGCACGCGCGAATGCGTGGCCACCGAAAACTACCTGCTGGTTTATCGCCTCGAGGGCGACGATGTGCACATCCTGCGCGTGTTGCACACGCGGCGCCAATGGCCATCGAGCCCGAAAAAGCGCTAGGCCGGAATTTGTCACCTTTCTCCGGCAGTGCCGGCGAGCCGGATCGCTATTGATCGGAAGCGCGCCTGACGCACCCTGTCCCGGCTCGACCGCGTTCGATTGAGGCTCGAGGGGCGCGAGCTGCTGTCGAACACGTGAGTTCAGTCTGCTCCACATCGCCTGCTGCGAGGATACTGACTCGTTCGATCTGCTTCCTCGCGTAACGCTCGCATTCCCTAACCATTGTCGGATATAGCCGGTAATAGTACGTGCGCACGGAGGCATATGTCAGCGACATGCCCGCGCTGTTCAGGACGCGGGTGATCTGCCGAAAGGAAAACCCGCGACGTCGCATCGTGTGAATCTTCGGCATCGCGTCGGTGAACACCGAAAGCTGGGTATATTCGTCTACCTCGGCTACGAATGCCGCAAACTCCATCGATATTTTTATCGCTTCGAAGTCCACCAGGGTGATGTACTTTCGGCGGCGTTCTAGTGCTTCCATTTTATTTTAAAAAGCGTCCGCGCTAATAACGAATAACGTCTGCATAACTTGGTGCATAATTTACGAATAAAAAATGTACAAGTGCGCAGAAGTCGGGCTGAAAAACTTTGTACTACCCGCCGCTGATTGATCCAACAGCCGTATCAGCTTAACATCGCAAACTATACAAACAGCTACCCAATCCGAAAGCAAAGTCGAAGCAGTTTCACTTACACTTGATCTTCATTCCATCTACATTGCATCTACATTAAAACTTAGAATCGTAGGACAGGATGCCGGGCGTGGACACGAATTTCGTTCGTGTCCCCATCGCCCGCTGGCTAGATCGCTGCGCGCCCGTCGCCACCGGCCCTCCCGGGGATCCTCAGGGCTGCGCCCCGAGACCCGCGCTTAAACAAGCTGGCGCCTACCGCGCCAAAAAACGATGAAAAGCAAATTCACCTCGCATAGTGTCGACAGCAACGCCACGACAACCAAAAAATTCAGGGTTACACCCAAAGACGCTGCGGCGATCGAAAGTCGTGCATTGAAGTCGGGACTGACGTTTTCAGAATATGTTCGGCGTTGCGCGCTGGGCCGACGTATTGAGGTTGACTACAACGCAGACATCGTTCTGGCGCTCACCAACATTGCTGATAACGTCGACGCTTTAAGAAACGAGATTCGCGAGAATCCAGGTTCGACATTGAACGACGAAGTTTTCAGAGCGTTCGTGAACGAATGCATCGAAATGATGCAGCGGGCAGATTTAGGATGATTGTCAAACAGGTTCCGAATCGACATGATGGAAAATCGGATTTCGGCGAACTCGCGCGATATATCACCGAGGGAATAAATTCCGACGAGCATGCGCGGGCCGTGCGCGAGCGTCGCGGCTTTGGTCCGCTCACAGAGTATGTCGCCCAAGCTCAGGGTCGGGCGGGGCAAGACAAATGTGTGGCTGTGTCGTTGCACCGCATTCGTTCGGCCGCTACCGCCGCCGCGCAGTTTCGCAGCGTCGCGATGCGCAATCCTAGTGTCGACAATCCGGTGGTGCACCTGATCGTGAGCTGGCCAGAGCATGAGCGGCCGTCGTACGAGGCGATCTTTGCGGCCGGCCGCGATGTCCTGAAAGCGTTTAACTTGCATGAACACCAGTCCTTGATGGCGATTCACAACGATACGGACAATCTGCATTGCCACATCGAAGTCAGCCGTGTTCATCCCGACACCTATCGATCCCAGCATCTGCCGTGGATGCACCGAACCCTGCACCGGGCCGCACGCGAGATCGAGATCAAAAATGGGTGGTCCCACGATGACGGACTTTTTGTCGTCCGGATCTTGCCAGATGGGCAAAAAGCCGTGGTTCCGAATACAAGCTATCGAAACTCACCGGACGCCGTCAATGCGCTTCGCGGAGAGAAGGCACAACGAATGGCGGCCTGGTCGGACAAGCCCAGTCTGGTTCAGTATTGCCGCGAGAGGGTCAACGCAGAGATGGCGCGCTTGCTCGATTCGGCGGCCGGATGGGACGCCGTACACCACTTGCTCGACGAGCATGGCATGCGGCTACATAAAACGGGCGCCCAGGCCTTTCAGCTTGAGGCCATCAATGATGCCGGTCGTACGGTTCGATTACCCATTAGCCAGGCGTTGCGAGGCATCAAGCTGAGCGCCGCAGAGAGTGCGATGGGCTCCTTCGAGCCAAGTCGGGCTCCGATCACGGCGGAAACGAAACCGTTAGGGTCGCAGGAGCTGCACGAGAGTCACAGAACACTGAAGCGCGATCCGGTCAAGCGCGAGTCGAGGCGGTTCGAGCGGGCAGCAGAACGCTCCGCGTTGATCGAGCGCTATCGAGCAGCGCAGGAGGCAGTGAAATCCGCTCGATTCGCGATCGACCAGCAGCTCGCGGAACTCGCTGCATGGTACAAGGTGAAATCTGCTGCGCGGCAGGCGCAAGCCGCCGCGGCAAAGGAAGCCTTGTTGCGGGACGAGCCGGATTCATACGAACGGAAGTGTCGACGCAAGGCATTGACCGTTGGCACGGGCATAGACCGGCGACTGTTGAAAATGGAGGCGCAGGCGCGACGCGAGGTCATTCTCGCCTTGCGTCCGGCTCCGCTTGCCTGGCGAACGTGGCTCGAAGCTGAAGCCCAAGCGGGCGATCCGGCCGCGCTCAAAGCGCTTCGCGGCCTCGTTCATGAAGCGGGGCGCCAGCGCCGCGAACAGGAGCGGTTTGGTCTGTCCATTGGCGCGAGCGCCGTCAGTTCTTTGCCGAGCGAGGACGACGCTGATGCGGTGTTGGCAGGTTTGCTCGCGCACGAAAAGGACGAAATCTCCATCCGAGCGGCTCGACTTGATCGCATACGCGCAGATCAAGCCGATGCTCTGCTGCGTCAGATCCGCGGGTTGACCTGGCGGGTAACGAATAACGGCAATGTCGAATATCGACGCGCCACGAGTGAGCTCGTATTCGTTGATAAGGGCAAGAAGTTGACGTTCGAGCGCAAGACCGTCACCGACGAGGATCTGGCGGTGACGATGCTGCATGCGCGCGAGAAATGGGGGCGCTCGATCGTGTTGACGGGGGGCGATGCGATTTTCGTGGAGCGTATGGTCAAGGCAGCTGTCGATGCTGGCATGACGGTTCAAAACCCCGAGCTTCGCGCGATGCAGGCCGATTACATCGCTCTGCAGATGCGAAACGAAAAAAGGCCTGTCATGCCGAACACGACATCTACCCGTTCTGAGGCGATCGAACTCGCTGCCGCGGGGCCGAGAGCATTGGTTGTCGAACCGAGAGCTACAACCGCGGATGCATGGTCGTCTGCGTTGCCCGATTCGACGTCCGCCCAAGCCATTCGCACAAGGAAAGGGCGTCGAAGGTAATCAGTAAAAGCGATCTGCCACTAAGCGGGGGATTTAATAATCTATCGCCGTTGCCCCGACCAAGGTATCTAGCTCGCGTTCCAGCACGGACATGAGTCGCCGCACGTCCGCAGCAAACGGGGAGGGCAGGCTGGAGAGAGCGACCAAGGTAACCGGATGGACCTTCAGCACGCTGGCGATCTGTGTGAGCTTTTCCAATGTCGGCGACTTCATATTACGTTCGAGGCTGCTGAGGTAGGTGCGGCTGGAGACATCCGAGAAATCCTCCTGCGTGAGGCCGCGCGCTTTGCGCACGATGCGGATCGCCTGTCCAATACCCATCGTGTCTGACTGTGTCATTCGAGCTCCTGGTAGCAGGAGCCGATGACCTCATGTTGAACACTTTAGAGCTACAATCTATAGTGTTCATTTTGGCCGAATGCCACCCGTTGTTCGACAACAGGGACTCGATATGAACCTGAAAATATTGGAGCAGCTCAGGCAGGGGGCGCTGCAGGAAAGACACGCCTGGCATGAACCCTTCTTCCAGGCGCTGCGCGACCCTTCGCGGGCTCATGACACACTCGCAGCCGCAAGGCGGGAAGTGCAGGATTGGGAAGATCGAGCCTCGAAGTCGGAAGAGTACATTGCGGGCTGGCAGGCCATTCTCACGCAAGCGCCTGAGTGGATCGCGACTTTACTGGATCAGCAGTCTCACCCTTTATTGCAGCAACCGCACGCGGCTACGCCATTCCAGCGCCCCTTCACACCGGAAGAGATCGAGGCTTCCAGGCTCGACCGAATGGGCGGGCGCCGAAAAAGTAAGTGTCGCTTGTCACTTGACGAAAAAGATGGTTCAGCCTACTGTATGCTAATGGCCGAAACCGATTTTTCTCACCCGGGCGACTTGGTTCGCCAGCAGTGCCTCCAACGCTTCAATCTCAGTGTGACGGAAGGTGCGCGTGCCTTGGGCGTCACGCGGCAGGCGCTGACGAACCTGCTCACCGGCAAGGCCGGCATCTCGCCGGAAATGGCCTTGCGGCTCGAGCTGGCATTCGGTGGCGGGGCAGAAACCTGGCTTCAGCGCCAAGTGCTGCACGACCTTGCGCAAGCACGCGAGCGGCTTGCCGAATTGAAGGTCGCGCCAATCGTATCGGAGCGACAAACCGCGCTCTTCTAACTTTTTCGTCACCGCAGCTAGACGAACGCGTTTTTATTGGCTTATAGATTAGGATTACTTATATGGCGCTTCCACCCCGACTAACCGATGATCACGTAAACGGACTATTTGACGCCGGCAGCCGGCCCGAAGACGTCGTTATGCCGTGCGAGCAGTGCGGCGCTATGCCGGCGGTCAAGGTGAACCTCACAGGCGAGGTTAAGCGGCTGTGCGCGGACTGCCATGGGCGGTATTACGCCAGCAACTGGGAAATCTGGGCGAGCTAGCGCTGATGGCTTGGTCGCTGGTGTTTATTGCGGTCCAACTCTTCTCGACCACGTCACGCTGTGGCACGCTTGTCCAATTGGACACTCGCCCTCGAGCCCGCCGATGCACAGGGCGTTTCGGCCTTTCTCAGCGAAAGGCATAAGCATTGGCGCGGGCATCGTGGAGTGCATGGTGCATGCCGCCATGTGCGGCGACATACTCGGCAAGCCGTGCGACATCGAGCTTTTGCGCGACGTTTTCGGTTTTCCAGCCTCGCGGCATCGGGCCGCCCAATAGGCGGTGGGTCAGTCCGAGATCGCCCTCGAAGTCATAGCAGAGAATCGGTTTGGGCTTGAGTGGAACAGCCAACAGCCACGCCTGCAACTCCTCACGTAGCTGAGAGAAGGGCATTGACCGGCCCGGAAAGTTGCCGAGCTGCGGCAGCACCGTATCGCGGACGAAGTCGCTGCAAAGCGGCCGATCGAAGTCCGAGCATTCGCCATAGAATTCACGCCCATCCTCGCTCATGACCGCGATACTGATCAGCTGGCAGGCTTTGAAATCCGTAAACTCGGTATCCAGAAAATAGCGGACCTTCCACGGACTGCGTGGTGCCCGGTTGCTAAGCATTGCCGGTGCGCTCATGGATCTTCCGTAACTGGCGCGCAGACAGTGGAAGACAACCCACCCCCGGACCGTTTCGCTGCGGCTCTCAAGACCGATTCCAGTTGCGCTGCAGCGCGCTGATCAAACCCGTTTTCGCAGAGGATCAGGTTCGGGAAGTCGGGCGGAAAGAGGCTTTCGTCGTCATCGAGCGCGATCCAGTGTTGGGTCGGATGGTCCTCGAGAAACTGCAGAATCTCGCGATATCGGATGCCGGCAAGCTCGGTCGCGCTGGCAGGCACTAGCACAGGCGTCTGGCCGACAATGCGTGCGGCGATGTCGGGCGAGAACGGCTGCCTCAACGCGTCGAGCGGCAGGTTCTCTCGCTCCGTGCTGGTAATCACTACTGGGACATCAGAACCCAGCCTCAGCACCTCTTCAAGCCTTGGCAGGTCGCTGTAGCGCCGGCCGTGCCGGTCGCCGAAAGGATGAAGTACACCGTCGAAGTCGAGAAAAACCATCAGCGGCACAGCCGCCACATCGACGGCCGATTGGGACATTGCATTAGCTTGTTTCATGGCGCTCCTCGTTTCGCGTTCTTTAGGCATTAGCCTACACCGGATTCATCCATAGCCAATGTGGCGAATGCACGTCTGACATGAAGAGTGGCCGATCGGCGCGAATCGAGGGTCTTCGGATACTTTAGCCTTCGAGAGGCTGCACCACTACTCGCATGCCCAAATGCCGGAGCGCTTCCATAAATTGCTCCAGTCCTTGATTGCCGAACGGCGCCAGGTCCGGATACGGAATCGTCTTGTCGGCTCGCGGATCGTGCTCGGTGATCGGTACACGGAAGTCTTTCGCTTGGTCGAAAACGGCGGCGGCTGCCGTCACATGATCGTCGGCAGCGAGCGCGACATTGATCTGTGCTGGCTTTTCGGCGATGGTCGCCGGAGTGCTGCCGAAGATGCAAGCGACGGCGTCCATCGCGTCGGCGTGTTCATTGTTTTGTGTTTTCATGGCTGGGTTATCGGCCATGTTAAGTGGATCTTTAGCTATTGTGTGAGGCTAAAACAAGCGTCCAAAATTTCCCGCTCCACCTGAAACTCCCTGATGAGGCGTTCGGCTTTTGCGTCGCTGCGAGCTTGTCGTTCGGCGTCTTCACACAACTTTCGAATTTCCCATCCTAGCTTGACTCGATTTAGTTCCGATCGGTCCACCTCCTCCTTGAGTTTCATGATTTCCAGATCCAGCTTCCTGCGATTGTGCACCTCCCGCCGCAGCGCATTTACATTCACCCAATAAGCCACCCCCACCGACCAGTACGGCCACTATCAAGATGAACGCCCAGGTGTGTCCATCAGTTCGATCAGCGCGTCCATCGTCGCTCCGTGGTTTCGTACCGGATTGAAAAAAGGCTCCGGGGTTGGCGCACGTCGACGGGGTAATCCGCGACGCGCGTCACGCGACTGTTGAACAGCATAGGCGAGCGGAGGCGTCGTAGTCCGCCATTTTCATCAGTGGAGGTATGCACGTCCCGTTCGGCTCGCCCGGGTGAAAATTCCCCTCAGCGCCGCCGCCCGCCGCCCTCCTGCGGCACGCTGATCTTCGAGCCGGCGTCCGCTTTCAATTCCTTGTGGGCGGCTTTCCGACTGTCAAGTCACCGCCGTCAATCATCGCCAGAGCGAACAATCTCAATCGGACTGTCCGGCGCAACGTCGTCCGGGAAAGTGCCGCTCTCCGGGTGGTCGCGAAGATCGACGTAGATCCTGCCCTCCGGGTCGCTGGGGTCAATGAACCTGAGGTCGTTGCCTCGATGGTCTACCGTGTAGGTCCCTGGAACAATGGTCACGCCAGCATCTCCGGATAATGGCCGGCGTACGCGGACATTTACGCGAACCCACTCTTTTAGTGGCAGTCGGAAATGGCCGCGCCCGTAAGCACTCACCGTTTTCTTCATTTCCATCAAATCTGCCGTCTTCACGACGCGCTCGTCGCGGGCATCAACCCGTGCCTGTCGCGCACCGTCGCTGCGCAACTTCTGGATTTCAAGCTCCAGCTTCGCTTTTGAGGCTTCGCGGTCGTATCCGTCAGCGGAACCCGTCGGCGT
>NZ_JFHC01000049.1 GCF_000698595.1 Caballeronia glathei | reverse complement strand
CACGCTGCGGTACGACATGCGCTCGCCATGGACCACCGGCACGGGCGCCATGCGCGTCGCGAGCCAGTAGCCGAGCGCGCCGAGCGCGATCACGATGAAGCCGAGCGACGCAAAGCCGAGCGCATGCTCGATCGCCACGCCGAGCGGCGCGCCGAGCGCGAGCGCGCCGTAGGTCGCGATGCCGTTCCACGAAATGACCTTCGCGTTGTTCGACACGCCGACGCGCCCGATGCCCCACGTGATCGAGCCGGTGCCGACCCAGCTTTCCCCGAAGCCGAGCACGAGCCGCCCGAGAACCAGCAGCACGAGGCTGACCGTGTGCCACTGCGCCGCGAGCGCCGACGCGAGCAGCAGAATGCCGCTCGCGCCGCACGCCGTCAGGCCGTAGAGCACCGTCTTTTTCGGGCCGAGCGTGTCCGCCGTGCGTCCGGCGAGCGGCCGCGAGGCGAGGGTCGCGAAGTACTGGACGCTGATCGCAGCGCCCGCCATCACCGAGCCGAAGCCCAGGTCCGTATGCACGAAGCCCGGCAGCACCGCGAGCGGAATGCCGATGGTCAGATAGCAGAGGAACGTGAAGACGACGACGGACACGATGCGCCCGGTGACGGCGAGGTCACTGCGAGGCGCGGAGGTAGAGTCGGTGGACATAGGGGTAACTGCGGGTTGAAATCGGCAGGAAGCCATGATTCTCCCATATGTTGCGGTGCAGCGTGAGCCGTCTTTTGTAACCAGATAGGCCAAAATCCGTAATTGCGCGCATTTGCGATTTGCCCGTCAGGCTTTACCCATCAGGCTTTGCGCGCATATCGGGATAGGAATATGCCGCTCATGCCATGCTGCCTATGGGTTGCCGTTTTTTTCGATGATAGTTTTCGATCCATCGCCACAGGCTGCGCGAGCCCTGCGCAACCAGCTCAATCAGCACCACGCCCCACGAGACACAAAACATGAGCCAGCCGATCCGCTTCTATCACCGCAACGCGATCCGCGAAGTGAGCGACGCGTCGACCACCCGCACCGTCCTGCAATACCTGCGCGAAGACGCGCGGTGCACCGGCACCAAGGAAGGCTGCGCGGAAGGCGACTGCGGCGCGTGCACGGTCGTGATCGGCGAGCCCGACGCGGCGGGCGGCGTCGCGTTCAAGGCGGTGAACGCGTGCATCCAGTTCCTGCCGACACTCGACGGCCGTGCGCTCTTCACCGTGGAGGACCTGCGCCAGCCGGACGGATCGCTGCATCCGGTGCAACAGGCGCTGGTCGACTGCCACGGCTCGCAGTGCGGCTTTTGCACGCCGGGTTTCGTCATGTCGATGTGGGCGCTGTACGAAAAGCACGGTCATGCGACGACGCCCGCGGCGCATTGCGCGCACAAGAGCGTGCCGTCGCGGGAAGAGATCAGCAACGCGCTGACCGGCAACCTGTGCCGCTGCACCGGCTACCGCCCGATCGTCGACGCCGCCGAGCAGATGTTCGACGCGCCCGCGCCGCTCGCGCCACTCGATGTGGCCGCGCTCGCGCGCACGCTGGCCGGCATCACGCGCGACGACACCTTCCACTACGAACACGCAGGCCGCCGCTTCGACGCGCCGCGCACGGTCGAGGTGCTCGCCAGACTCAAGGCGGAGCGTCCCGCGACGCGCATCCTGGCGGGCAGCACCGACGTCGGCCTGTGGGTGACCAAGCAGATGCGCGATCTGGGCGACATCGTCTATGTCGGACAAATCGAGGAGCTGCAGCGCTGCGAAACCACGCGCGACTGGATCGAGATCGGCGCGGGCGTGACCGTCGAGCGCGCGTATGCCGAACTCGCCAAGCAGTATCCCGAACTCACCGAGATGTGGCAGCGCTTCGCGTCGCTGCCGATCCGCAACGCGGGCACGCTCGGCGGCAACATCGCGAACGGCTCGCCGATCGGCGATTCGATGCCTGGCCTGATCGCGCTCGGCGCGCGCGTCGTGCTGCACGGCGCCGATGGCGAGCGCGAGATGCCGCTCGAAGACCTGTACCTCGCGTACCAGAAGAAGGACATGGCCGAGCACGAATTCGTCACGGGACTGAAGGTGCCCACGCGCAGCGGCGCGCGCGAGAAGCTGCAATTTCGCACCTACAAGCTTTCGAAGCGCTTCGATTCAGACATTTCCGCCGTGTGCGCCGCGTTCGCGTTCATCGCGGACGGCGAGACGATCCGCGAGCCGCGCATCGCGTTCGGCGGCATGGCGGCGACGCCCAGGCGCGCGGCGAAGGCCGAAGCGGTGCTCGACGGAGCGCCGTGGCACGAAGCCACCGCGCAGGCCGCGATGCTCGCCCTCGGCAACGACTACGCCCCGCTCACCGACATGCGCGCGAGCAGCACCTACCGCCTCGACACGGCGAAGAGCCTGCTGTACCGCTTCTGGCTGGAAACGCGTGCGCACGATCCGCTGCCGAAGCACGCACTCGATGTCCGCGCGATCCAGCTGGTCGAAGTCCAGTAAGAGAGGAAGAAGAACATGAACCAGCAAGCCGAAGCATTCCTCGCCGACGCACAATCGCTCGCGAACGAAATCGACGCGTTCAAGCGGGTCCACGTGTCGCGTCCCCACGAGTCGGCGCATCTGCACGTGAGCGGGCGCGCAAGCTACACCGACGACATTCCGCTCGTCGCGGGCACACTGCACGCCGCGCTCGGACTGAGCCCGAAGACGCACGCGAAGATCCTCTCGATGTCGTTCGACGCGGTGCGCGCGACCCCCGGCGTCGTGGCCGTCTTCACTGCCGAGGACATCCCGGGCGTCAACGACTGCGGCCCGATCATCCACGACGATCCGGTGCTCGCGAACGGCGTCGTGCAGTACGTCGGGCAGCCGATGTTCATCGTCGTCGCGACTTCCCACGACGCTGCGCGGCTCGCCGCGCGGCGCGCCGAAATCGAATTCGAGGATTTGCCCGCGGTGCTCACCGCGCAGGAGGCACGCAAGGCCGAATCGTATGTGCTGAAGCCGCTCAAGCTCGCGCGCGGCGACGCCGCGGGCCGGATGGCGCGCGCGGCGCACCACGAGCGCGGCGAAATGCTGCTCGGCGGACAGGAGCAGTTCTATCTGGAGGGCCAGATCGCATACGCCGTGCCGAAGGACGACGACGGCATGCACGTCTATTGCTCGACGCAGCACCCGACCGAGATGCAGCATCTCGTCGCCCACGTGCTGAATGTGGCGTCGCACAACGTGCTGGTCGAGTGCCGCCGGATGGGCGGCGGGTTCGGCGGCAAGGAATCGCAGTCCGGCATCTTCGCGTGCTGCGCCGCGCTCGCCGCGTGGAAGCTGCTGTGCCCGGTCAAGCTGCGCCCCGACCGCGACGACGACATGATGATCACCGGCAAGCGCCACGATTTTCACTACACGTTCGAAGTGGGCTATCGCGACAACGGCGTGATCGACGGCGTATCGGTCGACATGACATCGCGCTGCGGCTTCTCCGCCGACCTCTCGGGCCCGGTCATGACGCGCGCCGTCTGCCACTTCGACAACGCCTACTGGCTGCCCGACGTGCACATCGAGGGCTTCTGCGGCAAGACCAACACGCAGTCGAACACCGCGTTTCGCGGCTTCGGCGGGCCGCAGGGCGCGTTCGGCATCGAATACATCATCGACAACGTCGCGCGCTCGCTCGGCATGGATTCGCTCGACGTGCGCCTGAACAACCTCTACGGCAAGACGGACAACAACCGCACGCCGTACGGGCAGACGGTCGATGACAACGTGCTGCCCGAGCTTCTCGGCGAGCTTGCGCAGACGAGCGATTACCGCCGCCGCCGCGAGGCGGTGCGCGAATTCAACGCGAACAACGAGATTCTCAAGAAAGGTCTCGCGCTCACGCCGGTCAAGTTCGGCATCGCGTTCAACGTGACGCACTTCAACCAGGCGGGCGCGCTCGTCCACATCTATACCGACGGCTCGATTCTCGTGAACCACGGCGGCACGGAGATGGGGCAGGGGCTCAACACGAAGGTCGCGCAAGTGGTCGCGCACGAGCTCGGGATCGGGTTCGGGCGCGTGCGGGTGACGGCGACCGACACCAGCAAGGTCGCCAACACGTCCGCGACGGCGGCGTCCACCGGAACCGATCTGAACGGAAAGGCCGCGCAGGACGCCGCCCGCCAGTTGCGCGAGCGGCTTGCGAAGTTCGCCGCCGAGAAGTTCGGCGCGGGCGAGGTGGCGGCATCGAGCGTGCGCTTTGCGAACGACCGGGTGATCGTCAGCGACGATGCGATTCCGTTCGAGGAAGTGGTCGCGAAGGCGTATCTCGCGCGCGTGCAGCTGTGGTCCGACGGTTTCTACGCGACACCCAAGCTCTACTGGGACCAGGCGACGCTGCAGGGGCGGCCCTTCTACTACTACTCGTATGGCGCGGCGGTGTCGGAGGTGGTGATCGACACGCTCACCGGCGAAATGCGTGTGCTGCGCGCCGACGCGCTGCACGACGTGGGCGACTCGCTCAATCCCGCGCTCGACAAGGGGCAGGTGGAGGGCGCGTTCGTGCAGGGCATGGGCTGGCTCACGACCGAGGAGTTGTGGTGGAACGCGGGCGGCAAGCTGATGACGCACGCGCCTTCGACGTACAAGATTCCGACCGTCAACGACACGCCGCCGGATTTTCGCGTGAATCTCTTCAAGAACCGCAATGTGGAGGACAGCATTCATCGGTCGAAAGCGGTCGGCGAGCCGCCGCTTCTGTTGCCCTTTTCGGTGTTCTTCGCGATCCGCGACGCCGTTGCGGCGGTTGGCGACTACAAGGTGAATCCGCCGCTGAATGCCCCGGCCACTGCCGAGGAAATCCTGAAGGCGGTGAACGCGGTGAGGAGCGCACGGTCATGATGCATGTCGTGCTGTTCGGTGCGGGGCATGTGGGGCACGCGCTCGTGAGGCTGCTCGGCACGCTGCCGTGCGTGGTGCAGTGGGTCGATGCGCGCGACGAGCTTTTCCCCGACGAAGTGCCCGCCAACGTGCAGATCGAGCCGACGGACCTGCCGGAGGCGATTGTCGACGAAGCACCGGCCGGGGCGTATTTTCTTGTCATGACGCACGATCATTCGCTCGATTTCGCGCTCGCGCAGCGCATCATGCGGCGCGACGATTTTGCGTACTTCGGGATGATCGGGTCGAAGACGAAACGCGTGAAGTTCGAGCGGCGTCTGGTTGATCGCGGCGTGCCGCCGTGCAGGCTTGCGGACATGACGTGTCCGATTGGGGTTGAAGGGATCGCCGATAAGGCGCCGGGGGCCATTGCTCTGGCCGTTGCAGCGCAGCTATTGCTGGTGAACGGTTCCTTGCGCTCGCGTGTGGAGGTCTGCGCTGCTGCCGAGGTTTAGTGCGGGTTTTTGTCCGGGGATTTTTGTCTAGTAGTTCGCTGGCGCTTGGGGTTGGGGCTTCTACACCGTTTGATGCGCTTGCGCTCCCATGAAACTTGCTTTGTTCTTGGTTTATTAGCTTCGCCCCTGTGCGGGGCGGCAGTCACTTTCTTTGCTGCTGCAAAGAAAGTAACCAAAGAAAGCAGCTATGGGGCAAGCGGTGTTAGGAGGAAATCGCATTGAGCCTTTCAGCGTGGCCCGACCGTGGGAGTGTCCACCTCTGTTGGTTGGGCGGATAGGCACGCGGACCCACTGCGCCCTCGCACCCTTAAACGAAGTGGTAAGGCAGTCATTCATCCGTCTCGGCACTGCGTGCACGACGAAAGGTAATTCTGGTGGTGGACCGGGCTCCGAGTCACAGCAACAGCGCCGCAGTACGCGTGGCAAAACAGAAAAAACGAAGCGATTGGTTGTGCCGCACCTTGCGTCGGAGCGAAGCGAGGACGGAGGGATGACTGCCTTACCACTCCGCGTAACGGCGCGATGACACAGAGGGTCCGCGTACCTATCCGTTCAACCAACCGAGGTGGACACTCCCACGGTCGGGCCACTCTGAAAGACGCAATCGTGGTCACGTCCTAATACCGCTAACCCCATAGCTGCTTTCTTTGGTTACTTTCTTTGCAGCAGCAAAGAAAGTGACTGCCGCCCCGCACAGGGGCGAAGCTAATAGACCGATAAGAAAACAAGTTTCATAGGAGCGGAGGCGCATCAAACGGTTCTACAGCCGCCGAATCCAACCGCAAGCGACATCCCCGTGTGACTGCCGCTCCGCACGGGGGCGAAGCTAATAGACCAATATCAAATCAAGTTTCATAGGAGCGCAGGCGCATCAAGCGGATCTACAACCGCCCGAATCCAAGCGCTAGCGACATCCCTGGGAGGGGTAAAGCCAATAGACCAACAGCAAGGCAAGGCCCCAGACAAAAAGGCGTATCGAGGAGCGGAAGACCGCAGTCCGTACACCAAGCCCCAGCGACCTACCCTGCGACCGTTCCCGCCTTCTTCCCCGTCAGCTCTTCGGAAACCTGCGCCATCAACCCCCGCAGCCATGCAACATCACTCGAATGGTCCGGCTGCGGCAGCGAAAGCTGATAGCACTTGATGCGCGGAAACGGCACCGGCGACTCCAGCACCGCAAGCGGCAGCAGCGCCGCGTAATGCAGCGCGAACCGCCGCGGCGCGGTAAAGATCAGGTCCGATTGCATCAGCACCTGCGGCACGAGCCCGAAGTACGGAATCGTCGCGACGACGCGCCGTCGGACCCCCGCGCGCTCCAGCCCGATATGGATCGGATGGCGCTTCACGCCGCTGTACGGCGTGGGCGCGAGATGCGCGGCAAGCGCGTAGCGCTCGACCGTCAGCGGTTCGCGTGCAAGCGGATGATCGGCCCGCATCAGGCAGACGAATACGTCGGTGAACAGATCCTGGCGCGCGAAGCGCGTCTCCGGCTTCGGCCAGTTCGCCACCACCAGATCGATCTCGCCCTCGTCGAGCGCGCGTTCATGATCGCGCATCGGATTGAGCGATTCGATCTCGAGGCGCGCGTGCGGCGCGCGTTCCCGGAACGCGCCGACAAGCGTCGGCATGAAGAAATCATTCAGGTAATCGGGCGCGGAAATGCGAAACGTCCGGCGCGACGTGGCGGGATCGAAATCGCCGTGCGGCGTCGCGACGAATTCCACCTCGCGCAACGCGCGCTGCGCAGGCGCGAGCAGGGATTCGCCGTATTCCGTCGGCACCATGCCCTGCTTGCCGCGCACGAGGATCGGATCGTTCAGGATCTCGCGCAGACGCCTGAGCGCCGTGCTGATCGCCGGCTGCGTCTGGTTGAGCCGCTGCGCGGTCTGCGTCACGCTGCGCTCGAGCAGCAGCGTGCGCAGCACGCGAATGAGCCAGATGTCGAGGGAATCGGCGAAATCGTCCATGGGCGGCAAAAGCGGTTGGAGGCGGACGGGCAAAAGCGGCCTGCGCCGTCCGTCGGCCGAAACGGCAATGCGCTAAGTTACGCCGTTTCCCTCCCGCAGCGCCATAGCGCACGCGCTATGCGCGGCATAGGCGGACCTCTCGCGCGGCACGCTTCGCCCGCGCCGCAATGCCGCCGCCGGCGCGCTTACCGCCGCCGTCACCGCCGCCGTCACCGCCGGCACCGCGTTCACCGTCCGAAATCGCCATCCGTGCGCGCCATCGGCAGGTTGCTGATGCGGCGCACTTCCGTGCCTTCGAGCCAGTTCGGCGAGCGCGCGACGTACAGCACCATCGGCAGCGTGTCTTCGCCCCAGAACAGCTGGTCGTTGACGACGAAGGTCGGCACGCCGAACACGCCGAGCGTCACGGCGAGGTCGTTGTTCTCGCGCAGTTTCGCCTTGGCGTCTTCCTGCTCGATCAGCGTTTCGCCGTCGGGCAGCCCGACATGCAGGCAGAGTTCGCGAAAACCCTCGGGTGTCGCGGGGTCGCGGCCCTCGCGCCAGATATAGCGGAAGATCTCGCGGATGCATGCGAGCTCGCCGCCCGCCGCCACCGCGAGCCGCAGCGCCTTGCTCGGGTCGAACGGGTGCGTCGGCGGCATCCTGAACGGAATGCCGAGCTGCTCCGCGCGAAAGAGCGCGTGGCGATAGGTGAAGACGCGCTTCGACGGAATCGTCGCCGCATGCGGCTGCCCCCAGCGTTCGAGCAGCTTCATCAGCGAGACGGGCGTGATCTTGAACGGCATGTCCGGCCACTTGTCGTGCTGTTCGAGCAGCAGGTACGAGAAGGGCGAGATGAAATCGAAGAAAAAATACGGTTGGCCGTGACCGGTGGAATGCGGGGCGCTCATGATTGATTCTCCGTGACTTGTCCTGCGCGCGGCGGCGCTCTTGCGTGGCTTGTTATCTCTTCGATATTACGTGCTGCGTCACGCGGTGTCTGCCCGTGTCGCGACTTCCGGCGCATCGGGGCGCTCATCCGGTGCCTCCGCCGCCTGCGAAGCCTGCGCGTCGCGCGCCGCCGCGTGTGCCAGCGCGAGCCGCCGCCGCACGAAGCCGATGTGCTCGCGCAACACATAGAACTGGTCCGCGAACGCGAGCGGCATTTTCATGCGGTTGACGGCGTTTTCGATGGCGTCGACCCGGTCGATCAGCGCCTCGCGCTGCGCGTGGTCGGGCTCGCTCATCGCCTCGCGTTCTATTGCAATCAGCGCGCCATACCAGCGGTAGATGCGCGATTTCACGCGCCACCGGTAGAGCCCCGGCACGAGCCGCAGGCCCGGAATCAGCACCACGATGACCGGCACCAGCAGCACGAGCACGCGGTCGGCGAGGCTCGCGACCCAGAACGGCAGCGAGCGGTACAGGAAGCTTTTACCCGACTTGTAGTAGCGCTCGGCGTCGTCGCTGATCCGGTACTCGTGGACGAGCGGCGCCGGAAACTCGTTCGCGCGCTGCATCAGGTTCGCGCGGCCGTGCACCTCGCGGGCCGCCTCGATCAGCAGGTCCGACAGCGCCGGATGCAGCCCGTCGCGGGCGACGAGCTCCGCCGTCGGCGCGACCATGTGGATCGGGCGCGGGGGCAGGTTTTTCGCGAAATCGAAGGCGCCCATCGGCAGCTCGATCACGTTCAGGTACGGAAACCGGCGGGAATATGCCTCGGCCTGCGCGAAGTCGAAGAAGCGGATGCCCGGCGTGCGAAAGAGCTTGCCCATCGTCGGCGGCTGCGCGGAGTCGCCGGTGAGAAACGCGGCGTCGATCTCGTCCTTCAGGAGCGCGGCGGCGGCTTCGTCGCCGGAAAGCGGCAGCAGTTCGGTGTCGCCGCCCGGTTCGATGCCGTTCGCCTTCAGGAGCGTGAGCGCGAGCGCGCGCGTGCCGCTGCCCTCGCTGCTGATGGCGAGCCGCTTGCCCTTCAGCTCCGAGAGCCGCGTGATGGCCGGCCCGCGATAGAACACGGCGAGCGGCACGTAGGACACGCTGCCAAGCGACATCAGGTTGTCGTGCGTCGTGCCCGGCGGGCTGATGCCGCCCTGCACGAAGCCGACATCGGCCTTCGACTTCGGGTCGTCGAGGCGGCGCAGGTTGTCGAGCGAGCCCTGCGTTTCCAGCACATTGAGCGTGACGCCGTTGCGCGCGAGGATCGCCTTGTATTTCTGCGCGCTGTTCCAGAACGAGCTGCCCTTGGTGCCGGCTGCGATCGTCAGCGTGCTGGGCGGCGCGGGCTGGATCAGGCGCACCGCGAGATAGATCGCGGCGGCGCTGACGATGAGGATCGGCAGGAACGTGAGCGCGAGGTCGCGCCAGGATATTGCAACGAAGCGGGCGACGATGCGAGGCGGGGGTTTGCGTCCTGAGGGCTGGGTCATCTCTTCGGTGATGGTTGCTCGAAAAACGTCGCGTGGCCGTACGGCGGCCTGCGGTTTCGTAATGAATTAGTAAGAATGACGGCGCGGCGCCGAAGACGTTCCCGCGCGGCAACGGATGCGATCGCGCCGGATTGCGGCGCGGGATGCCGGTTTCCGTCGATGGTACATGAGATCGAATGGACGCCGGACCGCCGGACGAGCGGATGGGGCCGTCGGCGGGCGTGTCGTGCGCGTGCCGCGCGCGTTGTTAAATGCTTTGCGCTTATTGACGCGCTGGATTAAATTGACGTTCGCCGCCGCCCTTGGCCGCGTGCGCGCTGCTTGCCCGCAATGTGGGCTAAAGCCGCCACGCGAAGGGTCGCGCGTCAGGCAGCATCCATATTTGAGCCGTCGGGCACTGCCCGGTAACCGGCCGAGCATTCGATTGATTCGCCAGTCTCTCGCAGCACCGTGTCGCTACATTCGCCGGCTTGCCGGCCGGTCATGCATTGAACGCCGCGCGGCGCCATGCATGCGGCCTGCCAAGTGCCGCACGATGTCGTAGCCCAAGCCGCTAGGTAGATGCGGTTCGTCCGAAGTAGCAACTGTGCGAAGCAATAAGCGAAACAAAAGGAGAAACCATGAAAGTAGTCGATATGTTGAAGGCGCTGGGTGTGGTGGTATGCGTGGCGATGGCGTCGAGCGCCTACGCCCAGACGAGCGATGCCACTGCGACCGCCGATTCGGCCGCATCGGCCAAGGCAGCGAAGAACGCTACCAAGAAGACCGACCGCAAGCTCGGTCTGGATGTTCGTCGCGCGTTGTCGAAGGCGCAAGGCTTCGACGTGTCGAACGTCTTCGTGAAGGCGCGTAACGGCGCGGTCGTGCTCACCGGCACGGTGCCGGAGGGCAACCAGATCGGCCAGGCTGAGGAAATCGCGAAGGCCGTGCCCGGCGTGAAGTCCGTCTCGAACAAGATCTCGCTCGGCACGCAGGGCGGCGGAGGCTGAGCGGGCATCACGCGTCGCCGTTCTCCTGAAGCGCGGCGATGCGATGCCGGTCATACGGCCAGACGGGCTCCGGCGTTCGCGCCGGAGCCCGTTTTTATTTGGCGCGGCGATGCGATGTGACAGGACAGGCGTCTCGCGGTGGAGACGGCGCGTCGTGCGTGCGAGATTCCGCGCTGCGCCTCGCGTTGCAGGCGATGCGGGAGAACGCGCTTCAGCCCGTGTCTCCGGTTCGGGACGAAGGCCGTCCGGCGCCGGATGGTCGCGAGGCCACGTGGACTTCAACCGACGAGCCTTGGCCGCGCGTCGGAAACAGGTCTGAAACTTGCCGCCGCTTTTCCACTCAATCGTCTGTAGAAACGACGATTCGCTACCGTGCCCAACCGGGCCCAACCGGGCCCGCTGTCCGGCATACAATCAAGACCAATGGCGGAGACGAAAAAATGACAAGAATTCCACGCATCTCGCGAACGGCGATGCTCATTGTGCTCGGCGCCGCGGTGCTGACGGCATGCGGTGACGACGATAACGGCGGCAGCGGCGGCGGAGGAGGTGGTCCCGCCAACAACACGCTGCCGAACTTCATCGCAGGATCGGTGAACACCCAGACCTACGACGGCAACACCGACGACCTGCTCACGGCCGGCCTCGGCAAAACCGGACTCGCGTCGGCTACGCCGCCCGCGATCGCCAACGCTGTCAAGCCCACCGCCGCCGAACTGCGGCGCCTCGCGATCTATTCGAACTACCGCGCGCTCGTCGACATGACGACGAACGGCGGCTACGGGCGCTTCTGGGGGCCGAACGTCGACCTGAACGGCAACGACACGCTCGGCGAAGGCAAGATCGCCGGCAAGGAATACCTCGCCTTCGCCGACAACGGCAGCGGCAAGCAGAACGTGAGCCTGCTCGTGCAGATTCCGGCGAGCTTCAACCCGGACCAGCCTTGCATCGTCACGGCGACGTCGTCGGGGTCGCGCGGCGTGTACGGCGCCATCTCCGCGGCGGGCGAGTGGGGCCTGAAGCGCGGCTGCGCGGTCGCCTATACCGACAAGGGCACCGGCAACGGCGCGCACGAACTGGCGACGAACAACGTGACGCTCATCGACGGCACGCTCATCAATGCCAATGCTGCCGGCAGGACCAGCATCTTCACCGCGAACCTCGGCCAGACGTCGCTTTCCGCGTTCAATACGAGTTTTCCGAACCGCTATGCGTTCAAGCACGCGCATTCTCAGCAGAATCCCGAGAAGGACTGGGGCACCAACACGCTGGAGGCGATCCAGTTCGCCTACTGGGCGCTCAACGATACCTACGGCACGCTCGACGGCACCACGCGCAAGGTGCGCTACTCGAAGGGCAGCGTGACGACGATCGCGTCGTCCGTCAGCAACGGCGGCGGCGCCGCCATCGCCGCAGCGGAGCAGGATAAGGATGGCTGGATCACGGCGGTGGTCGTCGGGGAGCCGCAGATCAACCTGAACCTGCCGCCGCAGGTGTCGGTGCGGCAGGGCGGCGTGCCGGTCGGCGCATTCGGCAAGCCGCTCGCCGACTACACGACGCTCGCCAATCTGCTCCAGCCTTGCGCGGCGCTCGCCACGGCGGCGAACGGGTCGCCGTATCTGAGCTCGCTGCTGCTCGTCACCACGAACGCAATTCGCACGGCGCGCTGTGCGTCGCTGGCCGCGAGCGGCCTCGTGAGCGGCGGCGACCCCGTGAGCCAGGGCAACGACGCGCTCTCGAAACTCCATGAGGCCGGCTATCAGACCGACTCGGACACGCTGCAGGCGCCGATGTGGGACTCGCAGGCAGTGCCCGCCGTCGCGGTGACGTACGCGAACGCTTACATGCAGTCGAGCGTCGCCGACAACCTGTGCAACTTCAGCTTCGGCACGACGAACGCGGTGAGCGGCGCGGCAGGCGTGACGCCGCTCGTCTCGCCGATGCCGACCGTGTTCGGCAACGGCAACGGCGTACCGCCGACGAATGGCGTCAATCTCGTCTACAACGCGGGGAACGCGGGTGCGGCGGACCACCGGCTCGCCACCGCCGATGCGAGCTTCGCGGGCGCGGCCTGCCTGCGCTCGCTGTGGACGAACGGCAACGCGACGATGGTGGCGAACGTCAATGCCGTGCGCGTGAACGGCAACCTGCGCGGCAAGCCTGCCATCATCGTGCAGGGCCGCGCCGATACGCTCGTGCCGATCAACCATGCGTCGCGTCCGTATCTCGGCATGAACCAGGTGGCCGAGGGGAAATCGAGCAAGCTGTCGTTCTACGAGATCACGAACGGGCAGCACTTCGACGCGTTCCTCAGCGTCGCGGGCTTCGACACGCGGTTCATCCCGGTTCACTACTACGATATCCAGGCGCTGAACCTGATGTGGAATCACCTGAAGAACGGCGCGGCGCTGCCGCCGTCGCAGGTGGTTCGCACGACGCCGCGCGGCGGCACGCCGGGCGCCGCACCGGCGCTCACGACGGCCAATCTGCCGGCGATCGCCGCGAACCCGGGCGGGAACGCGATCACGGCATCGTTTGGCGCGGTGAACGTGCCGAACTGACGGCGGTTCGCGAAACCGTCCGAGTTTTTGACGAGTGGACGGCTTTCCACTGCACGCGCCCAACGGAAGGCGGTTCGGGCAGCCATCTGCCTTGATCGTCCGCTGCTTTCAGCGGGCGGGCGGCTTTCGACCGCCGCGCCGAACGCAAGGCCGTCCGGGCAGACGTCTGCCCCGACGGCCTGTTCTCAGCGGCGCGCCGACGACTTTTCCCCTACCGCGCCTCATCCTCCCGATGCGCAAGCCACGCGCGCCAGCCGCCGAAGCGCGTGATATCGGTTGCGCCTTCCAGTCCGTATCCTTCGCAGACGAAGCCGGTTTCCCAGCTTCCGTCGGCGAGTTCGACCTTGCCGAGCGCGAGCGGCGCGGGAATGCCGCTCAGGAACGAGCCGAGTTCCGCGCTCGGCAGTTCCCACACTTCCACCGCGATCGCCGCGCCGTCGCGCGCGACGCGCTCCATGCCCGGACGACGCACGCCGCCCGCGCCGGCCGGGAGCGCGTGCAGCCGGTAGCGCGGCGCGCTCGCCGTCGCTTCGACGAGCCGGGCGCCGCGCGCACGCAGTTGCCCGTTAAGCGGCAAGCCATCGAGATGCGCCCCGCAGACGACGAACCGCACGCGATCGTTGCGCGCCGCCCCCTCGGATGCATCGCCGCTCAGCGTGCCGCCGCCCACGACCGGCAGCGCAAACGCGCGCTGCAGCGTATCGGCGGCGCTCAGCAGGTACTGGTCGGTGAATGCGCGGCCGAACACCGTCACGCCCCACGGCAGGCCGTTCGCCATGAACGCCGTCGGCGTCGCGACGGCCGCGTAGTCGAGCAGGTTCATGAAGTTCGTGTAGTAGCCGAGCAGCGAGTTCGGGCCGATCGGATCGCGCGCGAGTTCGTCGAGCGTGACCGGGCGCGGAAAGCTCGGCGTGAGCACGAAGTCGAGCCTGTCGAGCACGGCGTCGCAGGTTTTTTTCAGCGCCTGCAGACGATACTGCGCGCGGAAAGCGTCGACGGCGGTCGTGCCGGGCGCCTTCGCGAGCACGTCGCGGATCACGGGCAGCACGACGTCGGGGTTCGTCTGCATCAGCTCGCCCGCGACGCTGTACCGCTCCGCGACCCACGGCCCTTCGTAGAGAAGCCGCGCCGCTTCGGCGAACGGCGCGAAGTCGATCTCGACCGCCACGCCGCCCGCCGCTTCGAGGGCGGCGCGCGCCTGCGCGAACAGCGCGGGACTTTCCGCACAGCCCGCGAATTCGAGCACCGAAGGCACGCCGAAGCGAAAGGCCGGAAGCTTGCCGAACGCGCTCGCGTCGTTGAATTGCGGATTCGCGCGGCTGTATGCGTCGCGGGGATCGTCCTTCGCGGTCAGCGCGAGCAGTTCGCTCGCTTCGCGGGCCGTCGCGGTGAAGTACGTCACGCAGTCGAGCGTGCGGCAGGCGGGCACGACGCCCGCCGTCGAGAGCAGGCCCTTCGTCGCCTTCAGCCCGACGAGGTTGTTCAGCGCCGCGGGCACGCGGCCGGAGCCGGCGGTGTCGGTGCCGAGCGCGAAGCTCGCGACGCCGAGCGCCACCGCGAGTGCCGACCCGGCGCTCGATCCGCCCGACGGGTAGTCCGGATGCACGCTGTTGCGGCACTTGCCATATGGCGAGCGCGTGCCGTTCAGGCCGGTGGCAAACTGGTCGAGGTTCGCCTTGCCGATCGGCACGGCGCCGAGCGCGATCAGTTGCGCGACGAGCGTCGCCGATTCGCCGGGCGTGTAGGCGAAGGCGGGGCAGGCGGCGGTCGTCGGGATGCCGGCGAGGTCGATGTTGTCCTTGATCGCGAACGGCACGCCGTAGAGCGGCAGCGAATCGGGGGAATGCCCTTCGAGCGCGTCGAGGTAGGGCGCGATTTCGGCGTCGCTCAGCAGGTGGATGAAGAGGTGAAATTCGGCGTCGAGCGCCGCGGCCTTCTCGCGCAGCTCGCCGATGAGTTTCGCGGGCGTCGTGGCCTTCGCGCGATACGCGGCGCGCAGCGTGGAGAGGCGCAGGTCGAATGAGGGCATGGCATTTTCCTTGGACTCAGATACTTTCGATGACGGCGACCCGCTGGCCCGCGCGCACGGGCGTTCCGGGCGCGACGTACACGTCGCCCACGGTTCCCGCGCACGGCGCGCACACCGAGATCTCCATCTTCATGGATTCGATGACGACGAGCACGTCGCCGGCGGCGACGTGCTCGCCCGGCTTCACGCGCACCTGCCACAGGTTGCCCGCGATCTCGCTCTCGACGGCGGTCTGGCCGTCTTCGAGGGGCGCGGCCTGCGTGTCGGCGACCACCGGCGGCTCGATGCTCTCCTCCGACGCACCCGCTTCCCGCCAGCGTTCGCGCTCGGCCTGAAACGCGGCCTGCTGGCGCGCGCGGAACGCGTCGATCCCGGGCGCCTCGCGCGCGAGAAACGCCTGATAGTCCGCCAGCGACAGCTCGGTTTGCTCGATCCTGAGCGGATAGCGTCCGAGCGGAAAATCCGCGCGGATGCGCAGCAGTTCCTCGGCGCCGACTTCGTAGAAGCGGATCTGATCGAAGAAGCGCAGCAGGTACGGACGGCCCGCGAAATCGGCGGTGGCGCGATAGCGGTTCCACATCTGCAGCGTGCGTCCGACGAACTGGTAGCCGCCCGGCCCCTCCATGCCGTACACGCACAGATAGGCCCCGCCGATGCCGACCGAGTTCTCCGCCGTCCACGTGCGCGCCGGGTTGTACTTGGTCGTGACGAGCCGGTGGCGCGGATCGAGCGGCGTCGCGACCGGCGCGCCGAGGTACACGTCGCCGAGACCCATCACCAGATAGCTCGCGTCGAAAACGATGCGCTTCACGGCGTCGATCGAATCGAGATCGTTGATGCGGCGGATGAACTCCAGGTTGCTCGGGCACCACGGGGCGTCCGGGCGCACGGTGGTCATGTACTTCTCGATGGCGAGGCGGCACGCCGGATCGTCCCACGAGAGCGGCAGATGCACGATGCGCGACGGCGCGCGCAAATCCTTTTGCAGCAGCACGTCCTGCCACGCGCGCTCGACCGTGCCGAGCAGTTGCGCGAGCGGCAGGCGCTCCGGCTGATAGTGGATCTGCAGCGAACGGATGCCGGGCGTCACGTCGATCACGCCCGGCAGCGCCAGCGCTTCGAGCGACTGCATCAGCGCGTGGCCGCGAAAGCGCAGCACGAGATCGAGCTCGGCGGGGCCGAGTTCGAGCAGCAGATGCGTGTCGCCGGATACGCGCGCGACGAGGCGGTCGTGGTCGGCGCCGGTGTCGAGCACGATGGGCGAGACGAGCGATCGCACGCCGGCGCTGGGTGGTGCGGGTGTTGCGGGTTGCGCTTCGAGCGTTTCCACTTCGCGCAGGCGCGCCGCAGCGGCCGCGCGCGCTTCGCCAATTCCGACCGGCACGAAGCGCACCTTGTCGCCGGCCTTCAACTGACCGATCTGCCAGAGGTCGGCTTCGATGATCGTCACCGGGCACACGAAGCCGCCGAGGCTCGGGCCGTCAGGTCCGAGGATCACGGGCATGTCGCCGGTGAAATCGATCGCGCCGACCGCGTACGGGTTGTCGTGAATATTCGACGGATGCAGCCCCGCTTCGCCGCCGTCCTCGCGCGTCCATTCGGGCTTCGGTCCGATCAGGCGCACGCCGGTGCGGCTCGAATTGAAGTGGGTTTCCCATTCGGTATCGAGGAACCGATCGATGTAGCGCTGGCTGAAGTATTCCGGCGCGCCGTGCGGCCCGTAGATCACGCGCAGCGTGCGGACCGTGTCGAGCGCGGGCGCGAACGGAAGCTGCGCGCCCGCCTGCGGATCGTCGAGCGGATACAGATGCAGCACGTCGCCCGCGCGCAGGGCGCGGCCGCCGTGTCCGCCGAACTGCCCGAGCGTGAAGGTGCTGCGGCTGCCGAGATAGAGCGCGACATCGAAGCCGCCGCGCAGGCACAGATACGCGCGCGCGCCCGCGCCGCGGATCGTGCCGAGTGCGAGCGTCGAACCGGCGGGAACGAAGAGCGCCGTGTTCATCGGCTGCTCGCTGTCGTCGATTTTCACGGTCAGTTGCGCGCCGGTCACCGCGATCACGGCGTCCGTGTTGAAGCGCAGCGTCGGGCCGCTCATCGTGATTTCGAGCGCGGCGGAATCGGCGGCGTTGTTCAGCAGGCGGTTTCCCAGGCGCAACGAGCGATCGTCCATCGGGCCCGACGGCGGAATGCCGACCGCCCAGTAGCCGAGACGGCCCGGAAAGTCCTGCACGGTCGTCTGCGTGCCGCCGCTCACCACTTCCAGCGTGTTCGCGTGGTAGCGCAGGCCTTCGAGACAGCGCGTCCACGGCTCGCCGGAGGCGAACGGCGTGTCGTCGATGATCTGGCGCAGGTACTCGCGGTTCGTCTCGACGCCGTAGATGCGCGTCGCCTGCAAGGCGGCGGCAAGCGCGTGGCGCGCCGCATCGCGGCCCGGCGACCACGCGATCACCTTCGCCAGCATCGGGTCGAAGTAGGGCGGCACTTCGCAACCGGCCTCGATCCACGTGTCGATGCGAAGCGCCCGGCCGTCGGTTGGCGGGAAGACGACTTCGGTGAGCAGACCCGGGCTTGGCTTGAAGTCGCGGCCGGGGTCTTCCGCGTAGAGACGCGCCTGGATCGCGTGGCCGCTTGGTTTCAGGGTGGCGGCGAGTTCGTCGAGCGGCGCGAGCGTGCCGGCTGCGAGTTCGATCATCCAGCGCACGAGGTCGACGCCCCAGACCTGCTCGGTCACGCCGTGCTCGACCTGCAGGCGCGTATTCACTTCGAGGAAATAGAAGCGCTCGGCGCTGCTGTCGTAGACGAACTCGACGGTGCCCGCCGAGCGGTAGTTCACCGCTTTGGCGAGGCGCAGCGCCGCTTCGCAGAGCGCATCCGACATGCCGTCGGGCAGCGACGGCGCGGGCGTTTCCTCCAGCACCTTCTGGTTGCGCCGCTGCACGGAGCAGTCGCGCACGCCGAGCGCGAGCGCGTTGCCGCGGCCGTCGCCGAAGACCTGCACTTCGAGATGGCGGGCACGCTCGATGTATTTCTCGATGAACACGCCCGAGTCGCTGAAATTGTTCTGGCCGAGGCGCTTCACGACGTCGAAGTGGGTGGCGAGGTCGTCCGCGCTCCAGCACACGCGCATGCCGATGCCGCCGCCGCCCGCCGTGCTCTTGAGCATCACCGGGTAGCCGATCGCGTTCGCGGCCAGCAGTGCGGCTTCGATGCCGTCGAGGAGGCCTGTGCCTTCGAGCATCGGCACGCCCTCATCGGCGGCGATCGCGCGGGCCGTGTGCTTCAGGCCGAACGCACGCAGTTGCGCGGGCGTGGGTCCGATGAACGCGACGCCTGCCGCTTCGCATGCTTCGCCGAACTCCGCGTTCTCCGACAGGAAGCCGTAGCCCGGGTGAATGGCCTGCACGTTTTCGCGGCGCGCGATGTCGAGGATTTTCGCGACATCGAGGTAGGTGGATGTCGCGTTGCCGTCGCCGAGGGAATGGGCGATGGTGGCTTCGCTCACATGACGGCTTGCGAGATCGGCTTCGCTGTACACGGCGACGCCCGCGATGTCGAGATCGCGCAGCGTGCGAAGGATGCGGCACGCGATGGCGCCGCGATTGGCAATCAGGACCTTTTCGAACATGAGAGGAGGCTGGATGCGTGGGCGGGCCGTCCCGCCACGTGGGAGATGCGTGCCGCGGTCGTCCGCGGCAAGAAGGGCGCTGGCGCTTGGGTTGGGTGTTCGTTCAACCGTTCGGGGGAGGTCGCTGGCGCTTGAGACGGGTGCTCGTGCAACCGTTTGATGCGCTTGTGCTCCCGTGGAACTTGCTTTGCTTTTGGTTTATTAGCACGCCCCTGTGCGGGGCGGCAGTCACTTTCTTTGCTGCTGCAAAGAAAGTAACCAAAGAAAGCAGCTTTTTCGCTCGTCGTTTTCACAAAGTCATCGCCGTTATTCATTCAGAGTTGCCCGACCGCCGGAGTGTCCACCTCTGTGTTTCACCCGGACAGGTACGCGGACCCACCGCGTGGTCGAGCCGTTAAGCAAAGTGGTAAGGCAGTCATACCTCCGTCCTCGCTTCGCTCCGACGCATCGTCCATTGCAACCATCCGCTTCGCTTTCTTTTGCGCGGACTACCGCGCATGACCCGCTCAGCCTGCTCCACCAACTGATTCATCCTTCGTCGGGCACGCAGTGCCGAGACGGATGAATGACTGCCTTACCACTTCGTTTGACGGCGCGACGACACAGTGGGTCCGCGTACCTGTCCGCTCGACGAACAGCGGTGGACACTCCCACGGTCGGGCCCCTCTGAATGACTCAAACGTGGTCACGTCCTAACACCGCTTGCCTCATAGCTGCTTTCTTTGGTTACTTTCTTTGCAGCAGCAAAGAAAGTGACTGCTGCCCCGCACAGGGGCGAAGCTAATAGACCAATATCAAATCAAGTTTCATAGGAGCGCAGGCGCATCAGACGGTTCTGCAACGGCCGAATCCAAGCGCTAGCGACAATCCCTGCCGCCCCGCACAGGGGCGAAGCTAATAGACCGATAACAAAGCAACTTTCACGGGAGCGCAGGCGCATCAGACGGTTCTACAAACCGCCAAAACCAAGCGCCAGCGACATTCCCCGTGTATCAGTTCCATATCAGCAACTCGGCGGGCGTAGGGTTATACGCATTACAAGGATTGTTCAACTGCGGACAGTTCGAAATGAGCACGATCACGTCCATCTCCGCGCGCAGCTCGACATACTTCCCCGGTGCCGAGATACCGTCCTCGAACGTCAGTCCGCCTTCGGCCGTCACCGGCACGTTCATGAAGAAATTCACGTTCGGGCTCAGGTCGCGTTTCGACAAACGCCCGTCGTGCGCGCACGCACGCAGAAAATTGTCGCGGCAGCTGTGCATATAGCGCTTCTCCAGCGCATACCGCACGGCATTGCTCTCCTGCGCGCAGGCGCCGCCAAGCGTGTCATGCCGCCCGCACGTATCCGCGACGATCGTCAGCATCGGATTGCCCAAGTTCGAATACAGCACCGTGCCCGTCGTCAGATAGAGATTCGTCTGCCGCCGCAACGTGCGCTGCGGATCGAAGCGCTCGCGCGGATTCTCGAGACCGTAGAAGAGTGTATCGACGGCCTGATTGCCTTCGATATCCCGAATGCGCAGCGTCTGCCCCGCCTTCAGTTCCTTAAGCCACGGTTCGCCCGCGGCGAGCGTCTCGCGATAGACGGCGTCTTCGGGCTTCCTGTCGCTCGCGGTGAGGAATGTCGTCATGTGCATGTTCTCCGCTCAGAGAAAAAAGCGATCGGTGTTAATGAAGCCACGCACGTTCTCCTCGCACGACGTGCGGCAGATTTCGGCGATCTGGCTGTCGGTCGAGGCGAGCGTGAGCTTGACGGGCTTCGGCGCGTATTCGGGACTCGGGTCGAGCGGATGCTGGATCGCGGTGAGCACGACGAGCGTGTTCATCGGCGCATAAAACTCGACGTAGTCGCCCGCTTTCGAATTGCCCGCGACGAAACTGAGCGCGCCAGCATCGGTGACATCGATGCGGCTGAACAGATTGAGCGTCATCAGCAGGTCGGACAGGCCGAGGTTCCACTTGCCCATCTCGACAAGCATGTTGTCCGCGCCGTTGCGATAGAACCCGTTGCGCAATTCCTGATAGCGGCCCGCGCCGTACTTCTCATTCACCTCATTCGCATTCGACACCCCGCCGATGCTGTCATGCCAGCCGCACGTATCCGCGACGATCGCGGCGAGCACGCGCCCCATGTCCGAATAGAGGCAGTGGCCCACGGTGAGCTTTGCGGTGTGCTGGCATTTCAGCGTGTCGGGCAGGTTCAGGCGTTCGCTCTTCTCCGCGGCGTTGAAGAGCATCAGGCTCACGTTCGCGCCGCCGCGCAGATCGGTGACACGAAGCGTTTGCCCGCGCTTCACGATCAGCGACGCATGGCCGCCGCCGGGTACGGTTTCTTCGAGTAGCAAGTCCATATTTGACCTTTTCAAGCAGGAATCTCGTCCACACGCGTCGCGCCCTCGACCGCGGCACGCGCCACGTGTATCGACGACGCCGCGTCGCGGCTGTGATCGAGCGGAATGTTGTAGGTGATGCGCGCGCCGTATGCGCCGGGCGCGTGCGGATCGACGCGCACCTTGTCGAAGACGAGCACGCGGCTGCCAAGCGTGAAGCCTTCCTTCAGATCGTGCGTGACCATGAAAATCGTCAGACCGGTCTCGCGCCACAGTTTGAGCAGCAGTTCGTGCATGTCCTTCCTGATGCCCGGGTCGAGCGCGCCGAACGGCTCGTCGAGCAGCAGCACGCGCGGCTTCATCACGAGCGCCTGCGCGATCGCGAGCCGCTGCTGCATGCCGCCCGAAAGCTGGTGCGGGTACTTGTCGAGCGCGGCGCCGAGTCCCACGCGCTCCAGCATCGAAACGGCTTCGTCTTGCGCCACGCGGCGGCGCGTGCCGAACAGTCGTCCGGTGAATTTCGCCTGCGGCAACTCGAGCCCGAGCAGCACGTTGCGCATCACGCTCAAGTGCCCGAACACCGAATAGCGCTGGAACACCACGCCGCGATGCGCGTCCGGTTCGCCCGGCAACGGCTCGCCGTCGAGCAGGATTTCGCCGCGCGTCGCGCGTTCCTGCCCGAGCAGAAGGCGCAGAAACGTGGACTTGCCGCAGCCGGACGCCCCGACCATCGAGCAGAATTCGCCTTCCTCCACCTTCAGCGTGAGCCGCTCGAGCACGACCTGGTCGCCGTATTCCTTCCACACGTTGCGGACTTCGATCATTGTGCGCCTCCGCCGTACCAGGGAAATGCCCACTGCGTCACGCGTCGCAGACTTTCGTCGATGAGCCACGCAAGCAGCGTGATCCACGCGACATAAGGCAGGATCACGTCCATCGCGAGATAGCGGCGCACGAGAAAGATGCGGTAGCCGAGGCCATCGACCGACGCGATCGCCTCCGCGGCGATGAGAAAGAGCCACGCCGAACACAGCGCGAGCCGAAGCGCGACGAGCAGTCGCGGCATCAGTTGCGGCACGATCACGCGCAGCATCAGCGTCCAGCTGGTCGCGCCGAGCGTTTGCGCCTTCACCCACAGTTCGTTCGGGATTTCGCGGGCGCGCTGTTGCAGGTCGCGGATCATCATCGGCGTGATGCCGATCACGATCAGCACGACCTTCGACAGTTCATCGAGCCCGAACACGATGAAGAGAATCGGCAGCACCGCGAGCGGCGGGATCATCGAGACGACGGTGATGAACGGCGAGAACGTTGCGGTGACGAGCGGGATGCTGCCCGTCACGATGCCCGCGACGAGCGCAATCACCGCGCTCACCGCGAGCCCGATGCCGAGGCGCTTCAGGCTCGCCGCGGTGTCGGCCCACAGCAGATACTCGCCGGTGCGCTTGTCCTCGGTGAACGCGAACCGGTGGATCGCGTCGCTCATTTGCGCGGCGCTCGGCAGCACCTTGTCGTCGGGATTGTCCTTCAGGCGCAGCGACGAACTGGTGAAATACACCGCAACGAGCACGATGAACGGCATCAGGAGCAGCATCAGCGCGCCGCTTTTGCTGGGGTGTCGGTTGATGAGTCGCATCGTGCGGTCTCGCTGGGTTGGCGTTCAAAAACTCAGAGCTTGCCTTCGGCCGCCATGCGCACGTAGGTCGGGTCGAAGCGCAGCTTCACGTTGCTCTTGCTGCCGACCACGACGCCGTTGTCGAACGCCATGCCGACCGCGTCGGCGCTCGGCGCACCTTGTCCGAGCAGGCCGTGGTCGAAGGAAAACTTCGCGACGCGCGTCATCGTGCGCGGCAGGTTCGGGTTAGTCGCGAAGTCGAGCGCGGCTTTCGGCGTATAGAAGAGAGCGGTGGTGGAGAGCTGGCCCTTGAAGCCTGCGAGATCGGTGCCCGACGCCTTCGCCATCGCGGTCATCGCGGCGGTGCTGTTCGCGCCCGACGCGTTCATCAGCGCAACCATCTCGAACCACGCGCCCGTGAGCGCCTTGCCGAGCGCCGGATTCTCCTGCAGCGTCTTCGTGTTGACGACCATCATGTCCATGATCTCGCCGGGGATCTTGCTGGAATCGAAGACTTCGGTGACGTTCGGCTGCGCCTTCAGGTCCGCGAGCATCGGGTTCCAGGTGACGGCCTGCTTGACGGCGGGCGTGGCGAAAGCGGCGGCAATGTCGGCGTCCGATGTGTTTACCACCTTCAGGTCGCGCTCGCTCAGGCCCGCCGATTCGAGTGCGCGGGCGAGCAGGTAATGCGACACGGAGAACTGCACGAGGTTGATCTGCTGGCCCTTCAGGTCGGTGACCTTCTTGCCTTTGCCCTTGATGAGCACGCCGTCGTTGCCGTTGGAGTAGTCGCTCACGATGAGCGCGGTCGAATCGACGCCGCCCGCCGCGGGAATAGTCAGCGCGTCCATGTTGGTCATCGCGCAGCCGTCGAACTTGCCGGCGGTGTACTGATTGATCGACTCGATGTAGTCGTTCAGCTGCACGACATCCACGTTGATGCCGTACTTCTTCGCCCACTTCGACACGATGCCCTGCGTCTTCGCTTCGCCCCACGGCATCCAGCCCGCGTAGATCGTCCAGCAGACCTTGAAGTCCTGGCGGCCCGCGGCGAACGAGGGCGCCGAGGCGAACGTGGCGAGTGAAATGGCAGCGATGCCGAGCAGGCGGGAGAGTTTGCGCATGAAGGTGACCTCGAAGGGGCGGTTTATCGGCGGCAGGAGCAGCGCGACTCATCGATCGCGTTCTCTCCCGGGCTTTTATCCCGCCGTGTAACCTCGATGCGCCTCTGAGGTCGACAACTCTCGGACCAGCATCCGCGCAAGGCTTGCTTGCGGCGGACCGGAACCCTAGTCGTCCATTTGCAGATTGTGTGTGCTAAACCGGGTCGTGCGCCGGCTCCTTGCACATAGCTATAAGCGATAAGCGTGCCATGCCCGGGCGCCGCGTCTTTCGGGCGTGTGGCCGGGGCCGGATGCACGAAGATGATGCCCTGCGCGCCGGAGGCGGCGCATCGGCGCACGAATCGGGTGCATGGATCGGGTGCGTGAGCGGGTGCATGAGCGGGCAGGAAGTCGCCGATGCGCACGGCTTCCTGCGCGGTCGCGCGTGGGGAGGGTCGTGCATCGACCGCTCATCACGTGCAATCGATGCAGGGAAAGCCTCCGGAAGAAGTCAGGCGGCGCTCAGTGAACCGGCGACGACGCCGGCGCAGGTGCCGAAGCAGCGTTCGCGTCCGTCGAAGCAGGGGCGGACAGGGCAGGCGGAACGGGCGGGACGGGCGGCGCGTCCGGCAAGGCAGCAACGGGCGGCCTGATCGCCGTCGCGGCGGCGGCGGGCGCCTGCACGACGATTGGCGTCGGCGTGAGGTCGGGCGAGTTCAGGATCAGCGAGGGCGCGAGCGCCTGGCTTTTGATGTCGTCGGCGGGGATGGGCGAGCTGCGCGGCACGGTGCGCAGATAGTGGCTCATCAGCGTGAAAAAGCGGTCATAGAACTTGCCCGCCGGAACGGTCTCGCTGGAAATCTTCACCATCGCGTCGCTGTTCGAGCGGATCGGCAGCGACAGCGAGCCGAGCACGCTCAAGCCCACGCTCGCCGATGTGTCGCTCTTTTTGAGCGCGTAGCCGTCCTGCACCGCATTCACGTAGGCGATGCTCGTGTTGGTCGTGTTCTCGCCCGGCGTGCAGACCACATGGAACGACACGACGACGTGCGTTTCCGCCGACGGCTGGAAATTCTTGTTGGCGTCGACGGTATCGGGCTGGACCATCGTCGTCATGAAGCCCTGCGAGAGCAGCGCGCGGCGCGCGGCTTCGCAGGTTTCCTTCGTCGGGGCGTCGAAGTTGTGCGCGAACGGGCTCGGGCCGGTGCTGAACATTTCCTGCTGGTAGCTGGGCGTGGTCGTGGCCTTGCCGCCGCAGGCGGCGAGTGTGACGAGGGGCAGGCAGAGAAAAAGGAACCGGGTGTGCATGAAATGGGGAACGCGAGTGACATCGGCGGGGTAGATTGTAGTGCGGTTGGGGAGTGCGACGTAAAAGCGACGGCCCATCATTGTCGGATGGTCTTCGAGAAACATGGCGGGACATACTTCGGCTAGCGTTTCGGGTCTTGCGTGCGGATCGGCGTCGGGGGCGATACGAGGTCTGACGACTTTCAGTCGTTTTTCTCGGCGCACAAATGTGCGAAGAGGCTGGGCGGGTGATTCAGCGTGCGATGCTTTTACTGTAAACACAGCCCTCAGCAAGCGCAGCTGCCGGATGGGTGACCGGCAAATCATCGGCGCAGTTCCGCCGCACCCTTTCCCGTCCAGCGTTTCAGCGCGCGGCGAAAGTTGGGGTGTCGCTGAAGCCAAGGAGCGCAGCTACATCGTCGGTGCTCAACTTAATCGTCTTCAGATATTCGAGCGCCAGTGACCGGCGCACGTCATCGAGAATGGCCAGAAACCATGTTCCCTCCGCTTCGAGCCGCCGGTCGCAATGCACGGGTAGTCAGATGCATCGCGGCCGCACCGGCATCCATGCCCGGAAATGCACCGAGGGTACTCATGAGACCCTGGTACACATCGCCGGATGCGCCGGCCGACAGCTTCGCCTGCCCGATCAGACGGTCGCATGTTTCCTGAGGCAACGCGGTCATGAGCTCGTAGGAAGCTGTGGCTTCTGGTCGAGGATGATGCTGTCGGAGATGAGTTCGCATTGCTCCTGCTCAAAGAAACACGGGCAGCTGATGTACGCGGAACAGATGCTCGCATGGGCGGGTGCCGGATATGAAAAGCAGGCCTTCAGAGGCGGGCAGCTTCGGCCTGCGACGTCGTCAACGTGGCCTAAAGTTTTAAGATCGTGTGCCGTTAAGAGACATGTGCCTGCTTCGAGCGGCGAGCCTGTGTAATCAGGCGTGTCGTACGAAGGCGGTTGATTGTCGGAATTGCCGAAGCGGCCTCCGCATGATTCAAAACGATAATCTTGGTCTCGGCCATGCAGGATCAGAGCTGTCGATGTGGCGACGGTACATTGGGGTGGATTATCGTCGCATTGATCTCATTATTCGACGCGTCCTGGCTGTACCTGAGCGGTCACTCGGTGATGTGGGCCGGTATCTTCGCCGCGTGCAAGGGTGCGGGCACACTGATTTGTCTTGCCGTGATATTGCGAGCGCTGTCGGGCGTTCGTCGCTATCAGGTGGTGACAACTAGGTTGCGTTACGCCAAGGTGGTGGATATCGCCGCCTGGTGCGCCTTACTTTTATGCTTTGTATCGTCCACTTGCGTCACGTCGTACCTCTGCGTCTCGATCAACGCGCCGCTTATCGATAGCGGGCTGGTCGCATTCGATCGTTCGTTGGGATACGACTGGCTGGCTGCCTATGAATGGGTGCAACGGCATCCGCATGTTCAAAAAATCCTTCAAGTGGCGTACGCCAGCGGTCACTGGCAGTTGCTTGCGCTACCGGTCCTTCTCGGCTTGTTCGGAAGGTGCGAAGCAACCTCTGACTTCTTCTTTCTCCTAGTGCTTGCGAGCACCTATCTCCTGTTGATTTCGACACCTTTTCTTGCGGCAAGCGCGTTCATACATTTCGGCGTCGAAGATCGCAGTGCGATCGCAACCGTATCGGACTTTGCGCTGCTCCGCGATGGATCATTACGAGTATTTGACATAGCAAACGCGCAGGGTCTTGTGTCGATGCCATCCTTCCACACCGCGTTGGCAGTCCTGTTTCCATATTCGTTTCGGCAGCTTCGTTTGCTGTTTCTTGTCGCCCTCCCGCTCAATGCCGTCATGATTTTGTCAAACCCGACGCAGGGCGGCCACTATCTGGTCGACGTCATTACAGGACTACTCCTGTCTGCCCTGACTATCTTGACTTTGAATGCTTTCAGTCGGCGGGGGGCCAACGTTCGGACGTGCTCCGCCAATGCTTCTGCTGGAGTAATTGGAGAAGCCTCTTCCGAACGTCTCCATTAGAAATGGACCGACGTTTCCTTCGGGTCCGATATTCAGAGCGCTTTTCGCTTCACGATTCGGCGCCGATCGTAGGCACGCGCGGTGGTCACCGGGTAGGCGCGCAGGCCGTGGAACGTGAAAAGGTGCGAGTTCACAGTTTTCTCGATCGCTTCCCTCATGAGCCTCTGCCATTTCACCTTGAAACCGGCCTGAGTGTACGCGTTTGAGCATCACGCGACATATCGGGCAGCAAAGAAACGCCTATCCCCTATGTTCATCGGCCGGCGACTGATCCAAGCCATGGCGGCGACCTGGCGGGACGCATGACTCGCGACGACCACCGTTACGTCAATCGGCGCCGCCGCGACATTTAATCGTAATGAATAGAGAACGTCAGAAGAAATCTGGGAAAATACCGCGCTCCGGAAACGAATTGGAAGTCCTCGTCGGTGTTCAACGATGCGGTGTCGGCATTTAACAATGGTCTCGATTTGACCGATTCCGCGTCATCAAGTGTGAAATCGATGCTCGCCAACCCACTCGATTTCCTGGTGGCTCGAGCGACGACGCTGATTCCGGACGTTGTCGCAATGGCCAATACGATTTTCGGCATGTTCACACGCGGCGAGTCGATTATCGAGCAACTCGACGGTCTTCGGCGGCGGAAGGGCATCGTCGCGTAATTGGGATTCGGTGGCTGCGCTCACCGCGCTGAGCCGAACCTTCGGCCAACGCGCAAACGCCGATGCTGCGTCCCTGGCACGACCACAGCGCCGATTAGCCCGAGCCGCGCGCAGGCCGCGACAAATGCAGCGCCGATCAATCACCTGTTCAGCCAGGCGCAGGGCGGCTGGAAGTCGGTCGAGATCGCCGTCGGCATCGAGCGGTAGGCGCGCGATACCTCTTGTTGAGCGTCACTCACTAGTAGCCGGGACAGACGGACAACCCGGGGCACGTCCGCCAGGGCGATGAGTGCGAGGCACCAATCGGCCGGGACGCGTGCTGACGGGGGCACCGTGGTGCTGGCGAACGCGTCCTCGAAGATGCGGTCGTTGCAGTTGAAGCCGGTGCGGAAGCCGTGACCGGGTTTCTTGATCCCGACCGCTCACACGGCATCACGGTCGTGGTCGCGCATCGCGGTTACCGGTGTTGTCGAGCCTTGAAGAGGGCGACGTCGCGGTGCATGACGACAAAGGGCAGGCGATCGCGTTTGGCGCGGACGGCATCACGATCACAGGAGAATTCAAGGTGATCGGCTCCGTTCGGCGACGGAGAGCAACAATGACCAAGGCAGCTTGACCATGACCGGTGACGCCAGCATCAGCGGCGACGCTACGACCTGAAGTAAGTCATTTCCGAATCACACGAACGGCGGCGCGCACGTTGACTGACTACATTCAGCCTTCATCGAGTGCTATGCCTCCGATGGCCTCTACATGTCGCTCGGCCGCAAGCTTCGCTTGCTTCAGAGTTGTCTCATATGACCGGTATGGGCGATCTTGGCTGTCGGTGTAATGCTCGCCGTTGATCTTGTACGCCCATTGCCAGTTGCCTTGGCCATCGTCAGTCATTTCGATTTCGATTTTCTTGCCGTTGTAGCTGAAGGATTCGGTAGGCATGGCAATCTCCGAGGTGACCGTAAAGGGATCCTAGCACGAGCGAAATTCTCAGCCGATGCGACGATCCTCCAATCCGTCGTAGTCGAGCTTCGCGGTCTCACAGGATATGAAAGGCGTTTCCCCGGAGAACAAACGTAGGCCGAATCCGGGCGGATTTCTTATTTGGGACGCCCCATGCCAAGTTACGTGCAGGACGTGCCGCTCTACATCGACGGCGTCGAGTCTTCGCTGATCGCCGATACCGACACGCTGGCCAACCGGCGTACGCCAAACCATATCGTCGCCGGTTGTTCGACTCAGCCTTGCATCGACGACCACAGTCTAGCTTATCGGGCTCGCAACATTTGACGCGAGCGCGACGGCGTGCGATGGCGTTATCCGCGCACGTCGGGTGCGGGAACCGGCACCACGTGACCACATCGCTCCAAGCTCGAAGTTGATCCGAGGGTGTCTTACAGACACAGGGCTAATCAAATAAAGTGCTCCGACACAATCGACCAGCGCGTATTCGGCCGCCTCGAGGAAATTCGCACCCGCTGAAATGCAGGTTCCAGCCGATGAGACGATTCCTTTAACCAACCCGCCAAACTCGTTCCCTATGGCATTTTGCGACGGCGAGTTTTTTCTCTTCATGAATATGAGGGAGAAAAATAATCGGATTTGCCATTGTGATTCCCTTTAATAGGCTGATGTTTTTTATCAGGGCGGAGTGTTCAAGATTCTGCCTGTCAAAGGTGTTCGTCCGAATGAGCGTTCCCTCATTCGGGCAGTGAAGGGCGCGGAAGTGGGTAACGGTCGGCCATTTTCTTCGGGGCTAGCCAAGCGAATGATTCAATTTGATCTGCGACGAACGTGCATTGAACGGCGGCCGGGTCGTCTACGCTATAAACTTTGAAAAGCGCTGAGCCGTACGGGGTGTCCAACTTCCGCTTATAGGTCGCCTGCACCACCACTCGCGTCCCGCGGTAAGCCGACTTTGGAATCGAATATGTCAGCGCGGGCGCGTCGGCCGGATACGTGGCGACCATCCTCTCCTTGCAGACTTGGCCATTTTTATATGCGGTAGTACAGCCCGCAAAGGCGACACCAGCCGTCAAAAGGAGGGCAAGAAGTACGCGCGTTTTCATATATTGTTCCAGATCATTACACGCGCGAGAGTCTACCGGAATCCAAGGCCTATTTCAGTCTCTAGACGGTGTTCCGTGCGACCCCATCTTTCCTGCGCTCGACGCCTCGTCATCGGCGCCGGTTGCGCGGATCCAGAGCGCACCGAACTCAGCTCGCGCAACCGCTTGCACTCCCAGTGCTCACAGCGCGCATACGACGTCCCCTCCAAGTTCCCCGCCCCAATGTCCGCACTCGAGCGGGCGTGCGTACGACGAGCGATGCTGCGAAATAGTCGTTCTGGCCATAAGTCGCTGTTTTAAAAGTAACTTTCCGGCCTCGTTTGCGACCGGACGCAGGTCGGGAGTTCGAGCGCAAGCGAAGCAAAGGTTCAGATTTAAGTGAAGCCCGCCAATCGATGTCGCGCCCAAACCCAATCCCTTCTTGAAATTGTGAGATCCGGTCCATATAATTGGCACTCACTGCACGAGAGTGCTAACAAGTTTGCCGTCTGCCCCGGCAACGCCGGAGCGGACGGGTTTGCCCCGTGTTTCTACAGTCTCATTCAAGAGAGGAGTGTGTATGAACCTTCGTCCTTTGCACGATCGCGTCATCGTCAAACGTCTGGATCAGGAAACCAAGACTGCCTCGGGCCTCATCATCCCCGACGCCGCAGCCGAAAAGCCGGATCAGGGCGAAATCCTGGCCGTCGGCCCGGGCAAGCGCGATGACAAGGGTACGCAGAACGCCCTCGACGTCAAAGTGGGCGACCGCGTGCTGTTCGGTAAGTACGCTGGCCAGACCGTCAAGGTCGACGGGCAGGAACTGCTCGTGATGCGCGAAGAAGACATCATGGCCGTTCTGGTCAAGTAACAACGCTATTAGTCCGTTCGGCCGCGCGCAACGAGGCGATCGACACGCTCTCGCTTCGGCGCTCCCGGCCCGAAAAAACTGAAACGAATCAAGGAGTTTGGATATGGCAGCTAAAGAAGTCGTATTTGGCGATTCCGCACGCGCGAAGATGGTCGAAGGCGTGAACATCCTGGCTAACGCAGTCAAGGTCACGCTGGGTCCGAAGGGCCGCAATGTCGTGCTCGAGCGCAGCTTCGGCGGCCCGACGGTCACGAAGGACGGTGTTTCGGTCGCGAAGGAAATCGAACTGAAAGACAAGCTCCAGAACATGGGCGCGCAAATGGTCAAGGAAGTGGCTTCCAAGACCAGCGACAACGCCGGCGACGGCACGACGACGGCTACGGTTCTGGCCCAGTCGATCGTTCGCGAAGGCATGAAGTACGTCGCGTCGGGCATGAACCCGATGGACCTGAAGCGCGGCATCGACAAGGCTGTCACGGCCGCCATCGAAGAACTGCGCAAGATCAGCAAGCCGTGCACGACGAACAAGGAAATCGCCCAAGTCGGCGCGATTTCGGCGAACAGCGATTCGTCGATCGGCGACCGCATCGCCGAAGCCATGGACAAGGTCGGCAAGGAAGGCGTGATCACGGTTGAAGACGGCAAGTCGCTGGAAGACGAGCTGGACGTCGTGGAAGGCATGCAGTTCGACCGCGGCTACCTGTCGCCGTACTTCATCAACAATCCGGACAAGCAAGTCGCGCTGCTCGAAAACCCGTTCGTGCTGCTGCACGACAAGAAGATCTCGAACATCCGCGATCTGCTGCCGGTGCTGGAACAAGTGGCAAAGGCAGGTCGTCCGCTGCTGATCATCGCCGAAGACGTCGAAGGCGAAGCGCTGGCTACGCTGGTTGTGAACAACATCCGCGGCATCCTGAAGACGGTTGCCGTGAAGGCTCCGGGCTTCGGCGACCGTCGCAAGGCGATGCTCGAAGACATTGCGATCCTGACGGGTGGCCAGGTGATCGCCGAAGAAACCGGCCTCACGCTGGAAAAGGCGACGCTGGCTGAGCTGGGCCAGGCGAAGCGCATCGAAGTGGGCAAGGAAAACACGACGATCATCGACGGCGCAGGCGAAGCCGGCAACATCGAAGCGCGCGTGAAGCAGGTTCGCACGCAAATCGAAGAAGCGACCTCGGACTACGACCGTGAAAAGCTGCAGGAACGCGTGGCGAAGCTGGCCGGCGGCGTGGCAGTGATCAAGGTTGGCGCTGCGACCGAAGTCGAAATGAAGGAAAAGAAGGCACGTGTCGAAGACGCACTGCACGCAACGCGCGCAGCTGTGGAAGAAGGCATCGTGGCAGGCGGCGGCGTTGCGCTGATCCGCGCTCGCCGTGCGATCGACGGCCTGAAGGGTGCGAACCCCGATCAGGACGCAGGCATCAAGATCGTGCTGCGCGCGATGGAAGAGCCGCTGCGCCAGATCGTCACGAACGGCGGCGAAGAAGCCAGCGTCGTGGTGGCGGCAGTTGCAGCCGGTACGGGCAACTACGGCTACAACGCGGCAACCGGCGAGTACGGTGACCTGGTGGAAGCCGGTGTCGTCGACCCGACGAAGGTGACGCGCACGGCGCTGCAAAACGCGGCATCGGTGGCAGGCTTGCTGCTGACGACGGATGCGGCTGTGGCCGAACTGCCGAAGGAAGATGCTCCGATGGGCGGCGGTATGCCCGGCGGCATGGGCGGCATGGGCATGGACATGTAATTTCGGCTCGCGCCGGCATTGCATGGACCGCACGGGTTTCGCGAGAAACCCGTGCCAGCCGAAAAAAACCCGCAGTTCATTTGAACTGCGGGTTTTTTTCATGCGCGTCCGGTTTGTTTGCGGACCTATTTCGCCTGCGAGCGCATTTGCTCGGCGACCGCCTTGTAGTCGTAGGTCGGATAAAACTCCGTGTGATAGCCGCCCCACGCGGTGTTCTCGATCGCGCGGTTCACCTCGCGCAACCGCTCGGCCGGCACGCGCAGCGTGACCACCTGGCCGATTCCCATCATCACGTACCACGAGACCACCTGCACGCCGGGCGGCGGAAACGCCTTGAAGAACCCCTGTTCCTTCAACTGTTCATTGATCTTGGGCAGCGTCTTCGACTGATCGTGCTTCAGGAAGATCGTGAGGAGAAACGTGCCGTCGCCGGCGGGCGTCGCCCCGGGCGGGGGTGCCGCCGGGTCCGTTTGAGCCATCGCGGATGCCGCGGCGCACAGCATCGCGGCGACACTCAAACCTGCTATCCACCTGCGCATCGATTTTTCTCCTTGTGACGGATCGGCGTTATCGGTGATGCAGCCGCAATCGCTCCATCAGATGCAGCGCATTCGGCTGGGCGGCGCCTTCAGCGGTGTTGTCGAAGATGCACCAGACTTCCGGCGTCTTGCGCGAGCGCTGGTGCAGCGTGTGCGCGAGATCGTCGAGATAGGTGTAATCGTACGACGATTTGTACAGATCCGGCGAGCCGTGCAGCCGCACATAGATCAGCGAGGCATCCGCGCGATGCGTGATCTCGCAGTCGTCGGGAATCGGGTCGGCGTCGACGTAGGCGACATGATTTGCCTTGAGGAGCGACGCCGCCTGCGTCGTGAACCAGCCTGGATGCCGCGCCTCGCAAGCCACCGGCAGTTTCGTGCGCGCGCGCAACGCCTCGAAGAACGCTTCTGCCACGTCTGTCTCGAACGGCAGGCTCGGCGGCAGTTGCACGAGCCAGCAGCCAAGCTTGTCGCCGAGTTCGCCCGCCTTGCCAAAGAAGTCGTCGATCAGCGCCTCGCAGCCGACGAGCCGCGCGTCATGCGTGATCGCTTTCGGCAGCTTGACCGAAAAGCGGAACGACGCCGGCACGCTTTGCGCCCAGTTCGCGTAGGTTTGCGCGCGATGCGGCTTGTAGAAGCTGGAATTGACTTCGACGCAGGTGAGCACCTGCGCATAGCGTTCGAGATGCGAGCCTTCTTCCGGAAAGTGGCTCGCCACCGCGCTCGACAGCCCCCAGCCCGCGCAGCCAACCCGGATCGCACCGTGCGGGCCGGCCTTGTGGAGATGGGGCAGTCGATACGGCATGCGTCTTCGCGCCCCGGCTCAGTGACGCGCTTCGCCGGGCGTTTCCGGCGGCACGTCCGCGACTGCGGGCGGCGCATCGTCGTCGGTATCGTTCGAACGCGCCCAGAAGAATCGGTCGGGCAAATAGGCGCCCATGCCTGGACGGAACGCGGCACGCGTTGCCTGAAACAGATATTCCTGCGCCTCGCGCGCCGCCTCGGCGGGTTCCTGGCCGTTCGCGAGCAGCGCGGCGATCGCCGCGCCGAGCGTGTCGGTCAGGCCCATGACGCGGTTCGGACCGCGGTCCCACATGTCCTGCCGCACCTGGCCTTCTTCGCTGTAGAGCGTGTTCACATGGCGATGCGTACCGGTTTCGGTCGCGAGAATGTATTCGCAGCCCTGTGCCAGAAGGTGGGAGATCGCGGCGTCGAGGCTCGGCGCCTCGGCGTCGCCGTCGGGCTGCGCGAGTTGCAGAAGGGTGGCGTGGTCGGCGACTAGCATCGTGGTCTGCGGCACGAGCAGGTCGGCAAGCGATTCGCGCAGTTCGTCGGCGGAAAGCACGTGTTCATCGTCGAGCGTAAAGTCGGGGGCGAGGATCAGCGGGACGTCGTCGTAATCGGCGACCACTTCCGCGATCGCGCTCACGACTTCCGCCCGGGTCGCCGCGCCGATCTTGAACGCGGCAATCGGCATGTCCTCCAGCAACATGCGCGCCTGGGTCGCGACGGTGTCAGGGTCGAGTCCGGTGACTTCGTCGCACGTGGCCGAATCGCGTACGGTGTAACCCGTCAGCACGGACACGCCGTGGCAGCCCATGCTCGCGAGCGTCAGCAGGTCCGCTTGCAGGCCGGAGCCGCCCGTCGGGTCGGAGAGGCCAAAGGTGAGAACGATCGGAGGAGTGTCGCTGGGCATGACTAAAGCGGACATGAAATGTGGGAAAACATAGGGCGCGCCGATTAAAACGATGTGAAAACGGCAATCAAGCGGCGCAAAGTTGAAAGCGCCGAAGCAGGCCAAAACGGTGCAAACGGCTCGATTATGCGGCCTAATGCCACGTCGGCGCACGGTTTCGTACATTTTTACGAGGAATTTGCGCAGCCGGGGAACGCGCAGGAAGTTGCGCGGCATGGGGCGCAGAGGCCGTCGCGAGGTGTCGCGGCGCGCCGGATGCAGAAGAAAATGCGTCCGGAGTGACGAGCCTGTAGGTTGCGTGACGTATCGGCGCGCGAGCCGCGCGAAACCCGCTCCCCGCGCGCCGGCGGCAGTTGCTAGGCATCACGGCGGCAACACGGTACCATCATGTCCTTAATTTCAACCGACTATTCGACGCGGTATAAGCATGGAATACAGAAGCTGGATGTGTCTGATCTGCGGCTGGATCTACGACGAAGAAGCGGGTTTGCCCGAGGAAGGCATTGCGCCGGGCACGCGCTGGGAAGACGTTCCGATCAACTGGACCTGTCCCGAGTGCGGGGCCCGGAAGGAAGACTTCGAGATGGTCCAGATCTGAGCCGGATCCGAATGCGCGCCGCATGATTTCACCGTCATGCGGCGCGTGTTTTTTGTCGGCTCGATTTTCGTCGCGATTTTTTTGTCACGCTTCGCTCCGGCCCCACGGCGATGCCGGCGCGACGGCCGGGAACGTTCGGGCCCCAATCCGACTCACTGAGATGTGCACCCGCGCCTTCACGGGCGTCGCGGCCGGGCGCCGGCCAGCTTTCGTTGCAGTCGCTTCGGCTGGCCTAATCGGTCCGGCTCAGCCATGATGCAGTTCAACCCGCGCGCGGCCATCCGGCCGCAATCCGGATAGTGAGCGCTTCCATGACATCTCGACCCGATCTGCCCGATTCGTTCGAAGCCTTGCCCAATCCGCGCGGCGGTTCGGTTCGTCTCGCCGAAATGGCGCTGACCGACGCGCTCCACGCATTCCAGCGTCAGGCCGACGCGGCCTCGGCGCTCAAGCGGGCCATCGGCGCGCTGCACGCGGCGGGGTGGCTCCCGGCGCAGCGCTTTGCCGAGACGCTCGCGCTCGTCGCGCCGCTCGGTGACGAGGCGAGCGACGGCCGCACGCGAATCGCCGACACGCTGCGCGTCTTCGGCGCCGCGGTCGAGCGTCGCAATCTGCGGGAGCTCGCCTGCTCGACGCTTCTCTTCGACCACTATCGCGCGCTCCACGCGCTGCTTGCCGCGCATACGCGCGTCGCCCCCGTTTCCTTCGACGATCTCGCGCTTGCCGGCCGCGCGATTCCTCCCGCGACGCTGCGCCCGATCGCGCCAGAGCGGCTCGTGCGCGTGCGCGCCCATTACGAGGAGGCGCTGCTCACGTTGCTGCGCGCGCCCGCGGGCGAGGCGATCGATTCCTCTGGCGCCTTGTCACGGCTGGACGCATGCCTGTCCGACCTGAGCGGCCCCGATCCGTACGACTTCTGGCGTCTCGCGTCGGCGGCGGTGCGGGCCTTGCGCGAACGCGCGCACCGGTCGGCGAACGGCGCGCCCGCCGCCGACGCCCGGCGTCTCTACGCCCGCTTCAATCTCGTGCTGGCGGATCAGGTGCACGCGTCGTCGTACGCGCCGAAGTCGCTCGTGCGCGCGACGCTCGCGCTCCTGTGGCGCGATTTCGCGCTGTTCGGCGCGACGCCCGACGACTCCGGCCACGTCGACGTGCTGCGTGACTACGGCCTCACGGTCGCCTGGCATGTGGCGGCGAACGAGGCATCCGAGGCCGCGTGGGAGGAGAGCGCGGCGCAGGCGGGCGAAGCGGCGTCCCGCGATGCGGTGACGCGCGATCTCGGCGTATTGCGCGTGAACGCCGCGGCGTATGAGGATTTCCTGCAGAGCGCGGAAGTATCGATCGACGGGCTGATCGCGCGTGGAAGCGCGGCGCGCGAGTCGGGCAGCGTCGACCAGGAAGCGGCGCTGCATGCCGCCGACGCGTCGTACCGCCTCGGCGCGGCGTCCTGCGCGCTCGGCCTCGGCCACGTCGCGCTGCTTGCCGATACGCTCGGCCTCGCGTGGCGGCGCATTGCGTACGAGGCCGAAACGCACACGCTCGACGCCTCCATTCCCGAGCGCGCCGCGCAGACGCTGCGCTCGATGCTGCATCAGGCGGCGGCAGGCATGGCGCCATCCGAGAGCGGCCGGTCGGTGCGTTCGCTCACCGCGATGATCGAGCGGCCCACGGCGCTCGCGCGCTAGCTAGCGCTTCACGACGTCGTAGCGGGCGAGCGTCGCGCGGCGCGCGGCGTCGTGATCGACGAGCGGCAGCGGATAGTCGGCGCCGAGCGCGACTTTCGCCGCTTTCAGCACGTCGGGTCTGGCGCGCCACGGCGCGTGGATGTCCTTGTCCGGCAGCGCGGCCAGTTCCGGAACGTAGTGGCGGATGAACTTGCCCTTCGGATCGAATTTCTCCGACTGCGTCACGGGATTGAAGATGCGGAAGTACGGCTGCGCGTCGCAGCCGCTCGACGCGGCCCACTGCCACCCGCCATTGTTCGACGACAGCTCGAAGTCGTTCAGGAGCGCCTCGAAACAGGCTTCGCCGCGGCGCCAGTCGATGCCGAGGTCCTTGGTCAGAAAGCTCGCCACCACCATGCGCAGGCGGTTGTGCATGTAACCGGACTGGTTGATCTGCCGCATGGCGGCATCGACGAGCGGATAGCCCGTCTGCCCGGCGCACCACGCGGCGAAATGCGCGTCGGCGGCCTCGCCTGTCTCCCACTTGATACGGTCGTATTCGGGCCGGAACGCGCGATGGTCGCCGGGCACGCCGACGTGCGGGAAATGATGCAGCACGGAAAAATAGAAGTCCCGCCAGATTAGCTCCGAGAGCCAGGTTTCGGCGCCCCGGTTGCCGTGGCGCTGGGCGTTGTGCGCGGCGCGAGCGAGCGCGCGGATCGATATCGTCCCGTGCCGCAGGTGCACGCTCAGATAGCTCGGACCTTTGACAGCCGGAAAGTCGCGCGTGCGGTGGTAGTCGGCCATGCGGTCGCGAAAGTCGTCGAACAGCGCGAGGGCGCCGCTCGTGCCCGCGGGCAGCGCAGGCGCGTGATCAGCGCTGAACCCCAATTCGGACAAGGCGGGAATCGCGTGCCTGACACCGGATGGCGGTTTCGCAAGCGCCGAAAGGTGTTCCTCCGACGCGTACGGTTTCAGCGCGTCGGGCGTGAGCGACGCGAGCCAGTTGCGCTTGTACGGCGTGAAGACGGTGTACGGCTTGCCGGCGCCCGTCAGGACATCGTCGTGATCGAAGATCGCCTGGTCGCGGAACGTGAAAAACGCGACGCCCGCGCTCGCTAGGCGCTTTGCCACCGCGTCGTCGCGCGCTTTCGCGGACGGCTCGTAATCGCGGTTGGCGAACACCGCACCGGCGCCGCATTCGCGTGCGAGCGCCGGGATCTCATCGAGCGGCGTGCCGTGGCGCACCATAATGGCGCTACCCGCGTCACGCAAGGCCCGGTCGGCTTCGACGAGGCTCGCGTGAATGAACGGCACGCGACGGTCGGTCTTCGGCAACGGCGCAAGAATTTCGCGGTCGAAAACGAAGGCGCACAGGACCCGGCGACAGCGTGTAAGCGCGTGATAGAGTGCAGCATGGTCTGCGATGCGCAGGTCACGGCGAAACCACACCAGTCCCAGATCAAAGTCGGCCATCTCGCAGCGCCTTTGTTAAAATCCCGAATTATGTCCAAGACTTCCGATCGCATCAATTTGACGAATCAGTTCCTGATCGCCATGCCCAACATGGCCGATCCGACGTTCTCGGGGACTGTAGTCTACCTTTGCGATCACAGCGAGCGTGGTGCGCTTGGCCTTGTCATCAACCGGCCGACCGACATCGACCTGCAATCGCTCTTCAATCGCATTGACCTGAAACTCGAGATCGAGCCGCTCGTGCACCTGCCCGTCTATTTCGGCGGCCCGGTGCAGACCGAGCGCGGTTTTGTCCTGCACGAAGCAGGTGAGGGCGAGCCGTATACCTCGTCGATGAGCGTGCCGGGCGGCCTCGCGATGACCACGTCGAAGGACGTGCTCGAAGCGGTCGCGAGCGGCAAGGGCCCCGAGCGGTTCCTGCTCACGCTCGGCCACGCCGGCTGGGGCGCCGGCCAGCTCGAAGAGGAAATCTCGAAGAACGGCTGGCTCACCGTCGAAGCCGATCCGCGCATCATCTTCGACGTGCCCGCTGAAGAACGCCTCGAAGCGGCGCTGTCGCTGCTCGGCGTGTCGCGCTCGATGCTCTCCGGCGAGGCGGGCCACGCATGAGAGGCCACGCATGAGTCGTGCTGCGACTCTCCTGGCATTCGATTATGGTGAGAAACGCATTGGCGTCGCCGTCGGCAATACGCTGACGCGCCAGGCGCGCGCGCTTCTCGTGCTCGAGAACCGCAACCGCGAATACCGCTTCGAGACGGTCGGCAAGCTGATCGACGAGTGGAAACCCGAAGCCGTCGTGGTCGGCCTGCCGCTGCATCCCGACGGTACCCCGCACGAGATGACCGGCCAGGCAAAGCGCTTCGGCAACCAGGTCAACGGACGCTTCAATGTACCGGTCAGCTGGGTGGACGAGCGCTATTCGTCAGTCGAAGCCCGGGCCGACCTGAAGAAGAGCGGGGCGCGCGTGAACGCACGCGGCCGCTTCGACGAAATCGACGCCGAAGCGGCCCGCATCATCCTCCAACAATTCCTAGACGGACTTCCCGACGATCATGAGTTCCATTGACGCCGAGGCGCTCTATCGCGCGCTCCTCGACCAGATTCGCGCGGCGCACGGCGAGTCGCTGACGAAACCGGACGGCGCGGTGCTTGCCGGCATCTACAGCGGCGGCGTGTGGCTCGCGGCGCGTCTCGCGAAGGATCTGAACGTGAAGGAATTCGGCGTGGTGAACGTTGTGCTGCATCGCGACGACTACGCGAAAAAGGGCCTGCACAGCCAAGCGAGCCCGACCTCGCTGCCGTTTGAAGTGGACAACCGCAGGATCGTCCTGATCGACGACGTATTGTCGACCGGGCGCACCGTGCGCGCGGCGGTCAATGAGCTTTATGATTACGGCCGCCCGGCGTCGGTCGATCTCGCCGTGCTCGCCGATCGCGGCGGCCGCGAACTGCCGGTGGCGGCCCGCTTCGTGGGCGGCGTGGTGGACGTGCCCGCCGACATGAATCTCGTGCTCGCGCAGCGCGACGACGGCACGCTGACCTTCACGACCGAAGCGCGCAACGCTTGAACGCCGGGCCGCAGCAATACATCGAAACATTCCCAGGATCGAAATGAACACTGACACCCAGGGTTCCGCCGAAGGCCACGCGCCGGACAAGGATAAGGACAAGGGCGCCGCGCGCGCATCCGACACGTTCAGGTACGGCTTTCTCAAAGGTAATCCGCAGCTCACGAAGAATGGCGAACTGAAACACCTGCTTACCATCGAAGGGCTGCCGCGCTCGATCGTCACGCATATTCTCGACACCGCCGAGCAGTTCGTGAGCGTCACCGACCGCGAAGTGAAAAAAGTGCCGCTGTTGCGCGGCAAATCGGTGTTCAACCTGTTCTTCGAAAACTCCACGCGCACCCGCACGACCTTCGAGATCGCCGCGAAGCGCCTGTCCGCGGACGTGCTGAACCTGAACATCAACGCGTCGTCGACGAGCAAGGGCGAGTCGCTGCTCGATACCATCAACAACCTCTCCGCGATGCACGCCGACATGTTCGTCGTGCGCCACGCGTCGAGCGGCGCGCCGTATCTGATCGCCGAGCACTGCGCGCCGCACGTGCACGTGATCAACGCCGGCGACGGCCGCCACGCGCACCCGACGCAGGGGCTGCTCGACATGTACACGATCCGCCACTACAAGCGCGACTTCACGAAGCTGCGCGTGGCGATCGTCGGCGACATCCTGCATTCGCGCGTTGCGCGCTCCGACATTCACGCGCTCACCACGCTCGGCGTGCCCGAAGTGCGCGCGATCGGCCCGCGCACGTTGCTGCCAAGCAACCTCGAACAGATGGGCGTGCAGGTGTATCACAACCTCGACGAAGGCTTGAAGGGCGTCGACGTGATCATCATGCTGCGGCTGCAGAACGAACGCATGAGCGGCGCGCTGCTGCCGTCCGCGCAGGAGTATTTCAAGAGCTGGGGTCTCACGCCCGAGCGTCTCGCGCTCGCCGCGCCCGATGCGATCGTGATGCATCCGGGGCCGATGAACCGGGGCGTCGAGATCGATTCGCAAGTGGCCGACGGCGTGCAGTCGGTGATCCTGAACCAGGTGACGTTCGGCATCGCGGTGCGCATGGCCGTGATGGGCATCGTCGCGGGCAACAGTGACTAAGTACAGCGACTAAGTGCAGCAACTAACGCGCGATTGAAGAAGAAAACATGAAGATCCAGATTCAGGGCGGCACGCTCATCGATCCGGCCGCCGGCACCGAACGCCGCGCGGATGTGTACATCGCGGCGGGAAGGGTCGTCGCGATCGGCGACGCGCCCGCCGACTTCAACGCGGCGAAGACCATCGATGCGACCGGCCTCGCCGTCGCGCCGGGCTTCGTCGATCTCTCCGCGCGGCTCCGCGAGCCGGGCTTCGAGCACAAGGCGACGCTCGAATCCGAAATGGCTGCGGCGATGGCGGGCGGCGTGACGAGCCTCGTGTGCCCGCCGGACACCGATCCGGTGCTCGACGAGCCCGGTCTCGTCGAGATGCTCAAGTTCCGCGCGCAGAAACTGCATCAGGCGCACGTCTATCCGCTCGGCGCGCTCACGGTCGGGCTGAAGGGCGAGGCGATCACGGAAATGGTCGAGCTGACGGAGGCGGGCTGCATCGGCTTCTCGCAGGCCGATACGCCGATCGTAAATACGCGCACGCTCCTGCGCGCGCTGCAATACGCGACCACCTACGGCTACACCGTGTGGCTGCGCCCGCAGGACGCATACATGGCGAGCGGCGGCGTGGCGGCGAGCGGCGCGGTGGCGTCGCGGCTCGGGCTGTCGGGCGTGCCGGTGTCGGCGGAAACCATCGCGCTGCACACGATTTTCGAGCTGATGCGCGTGACCGGCGCGCGGGTGCATCTGTCGCATCTGTCGTCGGCGGCGGGCGTCGGGCTCGTGCGCGTCGCGAAGTCCGAGGGGCTCGCGGTGACGTGCGACGTCACGGTCAACCACGTGCATCTGACCGACATCGACATCGGTTACTTCGATTCGCAGTTCCGGCTCGACCCGCCGCTGCGCTCGCAGCGCGATCGCGAAGCGATCCGCGCGGGCCTCGCCGACGGCACGATCGACGCGATCTGCTCCGATCACACCCCGCTCGACGACGACGAAAAGCTGCTGCCCTTCGCCGAGGCGACGCCGGGCTCGACGGGGCTCGAACTGCTGCTGTCGCTCACCGTGAAGTGGGCGCGCGAGGCGAACGTGCCGCTCGCGAAGGCGCTCTCGCGCATCACCGCCGCGCCCGCCGACGTGCTGAAGCTTCCCGCCGGGCGCATCGCCGCGGGCGCGATCGCGGATCTGTGCATCTTCGATCCGGCGGCCGAATGGCTCGTCGATCCGCGCAAGCTGAAGAGCCAGGGGCACAACTCGCCGTTCCTCGGCTACGAGCTGCCGGCCCGCGTGCGCGCGACGATCGTGTCCGGCCATCTCGCCTACGAAGCCCGCTGACGATGCGTCTCGCGCTCCGCAAGGCCCGTCTCGTCGGCCACCTGCTCAGCGGAATGTGGATCGTCGCGACGCGTTTTCCGCGCCTCCCGGCGCAGGAACGCAGCGAACTCAACCGCGCGTGGTCGCTGAAGATGCTGCGGCTCGCGGGCATGAAGCTCGTCGTCCATAACGACGAAGCGCGGCTCGATGCCGGCGTGCTGGTGGTCGGCAATCACATTTCGTGGATCGACATCTACGTGATCAACGCGTGGCGGCCGACGCCGTTCGTCTCGAAGGCGGAGATCCGCAAGTGGCCGATCGTCGGCTGGCTCGCGCAGCAGCTCGGCACCGTGTTCATCCAGCGCGAGAAACGCAGCGACGCGAAGCGGATCATGCACGAGCTCGCGAATCGTCTGATGGCGGGCGAGCTGATGTGCGTGTTCCCGGAAGGCACGACCTCGAGCGGCGAAAAGCTGCTGCCGTTTCACGCGAACATGTTCCAGGCAGCGGTGTCGGCGTCGTGTCCGGTGCAGCCGATTTGCCTGATGTATGAGGACGCGCGCGGCGCACAGTCGGTCGCGCCCGCTTATATCGACGACATGACGCTCGCCGATTCGCTGAACGCCCTGTTGCGTGGCGGGCCGCTGACGGCGCATCTGTATGTCTGCGATCCGCTCGCACCCGGTGCTGACCGGAGGCTGTTGGCAAGCGAGGCGCAAGCCGCCGTCGACGCGGCCCTGCGGCGCATGCAGGGCGAGGCGGTCGCGCCGCGAGCCGGGCAGGCGGACATCACAGAGCTCGATTCCAGCAAGGCCGACGAAGCGCTTTCGTCGCAGCGGCCGCCCGAGCCCGCGGGTTAGCGCGGCGGCGTGCGCGCGCAGCTCACCTGCGTGAGAACGCGTTCGGCGGGGTCGGCGGCGAGTTGCATCGCCGAGAGCCTGTTGCCCCAGACGCAGCCCGAATCGAGGCATATCACGTCGTCGCGGACCATCAGGCCGAGCGCCGCCCAGTGGCCGAACACCACCGTCACGTTTTCCGTGCGGCGTCCCGGGACTTCGAACCACGGCATGTAGCCGGGCGGCGCGGCTTCCGGGCCGCCGTTGTTCGCGAACTCCATCGCGCCTTCGGCCGTGCAGAAGCGGATGCGCGTGAGCGCGTTGTAGGTGACGCGCAGGCGATCGGCGCCCGTAAGCGACTCCTCCCATCGATGCGGCTCGTTGCCGTAGAGCGACGCCAGAGTCTCCTTCCAGTTCGGCGCACGCAGCGCGCGCTCCAGCTCGTGAGCCAGTTCCAGCGTCAGCGTCACATCCCATTGCGGCAGCACGCCGGCATGAACCATCAGGATGCCGTTCTCGAAGTGCGCGAGCGGCTTGTGCCGAATCCAGTCGATGAGATCGTCCGCGTCCCTCGCGGCGAGGATCTCGTCGAGCGTGTCGCCCTTTTTCGGCTTGCGCAGGCCCGCCGCGACGGAGAGCAGGTTCAGGTCGTGGTTGCCCAGCACGACCGTGGCACGGTTGCCGAGCGCGATCACGTCGCGCAGCGTGCGCAGCGACTCGGGGCCGCGGTTGATCAGGTCGCCCGCGAACCAGAGGGGGGTGTCGTCGGTGGGCGCGGCTTCGCGCAGGAGCCGCCGGAAGGGATCGCGGCAGCCCTGGAGGTCGCCGAAGACGAGGGGCGGGGGAGTGCGTGGGTCGGTCATGGGAAGGGCGTTTCGCGCATTGTTGCGCGGAAAGTCAGAAGGTCGCGAAGCATTATGAAGCAGTGCGCGAAACGCGGTTGGAGATTGGCAGCGTGTTCGCAATTGTCCGTCGTCACAAGTTTGCAACCGTCGGCGTTGACCTGTTTCAAGTTGTTAGGCGTGTAGTTTTTGCATTCGGGGGCTTTATAATCACCGTCTAACCAAGACGGTACTGGCATGTTTTAGACGGTCGGAATTGCCAGAATTTAGGCCGCGCGTCAAATATTGGCGCAAAATTTTCCACATTCGGCGGTTTGGCTCAGGTAAGTGTTTCGCGCGAGCCGACTAAAAACAGAGGGCTTCTATGATTCTCGTGACGGGCGGCGCCGGGTTTATCGGCGCCAACTTTGTGCTTGACTGGCTGCAGGGCTCCGATGAAGCGGTTCTCAACGTCGACAAGCTGACGTATGCGGGCAATCTCGGAACGCTCAAGTCCTTGCGGGGCGACGCAAGGCATGTCTTCGCGCGTGCCGACATTTGCGACCGCGCAGCGATGGACACACTGCTCGCCGAGCACAAACCCCGCGCGATTTTGCATTTTGCGGCGGAAAGCCACGTCGACCGGTCGATTCATGGGCCCGCGGATTTCGTGCAGACGAATGTGGTCGGCACGTTCACGTTGCTCGAGGCGGGCCGGGCGTATTGGAGCGCGCTTTCGCCAAGTGAAAAATCCGCGTTCCGTTTTCTCGCGGTGTCCACGGATGAGGTATTCGGTTCACTGGGTGCGACGGACCCCCAATTCTCCGAATCCACTCCTTATGCGCCCAACAGCCCTTATTCGGCCTCGAAGGCGGCGTCGGATCACCTTGTGCGCGCGTATCATCATACCTACGGCCTGCCCACGCTTACGACCAACTGTTCGAACAACTACGGCCCTTATCATTTCCCCGAGAAGCTCATCCCGCTTGTGATCACGCGCGCCCTCGCTGGGGAACCGTTGCCCGTCTACGGCGATGGCAAGAACATTCGTGACTGGCTCTACGTCGGCGACCACTGCTCGGCGATTCGGCGCGTTCTCGAAAAAGGCGTATCCGGTGAAACGTACAACATCGGTGGCTGGAACGAAAAGACGAACATCGATGTGGTCAACACGCTGTGCGATCTGCTTGACGAACTCGAGCCAAAGTCGAGCGGCTCCTACCGCGACCAGATCGAATTCGTGAAGGATCGTCCCGGTCACGATCAGCGCTATGCCATTGATGCCCGCAAGCTTGAGCGTGAGCTTGGCTGGAAACCTGCGGAGACGTTTGAGACGGGCCTGCGCAAGACAGTGCAGTGGTATCTGACGCATCGTTCATGGTGGCAGGACGTCGCCTCGGGCGCTTACCGGCGGTTGGAGTCGCTCAACAATGAGTGAGCATCAGGACGCTGTGCCGGTGATTCTGATTACAGGCGCTGGAGGCCAGGTAGGCACAGAGTTGCGCCGGAGTCTGGCCGTGCTCGGTAGCGTAGTTGCGGTCACGCGGCGTGAATGTGACTTGGCTTCGGTAGAGCAGATTGTCGCCACCGTGCGGAAGGTTAAGCCCGACGTAATAGTGAACGCGGGTGGATATACTGCTGTCGATCAGGCGGAAACCGAGGTTGAATTGGCTCATGCCGTCAACGCTGAAGGTCCGCGTGCCCTTGCGGAAGAGGCGCGCGCGATCGGTGCGTTGTTTGTGCACTATTCGACTGACTACGTTTTCGACGGCAAGGCCGCGCGGCCCTATACGGAGCAGGATGAGGCCAAACCGATTTCTGAATACGGAAGAACCAAGCTTGCGGGCGAGAGGGCAGTCATCGAAACCGGCGGCGACTATTACATATTCAGGGCAAGCTGGATCTACGGGCTGCGTGGCGCGAATTTCGTAAAATCGATTGCTCGCGCGGCGCAGACACGAGATTCGCTCTCGGTCGTTTTCGACCAATGCGGAGCACCGACTGCGGCCGCGCTGGTTGCAGACGTGACGGCGCATGCTGTCCGTGCTTACCTAAAAAATGAAAAACCGATGACGCCTGGCCTGTACCACCTGAGCGCCTCGGGGGAGACGAACTGGTACGAGTATTCGCGTTTCATCGTGGACACGCTTGTCGAGGCGGGCGTATCCGTGCGTGCGACGCGCGATCGCATTAAGAGTATTGCTTCGGCCGATTACGAACAGGTTGCGCAAAGACCTTCCAATTCGCGCCTTGATACTTCGCTGCTTCGCGAAGCGCTCGGTATTGAGTTGCCGGACTGGCGTGAAGGTGTCCGCGAACTGCTGGCTCAACTAGTCGAAGCGAAAGACGCCCTGCATTGAGCACGACGTCGCCGAGCGATATCAACTGAGAGAAACACCATGAAACGAAAAGGCATCATCCTTGCCGGCGGATCAGGAACGCGCCTCTATCCGATCACGCGTTCGGTGTCGAAGCAGCTCTTGCCTGTGTACGACAAGCCGATGATCTATTATCCCTTGTGCACGCTGATGCTGGCGGGCATGCGAGACATCCTGATCATTTCCACTCCGCAGGACACGCCACGTTTCGTCGAAATGCTTGGCGACGGCAGCCGCTGGGGTATCAACCTCCAATACGCGGTGCAGGAAAGTCCCGATGGAATCGCGCAGGCATTCATTATCGGCCGCGACTTCATCGGCAATGATCCGTCGACACTGATTCTTGGCGACAACATCTTTCACGGCCACGATCTCTTTAGTCAGTTGCAGCGTGCTTCTGCAATCGACAAGGGATCCACCGTGTTCGCCTATCATGTGCAGGATCCCGAGCGTTACGGTGTCGTCGAGTTCGACGAGAAGTTTCGCGCGCTTTCGCTAGAAGAAAAGCCTCGCGCCCCAAAATCGAACTACGCAGTGACGGGCCTTTACTTTTACGACAACCAGGTGTGCGATATCGCGGCGGAGATCAAGCCGTCGGCGCGCGGCGAACTGGAGATAACCGACGTCAATCTCCACTACCTTCGCAACAAGGCGTTGAATGTGGAGATCATGGGCCGGGGATACGCATGGCTCGACACGGGCACGCATGACTCGCTGCAGGAGGCTGCTATCTTCATTGCCACGCTTCAAAAGCGGCAGGGCCTCATGGTGGCGTGTCCCGAGGAAATTGCTTTCCGAAATCACTGGATTTCCGCACAAGAACTGGAAATGCTCGCGTCCGAGCTGTCGAAGAACGGATATGGACAGTATCTCCAACGTATTTTCAAAGAGGCGGTTGCATGACTTTGAAAGCAATTTCCACCGGCATTCCGGAAGTGCTCATTCTCGAGCCGAAGAGTTTCGGCGATGAACGCGGTTTCTTCTACGAAAGTTTCAACGCGAAGCAGTTTCGTGAAGCGACAGGCGTGAACACCGAGTTCGTGCAGGACAACCATTCACGTTCGGTGAAAAACGTACTGCGAGGCCTGCATTATCAGATTCAGCAACCGCAGGGCAAACTGGTGCGGGTGATCGTCGGAGCCGTATTTGATGTCGCCGTTGACATTCGCAAGAAATCCGCGACCTTTGGCAAGTGGGTCGGTGTCGAACTATCCGCGGAAAACAAACGCCAGCTGTGGATACCGAAGGGCTTCGCGCACGGTTTTGTCGTGACTTCGGACTCCGCTGAATTTCTTTACAAGACCACGGATTACTACGCACCCGAGTTCGAGCGGTCGATTCGCTGGGACGACCCTGAGATCGGTATTGAGTGGCCTTCCGATATCAAGCCAATATTGTCCAAAAAGGATGACGCGGCTTCTTCGTTTGCCCAAGCAGAATTGTTTGACTGAACAATCTATATAAATTAGGAGAAGCACGTGGCTATTCAATTGTTTGTACCCAACTTTCGCGTGGATGAATGTCTGGAAGAAATTCGGGAATGCCTGGTCAAGGGCTGGACTGGACTTGGCTTCAAGACGAATCAGTTCGAGGAAGCCTGGAAGGCATACACGGGTCTTTCCCACGCGCACTATCTGAGTTCCAATACGGTCGGACTGCATCTTGCGCTTGAGCTATTCAAGACCAAATTTGGCTGGGCCGATGGCGACGAAGTCATCACGACGCCTTTGACCTTTGTGTCTTCAAACCATGCGATCCTGTATTCACGCCTGACCCCTGTATTCGCTGACGTCGACGATTCGCTGTGCCTTAACCCCGAAAGCGTCGCCTCACGCATCACCGAAAAAACGCGCGCGATCGTGTTTGTTGGCGTGGGCGGCAACGTCGGTCAGTACCACGAGGTGCTCAAGCTCTGTCGCGACCGCGGCATCAAGATGGTCCTCGATGCGGCGCACATGTCCGGTACGCGCTTCGAAGGCAGGCATGTCGGGCACGACGCGGACGCGACCGTGTTCAGTTTCCAGGCGGTCAAGAATCTGCCTACTGCGGACTCCGGCATGATCTGCTTCCAGGATGAAGAAGATGATGTACGCGTGCGCAAGATGAGCTGGCTCGGCATCAACAAGGACACGTATGCGCGCACGGCATCGCAGGGTGCATACAAGTGGATGTACGATGTGGAAGAGGTCGGATACAAGTATCACGGCAACTCCATCATGGCGGCGATCGGGCTCGTGCAACTGAAATACTTGGACAACGACAATTCCTACCGTCGACAACTGGCTAACTGGTATGAAGAACTGCTGTCGGGTCACGACAACATTCGCTTGGTTTCGATCACCAAGGGATGCGAGTCGTCGCGCCACCTCTTTCAGATCCGTGTGAAGAACCGTGACGAGTTGATGCTCGCGTTGAACGAGCACGAAGTCTATCCGGGTGTGCACTATCGCGATAATACGGAATACCGTATGTACGCGAGCGGAAAGGGCCAATGCCCGAATGCGCACAAGGCGAGCACGGAGATTCTGTCGCTGCCGATGCACATGGGCATTTCCCGCAGGGACGTGGAGCTCGTCACCTCGCTGGTCCGTCAGTACGCCGCCGAATGAAGCATATCCACGCGCCGTATATCTATGGCGCTGTCCGGTTACGCATGCTCGCGGAAAGCGATCTTCGTGACACGCTTGCATGGCGTAATCGGGACGGCGTGCGCCAGCAGTTCAAGAGCCCCGCGCCGCTGGAGTGGGAGTCGCATCACAACTGGTTTCTCCGCTATTGCGAAAAATCGGACGATCTTGTTTTCGTTGTCGAACATGTGGCGACGGGCGGCAAGGTGGGACAAGTGGCTATCTATTCGATCGATAATGTGAAGCGCACGGCCGAGATCGGTCGTTTCGTCGTTTCCCCTGAGTATCAGGGTCAGGGATTGATGCGTCAGGGGATAGAGGCGCTGATGCGGTTCGCGTCGTCGGAACTGGCGTTGCGTTCAGTCTATCTCGAAGCAATCGAGACCAATGCGCGCGCCCGGGCCCTTTACGAAGCACTCGGCTTCGTGCAGCAGGAGGCTGTGGAAGGGTTGATAAGAATGGAGCGGAGTCTCAATGATCACGTATAACAGCGCCAGCGCGCGTCCGTCTCTGGCGGAGTTCGTCAGCGCTGCAAAGCTTTGGCGGGTATGGCTTCATATGGGCCTGCAGGACGTCAAAAGCCGCTTCAGGAGCTCTGCGCTAGGCCCCGCGTGGATTCTGATCAATCTCGCCGCTGTTATAGGGGCGGTAGGTCTGATTTATGGGCGCCTATTTCATCAGCCGATGAACGAGTTCCTGCCGTTTCTGACATTGGGCATTGTGATCTGGACGTTTATCTCGTCGTCGCTGGTCGAGGGGTCAATGGCCTTCATTGCGGCGGAAGGCTACATCAAGCAATTTCCCTTTCCCAAGACGATATATCTATATCGCGCAATTGTGCCGTACACGATCGTTTTCGCGATTGGACTGGTCGTGTTCTTCGTCTGCATGGCGCTTTATAAACGTCCAGTCGGCCCTGGTGCGCTTTGGGCAGTGCCGGGCTTCATACTTTTTGTGATCATCAATTTCTTTCACATCGTAATCGTGGCGCACGTCGGCGTACGCTTCCGCGATTTGCCACACCTTCTGGGCAGCCTCATTCAAATTGCGTTCTATCTCACCCCAGTAATCTTCACTGGAACGATGCTGAAGGAGCGGGGGCTTGATTTTGTGTATATGTTCAATCCGCTGTATTACCTCATCGAGATCGTGCGTTATCCGTTGCTTAATAGTGATGCGCCTCCAATGGAAGTGGTGTATGTCGCGCTAGGTTATTGCGTAGTCGCTGGCATCATTGCAACGCTGGTCGTCAGGAAGATGTCGCAACGCATCGTGTACGTGCTATGAAGGAAAATCTGAAGATCAGCTTGCGCGATGTGGGCGTGAGGTTCGATGTTTCGGCGCGGCACGACAGTCTGAAATCCACGGTACTAAACGTGCTGCGACGTAAGTCGGATAAACCCGAGAAGCGTATCGTGCACGCGCTCAAAGGCGTGACCCTGGATATCGACCACGGTGAGAGAGTTGGGCTTATCGGACTCAATGGCGCTGGAAAAAGCACCATCCTGAAGGTAATGGCTGGCATCTACCCTCCAACCTCTGGGGAGGCCATGATCAATGGTCACGTCTCGGCGATGTTTGAGCTCGCAACGGGATTCGAGATGACGCAGACCGGCTGGGACAACATCCGCATTCGCGGAATGCTGCTCGGGCTTACACCCGCGGAAGTAGAAGAGCGAATTCAGCAGATAGGTGATTTTTCCGAACTCGGAGAATTTCTCGACTATCCGGTCAAGACCTATTCGGCCGGCATGTTTATCCGTCTTGCGTTTTCGGTGTCGACTGCGATCAACCCGGAGATCTTGCTGCTCGACGAAGTGATGGGCGCCGGTGACGTTCAGTTTGCCAACAAGGCGAAGCGTCGGATGCTTGAATTCATGGAGCAGGGAAAGATTCTCGTCTTTTCGAGTCATAGCCTCGATATGTTGAAGTCCTTCTGTGAACGCGTGATTTGGTTGCGCAAGGGGGAGATCGTCATGGACGGACCGGCCGAGCGCGTGCTCGCGGAGTATGAAAACAAGGCTGGCCAATAACTCGGCTCTAATGCCGTTCGGGGGGCGCGGCCGGTCGCCGAAGTCGGGCAACTATCCATCCGTGGGCAAGGCGGAGCATCCAATGAAATTCGAAACCGTTATCCGCGACACGCAGAAGGCGGGTCAAACCCAATCGGCCCTTCCCGATGTCTCCGTCTTGTTGTTCGTTTCGCCCTGCGAGCGAAAGGCGCTTCTGCGCGCGGTCGAATCCGTCACTTCCCAGACGCTGGCATCGATCGAACTGATCGTCATTGACGATACCTCCGACGAGCGTATCAGCGAATGGCTCTCGGCGGCGCAGGCGCGTGATTCTCGGATCAGGGTGCTGCGGCATCAGCGCACGATTGGCATTCCAGCCGTGGGCTGGGTCGAAGCCTATCGGCATGCTCGCGCGAATCGAATCGTGCTCGCGCGAGAAGAGGACGAGTTCGAGCCAAAAGCGCTTGAAGCGCTGTTGACCGCCGAACCCTCGGAGGCGAACACGTTCGGTTTCGGGTACGTGGATACAGTCTGGATCGACGAAGCCGCCGGCGAGGCCCGCACGCTGCCCCAGCCAAACCGCTCGCAGTCACTGATCATGCTGCGCGTCGATAACTTCATCGCGCGCAATACCGTGTTAATTCCGCGCCGCGTGATCGAGGCAATCGGTTTTCTGGATCCACACGCGCTGCTGGCCGAGGCGTCGGAGTGGGATTTCTGGCGCCGTTTTGTGGAGCATTTCGAGCTGAAACCGCTGGATGTCGCGGTCGGCACGCGGCATGTCACGCCCGAGACGCTGAGCGCGAAGCGTATGGATCACTGGGCGGTGGAGGAATGGATGCGCACCGAGCGCAACGATCGCCTTATGCTTGCGCGCATCGGTGAGTATGACATTCATGCTCCCGACCCGACGCACGGCGCGCCGACCCGCGACGCCTGCCTTGCGCTGGCAGCCGAAGGCGACCCCGAGCTTCCGGCCGCGCTGGCAGCGGATACTTCATGGGATCCGATCGACGAGGGTTACATCCTTGTCGTCACCGTCCAATACGACGCCTCGACCGCACTTTACTTCGACTTGCTGGGCGCGCCGTTCGGCCGACGCGTGCGCGTGGTCGATCATCTCGCGACGCAGCACGTTGACGCGTTGATGCGTGCGTCGATGCTCGTCGTGCTGCGCGGGGTGCGGCAGTATCAGAGTTGGCTGGACGCAGCGCGTGCGCTGAAGATCCCGACCTACTACTTCCTCGACGACAACATGCCGCTGCTCTCGCAACTCGGCGAGGCGTTCATGCCCGGTGAGGATTTCTCGCATGATCCGTTTCGGGAAGCACTCAAGGATTTCAATGGCGTGTTGCTCAGCAGCCCGCGGCTCGAGGAGTATTTTCGTCAGCATGACTTGCATAAGCGTTTGCTCAATTTCCCGGTCGGAATCAGCATTCACGAGCAGGAGCGCATGCGCGCGGCATTCGGTACGTGCGAGCGTAGGGTTGGCGAAATCGTTTTTGCGTTCATGGGTGGTCTGCATCGCTCGAAGGGCGTTTGGGAACTGCTCATTCCTGCGCTGGCCCGCGTGGCTAGCGAGGGTGCCAGGATCCACTTTGTCGCGCCTGCGCTGGGCGGCGAAAGCGAAGTGCTGGAACGCCTGCCGTCGTTGATGCGGGTCACGCTGGTGCCGTGGGACCACGGTTATGTCCACGTCCTGCGCCGCTTCGCGCGCTATGCGCCTGATTACATGTTGCTCGCCACGAGCGACACGAAAAACAACTCCTACAAGACTCGTCATCCGCTTCTGGCGGCACGTCTCCTGGGCGCCGTGGCGGTGATTCCAGACATCGAGCCTTACGGCGAGGAGATCGATCACTCGATTTCCGTCATGGTCGAGAAGCCCTTCGAGCTCGAGTCGTGGTATCGCGTGTTGCGCGACATCGTCGATGGTCGGGTCGATGCAGAAGTAATTAAGGAGCGGAACCGCAGGTACTGCGAAACCAACTTCTCGGGCGAGGCCAATGTGAATGTGCTGCGCGAGCTCGTGAAAGCGGCGGGCGGCACTCCTTCGTGGCACACGCAATACCGCCGCGTGCTCGCGCTTGAGCACGCCCGCGTCGCACCCGTGGCAGAGAGCACGAACGCCACGAGCCTCGCCCTTGCGCTGCGGCGCAATGCCGATGAACTGCTCGCGCTACGGCGTGGGCGCCGTTATTCATGGCGGCATCGGGTGTTGGCACGTCCCGCCGATCTCTGGAACTTCTGCAGTCCCGCGTTTTGGCCAATGCAGAAAGCATCCCTGGCGCATGGATGGAAACGCCGTGGCGCAACACTCGAATTCAGCGACAGCCTGCACGACAAGAGCTACCACGAGTACGAGGCGAGGTTGACCGCCGGAACGTATTCGGGCGTGAGCTTCGCCATCGTCACGGACGGCCCCAGGGAAGGCAAGGTCACAGTCGAACTGCTTTCGCCCGAAGGTGCGATCGTCGCGCGTTCCACGCGCGCGCTCGGAAATGTCGATCTGACGCAACCAGTTTCATTTCCGCTTGATCTGGTACGCATCGCCGAGCCGGGCGTGTGGCGCGTACGGCTGAAGTGCCGCTCTGCGACGCCCGTCTACGTGTACGAACTCGTAAACCGCAAGGGCTTCAACATGTTCTATGCCCAGCCGTCGCCGTTCATGATGCTGCAGGAAGCGTCGGAAAAGGAGCTGGTTGTCGCTCGCGCGAAGGCGGCGCGACGGTTGATTGGCGTCGAGGAAAAAATTGCTCCCTCGGTCGTAGACGTCAAGTTCATCATCGAAGGCGATATTCCGACCAACTTCATCATCCAGCGCGTGATCGAGGAGGCGCTCGGAGATACCGGAACAGTGCAAAAAATCCTGATCACTGACTTCACGCCGGATCTGCTTCTCGATGGCGGCGCGGTTGTCATGAGCCGCGTCTCGAGCCCGGCCGCTTTGCCGATGGTGGAATGGCTCAATTTGCACAAGATTCCGTATGTCTACTATATCGACGATAACTTCTGGGAGTTGCGCGGCGACTCGCCGGTCGCGCAATACTACCAGTGCGAGCCAGTGCGCTCCGCGCTACGGCAGATCATAAGGTCAGCGAAAACGGTAATCGTGAATTCGCCGCTTCTTGGCGAATACATCCGAAAGAAGTTCCCGGGTGTGAGCATCGAATGCCTCAACGCGCCATTCGACTTTTCGTTGATCGGCAGTCCCCTCGATCCCAGCAACAAGGGCCCGGGCGAGGTGCGCGTGGGCTTCGCTGGCAGCATCACGCGCGCGGACGACTTCATCGAAATCCTGCCGGCGTTCGAGCGCCTGATTGCGCGCTATCCGTACGTGTCGCTCGTGTTCTTCGGCTATTGTCCCCCCGAACTACTGGGCCGCGAGCGCGTGACGTTCATCGAGCCAGTGGCGGACTATGCCGAGTTCATCGCGCTAAAGGCTTCGTATGCGCTCGATATCGGCATTGCGCCCATGACGGGTTCTGAGGCGAATCGCTACAAGACCAACAACAAGTACCGCGAGTACGGCGCCCTCAAGATTGCCGGCATCTATACAAATACGTCCCCTTACAAGGAGTGCGTCGTGGACGGCGAGACAGGAGTGCTCGTCGAGCACACGGTGCAGTCGTGGTACGACGCGCTGGAGCGTCTCGTGGTCGACACGGATTTGCGCGCGCGAATCGCGCGACGCGCTTTCGAGGACGTGGAGATGAACTACGCACAGGGTATCGTCGCCGAGCGTTGGCGCGTCGTGCTGCTGGACTTCGCGTGTGAGAGCGCCAAAGCGGGGCGTGTGACCGAGGTAAAGTTCGCGGCGAAAATTTCCATTCAGTCGCGCCAATTGATGGAACGCGTCCGCGTGAAGCTGTTGATGCTTATGAGCCGCACGCGTGTGGGGCTGAGCGGCGCCCCGCGGCCAAGGTCGGTCGGTGAGCAGGAGCGCAATAGATGAGCGGCTTGGCACACTGCGAAGGAGCGGCTGAAATTGCGCGGGTGTCGGCGATTGTGGTGACGTTCAATCCGAACGCGGCGACGCTCGACTCGATCTTCACCGCGCTGAGACCGCAAGTCGAGCGCATCGTCATCGTAGATAACGGCTCGGTCGCGAGCACCGTGACCGAACTCGCGACGCTCGCTGCGCGTCATGCCTGCGTGCTTGAGACGCTCGCAGTTAATCTTGGCATTGCGGCGGCGCAGAATCACGGTGTCGCGGTGGCCGTGCGCGACGCCGACGCCACGCCTTCCAACGACCATTTCCTGCTGTTTCTCGATCACGACAGCATTCCCGGGCCCGACATGGTCGAGCGCCTGCTCGCGGTTGATGCTGGTGTACGGCGGCAGGGTACGCGCTTGGGCGCGGTTGGGCCGCTGATCCTGGACAAGCGCACCGGCACACGCGGACGATTCGTGCGTGCGCGGCGTTTCTGGATCGGCCGCGATGCTTGCGAGAATGGATGCACCGCGATGCCCGTCGACTTCCTGATTTCTTCGGGAACGATGACGCGTCTCGACGTGTTCCGGGACGTCGGGGGTATGAATGAGGGACTTTTCATCGATCACGTCGACACCGATTGGTGTTTGCGCGCGGCCGCGCTCGGCTACAGACTCTATGGCGCATGCGACGCGCACCTTACGCATTCGCTTGGCGACGACATTGTTCCGGTATGGTTGGGACGGTGGCGAGAGGTGTTCGTGCACTCGCCAGTGCGAGACTACTACGTGTGCCGCAATACGGTACTGATCCTAAGACAACTTCGGATGCCCTTCACGTGGCGTCTCTTTTTGACCGTCCGGCTCCTCGGGTCGATTGTCTTCTTCGGCTTGGGCGTTGCACCGCGAGGTGCGAGGCTGCGGAAGATGGGGTGTGGTCTGATCGATGGATTTGCAGGTCGTAGCGGTGCGCTGAACGCGTGATCCGCCAAAGTAGTCATCGCCAGTCTTTCTATGCAGATCCATGATGTCCGGGCTCACGACGCCATGCGGGCATGACGAGGGGGTTTGAAACATGCTCAAAGCAGCTTTCTTCTTGCAAGACCAGCAGATAACCGCGCATCCCGAAAGATCCGTCCAGCCGCGTGTTTCTGTGATATTGCCAACTTATTGCCGCGGCGATAATGGAATGCTTGCCCGTGCCATAGACTCAGTCATCGCGCAGGATTACACGGATTTCGAACTCTTGGTGATCGACGATGGCTCACTCGATTCAACAGCGGAAGTCGTGAGCGCCTATGTGGCGAAAGATCCCCGAGTCGTCCACGTCCGACATGAGCGAAATTCTGGTTTGCCGGCGTTGCGAGTCAACGAGGGACTCATGCTCGCCCGTGGGGAGTACTGCGCATATCAGTTCGATGACGACGTCTGGACGGCGAGTTGCTTGTCGTCGCTAGTCGGCGCGCTCGATGCGAACCCCAATTGCGGCGTGGCATACGGCACCGCTCTCTGCAAATTGAAAGGAAGTGAATTCAAACTTGGTTCGGAATTCCTCTACTACAAGCTTGTGGAAGGTAACTGCATCGCGAATAACGCGCTAATGCATCGTCGTTCGATGTTCGTCCTCCACGGCGGCTATGACGTGCATCTAGCGATGCGGCGCTCGTGCGATTGGGATCTCTGGCTGCGATGGGCGAAGCAGACGCGCTTCATCCACGTAGACGAGATCGTCAGCGTGGTGGATGCCTGGCAGGACAATTCGCTCGGAAAGACCGTTGAGTACGATCCTTTCCTGCAGCGGTTCATGTCCGGACGCACGCGCGATCATCTGTTGACGCCTGACAGGCTCGGAGATTACGAGGTCGACTCGCTCGAGCCTTTCACTTCGCTAGGTCCCCGCAAGATCGACGAGATCTGGCGCATTTACGTTGCGCCTTATTTCGCCCGGCGGCGCGACGTGATGTTGTCGCCGGCGAATGCGGTACGCCGGCTGCGGCATGTCATCGTGACAAAAGAGCATTTCGATTCGACGATTGACATCACGATCGGCAACTTGACTCAACGACTCGCGGACAGTTTCGAATTCTCGTATGTTCCCACCGCGCAGTTGACTGCCAGCGCAATCGATGCCACCGACGTTGTGATCTTCCACCGCACGATGAATCATCCGGCGCCACACTGGATGAAGTACGCGAAGGATGCGGGGAAGGCGTGCATGTTCTTGATGGACGACGATCTCCTGTCATTGCATGAGGTCAGCCCGGTGTTCGACTACATCGCGCCCGGTGCGCCCTGCTACGAGATAATTACCGGGCTTATGTCGCAGGCAGATCTCGTGCTGACCTACTCGCCAGTAATGACAGAGTCGGCATCTGCCCATTCGGATTGTGTCGTGGAGCTTTCCACGAACATCCGGGAAAAATGGCTCAAGCGGCCATTGCGGCCAGCGAAGGATGACGACGGGCCGTTGAAGATCGCGTTCGCGGGGGGCGGAGCGCGGGAAGAAGAATTCGCGGCGCTTTGGCCTGCCCTCGTTGAAATCAGTGATCGTTACCGTGACAAGGTTGAGATTCATTTCTGGGGCTTCAAGCCGCAGGGGATCGACCAACTGAAGAGTCCATTCTTCCACGAGCCCTTCACGTCGAGCTACGAGGAATATCTCGGCCGCTTGATGTCCGCAGGATTCGACATCATGCTCGCCCCTTTGTTTGCCGAGAAAAGGGCGAAGCGAGCGAAATGTCCGATCAAGTTTCTCGAGATCACCGCAGCTCAAGCGCTTGGTGTGTATTCCGACGTCGAACCTTATAACGTTGTCGAGGACGGGCGAACCGGATTCAAATGTGCGAACTCGGTGGACGGCTGGACCAACGCTCTGGCCCGTGCAATCGATTCCGTCGCCCATGAACGCTCGTTCATGGTCCACGCGGCCCGGCTCGTCGTGCAGCAGCGATTTACATCAGAAGTTCAGGCCGACGCGCTTCGCGCCGCGCTCGATGCGGCGACGCTGCACGCAATCTTGCGTCGACCGGACGTTCGCAAGCCTCGAATTGCTTTCGTATTCCACAGTTCGTACCTCGGCGGCGCGGAGAATCATCTGTTCAGGCATGCACGTATCTCGGCGCATTACGGCTTCGAACCCGTCATTGTTCTTCCCGTATCATCTCAGGACTCCGATCACGAGGTCCGGCGCTACGCTCGCGAGCGCGGATTCGATGTCGACTTTCTGCCGCTTCGGTGCGAAACAGAGCCATTGGTGCGCGAACTCGATCTCGATGCCGTCGATACGAGTGTGCAATGGCTGACGGAAAACGAGATTGCTCTCGTCCATTCGGTCACGTTACTGCAAGAGGTCGCACGTGCGGCACGTCAGCTCGACGTTCCGCATGTCACGTCGCTGTATGCGGTCGAAAGCAGTTCGGTCGAACCGGTGCTGCCCGAACACTGTGACGCCGTACATTCGGATTCCCTTCTGTATGCCAATCGTTGGGCATGGTTACTCGGGACGCCTGGCTATTGCATTCGCAGTCATGTCCCGCAGGAGTTTTTTGCGGAGGGTCGATCGAAGCTGGATTCCGTCGACACGACGAGAACGTGGCGCATCGGACTATTCGGCACAGTGCAGGCTCGCAAAGGGCAGTTGCAGGCCATCGAAGCCCTTGGCGGGTTGCAGAAGGAAGGGCTCAATGTAGAACTGGATATATACGGTTACACGCAATTTTTCCCAGAATATGTTGACGACTGCAAACGTATGGCGTCGGAATACAGTGTAAGCGACCGTGTCCGTTTCCACGGTTTCCGTCGGGACGTAGCCAGCGAGTTTCTCAAGCTCGATATCCTCCTGTGCGCAAGCGACTGGGAGTCATTGCCGCAAGTCATTCTCGAAGCAATGGCGGCCGGTGTCTTGGTCGTGGCACCTGCAGTCGGGGGGATCGCGGAAGTCGTATCGGATGCGACCGGCGTGCTGTTGCGCGATAACAGTGTTGCGGAGATTTCGCGCGGGCTGCGCGAAGCCTGCTCGTTGAGCGAGGAACAGCGGGCCGCGCGTGTCGAACTTGCTTTCCAGGTGGTCTGCGCGGAATGCGCGGGTACTTCGGTTTCGTCGGCGCTGTTCAAGCTTTATGGAGATGCGGCGCGTGCGCGCAGTCATGCGGCGAACCGGAATGCGTTGACGACTGACACCACGACAAGCTTAGCGAATGTGTCGCGTCTGCGAGCGGAGCTTGCTCGTGCTAACGCCCTTCTCGGTATCGAGAGCGCGCGCAAACATGCGGCTGCGCTGGCAACAGCTGTGCAGCGGCAAATCAAATGAATACATTGGAGAAGGATATGGTGAAAGTCGACCTGGGCTGCGGGCTCGCGAAGTCGCCGGGATTCATCGGAGTCGATCGCGCGCCCATGCCGGGTGTGGACGTGGTTGCCGATTTGAACAAGCGTCTTCCTTTCGAGGACGACTCCGTGGACCTCATCGTCGCGTCACACTCGCTTGAGCATGTCGCCGATATCACCGCGACGATGAAGGAGCTGTATCGAATCTGCAAGCACGGAGCGCAGATTTGCATCATCGCGCCTTACTTCGAACAAAAGCTCAATGTCGCCAATCCGTATCACATCGTGCCGTTCAACGAGCACACGGCGCGCTTCTTCACATCTTCGCGGACGGCGGGTACGGACTCGGCGCAGTACTGGCATCCTCACGCGGTGAGTTGGGGCTTGGCGGAATCCGACAATTCGCATCTCGGCGTCGACTTCAGACTCGCGGGATTGGAGTTTTTCTACTTTCCCGAATTCCTCGGCCTGTCGGAGGAGAACAAGCTGTTCGCGCGGCGCCACATGTGGGACGTCTGCGATCAGATGGTGTGTCAACTGGTCGTATGGAAGAAGTCTGACGCCTCCGACGAAGCTGTTCGCGAAGAAATTGAGACGATGAGCTTTTTTGAGCCGGCCTTCATCAACGAACGCCGCAAGAAAGATGCGACGCTCATCGCGCAACAAGGCACGCGCGCCCCCGTGATGCAGCAGATCAAATCGGCGCTGGGCGAGCTCTTGCAGCCGGATGCCGCCATGGTTAGCCGCGTGGACGACTTGCATCGGGCCTGCGTGGCCATCGAAGATTCGCGCTCGAAAGTGCGTGCGGAGATGGATGGCCGACTGGCGCAAATGCATTCCGCTATCGCCGGAAACACGATTGAGATCGCCGACCTGAAGGTGGCTGCAGCGGAAGTCGGACACGCACGGCGGCTCGCCGACAGCGAGATGTCGAGAATGCGGGCAGAGCTGGAGCAACTCGCCATGCAAGTAACGGCCACCCGTGACTCATTGGATCGACAGCAAGCCGAATACCGTCGACAACAAAACGAACTCGCGGCCGCAAGGCGCGCGCTCGATTGTCAGAGGCACGAAAACGGACATCTTACCGCGTCACTTAAAGAGCAAGCCCGCGCGGTCGAGCATGCGAGTGCCACGGTCAGCATGCAGAGCGTTTTATTGCATCAGGCATGGGCGGACGCCATCAGCTGGTCGAATGAAGCCCTTCTTTATAAGAGGAGGCGAGTCGTCCGCCTGACGAACTGGTTCCGCGGCGGCGACAATCTCGCTCCAAATCTTCCGCCTGCATTCAGCGGCTTGCTCGGTGCGATATCGGCGGGCGCACGCGTCGTATTGGGCGACGACCTGCGGGGCAGGCCGTTCAACGCCTATAGCCTGCGCCCAGGCATAGGGAACCCGCGCACGCTGGAGATCGGTGTCCATGTGGCCGTGAAAAACCTGGCGGATTCAATTGGCGTGGAAATCGTCACTGGCGGCGATCGGATCGTATTTCACCAGACTATCTCGCTCGATCACAGCTGGGATCACGGACCCGTTCGTTTTTCATTGGAAGGTCTCGCGCTCAGTAGTCAAGAGCCGATCGAGCTACGGTTATTCAGTCCGGCGGCGTCGTCGCCCATCTTTCCGATTGAAGTACGTCGGGGACGCGGCTCAAGAAAGCGTTCCATTTTGTGTCGCTGGTCGTGACAATAGCCCATCGACATCAGGAAAATCTCGGTGCCGCGACGATAGATTGAGTTTCCGTAACGGCGAGGGATTTGCTTCGCGTGCCGCGAGCCTACGATCGTTCTGAGTTCGCGCTGGAGGGACGTGGGGGAAAGCGCTCTAGCATGTCGGTAAGTCGGGCGCGAGCGTCCGATACTCGTGGCCCTGTCGCAAGCAAATTTCGGTATGGTTGCTTTGTCAATGCCCGGAAGAGGGTGTTGTACAATTCGCAGAATACCTCGCAATAGTGCTCCATCCACGCGCGACATGAACTTTCCTTCGATTGGCGATGCAAAACAGTATTTCGATGTCGCGACGGCGTGCGCCCACTTTCTGACCGGCGATAGCGATGTCGCTAGCACGTGCTATCACGCTTATCGGCCAATCGGAATTGTGCTCTATTACGCAATCCCCTTTCTCTTCACTGATGATGAGTTTATTGCAGGCTATATCACGCTGTTTTTAAACGTCCTGTTCCTTTTGCTGCTGATCTACTCGGGCCTCACGCTGCTGCGCCGTTTTTCGCCGCGCGATCTGAATACTCGCAATAACGCGACGCTCAAGCCCGCCGAGGTAGTTTTCGTCGTTTCGGCGACGCTGTTTCCGATTGGATTCATCCCGGTGCGGCTGTCCGATCACCAGAGTCTGGCGCTATTTCTTACGGGGTTCTGCGTGCTGACTGGAGAAGCCGCCGCTCGAGGTCGCCTTCATCCATATCGCAGGCGCTTGCCCAGTCCAGCCCGGCGGCACCGGCCAGTCCTATGTACTTCGTGACCACGCCCTTGGATATGCCCAGAGACGCGGCGATCCGATCGTGCGAGAAGCCGCCGTCGAATTTAAGTCGTAAAACGTCCTTGATCATGCGCATGTTCATCCGGTGCGCGGGCATGCTCTCTCCGGCAAAAGCCGGCGAGCATAGCCCGCGTAGTTGATGCCATGCGCAACGCCAATCCTTAGCCTCGCAATCTCGGGCAGCATTAAAGCCGAGCGCTGCCGGGATGTCGCGCCAGCGCATTCGCCCAGCTGGACGCGCCGGCACTGCAGCCGCTGCCGGCACAGCCCTATGAGCTCGCGCGCTTCAAGACAGTGACGGTTCACATCGTAAGCGTCATTTGAAGGCCGTATGGACAGAGCTGGTTCCGGTGTCCAAAGTGGTGCCCGTTACTTCAAGTGGTGGGGACTACTTTGGACACACGGGATGCGAGACCATCGAACCGCAAGGGCCGACCGAATTACGCACCGGAGTACCGACGGCAAGTTGCCGTCGCGGCCAGCGAGCCGGGTATTTCGGTGGCCAAGCTCGCGCAGGCGCACGGACTGAATCCCAATATGGTGTTCAAGTGGCGCCGGCAACTGCGGGCGGGCCCGTTTGACGCGGTGGCGCACGGCACAGCAGTGTTGCTGCCCGTTGCCCTGCCTGATGCACCGGCAGGCGAGAAGACCGAACCGTCTTCTATGGTAGTACAGCCGGTCGAGCCACATCGCGACAGCGTACCGGCAGCGTCGGGCATTGAGATCGAACTGAACGGTGCCCGTGTGCGCGTCACGGGTATGGTCGATCCAATGCAGTTGCGCCTCGTGCTGCGCTGCCTGATGCCAGCATGATTGCTCCGCCAGGCGGTACCCGCGTATGGCTGGCAGCGGGCGTCACCGATATGCGCCGTGGCATGGATGGACTTGCCGCACTGGTGCAGTCGACACTCGGACGTGACCCCTTCTCGGGCCACATCTTCCTGTTTCGTGGGCGTCGCGGTGACCTCATCAAGATTTTATGGCCCCGGCGGTCGGTCAAATTCCCCCAT
>NZ_JFHC01000048.1 GCF_000698595.1 Caballeronia glathei | reverse complement strand
GAGAAACGAGATTATGAAGAACGTTTCTGGAAGCGTCAATAGGTTTTTAAACTTTTTCCTATCGACTTTCGAAGCGAATCTTCCTGCTTCGAAGCCTGCCTCCAACGATCCACTTCCTACTAAAAGCAAACGGGTCACGCGAACATCGCGTGACCCGTCGACGCTGGTTTTGGTGCCGGCTGCAGGACTCGAACCCGCCACCTCATGATTACAAGTCAAGTGCTCTACCAGATGAGCTAAGCCGGCGAGGCGGCAATTCTACTTCATTTGACGACCTTGAGGTGAGATCGGCCAGGCGATTTCGATGAATCGTCGTCGGGTGAAATCGGGGCGTCGTCGGAGAAGGAGGCCGACGACGCAGCCGCACTCTCCTGCGCTTCCTTTTCGGCCCCTTCCAGTTCCGACGAACGCGGCTCCGCCGACGCAGGACCGTCGCCATCGGAAGCCGCGGCAAGCGTCGCCGGCTCGACCGGGAACGCCATGCCCTGCCCGTTCTCTCGTGCGTAGATGGCGAGCACGTTGGCGACCTGGACCTCGATCTTGTGCGACTTGCCCGAGAAACGCGCGCTGAACTCGATCCACTCGTTGCCCATCTGCAGCTGGCTTGTCGCCTCGAAGCTGATGTTCAGCACGATCTCGTCGTTGCGCACGAACTGGCGCGGCACGCGCGTGCCGTTGTCGACCCGCACCGCGATGTGGGGAGTGAAACCGTTATCGGTGCACCACTCGTAGAGTGCGCGCAGCAGATAGGGTTTGGTTGAAATCTCTTGCATCAACAGTCCTTTACCGGAGCGCGGCGCCGCGAAATCCGCGCCGCCGCGCCCGCACTCGCAAAACTTAGCGGCGCATCACCTTTTCCGAAGGCGTCAGCGCTTCGATATAGGCCGGGCGGCTGAAAATCCGCTCGGCGTACTTCATCAGCGGCGCGGCATTCTTCGACAGCTCGATGCCGTAATGGTCCAGACGCCACAACAGCGGCGCGATGGCAACGTCGAGCATGGAAAACTCTTCGCCGAGCATGTACTTGTTCTTCAGGAAGATCGGGGCGAGCTGCGTCAGGCGATCGCGGATCGCGTTGCGCGCCTTCTCGTGATTCTTCTCGGCGGCCTTGCCCTTCTCGTTTTCGAGCGTGCCGACGTGAACGAACAGTTCCTTTTCGAAGTTGAGCAGGAACAGGCGAGCGCGGGCGCGCTGGACCGGATCGGCCGGCATCAGCTGCGGATGCGGGAAACGCTCGTCGATATATTCGTTGATGATGTTCGATTCATACAGGATCAGGTCGCGCTCGACCAGGATCGGAACCTGTCCGTACGGGTTCATCACCGCGATGTCTTCCGGCTTGTTGAACAGGTCAACGTCGCGGATTTCGAAATCCATGCCCTTTTCGAACAACACCAGCCGGCAGCGCTGGGAGAACGGGCAAGTAGTGCCGGAGTACAAAACCATCATGTTTTTAAGGTCCCTTCAGAAAACTTGACGGGCCGACGCGCGAAAAGCGCCTTCGAAGAGGCGCTTCCGTCACGCTGACCCACACCGATCGCGGCGTGTCTATTTAATGTCTTTCCAGTATGACGCGTTCAGGCGCCAGGCGAGAAAGCTCAATACCCCCAGGAAAATCAGCACCCAGACGCCCAGCCGCTTACGCGTCTGCTGGGCCGGCTCCGACATCCACGAAAGGTACGAAACCAGATCGGCCATAGCCGAATCATAATCCACCGGCGACATCGTCCCCGGCGTAACCTGCGTGTAGCCCGCGAAATGTTTCACCTTTTCGCCGGTTTTCTCGTCGGTTTCAGTTTCGAACTTCGCGGTCCGGATGCCCTGGAGCGCCCACAGCACGTGCGGCATGCCTACGTTTTCGTACACCCGGTTGTTCCAGCCGGTCGGCCGGGTTTCGTCGCGATAAAAACTCCGCAGATAGGTATACAACCAATCCTTCCCGCGCGCCCGCGCTTCCACCGACAAGTCCGGCGGCGTCGTGCCGAACCACGTTTTCGCGTCGTCCGGACGCATGGCGACGGACATCGTGTTGCCGATCTTGTCCGTGGTGAACAGCAGGTTCGCCTGAATTTCCTTCGGATCGATGCCCAGATCCGTCAGACGGTTGTAGCGCATCAGATTCGCACTGTGGCAGTTCAGGCAATAGTTTACAAACAATTGGGCGCCGTGCTGCAGTGAAGCGAAATTGTCCGCGTTGTCGGGCGCGCGGTCGAGCGCGACTTCGCCTTCCGCGTGCGCCGGCGCCGTGCTGAACGCGAACATCGCCGCTCCGACCAGCGCCAGTGTAGAGAGCCATTTTTTCATCGTATTGTCTCCGGCACGGCGTCAATGAGGTTTGAACCGCACGCGCTCGGGCGGCTGCCTGAAGCGACCGCGCGGCGTCCAGAACGGCATTCCGAGGAAGAACGCAAAGTAGATCAGCGCGCAGATCTGCGCGATCAGCGTCGCGGCCGGGGAAGGCGGCCGGGTCCCGAGATAGCCGAGCATCAGGAACGCGAACACGAAAATGCCGTAGAAAACCTTGTGGAAAAGCGGCCGGTAGCGGATCGACTTGACCGGGCTGCGGTCGAGCCACGGCAGGAAAAAGAGCGACACCACCGCGGCGCCCATCACCACCACGCCCCAGAACTTCGACTCGGTGAGCGCCATGAATACGACCACGGCGAGCGCGAGAACGGGCAGCGCAAGGCGCCACTTGCCGCGCGCACGCACGAGTGCGAGCACGCCAAGCAGCGCGATCACGACCATCAGCACGATCTTGAACGGATCGGTGGTGGCGCGCAGCATCGCGTAGAAGGCGGTGAAGTACCAGACCGGCGCGATTTCCGGCGGCGTCTGCAGCGGGTTGGCCGGCACGAAGTTGTTCGCTTCGAGGAAATAGCCACCCATCTCCGGCGCGAAAAACACGATCGCCGAGAAGATCAGCAGAAACACGCACACACCCATGAAATCGTGCACCGAGTAGTACGGGTGGAACGGAATGCCGTCGATCGGAATGCCGTTGGCGTCCTTTTTCGCCTTGATTTCGATGCCGTCCGGATTGTTCGAGCCCACTTCGTGCAGCGCCACCAGGTGCGCGATCACGAGGCCGATCAGCACGAGCGGAATCGCGATCACGTGGAACGCGAAGAACCGGTTCAGCGTGACGTCGGACACCACGTAGTCGCCGCGAATCCACAGCGACAGATCCGGCCCGATGAACGGAATCGCCGAGAACAGGTTGACGATCACCTGCGCGCCCCAGAACGACATCTGCCCCCACGGCAGCAGATAGCCGAAGAACGCCTCGGCCATGAGGCACAGGAAAATCGCGCAGCCGAAGATCCACACGAGTTCGCGCGGCTTGCGATACGAGCCGTACATGAGTCCGCGGAACATGTGCAGATACACGACGACGAAGAACATCGACGCCCCCGTGGAGTGCATGTAGCGGATGAGCCAGCCCCACGGCACCTCGCGCATGATGTACTCGACCGAGGCGAACGCGAGCGTCGCGTCGGGCTTGTAATTCATCACGAGGAAGATGCCCGTCACGATCTGGAGGACCAGAACGAGCAGTGCAAGCGAGCCGAAGAAATACCAGAAGTTGAAATTTTTCGGCGCGTAGTACTCGGAGACGTGTTTTTTCCACGTCGACGTCATCGGGAATCGGCGGTCGATCCAGCCGACCAGCCCGGTTGTCTCCACATCCTTGTCTGCGGTCGCCATCAAACGTCTCCCTTTTCGTCCTTGCCAATCACGAGTTGCGTCGCGGAAGTGAACATGTACGGCGGTACGTCCAGGTTCTGCGGCGCGGGCTTGTTCTTGAAGACGCGGCCGGCCATGTCATAGGTCGAGCCGTGGCACGGGCAGAGAAATCCGCCGGGCCAGTTATCGGGGAGATTCGGTTGAGGGCCCTCCTGAAAGCGCGGCGTGGGCGTGCACCCGAGATGCGTGCAGACGGCCACCGCGACAAAAATATTCTTGTGATCGGCGCGCGAGCGGAATTCGTTGTTGCAGTACTCCGGAAGCGGCATCGAAAATTCCATCTTCGAATGGGGATCGGCCACTTCGCCGTCTGCCTTCTTGACGTCGGCGAGCTGCTCATCGGTGCGGTTCACGATCCACACGGGCTTGCCGCGCCACGCGACCGTCATCATGTCGCCGGGCTTGAGTCCGCTGATGTCGACCTCGACCGGCGCCCCCGCCGCCTTGGCCTTTTCGGATGGTGCAAATGAACTAACGAAGGGTACGACAGTGGCCACGCCTCCAAAGCCACCTGCTACGGTCGTCGCAATCAGCCAGGTACGGCGGCTGCCGTCGACGCGCTTATCTTCCTTGTCTCGCATCACACGCCCCACTTCTGAGTTGGATTTATACCGTCACATCAGTTCTTCCGCCGCTAGTGTGCGCGAATGGAGCCGTCATTTACAAGGCCCGAGTAGCAAAAATCACTCGAAGTCCTTGATGCTTCAGGGTTTCCCCGCACTTTTTGATCTTTTCTTACGAAGCGTTTATTTAAGGCTTTTGCACTGCCGCATTAATCGATTGTGCGCGCGTTATTCAAACAGGATTATCGATATCAATAAAGAGATGCTCGATATCGAACTGCTCCGATAGATGGGAGCCGACCGCCTGCACGCCGAATCTCTCGGTGGCGTGATGGCCCGCCGCCAGGTACGCGACGCCGCTCTCCGCCGCGATGTGCATGGTCTGCTCGGACACCTCGCCGCTCAGGTAGACATCGGCGCCGGCTGCGATGGCGTCATCGAAAAAACCCTGCGCGCCGCCCGTGCACCACGCGACGCGGCGCAGTTCGCGATCCGGGTCGCCGAGCACGAGCGGCTTGCGTCCGAGCGCGTTTTCAACCGTCGCCCCAAAATGCTCGAGGGAAAGCGGCATCGGCAACGGCGCGATCCAGCCGAGGTCCTGGTCGCCGAAACGGCCGTCCGCGATCAGGCCGAGGCGCGCGCCGATCTGCGCGTTGTTGCCGAGCTCGGGGTGCGAGTCGAGCGGCAGGTGATAGGCGAAGAGGTTCAGGTCGTTCGCGATCAGCATGCGCAGACGCCGGAACTTGCGGCCCGTGATCTGCGGCGCCTCGTTCTTCCAGAAGTAGCCGTGATGCACGAGGACGGCGTCGGCGCCCCACTCGACCGCCGCTTCGAGAAACGCGAGCGAGGCCGTGACACCGGTCGCGATTTTCTGCACGCGCCGGCTGCCTTCCACCTGCAGGCCGTTCGGGCAATAGTCCTTGAAGCGGCCGATTTCCAGCAGATTGTTCAGATACAATTCGAGTTCGATCCGATCCATGAAATCCTCTATCCCATCAAATGCTTAGACGCTTCTGGCTGTTTTTTGCCCAAGCGGTGACTGTGCTATTGGCGCTGATGTTCATCATCGCGACCTTGAAACCGCAGTGGCTCCAACGCCAGGGCCAGTTCGGCAAGCAGCTCGCCGAGCCGATCGTCGCGTTGCAGGAAGTCGCGCCGAGCATCGGTTCGCGCCCCGTGCAGTCTTCGTATGCCGAGGGCGCCCAGAAGGCGATGCCCGCGGTCGTCAACGTGTTCTCGAGCAAGGACGGCAGCCTGCCCGCCGATCCGCGCGCGAAAGACCCTCTCTTCCGGTACTTCTTCGGCGACAAGAACAAGCGCAAGAGCGACGAGCCGCCGGCGTCGAATCTGGGATCCGGCGTGATCGTCAGCCCGGAAGGCTACATTCTAACGAACCAGCATGTCGTCGACGGGGCAGATCAGATCGAGGTCGCGCTCGCGGACGGGCGCACGTCGAGCGCGAAGGTGATCGGCATCGATCCGGAAACCGATCTCGCCGTGCTGAAGATCAACATGACGAACCTGCCTTCCATCACGCTCGGGCGCATGGACCAGACGCGCGTCGGCGACGTGGTGCTCGCGATCGGCAATCCGTTCGGCGTCGGGCAGACGGTCACGATGGGCATCGTGAGCGCGCTCGGGCGCAATCACCTCGGCATCAATACGTTCGAAAACTTCATCCAGACCGACGCCGCGATCAATCCGGGCAACTCGGGCGGGGCGCTCGTCGACATCAACGGCAACCTGCTCGGCATCAACACCGCCATTTATTCGCGAAGCGGCGGCTCGCTCGGCATCGGCTTCGCGATTCCGGTCTCGACCGCGCGCAGCGTGCTGGAAAGCATCATCACGACTGGCACGGTGACGCGCGGCTGGATCGGCGTGGAGCCGCAGGACGTGACGCCGGAGATCGCGGAATCGTTCGGGCTTGACCGGAAATCGGGCGCGATCGTCGCGGGCGTGCTGCAGGGCGGCCCCGCCGACAAGGCCGGCATCAAGCCGGGCGATATCCTCGTCAGCATCAACGACGACACGATCACCGATACCACGCGTCTTCTGAACGTCGTCGCGCAGATCAAGCCGGGGACGTCGGTGAAGGTTCACCTGATGCGCAAGAACAAGGAGCTCGACGTCAACGTGATGATCGGAAAGCGGCCGGTCCAGCCGCGCGCGCCGCAGTTGCCCGAGGACGATCAGGGCGACGAGTAGCAGCCGCAGCGAACGCGCGGCGAAAGCAGGGCAACGCGGCAAGGAAGCAAAAAGGGCAGCTTCATATGAAGCTGCCCTTTTTTATCGAGTTGCCGCAACGGGTTTACCGCGGCGCCTGCGAATCTACTCGGCGGCCGGTGCTTCCTCTTCCTTCTTCACCCCGTCCTTCCCGACGACGAGCCGCGCCGCGATGATCCCCGCTTCGTAGAGAACGATGAGCGGAATCGCGAGGATCAGCTGCGAAAAGACGTCGGGCGGCGTGACCACGGCGGAAATCACGAATGCGCCGACGATCACGTACGGGCGGATTTCCTTCAGCTTCTTGATCGACACCACGCCCATGCGCGCCAGCAGCACGACGACGATCGGCACCTCGAAGGTCACGCCGAACGCGAGAAACATCGTCAGCACGAAACTCAGGTAATTGTCGATATCGGTGGTCATCTCCGCGCCGAGTGGCGCGTTGTAATGCGCCATGACGCGAAAAATGGTCGGGAACACGATGAAGTACGCGAACGCCATTCCGCACAGGAAAAGTGTGTAGCTGCTGCCGACGAGCGGCGCAACCAGCTTCTTCTCGTGCTGATAGAGTCCGGGCGCGACGAACGCCCAGATCTGGTAGAGCACGATCGGCAGCGCAATCACGGACGCGACGAGCATCGTCACCTTCATCGGCACAAAGAACGAGCCGGTGACGTCGGTGACGATCATCTTCCCGTCCTTCGGCAGGTTCTGCATCAGCGGCCGCGCGAGCAGCTTGAAGATATCGGGCGCCCAGTAGACGAGCCCGATGAAAACGACAATGACCGACGCGCCGGCGCGAATGATGCGATCGCGCAATTCGACCAAATGCGAGATGAACGTCTCTTCGACGGGCTCGTCTTTCTTCTGTTGCGGGTCGCTCACGCCGGCCCTCGGTTGGGGATCATCGATGGAATGGATTGCTCGCCGGCTCAGAAGAACTTCGTGGGACGGCGCAAGGTTTCGGGAGTATGCCGGGCGACACGCGCGGCGCCCGATTGCACGCGGGTGCGCCGGGCGGTCGTGCGCTTGTACCAGTTGGGAACCGCGCTCTGCTTGACGCGCCAGTTCTTGCGCTTGGCCGGCGACGCTGACGCGCTACGCCAGCTGGACGTATCGGCCGGCGTCTGCGCGTCAGTCCCGCCCGCGATGCTCGGCGATACCGACGTCCCCTGATTCCACGCGTCGTTGAGTTCGGCCTCGTGCTGGCGAAGATTGTCGTGGATCGTGCTTTCGACGTTCGACGCCGCCGTCTCGAACTGGGTACGCATTTTCTTCAGTTCGTCGAGTTCCATCTCGCGCGCGACTTCCGACTTGACGTCGTTGATGTAGCGCTGCGCGCGGCCGAACAGCGCACCCGCCGTGCGGGCGACGCCCGGCAGCCGCTCGGGCCCGAGCACCACCAGCGCGACGACGCCGATCAGCGCCATTTTGGTCAGACCGAGGTCGAGCATGGAATCGAAGGTTCCGAAGGTCTGAGGGTCAGATTAGCGGTAATCGCCGGAGCGTGTCTTGTCCTTCGCTTCGACGTCGACTGCGCCGTTGCGCGGCAGTTCGCGCTGCTGCTGGTCTGCAGGCGTTTCGCCATCGCGCATGCCTTCCTTGAAGCCCTTCACCGCCCCGCCCAGATCGCCGCCGATGTTACGCAATTTCTTCGTGCCGAAAACGAGTGCCACGATCAGCAACACGATCAGCCAATGCCAGATGCTCAACGAACCCATGAATGAAAACTCTCCTTAGTCCCGCCACGTCCTGTTGTCTGTCGGTCGTGACGAGTTGATCCGGCCTTGCGGCACAAGCCGGCGCGATGACGCCCGGCTGACTTTATGTCATTTTGCGCGTCCAATATTTCATTGGAAAGGCGCAATCCGCGTCTTTGTTGCGCGTTTATCCCATGCGACGCCACGGACGCGCTCCCGCCAGCAGATGAGCATGAATGTGATACACCTCCTGCCCGCCTCCAGGCCCGGTATTGATCACCGTGCGGAAACCCGTGTCGCCGCCGGTATAGGCCACACCCAGCTCGTCGGCCAGGCGCCCCACCAGACTAACCATTCTACCAAGCAGCGGCGCATCGCTTTCGGTGCAATGCGAAAGCGTCTCGATGTGCTTGCGCGGAATCACCAGCACATGAACCGGCGCCGCGGGATTGATGTCGTTGAACGCGACGAATTCGTCGTCCTCGTAGACCTTCTTGCTCGGCAGTTCTCCCGCGGCGATTTTGCAGAAAATGCAGTTTTCGTGGCTCATGGATTCCCCGGTGTATTCCCAAATTCAGGCGCGCGGCTCAAAACCAGGCGCGCGGATCGAATGACTTGTCTTCATACAGGTACAGCCAGCCCTTGATGACGCGATAGAGCGTCCAGATGCCGACTGCGAACAGGATCGGAAAGCCGATCAGCACGAACAGCAGCGCGGCGCCAATCAGATGCCCGAGCACCGCCCACCAGAAGGTGCGGATCTGCCATTCAAAGTGCGCTTCGTACGGCGTTCCGACCACATCCCGGCGCTTCAGATAGTTGATGATGATCGCGATCAGCACCGTGAGCCCGCCGGTGAGCCAGTACGCGGCGTAAAGTCCGTAGAGAATGTGCGTGAGCGTGCGCAGGCCCCGCTGGCGTTCGGCTTCGGCCGAATTCTGGTATGCAGGCGGGGGATAGGATTCAGACGGCTGGTTCATTCGACGCTCCCTCCTCTGTACGACGCAGGCGCTCGTCAGCCGCCGTTCTCTTCGCGCTCGCGCGACTTGCGCAATGCCTTCTCTTCGATGCCCGAGAGGCCTTCGCGCCGTTCGAGCTCGGCGATCACGTCGGCCGGGTTGAGGTCGAAGTGCGACAGCATGACGAGACAGTGAAACCACAAATCCGCGACTTCGCCGACGAGCGCCTTCGGCGCGCCGCCGTGACGCGCGTCTTTCGCCGCCAGGACGACTTCCGTCGCCTCTTCGCCGATTTTCTTCAGGACGGCGTCGTCGCCTTTATGAAAGAGTCGGGAAACGTAGGATTGTTCCGGGTCGCCGCCCTTGCGGCTGTCGATTACGGCGGCCAGGCGCAGCAGCGTGTCCTGCGTGTTGATTTGCGTCATTTGTAGATACTTTCGGGATCTTTCAGGACCGGTTCGACTGCGACCCAGTCGCCGCTCTCAACCGATCCCTCGAATTTCTGGAAAAAGCACGAATGCCGCCCGGTGTGGCACGCGATACCCGACACCTGCTCGACCTTCAGCAGCACGACGTCTTCGTCGCAGTCGAGCCGCACTTCGTGCACGTGCTGTACGTGCCCCGATTCCTCGCCCTTGAACCACAAGCGCTTGCGCGAGCGCGAGTAATAGACGGCGCGTTTCAGTTCGATGGTTTTCGCCAGCGCCTCGCGGTCCATCCACGCGAACATCAGGACATCGCCCGTCGATGCTTCCTGCGCGATCACCGGCACGAGGCCGTTCGCGTCCCACTTCACCTTGCCGATCCAGTCGTTTTGCGTGCTCACAGCCTACATCCTCACCGAAATGCCCTGGTCCGCCATGAAGCGTTTCGCTTCGCCGACGGTGTGTTCGCCGTAGTGAAAGATGCTCGCCGCCAGCACCGCGTCCGCGCGGCCTTCGACGATGCCGTCCGCCAGATGCTGCAGCGAACCGACGCCCCCCGAAGCGATCACCGGCACCGGCACCGCGTCCGAGACGGCACGGGTCAACGCGAGATCGAAGCCCGCCTTCGTGCCGTCGCGGTCCATGCTGGTCAGCAGGATTTCACCGGCGCCGAAATCGGCCATCTTGCGCGCCCATTCGATCACGTCGAGCCCGGTGCCCTTGCGCCCGCCGTGGGTGAACACTTCCCAGCGCGGCGCCTCGCCCTCGGCCGATACCCGCTTTGCATCGATCGCAACCACGATGCATTGCGATCCGTGCTTGTCCGACGCGTCGCGCACGAGCTGCGGATTCGCGACCGCCGACGAATTCATGCTGATCTTGTCCGCGCCGGCATTGAGAAGCCGCCGCACATCCTCGACCGCGCGCACGCCGCCACCGACCGTCAGCGGAATGAAGACCTGCGACGCCACCGACTCGATGATCGGAAGAATCAGGTCGCGCTGGTCGGAAGTGGCCGTGATGTCGAGAAAGGTGAGTTCGTCGGCGCCCTGGTCGTCGTAGCGGCGCGCGATTTCCACCGGATCGCCCGCATCGCGCAATTCCAGGAAGTTGACGCCTTTGACGACGCGGCCGGCGGTCACGTCGAGGCAGGGGATGATGCGTTTAGCGAGAGCCATGTTCTTGCAGATACCGTTTCGTGCGAGTGGAAGCGCCGTCGTGCCGACGAGCGGCCAGCGCCCTCACCGGGCGCCGGAAGTGCGTCACGCGATGAGCTGAAAGCCGCGGCGATCAGGCGTCGTCGGCTTCGCGCAGCATGTCGGCGCGCGTTTGCGCGGCGGCGAAGTCGAGATCGCCCGAATAGATCGCGCGGCCGCAGATCACGCCTTCGATGCCCTCGTCCTCGACTTCGCAGAGCGATTCGATGTCGGACAGGTTCGACAATCCGCCGCTCGCGATCACCGGAATCTTCACCGCCTGCGCGAGCCGCACCGTGGCTTCGATATTGATGCCCTGGAGCATGCCGTCGCGGCCGATGTCGGTGTAGATGATCGCCTCGCAGCCGTAGTCCTCGAACTTGCGGCCGAGATCCACGACCTCATGGCCCGTGAGCTTGCTCCAGCCGTCCGTTGCCACTTTGCCGTCCTTCGCATCCAGGCCGACGATGATGTGGCCCGCGAACGCCGTGCAGGCGTCCTTCAGGAAGCCCGGGTTCTTCACCGCGGCCGTGCCGATGATCACGTATTCGAGGCCGTCGTCGAGATAACGCTCGATGGTGTTCAGGTCGCGGATGCCGCCGCCCAGTTGCACCGGAATGTCGCTGCCGACTTCCTGGATGATCGCGCGAATCGCATCTTCGTTCTTCGGCCTGCCGGCGAAGGCGCCGTTCAGGTCGACGAGATGCAGCCGCCGCGCGCCCCGATCGACCCAGTGCCGGGCCATCGCCGCCGGATCTTCGGAAAAAATGGTCGCCTGGTCCATATCGCCTTGCTTGAGGCGTACGCACTGACCGTCTTTAAGATCGATGGCCGGAATGAGCAACATAGAAATCGCGTGTTATCTGGTGAAGGTTGGTCAAACGGGTTCGCCCGAGGCTGCAAGCCGGCGCGCGACCGTTTCGCTAGTGTAGTACAAGTATCGCGACGCCCGCGGATGCATTCGGCATAGGCAAAAACGTCGAAAACACGGAGTTTCCGCCCGAATCACGGATTCCAGTGCACGAAGTTCCGATACAGGCGCAGGCCCGCGTCGGCACTCTTCTCCGGGTGAAATTGGGTCGCGAAGATATTGTCGCGCGCCACCGCCGATGTGAACGGTGCGCCATATATCGTTTCGCCCGATGTATGCGCCGGATTCGCCGGCACGACGTAATAACTGTGCACGAAGTAGAAGAACGCGCTGTCGGCGATGCCGTCCCAGAGTGCATGGCGTTGCGCCTGACGCACGCGGTTCCAGCCCATCTGCGGCACCTTGAAGCGCGAGCCGTCGTCCTGCAGCTGGCCTTCCAGCTGAAAGCGCACCACCTTGCCCGGCAAAAGACCGAGGCCCTTCGTGTCGCCTTCCTCGGACCAGTCGAAGAGCATTTGCTCTCCGACGCACACGCCGAGCATCGGCTTCTCGCGCGCGGCCTCCATCACCGCCTCCTGCAGACCGGACGCGCCGAGGTGGCCCATGCAGTCGCGCATCGCGCCCTGTCCGGGCAGCACCACGCGATCGGCCGCGCGAATCGCCTCGGGCTGCTCGACGATCGCCACGTCCGCTTCCGGAGCCGCCTTTCTCAGCGCCTGGTACACCGAGCGCAGGTTGCCCATTCCGTAATCAACAATCGCTATCGAAGTTTTCATTTCAAGTTAGGCAGCAACGCCTTCAATCCATCGACGATGAATTCGACCGCCAGTGCGGCCAGCATCAAACCCATCAGTCGCGTACCGATATTGATGCCGGTGCGCCCGACCCAGCGCGCAATCGGCTCGGCGAGATTCAGCGCGCCGAAACACAGGGCGGCGATCACGGCGCCGATCACGATCAGCCCGAGCCGGTCGTACCAGTGATGCGAGTTTGCAGAATAGACGATCACCGTGCTGATCGACCCCGGCCCGGTCAGGAGCGGAATGGCGAGCGGCACGACCGCGACGTTGTTCTTTTCCTCGGCTTCCATGCGCTCTTCGGGCGTGGAGCGCGCGTTGCCGACCTGCGCGTTCAGCATGTTGAGCGCCATCAGCAGCATGATGATTCCGCCGCCCACTTCGAACGACGCCACCGAAATGCCGAAGAATTCGATGATCTGCTGCCCGAGCAGCGCCGTCACGGCGATCACGCAGAACACCGAAATCGACGCGACGCGGATCGTGTTGCGCTTTTCGATGCTCGACTGCTGCTGCGTCAGGCTCAGGAAAAACGGAATCGCGCCGACCGGGTTGATCAGCGCAAGCAGTGAAATGAATGATTTGAATAGATCCATCGCCAGCCGTCACGACACTTTTCGACACAGGCAGCCGAGAAAGCGCAGCCCGGCTCTTTCCGCTCATCCGACGCGGATCAAAGGCTGCCCTTGGTGGACGGAATCTGGCCCGCCGCGCGATCGTCGAATTCGACCGCCATGCGCAGCGCGCGCCCGAACGCCTTGAACACCGTCTCGACCTGGTGATGCGCGTTGATGCCGCGAAGATTATCGACATGCAGCGTCACGCCCGCATGGTTCACGAAGCCGCGAAAAAACTCGATGGTCAGGTCGACGTCGAACGTGCCGATGCGCGCGCGCGTGAACGGCACGTGGAATTCGAGGCCAGGACGGCCCGAAAAGTCGATCACCACGCGCGACAGCGCCTCGTCGAGCGGCACGTACGAATGGCCGTAGCGGCGGATGCCCTTGCGATCGCCGATCGCCTTCGCCACCGCCTGCCCGAGCGTGATGCCGGTGTCTTCCACGGTGTGGTGATCGTCGATATGGAGATCGCCATGCGCTTCGACTTCGAGGTCGAAAAGGCCGTGGCGCGCGATCTGGTCGAGCATATGGTCGAGGAACGGCACGCCGGTGGCGAGCTTCTGCTTGCCGGTGCCGTCCAGATCGAGCTTCACACGGATCTGCGTTTCGCTGGTGTTGCGAACGACTTCCGCAATACGCATGGTGTTTCCTTGAGACTTTTTTAAGAGAAAGTGGTTTTAGTGCAGCGCGAGCTTCAGAGCGGCGACCAGTTGCGCGTTCTCTTCGGCCGATCCGACCGTCAAACGCACGCAATTTGCGAGCAATGGATGCATTTTACTCACGTTTTTGATCAAAACCCGCGACGTCAGCAGGGTTTCGAACGTCACGGCCGCATCTGGCACGCGCACCAGCAGGAAGTTGCCGGCGCTTGGAAAAACCGTCGCGCCGGGCAGCGCGGCGACCGCGCGCGCGAGGCGCTCGCGTTCCGCGCGAAGCTCGGCGGCCTGCGCGTCGAGGATATCGAGGTGATCGAGCAGAAAATCCGCGGTCGCCTGCGTCAGCACGTTGATGTTGTAGGGCGGGCGCACCTTGTCGAATTCGGTGATCCAGCGCGCCGTGCCCGCCATGTAGCCGAGCCGGATGCCCGCGAGGCCGAGCTTCGACACCGTGCGCATCACGACGACGTTGTCGAATTCACCCGCGCGCGGCAGCCAGCTCTTTTCGGCAAAGGGCTGGTACGCCTCGTCGATCACGACGAGGCTCTTTTGCGCCGCCGCGATCACGCGCTCGATGTCGGCGTCGTCGAACAGCGTGCCGGTCGGATTGTTCGGGTACGCGAGGTACACGAGCGCGGGCGCGTGCTCTTCGATGGCCGCGACGAGCGCGTCGGCATCGAGCGTGAAATCCGCGTTCAGCGGCACGCCGATAAATTCGAGATGCGCGAAGATCGCCGACATCTGGTACATGACGAAGCCCGGCACCGGCGCGACGGCCTTTGCGCCCGGTTTCGAGCACGCCATCGACATCATGCTGATCAGTTCGTCCGAGCCGTTGCCGAGCAGCACTTCGCAGGCGGGCGGCACGCCCATCGCGCGCTTGATCTTCGCGAGCAGATCCGACGGGCGCGGCGCCGGATAGCGGTTCAGCGCGACGCCCGCGAGGTGCTCGCCCAGTTGCGCCGCGAGGCCGGCGGGGAGGCTGTACGGATTTTCCATCGCGTCGAGCTTGATCAGGCCCGTAGCGTCGGGCACCGGATAGCTCGTCATCGCGAGGACGTCGGGACGGATGATGTCTTGTGGTGTGGTCATGATCGTGCTGGCCGCTCTCGTCGGCCGCGGGCGGCTCTCGGGCCGCCTTGTTCGTTCGTCGGAGCGCCTGATGTCTTATTGCGCGGTGTTCTTCATCCGGTATTCGGCGCTGCGCGCGTGCGCCTGCAGGCCTTCGCCGTAGGCGAGTTCGGCGGCGATCTCGCCGAGCGTCTGCGCGCCTTCCGCGCTCACTTCGATCACGCTCGAGCGCTTCATGAAATCGTAGACGCCGAGCGGCGACGAAAAGCGCGCCGTGCGCGAAGTCGGCAGCACGTGGTTAGGGCCGGCGCAGTAGTCGCCGAGGCTCTCGCTCGTGTAGCGGCCGAGGAAGATCGCGCCGGCGTGGCGGATCTGCGCCGCCCAGTGGTGCGGGTCGAGCGCGGAAATTTCGAGATGCTCGGGCGCGATGTCGTTGGCGATCGCGCAGGCTTCGGCCATGTCCTTCACCTTGACGAGCGCCCCGCGGTCTTCGAGCGAGCGCTGGATGACCTCGCGGCGCGGCATCGCGGGAAGCAGTTCGATGATCGCCTCTTCCACCCGCGCGATGAACTCCGCGTCGGGGCACAGCAGGATGGATTGCGCGAGCTCGTCGTGCTCGGCCTGCGAGAACAGGTCCATCGCGACCCAGCGCGGATCGGTGGTGGCGTCGCAGATCACCAGAATCTCCGACGGCCCCGCGATCATGTCGATGCCGACGGTGCCGAACACGCGGCGCTTCGCCGACGCGACGTACGCATTGCCCGGGCCGCAGATCTTGTCGACGGCGGGCACGGTTTGCGTGCCGTACGCGAGCGCGCCCACCGCCTGCGCGCCGCCGATCGTGAACACGCGGTCCACGCCGCCGAGGAGCGCCGCCGCCAGCACGAGCGGGTTCTTCACGCCGTCCGGGGTCGGCACGACCATCACGATTTCCTTGACGCCCGCGACGCGCGCCGGAATCGCGTTCATCAGCACCGACGACGGATACGCCGCCTTGCCGCCCGGCACGTAGATGCCCGCGCGATCGAGCGGCGTGACTTTCTGGCCGAGCACGGTGCCGTCCGATTCGGTGTATTGCCAGCTATGGCTGCCGCATTCGATCCGCTGCTTCTCGTGATAGCCGCGCACGCGCGCCGCCGCGGCTTCGAGCGCGGCGCGGCGCTTGGGCTCGAGCCCTTCGAGCGCCGCTTCCAGTTCGGCCGCCGGCAGCTCCAGCGCCGCGACGCTCTCCGCCTTCAGCCGGTCGAACCGGTTGGTGTGCTCGAGCACGGCTTCGTCGCCGCGCGCCTTCACGTCGGCGAGAATCTGCGCGACCGAGCGCTCGATGGCTTCGTCCTCGCTCGCCTCGAACGCGAGCACCGCGTGCAGCGCCTCCCGAAAGCCGTTGGCACCGGAATCGAGTTTGCGAATCTTGATAGACATGCTGGTTTTCCGTTTCAGTATCGCGTGCGGCGTCTTCGCCCGGCACGCTCAGTTGCCGTTGCCCACCGATGCGCGTTCGAACGCGTCGAGAAACGGCTTCAGCGCCGCGCGCTTCAGCTTCAGCGCGGCCTGATTGACGACGAGACGCGACGAAATCTGCATGATTTCCTCCACCTCGACGAGATTGTTCGCCCGAAGCGTGCCGCCCGAGCTGACCAGGTCGACGATCGCATCGGCCAGGCCCACGAGCGGCGCGAGCTCCATCGAACCGTACAGCTTGATCAGATCGACGTGCACGCCCTTCGACGCGAAATGCTCCCGCGCCACTTCCACATACTTGGTCGCGACGCGCAGCCTCGCGCCCTGGCGCACTGCGCTCGCGTAGTCGAAACCCGCCTTCACCGCCACCGACATCCGGCAGCACGCAATGTTCAGATCGACCGGCTGATAGAGCCCGCCGCCGCCGTGCTCGATCAGCACGTCCTTGCCAGCCACGCCGAAGTCCGCCGCGCCGTATTCCACGTAGGTCGGCACATCGGTTGCGCGCACGATGATCACGCGCAGGTGCGGGTTCGTGGTCGGAAGAATCAGCTTGCGCGACGTCTCCGGGTCCTCGGCCACCTGTACGCCGGCAGCGGCGAGAAGCGGCAGCGTTTCCTCGAAGATACGCCCTTTCGAAAGCGCGAGCGTGAGCGGCGCGCTGGCCGCGACCGACGACGAAGTCTGCGGCACCGAACTCATTGCTCGCTCCCGCTGCCCTTGATGCGGCTCACCTTCGCGCCGACCGCCGTCAGCTTCGACTCCATCCGGTCGTAGCCGCGGTCGAGGTGATAGATGCGATCGATCAGCGTGTCGCCGTCCGCGCACATCGCCGCGATGACGAGGCTCGCCGACGCGCGCAGGTCGGTCGCCATCACCTTCGCGCCCGACAGTTTTTCGACCCCCGACACCAGTGCCGTGTTGCCGTCGATCGTGATGCTCGCGCCGAGCCGGTTCAGTTCCTGCACGTGCATGAAGCGGTTCTCGAAGATCGTCTCGACGACCTGCGACGTGCCCGTCGCCATCGAATTCAGCGCCATGAACTGCGCCTGCATGTCGGTCGGGAACGCCGGGTACTCGGACGTGCGAAAGCTCACCGCCGCCGGGCGCTTCGCCATCTTCACGCGCATCCAGCCCTGGCCTTCCTCGATCGTCACGCCCGCCTCGCGCAGCTTCGCCGTCACGGCGTCGAGCAGTGACGCGCTCACGTGGCGCAGCGTGACGTCGCCGCCGGCCGCCGCCACCGCGCACAGGAACGTGCCCGCCTCGATGCGGTCCGGCACCACCGAGTGGCGCGCACCGTGGAGCTTGTCGACGCCCTGGATCACGAGCCGGTCCGTGCCGATTCCCTCGATTTTCGCGCCCATCGCGACGAGCAGATGGGCGAGATCGCTCACCTCGGGCTCGCGCGCGGCGTTTTCGATCACCGTTTCGCCATCGGCGAGCACCGCCGCCATCAGCAGGTTTTCCGTGCCGGTGACGGTGATCATGTCGGTGATGATGCGCGCGCCCTTCAGGCGCTTCGCGCGCGCTTCGATGAAGCCGTGCTCGATGCTGATCTCGGCGCCCATCGCCTGCAGGCCCTTGATGTGCTGGTCGACCGGCCGCGCGCCGATCGCGCAGCCGCCCGGCAGCGATACCTTCGCCTCGCCGAAACGCGCGACGAGCGGCCCGAGCACGAGAATCGACGCGCGCATCGTCTTCACCATTTCGTACGGCGCGACGAGGTTGTCCACCTTCGACGCATTCAGCGTCATGCGAGCGTCGCCGCCCGTCTCGCACTGCACGCCCATCTGGCGCAGCAGCTTGACCATGGTGCGCACGTCCTGCAGATTGGGAACGTTTTCGAGATGCACGTCGTCGGCGGTGAGAAGGCTCGCGCAGAGAATCGGCAGCGCCGCGTTCTTCGCACCCGATACGACGATTTCGCCCGAGAGCTTCGCGCCCCCGGTGATGACCAGTTTGTCCATGCTTGCGTGTCCTTCGACCGTGCTTCCTGCTGCGGCGCCGCCATCGGCCCCGCGGTTGTCTTGAATAAAGCGCACTGATTTTCCAGCTGAGTGTGACGGGTGATGCCTTAAGCGGCTTTCCATTCTTCCGGTGTGAGCGTCTTCATGCTGAGCGCGTGGATTTCCGCGCGCATGCGCTCGCCGAGCACCGCGTAGACGAGCTGATGCCGCGCGATCAGGCGCTTGCCCTCGAATGCGTCGCTCACGATGGTCGCGAAGAAGTGCTGGCCGTCGCCTTCCACTTCGAGATGCTGGCACGCGAGGCCGCCAGCGATGTAATCCTTCACTTGTTCCGGGGTCGGCAACATGGAAGTCTCCTTGAATATTCAGTGACGCAGCTTGTAGCCGCTCGCCAGAAGGCGCACGGCGATCACCGCCAGCACGGCGAAAAAACCGCCGACAATCGCCAGGCTCGCGAGCGGACTCACGTCCGACATGCCGAAAAAGCCAAAGCGGAAGCCGTCGATCATGTAGAAAAACGGATTCAGACGCGACACTTCGCGCCATCCGGACGGCAGCGAATGCGTCGAGTAGAACACGCCCGAAAGAAACGTGAGCGGCATGATCAGGAAATTCTGGAACGCGGCGAGCTGGTCGAACTTTTCCGCCCAGATGCCGGCGATCAGGCCGAGCGTGCCGAGAATCGCGGAACCCAGCACCGCGAACGCAATGATGTAGAACGGCGACGCAAAAGTCATCGGGATGAACCATACCGTCACGATGAACACGCCGAAGCCCACCACGAGCCCGCGCACCACCGACGCGAGCACGTAGGCGAAATACATCTCCCAGTGCGCGAGCGGCGGCAGCAGCACGAACACGAGGTTGCCCGTGATCTTCGACTGGATCAGCGACGACGAACTGTTCGCGAACGCGTTCTGCAGCACGCTCATCATCACGAGGCCGGGCACGAGAAAGCTCGTGTACCCGACGCCCGGGTACACCTGCACATGTCCCGTGAGCGCGTGGCCGAAGATCATCAGGTACAGCAGCGCCGTCACCACGGGCGCGAGCACCGTCTGGAACGACACCTTCCAGAAGCGCAGCAGTTCCTTGTAGAACAGTGTCCTGAAGCCGTTCATGACAGACCCTCGACGACGTCCGGTTCGTTCATGATCTGCACGAACACGTCTTCGAGATCGGCCTTGCGCACCTCGATTTCATCGAATTTGCAGCCTGCCGCGCGGCATTTCGCGAGAATCGGCTCGACGTCGTCGTAGCTCGACAGGCGCAGCAGGTGCTGACTGCCGGACACCGCGTGCGGATCGACTTCCAGCGAGCGCAGCCCGGCAGGCAGCACGCCTTCCGAAAAGCGCAGCGACAGCTGCATGCCGGAAAAGCGCGCAAGCAGCGCGCTCGTGCGCTCCAGCGCGACGACTTCGCCCCGGCGCAGCATCGCGATGCGGTCGCACAGCGCCTCCGCCTCTTCCAGATAGTGGGTGGTCAGCACGATCGTGTGGCCTTCGCGGTTCAGCCGCGAGATGAATTTCCACAAGGTCTGACGCAACTCGACATCGACGCCCGCGGTCGGCTCGTCGAGTACGATGACGGGCGGCCGGTGCACCAGCGCCTGAGCCACCAGCACGCGCCGCTTCATGCCGCCGGAGAGCTTGCGCGTGTTGACGTCGGCCTTTTCGGTGAGGTCGAGGTTGGCCATGACCTCGTCGATCCAGTCGTCGTTGTGGCGCAGGCCGAAGTAGCCCGACTGGATGCGCAGCGACTCGCGCACGGTGAAGAACGGATCGAAGACGAGTTCCTGCGGCACGACGCCGAGCGCGCGGCGCGCGGCGCGGAAATCGCTGACGACGTCATGGCCGCGCACGGAGATGGTGCCGCTGTCCGCGCGGGCGAGACCCGCGAGAATGCTGATCAGCGTGGTTTTGCCTGCCCCATTGGGACCGAGCAGGCCGAAGAATTCGCCTTCTTCCACCGTAAGACTTACGCCTTTGAGCGCTTGCAGCTCTTTGTAGCGCTTCCTGACGTTTCGGATTTCTATGGCTGACATGAAAATGCGCGCGCCGCAACGGGCGGCGCTTCGGTTGTGCAGGGCGGAGCCAAAAACCGGCCTGGAGAGGCGGCCAAAAGGGGCCGGACTCGGGGCCGGACTCGATGCCGAAATGGAACCCGAAATGGAACCCGATTGAAGCCCAAAAAGGGGCCGGAAAGGGGCCGGAAAAAACGTTTGATTATAGGGCAAACGGACTTCACCGATTCGCGCGATCCTGCCGGAGGCGCCGGCGCGGATACCCGCGGGCGCCAGCGGCTTGCTGCACTAGAGCAGGATCAATGTCGGAAGGTGAGGAGCGTGTCGACGCCGTAGGCCTGCGCGAGACTGGCAAGCCCGGAAGGGAAATTCACGATGCCGAGCGCGGCGCCGCGCTCGGACGCCGCGCGCTGCCATGCAAGCAGCACGGCGAGCGCGGACGAGTCGAATTGCCTGAGTGGCGCGCAATCGACTTCGGTTGCACCCGCCGCGATCCGCGAAAGCCCCGCTTCGAGCGCGCTTTTCGCGCTCTCGTGCGTGAGCGTCGCGGCGGTTTCGAAGCGGCCCGCGTTGCTCGCGCTCGTCACGACGCAGCCTTGCCGCTCGCGAGTTGCTCGTTGCGCTGCGTGAGGAACTGCAGCAGCCCGTCGACGCCATGCTGCGAGATCTGCTCGTTGAACTGCTGCTGGTACGCCTGGATCAGCCACGCGCCGAGCACGTTGATGTCGTACACCTTCCAGCCCTGCGGCGTCTTGTACAGGCGATAGTCGAGCTGGATCGGCGAGCCGTTGTTGATCACGACCGAGCGCACCACCACGTCCGTGTCGTCAGGCGACGCGCGGAACGGCTTGTACTGGACCTGCTGGTCGCGAACCTGCGCGAGCGCGCCCGAATACGTGCGGATCAGGAGCATCTTGAACTGCTCGACGATTTGCTTCTGCTGCTGCGGCGTCGCGCTGTTCCAGTTGCGGCCCATGACGAGGCGCGTGGTGCGGGTGAAGTCCGTGTACGGCAGGATCTTCTCGTTCACGAGTTCGGTGATGCGCGTGATGTTGCCCGACTGGATCTGCTTGTCGGCCTTGATCTGGTCGAGGACCTGCTGGGTGACCGTCTTGATCATCGTGTCCGGGTTGCTCGTGTCGACGGCCTGCGCCGACGCGGTATTGCAGAACGCCATGAAAAGAGCGAAGAGGGGAAGCAAAAATAATTTTTTCATCACAGACCCTGCTTAAAAGTGGCTTGGGTTTGAACGCGGCGCCGGAGTCGAGTTCACGGGCCGCGGCCGCCAAACCGTCAAATTACCTGTCAAATATGTTACTGCTCGTAATACGTCTGCGGATCAGCGCAAGCGTATGGAAGGGAACGACGGAATACGCGGCGGCACGTATTGATTGCCCGGAACCGTGCCGTGAGCGCCGCTCGCGGGCGTCGCCGGCGCCGCCACGCCCGATGCCGCTTCCGGCGCCGAAGCCGCCTCCGACGGTGCGGCAGGGGTGGCCGGCGCCGCCGTAGCCGAAGCCGGCGCGCCCGGAACCGCCGTGGCCGCGGCCCCGGCCGCCGCGCCGGCGCCACCCGCGGCCGTGTCGTCGTATTGCGGCAGCGACTGGTCGCCGTAATCCGGCACCGCGCCTTCGCCACCGGAAATCAGGTACTGGCGGCGCTGCAGATAGGCATTGCGGACGAACGAATACTTGTCGAGCGCGGCATCGGCGAGCACGTCGCTCGCGCCGAGCAGGTTCGCGCGCACGTCGATGAGATTCAGGCCGTACAGCGCCCAGCTGACCGAATCCGGGTGCACGTAGGTGAGCGGATTACCGAAATAGTCGACGACCGTGCCGCCCGTGTCGCGCACCGTGCTTGGCCCGAGCAGCGGCAGCACCAGATACGGCCCCGACGGCACGCCGTAGTGGCCGAGCGTCAGGCCGAAGTCGGCGGTGTGCTTCGGCAGCTTCGCGAGCGTCGCGACGTCGAACAGGCCGCCGACGCCGAAGAGCGTATTGATCGCGACGCGCATGATGTCCGACACGCCGTCGGTGATCTTCAGTTGCAGCAGATTGTTCGCCGCGATGTACACGTCGCCGATATTCGAGAAGAAGTTCGTCACGCTGCCGCGCACCGGTTCCGGCACCGCCCACACGTACGCCTTCGCGACCGGCTTCAGCGCGACCTGGTCGATCTTGTCGTTGACCGTGAACATCGTCCGGTTATAGCTCTCGAACGGGTCGCCCTTGGTCGGCGTCTCGACGGTCGCGCAACCGGCCAGCGCCGCCACTGCAACTACGACAACGGCGCTTCTCACGCGCATCGCCTGCATGCTCTTCTCCTTATTGGCCCTTATTGGCTTGCGCTCGCGCCCATCGCGCTCGCGGCGCCCGGAAACGCCGGTGCGGGCGCTGGCGCCGCAGGCGCCGCGGGTGACTTCGAGGCGCCGGAGTCCGCCGCCTTGTTGTAGAGGAACTGTCCAATCAGGTTTTCGAGCACCACGGCCGATTGCGTCATGGAAATGGCGTCGCCGTTCTTGAGCATCTGGTCGTCGCCGCCCGGCTCCAGGCCGATGTACTGCTCGCCGAGCAGGCCCGACGTCAGGATCTTGGCCGACGAGTCCTTCGGAAACTCGTACTGTTTGTCGATATCGATCGTGACCACCGCCTGATAGGTGTTCTGGTCGAAGCTGATCGAACCGACGCGGCCCACCGTCACGCCCGCGCTCTTCACCGGCGCGCGCGCCTTCAGGCCGCCGATGTTGTCGAATTTCAGCTTGACCGCGTAGGTCGGCTGGAATGAGATCGAGCTCATGTTTCCGGCCTTCAGCGCGAGAAACAGCAGCGCCACGAAACCGAGCACCACGAAGAGGCCGACCCAAAAGTCGAGAGCAGTCTTTTTCATCGTCTTCCCAAAGAGAATCTTGTCGCAGAACGGATGCGAAGGACCGTGCCCTTCGCCACGCCCGCGATGCGCGGACGCCCGTCCAGTTGCGGACCCTAGCTGAACATCAGTGCCGTCAGCAGGAAATCGAGGCCGAGCACGGCGAGCGACGCGTACACGACCGTCCTGGTCGTCGCACGCGAGACGCCTTCCGGCGTCGGCTTGGCTTCGTAGCCCTGGAACAACGCGATGAACGTCACCGCGAAACCGAACACGATGCTCTTGATGACGCCGTTGCCGACGTCGCGCCACACGTCCACGCCGCCCTGCATCTGCGACCAGAACGCGCCCGCGTCCACGCCGATCATCAGCACGCCGACGACATAGCCGCCGATCACGCCGACCGCACTGAAAATCGCGGCGAGAATCGGCATGGCGATGATCCCGGCCCACATGCGCGGAGCGACGACGACCTTGATCGGGTCGACGGCCATCATTTCCATCGCGGTAAGCTGCTCACCGGCCTTCATCAGACCGATTTCGGCGGTGAGCGACGTGCCCGCGCGCCCCGCGAAGAGCAGCGCCGTGACCACCGGCCCGAGTTCGCGCACGAGCGAGAGCGCGACGAGCAGTCCGAGCGCCTGTTCCGAGCCGTAGCGGTTGAGCGTGTAATAGCCCTGCAAACCCAGCACGAAGCCGACGAAAAGCCCCGACACGGCAATGATCACGAGCGAATAATTGCCCACGAAGTGGATCTGCTTCGTGACAAGACGCGGCCGGCGCAGCAACGGAAAGAATTCGAGCACGAGACGCAGGAACATGCGCGTCGCGTAACCGGCGGTGCCGAAGCCGTCGAGCACCCAGCGTCCGAGCGCGCTGATCATGCCTTCCCTCCGATGCCAAAGTCCGCCGCGAGCGGCGTGCTCGCGTAGTGGAACTTGAAGGGACCGTCGGGCGCGCCGTCGATGAACTGGCGCACGGACGGGTCCGTCGATGCGCGCAGCTGATCCGGCGTGCCCTCGGCGAGAATGCCGCCGTTCGCGATGAAGTAGACGTAGTCTGCGATCGCGAACGATTCCGGCACGTCGTGCGTGACGAGGATGGACGTCGCGCCGAGCGCGCTGTTCAGCGTGCGGATCAGGTTCGCCGTGATGCCGAGCGAAATCGGGTCGAGGCCCGCGAAGGGCTCGTCGTACATCATCAGTTGGGGATCGAGCGCGATCGCGCGGGCGAGCGCCACGCGACGCGCCATGCCGCCCGAAATTTCCGACGGCGCGAGATCACGCGCGCCGCGCAGGCCCACCGCGTTGAGCTTCATCAGCACGAGGTCGCGCAACAGGTCTTCGGGCAGGTCGGTGTGTTCGCGCAGCGGGAAGGCCACGTTCTCGAATACGGACTGATCGGTGAAAAGCGCACCGAACTGGAACAGCATGCCCATTTTCCGGCGCAGCGCATACAGCCCTTCGCGCGTCTGGGCGCCGACATCCTGTCCGCCGAACAGCACCTGGCCGCGATTCGCCTTGACGAGCCCGCCGATCAGCCGCAGCACTGTGGTCTTGCCGCAGCCCGATCCGCCCATGACTGCGACCACCTGCCCACGCGTGAAACGCATGTTCAGGTTCGACAGGACGAGCCGGTCGCCGTAACCGAAGTCGACGTCGCGAAGCTCGAGGAGAGTCTCAGTGGATACAGGCACGGAGGCTGGGGGTCCTTTTACGCAAGAGGCCGAATTATAGGGCCTGTGCGCAACTGGTGCTTGCCCTAGCCTCCGACTGGCGAATTGTTCCGAATTTTTGGCATTATCGCGCGAATTCTTGTTGCAACGCAGAAACCGCCGCCGCGGTGTCCGGCGCTTCGGTCACGGCGCGCACCACGGCGGCGCTGCCGACACCCGTCGACAGCACGTCGCGCAGCACCTCGCCGCTCACCCCGCCGATCGCGACAAGCGGCACGCGCCCGTCAAGCAGACGCACGTATCGGGCCAGCCGCGCCAGCCCCTGCGGCCTGGTCGGCATCACTTTGGTGGTGGTCGGGAAAACGGCGCCGAGCGCGAGGTAGCTCGGGCGGAAATGCAGCGCCCGCAGCATCTCGTAGTAGCCGTGCGTCGAGAGGCCGAGCCGCAGGCCGGCCCGCGCAATCGCGCCGAGGTCGGCCGTCTCCACGTCTTCCTGTCCGAGATGCACGCCGTAGGCGCCCGCCGCGATGGCCTCGCGCCAGTGATCGTTGATGAAAAGCTGCGCCCCATGCTTGTGCCCCGCCGCGACGGAGCGCCCGATTTCGCGCTGAAGGTCGCCGGAATCGGTCGTCTTGCGCCGAAGCTGGGCGGTTTTCACGCCAAGGTCGAGCACGCGCTCGACCCATTCGGCGCTCGGCAGCACCGGATACAGGCCGAGCCGCTCCGGGCAGGCCGCAAACGTCACGTCCGGCGCAGCGGACAAATCGGCGGCCTTCGGGAAGGTGGCGAAATCCACCGGCCAGGCGTCCTCGCGGCTCTCGTCGCCGGAACGCCACGCGAGCGCGAGCACGAGCGCGTCGTGCGGCTCGAAATTGCAGTCGAGAAACGCCGCCAGCGCCGCCAGCCAGTCGTCCGAGCGCTCGCCCTCCAGCACGTAGCGCGCGCCCTTCAGACGCAGCACCGCCCGCGAGCCGCGCGTTTCCAGCACCGCGGCGTTGTCCGCGAGAAGACGCTCGACGTCGTCGCCATGATCTTCGGTGAAGACGATCAGGTCGTTCGCGCCGTGGTCGTCGGGCGTCATCAGACAGATGCGCCACGGCGAGGCCGCCGCGGGCCAGTCGCCCAGGCGCGTGCGGATGCGCTCGGCGACTTCGGTCAACTCGTCCGCCGGCGGCCAGAAAATCTCGCGATTCAGCAGGCTCATGCGGCGCTCCCGTCCTGATGCCAGAACGGCATGCCGACGACCGGCGTGCTCGCCTGCGCGCTGTCGCGCTCGGCCATCGGGCCAGCGAGGTAGGCCGTGCGCCCCGCTTCGACGCCGAGCGCGAACGCACGCGCCATCTGCGGCGGAAACGCCGCCTGCGAGACGGCCGTGTTGAGCAGCACACCGTCGAAACCCCATTCCATCACCTGGCACGCATGCGACGGCACGCCGAGCCCCGCGTCGACGATCAGCGGCACGTCCGGCAGCCGCTCGCGCAAGGTGCGCAGGCCGTACGGATTGGTCACGCCACGGCCCGTGCCGATCGGCGCGCCCCACGGCATCAGCGCCTCGCAGCCGGCGTCGAGCAGCCGCCGCCCGATCACGAGGTCCTCGGTGCAGTAAGGCAGCACCTTGAAACCGTCGCGAACCAGCTTCGACGCGGCCTCCACGAGGCCGATCGGATCGGGCTGGAGCGTGTAGTCGTCGCCGATCAGTTCGAGCTTGATCCAGGGCGTCTCGAATACTTCGCGCGCCATGTGCGCGGTGGTCAGCACCTCGTCGACGCTCTGGCAGCCCGCCGTGTTCGGCAGGAGCGCCACGCCGTGGCGCTTCAGGACGTCGAAAAAGCCGGCTTCGCCGGTGGCCGACTGGCGGCGCAGCGCGACCGTGACCATGCCGGGCTTCGCGGCGTCGATGGAATCGGAGAGCGACTGCAGCGACGGATAACGCGACGTGCCTAGCAGCATGCGGCTCGGAAACGCCTCGCCGTAGAGCGTGAGCGCGTCGGCGGTGGTGATTCTGGTCATGATTCGATCCTGTGTGAAATTCAGCCGCCCGCGACGGGCGACACCACGTCGAGCCGGTCGCCCGCGCTCAGCACCTTCGACCCATGCTCGCCGCGCGCGACGAACTGCCCGTTCACCGCGACGGCGAACGGCGGCTTCGCGCCGAAGGCGGCGAGCGCGTCGGTGACGGTGGCCGGTTCGGGCAATGTGAACGGCCGCTGATTGATATGGATGTTCATGGCGATGTCTCTAGATCACGGGCACGGCGTGTTCGCAGTGCAGCAGTTCGGGCCAGCGCGCGCGGTGGCGGAAGTCGTCGAAGGAATCGGGGCCGGATACGCTCCGCGCGGCGAGCGCCCTGGCGAGTTCGCAGGCGGTGTCGGCGACTTCCGGCGCGATCATGAAGCCGTGCCGGTACAGGCCGTTCACGCGCAAGGTCCGCGCACCGTCCCAGACGATGGCGGGCCGGTGATCGGGCAGCGTCGGCCGGCAATGCGCGTTGAGTTCGAGAATGCGCGCCTCGCCGAAGCCCGGATGCACCGCGAACGCCGCGCTCAGCAATTCGAGCGCCGAGCGCACGGTGACGGGCGACATGTCCTCGCCTTCCACCTCGGTTGCGCCGATCACATACAGGTCGTCCTGTTTCGGCGCGATATAGAGCGGATAGCGCGGGTGCAGCAGCCGCACCGGCCGCGTGAGCCCGATGCCCGGCGCATGAACGCGCGCCACTTCGCCGCGGATGCCGCGCAGCGCGGGCCACGCCGGCTTGCCGCCGAGGCCCCGGCAGTCGATCACGAAGCGCGCGTCGGGCATGTTGTCGACGGCTGTGTTCCAGTGGGTCTCCACGCCGCGCTCGGCAAGACCCGCCGCGAGCGCGGACAGCACCTGCCGGTTGTCGAGCTGACCTTCGTGCGGCAGCAAGAAGCCCTGCGCGAAGCGCGTTCCGAGCGACGCTTCAGCCGCCGTGACCTGCGCGCCGGAAAGCTTGACGAAGCCGTCGTCGAACAGGGCGGCCGGTGCGTTCGCGCGCAGGCGGCGCTCGAAGAGCGGCGCTTCGGCGCGGTCGCCCGCGTGCCAGACGACGAGCGTGCCGTTGCGCTGGAAAAAGACGGGGGCGGGAAGCTCGGCGATGAGCGTCGGCCAGCGTTCGAGCGAGGCCGCGCCCAGTCCGGTGATCAGCAGTTCCGCGCTCGACGCTTCCGCAAGCGGCGCGAGCATCGCGGCCGCGACCCACGCCGCCGACTGCGTGCCCATCGCGTCGCCGCGCTCGTAGAGCGCGACCCGATGCCCCGCGCCCGCGAGTTGCCACGCGACGAGCCGCCCGCACAGCCCTCCGCCGACGACGGCGAAATCGGGCACATGCGCCGGAAGATGCGCGAATCGACGCGCGGCCTGCTCAATAGTGTTCACGATGCGACGCCTCCTCAGCAACCGGCTGCGGCACGCGGGGAAGATCGATGGCGGGGGAACCCGGTTTCGAGCCTTTCCTTCAGGTGCGGCAGACGCACGATCCAAAGGACGAAACCAGCGGCGAGACCGCGCGGAGCATCGGGAACACTCGAGCCCGGCGGATTGAAAATACTGGAAGAAACTGGAAAAACGGTACGTTTTCCGGAAACTTCCCTCGCCGGTATTACCCGGATCGGGTGCAAAGGGTTTCTCTCAGCCTCGCCGCGCGTCGTTCCTGCAGACACCGCATGCGAAGCACCCCTGTTTCGTCGATAGCCATTAAAGCACAAAAGACAAAGCCGCCGCAAACGGGAGATTCCCGGGCTTTTATCGTCGGCTGCGGCACTCTGGCACAATGCCGCCAACACGGTTTGCGCCCGGTTCGCGCGAGCTTAAGCGGCAGTTAAGCGAACCCGGAAACAATCGGCGTGATTCGATCACGCGCGGATCAGCACTTTTTACTTCTGTTGCGCGCCGCCGGGGCGGCGTGCGGCGTTCCACCCGCCGTGGGGCCGGCTCATCCTCAGGAAGCTCATGACCAACACCAACTCCGACAGCACGCAACAAAACGCCGACAATGTCTCGGCATGGAGCCTGATCAAGCCTTACTGGGTTTCGGAAGAACGCGGTTTCGCGTGGGGCCTGCTGGTTGCGATCATCGCGATCAACATGACGGTCGTGTGGATCAACGTGCGGCTCAATCGCTGGAACGCGGATTTCTACAACGCCCTGCAAAGCAAGAACGTCCACGATTTTCCGCACCTTCTGCTGATCTTCACCGGGCTCGCGTTCGCTTACATCCTGCTTGCCGTGTACGGCCGGTATCTGCGGCAGATGCTGGGCTTTCGCTGGCGCCAGTGGCTCACGAACCGCTATCTGGAGCAATGGCTCGGCGACCGCGCGTTCTACCGCATCGAACGCGACCGGCTCGCCGACAACCCCGACCAGCGGATCAGCGACGACCTCCAGTCGTTCGCGACCACCACGCTCGCGCTCTCGCTCGACCTGCTCTCGACGCTCGTCACGCTCGTCACGTTCATCACGATCCTGTGGACCATCGCCGGCGCGCTCACGCTCACCGCGTTCGGCACGCCGCTCGTGATTCCGGGCTACATGGTCTGGGCCGCTGCGCTGTACGCGATCGCGGGGTCGCTCATCATCCAGAAGGTCGGCCATCCGCTCGTATCGATCAACTACCAGCAGCAGAAAGTGGAGGCGGACTTCCGCTTCGGCCTGATCCGCGTGCGCGAGAACGCCGAGCAGATCGCGTTCTACGACGGCATCGCGACGGAAACCGCCAACGCGAAGAGTATCTTCACGCGCATCCGCGACAACTGGTGGATGATCATGAAGTACACGAAGCGCATGACCTTCGTGCTGAGCTTCTACGGCCAGATCGCGATCATCTTCCCGATCATGGTCGCCGCGCCGCGCTATTTCGCGGGCGCGTTCTCGTTTGGCGTGCTGATGCAGATTTCGTCGGCATTCGGCACGGTCAGCGACTCGTTCTCGTGGTTCATCAACAGTTACTCGACGCTGGTCGAATGGCGCGCGACGGTGAATCGTCTGCGTGAATTCAAGCGCGTGATGCGCTCGACGCACCTTCGCGAATCCATCTCGCCCGCCACCGCGCACGGCGGCATCAACCTGCACTACACGAGCACGAACGCGCTCACGACAACCGGCCTCTCGCTCGCGCTGCCGAACGGCACGCCGCTCGCGCGGGTCGCGGATATTTCGGTGGAGCCGGGCTCGCGCTGGCTCGTACATGGACCGTCGGGGGCCGGCAAGAGCACGCTGATGCGCGCGCTCGCGGGTCTCTGGCCGTTCGGCGACGGCACGATCGACGCGCCCGTCGACGCGAAGATGATGTTCATCCCGCAGCAGAGTTATCTGCCTATCGGCACGCTCAAGGCGGCGCTGAGCTATCCGTCGCCCGGCGGCACGTTCAGTGACGAGGAATCGCGCGAAGTGCTGCGCGCGTGCAATCTGGATGACTACGCGGACCGGCTGGAAGAGACCGGCCACTGGGCGAAGATCCTTTCACCCGGCGAGCAGCAGCGGCTTGCCGCGGCGCGCGTCGTGCTGCACAAGCCGGACTTCGTGTTCCTCGACGAAGCGACGAGCGCACTCGACGCCGATAACGAGCTGCGCCTCTACAACACGCTCGTCGAGCGGCTGCCGAAGGCCGCGATTCTGAGCGTCGCGCATCGCGAGTCGGTCGCGATGTTCCATGATTACAAGATCGAGATCGAAAGGGCGCTGGAAGAGGTTTGAGCCGTTCGGCTCACGCCAAGTCGAACAAAAAAGCCGGATCGCTTGCGCGACCCGGCTTTTTTCGTTTTCCCACGAAGACGCCAACCCTTACCGCGGCAACTCGCTATGCCCCATCAGGTAGGCATCGACTGACCGCGCGCACTGGCGCCCTTCGCGGATCGCCCACACCACGAGCGACTGGCCGCGGCGCATGTCGCCGGCGGTGAACACGTTGTCGACAGACGTGTAGTAGGCCTTCTCTCCTTCCGTCGACGCACGCACGTTGCCGCGCGCATCCTTGTCGACGCCGAACGCTTCGAGCACCGCCGACATCGGCTGCGTGAAGCCCATCGCGAGCAGCACGAGGTCGGCCTTCATCTCGAATTCGGTGCCCGGCACTTCCTGCATCTTGCCGCCCTTCCACTCGACACGCACCGCGATCAGCTTCTCGACCTTGCCGTTCTTGCCTTCGAAGCGCTTCGTCGCCACCGACCAGTCGCGCTCGCAGCCCTCCTCGTGCGACGACGACGTGCGCAGCTTGATTGGCCAGTACGGCCAGACGAGCGGCTTGTTCTCTTCCTCGGGCGGCTGCGCGAGCAGTTCGAACTGCGTGACGCTCTTCGCGCCATGCCGGTTGGACGTGCCGACGCAGTCCGAGCCCGTGTCGCCGCCGCCGATCACAACCACGTGCTTGCCCTTCGCAAGCAGCTGGTCGACGACCTTGTCGCCGGCATTGACCTTGTTCTGCTGCGGCAGGAACTCCATCGCGTAATGGATGCCCGCGAGCTCGCGCCCCGGCACCGGCAGATCGCGCGGCATTTCGGAGCCGCCGGTGAGCACGACGGCGTCGAACTCGTCGCGCAACTGGTCCGGCGTCACTGTTTCCTTCGCCGTGTTGCCGATATGCGAAGGTAGCGGATCGCGCCCGACAAACACGTTCGTTCGGAACGTCACGCCTTCGGCTTCCATCTGGCGCATGCGGCGGTCGATCAGCCACTTCTCCAGCTTGAAGTCGGGGATGCCGTAACGCAGCAGCCCGCCGATCCGGTCGTTCTTCTCGAACACGGTCACGTCATGTCCGGCGCGCGCAAGCTGCTGCGCCACGGCGAGCCCCGCCGGCCCGGAGCCGACGACCGCCACCTTCTTGCCGGTCTTGTGCTTCGGCGGCTGCGAGGCGACCCACCCTTCGGCCCAGGCCTTGTCGATGATCGCGTGCTCGATCGACTTGATGCCGACCGGATCGTCGTTGATGCCGAGCGTGCAGGCCGCCTCGCACGGCGCGGGGCAGATCCGGCCGGTGAATTCGGGGAAATTGTTCGTGGAATGCAGGACGTCGATCGCGCTCTTCCAGTCCTGCTGGAAAACGAGGTCGTTGAAGTCCGGGATGATGTTGTTCACCGGACAGCCGTTGTTGCAAAACGGAATGCCGCAATCCATGCAGCGCGCGCCCTGGATCTTCGCGTCCTCGTCGGAGAGCGCGTGGACGAATTCCTTGTAGTGCTTGACGCGGGTCAGCGGTGCTTCGTACGCCTCGTGGCGGCGTTCGAACTCGAGAAAACCGGTTGCCTTGCCCATGTGGTTCTCTTCTATCTCTGTATTTGGTGAGGAACTTGCTCCCCGGCGCCGTGCACCGGAGAGCCCTTCTGTCGATCAGCCGATTGCCGCCGCTTTACGCCGCGAGCGCCTGCTTCGCCTTCTTCGCGCCGAGTTCGCCGAGCGCGCGCTTGTATTCGGTCGGGAACACCTTCACGAACTGACGGCGCGACGCGTCCCAGTTCTCGAGCAGCGCCTTCGCGCGCGGCGAACCGGTGAACTGGAAGTGACGCTCGATCAGGCCCTTGAGCACCGCCTCGTCGGTCTGGCCGGTGTGCCACAGTGCGCGGTCGACGGTGCGTTCCTGTTCGGCCTGCTGCAGCACCGGATCGAGCGCGACCATCGACTTGTTGCACTTGCCGGCGAACGAGCCGTCCGGGTCGTAGACGAATGCCACGCCTCCCGACATGCCCGCGGCGAAGTTGCGCCCCGTCTCGCCGAGCACGACGACCGTGCCGCCCGTCATGTATTCGCAGCCGTGGTCGCCCGTGCCTTCGACAACCGCCGTCGCGCCCGAATTGCGCACGCAGAAGCGCTCGCCCGCGACGCCGCGGAAATACGCTTCGCCTTCGATCGCGCCGTACATCACCGTGTTGCCGCAGATGATGTTCTCCTCGGACTTGCCGCGGAAGTCGTTGGTCGGCCGGATGATGATGCGTCCGCCCGACAGGCCCTTGCCGACGTAGTCGTTGCCGTCGCCGACGAGATCGAGCGTCACGCCCTTCGCGAGAAACGCGCCGAAGCTCTGGCCGGCCGTGCCCTTCAGCTGGATGTGGATGGCGTCATCCGACAGGCCGTCGTGGCCGTACTTCTTAGCGATCAGCCCGGACAGCATCGCGCCCACGGTGCGGTTGACGTTGCGCACCGGCTGGATGAACGAGACGTGCTCGCCCTTCTCGATCGCCGCCTTCGACTTCTCGATCAGCACATGGTCGAGCGCGCGGTCGAGGCCGTGATCCTGCACGTCGACATGGCGCGTCGCGATCTCGCCCTTCTGCGGCACCTGATAGAAGATGCGCGAGAAGTCGAGGCCCTTCGCCTTCCAGTGCTCGATGCCCTTCTTCATGTCGAGCAGTTCCGCGTGGCCGATCAGGTCGTCGAACTTGCGGATGCCCAGTTGCGCCATGATTTCACGCACTTCCTCGGCGATGAAGAAGAAGAAGTTCACGACGTGTTCCGGCTGGCCCGTGAACTTGGCGCGCAGCACCGGGTCCTGCGTCGCGACGCCGACCGGGCACGTGTTCAGGTGGCACTTGCGCATCATGATGCAGCCTTCGACGACGAGCGGCGCCGTCGCGAAGCCGAATTCGTCCGCGCCGAGAAGCGCGCCGATCACGACGTCGCGGCCGGTCTTCATCTGGCCGTCGGCCTGCACGCGGATACGGCCGCGCAGGCGGTTCAGCACGAGCGTCTGCTGCGTTTCGGCGAGGCCCAGCTCCCACGGCGTGCCGGCGTGCTTGAGCGACGACAGCGGAGACGCGCCCGTGCCGCCGTCGTGACCCGCGATCACGACGTGATCGGCCTTCGCCTTCGCGACGCCGGCGGCCACCGTGCCGACACCCACTTCCGACACCAGCTTCACCGAGATGCTCGCCGACGAATTGGCGTTCTTCAGATCGTGGATCAGTTGCGCGAGATCTTCGATCGAATAGATGTCATGGTGCGGCGGCGGCGAAATCAGGCCGACGCCCGGCACCGAGTAGCGCAGCTTGCCGATGTAGTCGGACACCTTGTGGCCCGGCAACTGGCCGCCTTCGCCGGGCTTCGCGCCCTGCGCCATCTTGATCTGGATCTGGTCCGCCGACGACAGGTACTCCGCCGTCACGCCGAAGCGGCCGGACGCGACCTGCTTGATCTTCGAGCGCAGCGAATCGCCATCCTTCAGCGGGATGTCGGTGACGACTTCGTCGCCGATCACGGACTTCATCGTGTCGCCGTTCTTGATCGGAATGCCGCGCAGTTCGTTGCGATAGCGCTTCTCGTCCTCGCCGCCTTCGCCCGTGTTCGACTTGCCGCCGATGCGGTTCATCGCGACCGCGAGCGTCGCGTGCGCTTCCGTGCTGATCGAGCCGAGCGACATCGCGCCCGTCGCGAAACGCTTCACGATTTCCTTGGCCGACTCCACTTCGTCGAGCGGGATCGCCTTGTGCGGATCGACCTTGAACTCGAACAGGCCCCGGAACGTCATGTGACGGCGCGTCTGGTCGTTGATCAGGTGCGCGTATTCCTTGTAGGTCTGGTACGAGTTGCTGCGCGCCGAGTGCTGGAGCTTCGCGATCGCGTCCGGCGTCCACATGTGTTCCTCGCCGCGCACGCGGTACGCGTATTCGCCACCGGCGTCGAGCATCGTCGCGAGGACGGGGTTGTCGCCGAATGCGTCGCGGTGCAGGCGGATCGCTTCTTCCGCCACTTCGAAGATGCCGATGCCGCCGACCTTCGATGCCGTGCCCTTGAAATACTGCTCGACGAGATCGCTCGACAACCCGACCGCCTCGAAAATCTGCGCGCCGGTGTAGGACATATACGTCGAAATGCCCATCTTCGACATGACCTTGTGCAGGCCCTTGCCGACAGCCTTCGTGTAGTTGTAGATCGCCTTCTCGGCCGACAGGTCGCCCTTCAGGCCTTCCGCCATCTGCGCGAGCGTTTCCAGCGCGAGGTACGGGTGCACGGCTTCCGCGCCGTAGCCCGCGAGCAGCGCGAAGTGGTGCGTCTCGCGCGCCGAGCCGGTTTCCACGACGAGACCCGTGCTCGTACGCAGGCCGTGCTGCACGAGGTGCGTGTGAATGGCGGAAGTGGCGAGCAGCGCCGGAATCGCGACGTTGTCGCGATCCATCTTGCGGTCCGACACGATCAGCATGTTGTAGCCGGACTTCACCGCATCGACGGCTTCAGCGCACAGCGACGCGAGGCGCGCTTCCACGCCTTCCTTGCCCCACGCGACCGGATAGCAGATGTTCAGCTCGTACGAGCTGAATTTGCCGCCGGTGTACTTGTCGATGGCGCGGATCTTCGCGATGTCCTTGAAGTCGAGCACCGGCTGCGATACTTCCAGACGCATCGTCGGGTTGATGTTGGTGGTGTCGAGCAGGTTCGGCTTCGGGCCGACGAACGACACGAGCGACATCACCAGGTTTTCGCGAATCGGATCGATCGGCGGGTTCGTCACCTGCGCGAAGAGCTGCTTGAAGTAGTGATAGAGCGTCTTGTTCTTGCTCGACATCACGGCGAGCGGCGAGTCGTTGCCCATCGAGCCGACGGCCTCTTCGCCCGACTGCGCCATCGGCGCCATCAGGAACTTCAGGTCTTCCTGCGTATAGCCGAACGCCTGCTGGCGGTCGAGCAGCGCGGCGGCTTCGCGGCGCTGCGTCTCGACTTCCTCGGCCTTCGGCTCGATTTCATCGAGCTTGATGCGCACGGCGTCGATCCAGCTCTTGTATGGTTTGCCGTTCGCGAGGTTGTCCTTCAGTTCCTTGTCCTCGATGATGCGGCCCTGCTCCATGTCGATCAGGAACATCTTGCCCGGCTGCAGGCGCCACTTCTTGACGATCTTCGATTCGGGGATCGGCAGCACGCCCGACTCCGACGCGAGGATCACGAGGTCGTCGTCGGTGACGAGGAAGCGCGCCGGACGCAGGCCGTTGCGATCGAGCGTCGCGCCGATCTGGCGGCCGTCCGTGAACGCGATCGCGGCGGGGCCGTCCCACGGCTCCATCATCGCGGCGTGGTATTCGTAGAACGCGCGGCGGTTGTCGTCCATCAGCGTGTGCTGCTCCCACGCCTCGGGAATCATCATCATCATCGCGTGGACGAGCGGGTAGCCGGCCATGACGAGCAGTTCGAGACAGTTGTCGAACGATGCCGTGTCCGACTGGCCCGGGTAGATCAGCGGCCAGAGCTTCGGCAGGTCGTCGCCGAGCACGTAGCTCGCGATCGCGCCGGTACGCGCGTTCAGCCAGTTGACGTTGCCCTTCACCGTGTTGATTTCGCCGTTGTGGGCGATCATCCGGTACGGGTGAGCCAGTTCCCACGCCGGGAACGTGTTGGTCGAGAAGCGCTGGTGCACGAGCGCGAGCGCCGAGACGGTCCGCTCGTCCTGCAGGTCGCGGTAATACACGCCGACCTGGCCCGCGAGCAGGAGGCCCTTGTAGACCACCGTGCGCGCCGACATCGACGGCACGAAGTATTCCTTGCCGTGCTTGAGCTTCAGCGCCTGGATGCGGTGGCTCGCGGTCTTGCGGATCACGTACAGCTTGCGCTCGAGCGCATCCGTCACGACGATGTCCTTGCCGCGCCCGATGAAGATCTGGCGGATCAGCGGCTCGCTCGCCTTGACGGTCGGCGAGATTGGCATCGTGGAATCGACGGGCACGTCGCGCCAGCCGAGCACGACCTGGCCTTCGGCCTTCACCGTGCGCTCCAGCTCCTGCTCGCACGCGAGACGCGACGCATGCTCCTTCGGCAGGAAGATCATGCCGACGCCGTACTCGCCGGCGGGCGGCAGCGTCACGCCCTGCTTCGCCATTTCCTCGCGATAGAAGCCGTCCGGTACCTGGATCAGGATGCCCGCGCCGTCGCCCATCAGCGGATCGGCGCCCACGGCGCCCCGGTGGTCGAGGTTTTCGAGAATCTTGAGACCCTGCTGAATGATCTCGTGGCTCTTCTTGCCCTTGATATGGGCGACGAAGCCGACGCCGCAGGCGTCGTGCTCGTTCGCCGGGTCGTACATGCCCTGCGCGGCGGGAAGCGAACCGATGAGCGGCTGCTGTTGATCGTTCATGGGGACACCGTCTTCTGTGAGGGGCCAATCGGCCGTTGAACCATTTTTTTGTCGCCCGCGCCTTCGTTTGAGACTCGATTCGAAGCCGCGAAGCCGGTCGTGCACCGGGCGCGCTGCGCCCCAAACCGCCGGAAATCGAAATATACGCGACGAATCAAAAGGATGGCAAATAAAACATGATGATCTGACACCTATTATCGGTATGGTGCAAAGATGCCCCATTTAATTGGTGCCATATCGTAAGCAAACAAATAAAAACGGCACCGCGATATTTCGAGACACCGTTTCATAAATCGCTACAGCTTTCCGTCACCGCGCCGTTATTGAGTCTGGGGAGTTTCACGCACCTTTCTCGGCCGGCCGCGCGGCAGAGGCGACACGCGCCGGTTCGCGGCACGCCCTGCCCATTCCCGGTACGAATCGCTGCCGAGCACCCATCCCTTGAGCGTTGCTTGCAGGAGACGATTCGCTTCGCGTTCGTCGAGCGGCTGCTCGCACAGTTCCTTGTAAGCATGCTGACGTTCGAACGGCGTATTGCCGAGCGACCAGTAGAGCGGATGGTCGGTGATGAGGCTGTCGAGCGTGAGGCCGATGTGATGCCGATAGCTGGACCACTTGTAGTCCTGCGGCGTCGCGGCGAGCTGCGCGCGCACCGGCGCCATCTCCACGACGCGGCTCGCAAGCAGGAAGTAACGCTCGCCCTCGATCACCGTTGCGCGATAGCGGCCTTCCCAAAGTGTGCCCCGCCGCGTGTAACGGCGATTGAAATGCGCGACGTAGCGACGGCCGACCGCCTGCATCGCCTTGGGCAGGCTCGATTCGTCGCGTGGCGTGACGAGCAGGTGCACGGCGCCGGGCATCAGTGCATAGGCGTGAATGGAAAGCTGGTGATCGCGAGACGCCGTTCTCAGGCAGTCGATGAAGAGCTCGTAGTCCTGGTCGTCGACGAAAGCGGGCTGCTGGTCGAGACCGCGCAGGATGACATGCTGCGGCTGTTCGGGAACATAGAGTCGTGCAAGCCGTGCCATGCTGGGTTATCCGTTGGTCGCGTTAGTGTTCACCCGTAGGGGTCCTCTTGGTCGCACCGACAGTCGAAAAAAGCAATGCCAAACGCCGCGCAACCTAGTCCTGAAGCCGCTTCCAGCCTAGGGAAAATGCTCTACGGCTTCGCTATGGTTACTTTGAAATGTTGTGTTCATAATGAGCGTGCTTTTTGGAGGAGCACAAATTGAAAATAAAACAAGCCATTACAGGAGCAGCGGCGTTTGCACTGGTATCGACTGCAGCGCATGCCCAATCAGCGGGATCTATCTACGTCACGACAGGCTGGTTTCACCTCGCACCGCAGGACAGCAGCACACCACTCAAAGAAACAAGTGTAGGCGGATCTCCGGTCAATATCACCGTGCCGAACACGGGAGCCGGTCTTTCCGATGCCGACACCATCGGCTTCACCGTCGGATACTTCGTCACCGACCATGTCGCAACCGAACTCGAAATGGGTGTGCCACCCAAGTTCGACTTGAACGGCACGGGCTCGTTCGCACGCTATGGCACGATCGGTACCGCGAAGCAGTGGAGCCCGACGCTTCTCTTCAAGTTCTTTTTCAATGCTCCGCAAGCGAAGTTCCGTCCGTATGTCGGAATGGGCGTCACGCGTACATGGTTCACCGACGCGAAGATCACGAACAGCGAGTTCCAGAACGGCGTGCTGCATGGTCCGACCGACGTCGACACGGATAGTTCTTGGGCACCGGTTTTTAATGCCGGCTTCACGTATGCATTCACGGAACATTGGTTCGCAGGGTTTTCTGTTTCATTCATTCCCATGAAGGCCACAGCAAAGCTCAACACGCAGGCGCAAACACCGGTCGGCACGCTCAACGTTAAATCAGAGGCGAAGATTACGCTCAATCCGATCGTTACTTATCTGCGTGTTGGCTATCGCTTCTGACGCCTGATAAGCGTACTTGCATCGCGTCCGCATCACAGATGTGGAATGATCGAACGCCGCCGTGCCTTTTGTTGCCTGGCGGCGTTTTGATTTTTGGGCTTGCCACGTGAGCACGTGTAAATGTGACTGACGCGCGAGCGCTGATTGCATTTCTTACGCACCCTTCGCGCAAAGCTTGCCCGGCATCGGGGCGGTCCGCACGGCCACGCGCCGCACGAGGCCGCCGAAGGGAACGCCGGCCGCGAATCGGCATCGAACTTGCTGCATTAGTCGTTTCCCCGCCGCAACGAGCGGCCCATCCACGACTCATCCATCGACGGAGCGATCCTATGAACGCACTTCCCAATACGCGAGACGCCATCGGAGATTCATGGAGCAGCACGAGCCGTCGCGCCCGTCGCATCGCGCGCCATGGCCGAGAAGCCGCAGAAGACATCGGCAGCGAACTGCGCACGCTGTTGTCGGAACTGGAAGAGACGCTCTCGGACGGCACGCAAGCCGATGTCGCGGCACTGCGCGCGCAACTGAGCAAGCGCCTCGATACCGCGAGGGCGCGTCTGAATGACACGCATCAGGCCGTGCGCGAGCGTGCCGGCGCCGCACTCTCTGACGCCGATGCCTACCTTCACGAAAAGCCATGGCAAACCATCGCCCTGGTGGGCGGCCTGGCTTTGGTCGCGGGCGTGTTGCTGGCGCGAGTCCGCTCCTGAAGCTGACTTGCATAAAGAAAACGCGCGGCGGAACCACGTTCCGGCGCGCGTTTTTGCATGATCGTTTCGAGGTTTCGCTAATCGGCGAAATCTGCCCCGATGAGATCGATGCGGTCCGTGCAGATCGCATCGACGCCCCACTGTGCGAGCAACCGCGCGCGCTCGGGATCGTTGACGGTATAGGCGAGTATGCGCAGCCCCGAATCCCGGATGTCGGCCACGAGGCGCTCGTTCAGCCGCCGATGATCGGCGTGCAGCGACACGCACGCGAGCGCCGCCGTCTGCGCGCGCCAGTCGTCGGGAATCTCTTCGTAGAGCATGCCGCGCGGCAGGTCGGGCGCGGCGTCGCGAGCCGCCGCGAGCGCCGCGAACGAGAACGACGACAAGAGCGGTGCGGGCTCCATGTCGGCCCACAGACGCGCCGCCTCGCGTGCCACGAGCCGCCCCGTTTCCTCGTCTCGCCCCGGGCACGGCTTGATCTCGACGTTCGCCGCGAGCCCGAGCGCCTTGCAGCGCGCGGCCACCTGTTCGAGCGTGGGCATGCGCGCGCCCGCGAACTTCCCGTCGAACCAGCTGCCGGCGTCGAGCGCGCTCAACTGCGCGTAGGTCATCATGCGCGCGGGGCCGCGTCCGTTCGACGTGCGGTCGACGACGTCGTCGTGCAGCAGGAAAACGACATTGTCAGCCGAGAGCTTCGCGTCGAATTCGATCATCTTCAGGCCGAGACGCGCGCCGGCATCGATGGCTTCGAGCGTGTTCTCGGGCGCGAGCTTGCCGCCGCCGCGATGCGCGACGATGCGCGGATAAGGCCAGGTTCTCATGATGAGCCCCCCTTCAGTTGGCGCGCAGGCCGGTCGCCGGGTCGAAGAAATGCAGGCGGTGCGCGGGCACTGCTACCTGCAGCGCGCAGCCGGGCTCCGGCCGGTGCGCGTGTGGCAGACGCACCGCCACATCGTGCTCTCCCCACTTGCCATGAGCCAGATTATCGGCGCCCAGCAACTCGCACGAGTCCACATTCAGCGTGACGTGCGCGATGCCCGGCTGCCCCGGCGTCATGTGCTCCGGCCGGATGCCGACGATCCACTCGCGCCCGTTCATCTCGCGGCCCATGCCCTGCACGCCGGCGAGAGGCAGTTTCGGCCCGTTGCCTGCCACTTCGAACACAGAACCGTCATCGGATGCGCGGCCTTCGAGCAGATTCATCGCTGGCGAGCCGATGAAGCTCGCGACGAACACCGTCGCCGGGCGCTCGTAGACCTCGGTCGGCGCGCCGATCTGCTCCGCGTGCCCGCGATTCATCACGATCACGCGCTGCGCGAGCGTCATCGCCTCGATCTGGTCGTGCGTGACGTAGAGGCTCGTCGTCGACAGGCGCGCGTGCAGGCGCTGGATCTCAAGGCGCATCTGCACGCGCAGTTTCGCGTCGAGATTCGACAGCGGCTCGTCGAACAGAAACACCGCCGGCTCGCGCACGATCGCGCGGCCCATCGCGACGCGCTGCCGCTGCCCGCCCGACAGCTCGCGCGGCTTGCGCCCGAGGAGCGGTTCCAGTTCGAGTATGCGCGCGGCGTTCGCCACGCGCCTGTCGATCGTCGCGCGGTCCACGCCGCCGATCTTCAGCGCGTACGCCATGTTCTGCGCGACGCTCATGTGCGGATAGAGCGCGTAGTTCTGGAACACCATTGCGATGTCGCGGTCCTTCGGCTCCAGCCGGTTCACCACCCTGTCGCCGATCGAAATCGTGCCCTCCGACACGCTTTCCAGCCCCGCGACCATGCGCAGCAATGTCGACTTGCCGCAGCCCGACGGCCCGACCATCACGACAAACTCGCCGTCCTCGACCGCCACGTCGATGCCGTGCAGCACGAACTGCTTGCCGTCGTAGGTCTTCTTGACGGCGTTGAGAGTCAGCGCGGCCATCGGCTAGCCTTTGAGCGCGCCAGCGGCCGTCGCGAAATGCGCGACCGCGATGCCGGGTTCGTAGAAGCGATGCAGCAGTGCGCGCCACTTCTGGTAGTCCGCCGAGCTGCGAAAGCCCGGGTCGTGCGCCTCGACGGAATCCCAGCGCACGAGCAGCACGTAGCGCGAGCCGTTGTCGGCATCGGCGCCGCGCACGAGTTCGTGCGAGCGGTAGCCGGGCTGCGCGGCGATGATTTTCTGCGCTTCATCGAACGCCGCTTCGAATGCGGCTTCCTCGCCGGATTTCACCGGCAGTTGTGCAATTTCGAGAATCATGTTCCAGAACGCTCCTTGTTATTTTTCCGAATCGACGAGACCGCGCACGAACCAGCGCTGCATCGCCAGCACGACGACGAGCGGCGGCAGCATCGCGAGCAGCGTGGCGCTCATCACGAGGTGCCATTCCGTTGCGGTATCGCCCGAGGCGATCATGCTCTTGATGCCGACCACCGCCGTCTGCAGCGACTGCTGGCTCGTGATCAGGATCGGCCACAGATACTGGTTCCAGCCATAGATGAACGTGATGACGAACAGTGCCGCGATATTCGTCTTCGATAGCGGCAGCACGACGTCCCAGAAAAAACGCAGCGGGCCCGCGCCGTCGATGCGCGCCGCTTCCATCAGTTCGTCGGGCAGCGTCATGAAGAACTGGCGGAACAGGAACGTCGCCGTGGCCGAGGCGATGAGCGGCAGCGTCAGGCCCGCGTACGTGTTCGAAAGATGCATCGAGGAGACGACTTCGACGGTCGGGAAGATCCGCACCTCGACGGGCAGCATCAGCGTGACGAAGATCAGCCAGAACGCGAGATTCTTGAACGGGAAGCGGAAGAACACGATCGCGTAGGCGGAGATCATCGACACGGCGATCTTGCCGACCGAGATCACGAGCGCCATCACGAGGCTGTTCGCCAGCATGCGCCCGAACGGCGCCGCCGCGTTGCCGCTGCCATGCGTCCAGATGTTCGCGATGTTCTCGAACAGATGCGTGCTCGGAATCAGCGAAAGCGGCACGCTGAACACTTCTTTCTCGCTCATCGTGGCCGCGCAGAACGCGACGTACACCGGAAACACGACGAGCGCGACGCCTGCGATCAGCACCGCATGGCAAAAGATGTCGAAACCGCGGCGATTCTCGATCATGAGTATTGCACCCTGCGCTCGATGAAGCGGAACTGCACGACCGTCAGCGCGACGACGATCACCATCAGCACCACCGACTGCGCGCCCGAACTGCCGATGTCGAGGCCCTGGAAACCTTCGGTGAAGATCTTGTAGATGAGCGTCTTCGTCGATTGCGCGGGACCGCCGCCCGTGGCGGCGTCGATCACCGGGAAGGTGTCGAAGAACGCATAGACGAGGTTGACGACGAGCAGGAAGAAGCTCGTCGGCGACAGCAGCGGCAGTGCGATGCCGAAGAAGCGGCGCACCGGACCGGCGCCGTCGATCGCGGCGGCTTCGATCAGCGAGCGCGGAATTGCCTGGAGCCCCGCGTAGAAGAACAGGAAGTTGTAGCTCACCTGCTTCCACACCGACGCGAGCACCACGAGGAACATCGCCTGCGAGCCGTTGAGCGCGTGATTCCACACGATGCCGAACTTCGCGAGCGCGAACGTCACGAGCCCGATGCTCGGATTGAAGAGGAACGACCACAGCACGGCGGCGATCGCGGGCGCGACGGCGTACGGCCAGATCAGGAGCGTCTGATACGCCTTCGCGCCGCGCGTCACGCGATCGGCGCAGGCGGCGAGCAACAGCGAAATCACGAGGCCCGACACGGTGACGAGCGCGCAGAAGATCAGCGTCGTATTGAACGACGCCAGATACAGCGGATCGTTGAAAAGCTGCCTGAAATTCGCGAGCCCGACGAACTCGCTCGACGTGCCGAACGCATCCTGGCTCTGCGTGGCTTGCCAGAGCGCCTCGCCAGCGGGCCACAGAAAGAACAATGCCGTGATCGCCAGTTGGGGCGCCACCAGCAGATACGGCAACACGCTCGTGTTGAAACGAGACCGCTTTTCCATCGGCGATTCCTGAAGCGGGAAAGAGAACGGCCGGGCGTGTCCGAAAACGGTGTTCCGGACGCCCGGCCGCGAGCCGGTCAGCTGCCGGACTTCTCGAAGCGGCGCAGCAGATCGTCGCCGCGCGAGACGGACGCGTCGAGCGCTTCCTTCGGCGACTTCTTCTGCGCCCAGACCTGCTCGAGCTCCTCGTCGACGACCGTGCGGATCTGCGGCATGTTGCCGAGGCGCAGGCCCTTCGTGTAAGCGAGCGGCGGCTTGTTCAACATCTGCCTGATCGCGATGTCCGCGCCGGGGTTCTTGTCATAGAAGCCCTGGCTCTTCGTCAGCTCGTAGGCCGCCGTCGTGACCGGCAGATAGCCGGTGTCCTGATGCCACTTTGCCGCGACGGGCGGCGAGGCCAGATACGCGAGGAATTTCGCGACGCCCTTGTAGACCGCCGGGTCCTTGCCGGAGAGCACCCACAGGCTCGCGCCCCCGATGATCGCGTTCTGCGGCGCACCCTTCACGCTCGCGTCGTAGGGCATCATGCCGACGCCGAAATCGAACTTGGCGTACTTCTTGATGGTCGCGCGCGAGCCCGACGAGTTCGTGATGATCCCGCAGTCGCCGCTATAGAACTTCGAGACCGGCTCGTCCTTGCGCCCGACATAGGTGAACGTGCCTTCCTTCGCCATGTTCTGCAGGAACTGGATGTGCGCGACCTGCAACTGCTTGTTGAATTCGAGCTTGGCGTCGGCGCCGTCGAAGCCGTTGTTCTCCGTGGCGAACGGCGCCGCATGCCACGCGCTGTAGTTCTCCAGCTGAATCCAGCTCTGCCAGCCCGACGAATAGCCGCACGAGACGCCCGCCGCTTTCAGCTTCTTCGCATCGGCTTCGACGTCGGCCCACGTCTTCGGCGCCTGGTTCGGATCGAGCCCGGCCTTCTTGAACGCTTCCTTGTTGTAGTAGAGAACGGGCGTCGAACTGTTGAACGGCATCGAGATCAGGTGGCCGGTCTTCGCGTCGCTGTAGTAGCCCGAGATCGTCGGCACGAATGCCTTTTCGTCGAGCGGCACGCCTGCCTGCTTGAATACGTCCGAGACCGGGATCACCGCTTTTTTCGCCTGCATCATCGTGGCCGTGCCGACCTCATACACCTGGAGGATGGCCGGCGCATTGCCGCTGCGATACGCCGCGATGCCCGCGGCGAGCGTCTGGTCGTAGGTGCCCTTGAACACCGGCACGATCTTGTAGTCGCTCTGGGACGCGTTGAAATCGTTCGCGATATCGTTCACGCGTTCGCCGAGCGCGGCTTCCATCGCGTGCCAGAACTGGATTTCCGTCGCGGCCTGCGCGGCCGTGCTGACGCCGAAAGCCAGGACGGCCGCGGCGGAAATCGAGCGAAACAACGGCTTGAAACTCATCGATACGTCTCCTTTTGACGGATGCTGGCGCATAAAAACGCGCCGATTCTAGTTGTTGTCGATGACAAACAGGCGTTGGTATTCCTTCAGTGCGTAGCGGTCGGTCATGCCCGCGATGTAATGCGCGATGAGGCGCGCCTGCGAGCCGTCGTAGGCGGGCGGAGCGGCGTCGTTCGCCGATTCCTCCGCCACCGGCCCGCGCGCCTGATAGGCCGGCGGCAGCAGCCGCGGGTCATCGGTGAACGCGTGAAAAAGCCCGGTCACCACGCGCCGCGCCTTGTTGGCCATGCGCATCACGCGGTAATGCCGGTACAGGTTCTTGAACAGGAAACGCTTGAGCGCGGCGGCCTGCGCGGCGACTTCATCGCTGTGCGCGACGAGCGGCGGCGACTCGCGCACGTCGTCGAGCGACGCCGGCCGCACACGCGCGAGATTCGCGCTCGTGGTTTCGATCAGATCGACGATCAGCGTATTGATGATGCGGCGGATGGTTTCATGAATCAGCCGCCGCCCGTCGATGCGCGGATACTCGCTGCGCGCCGCCTCGTGATGCGTATGCCAGAGGCACACTTCCGCAAGCTGGTCGAGCGTGATGAAGCCGGAGCGCAGGCCGTCGTCGACGTCGTGATTGTTGTAGGCGATCTCATCGGCGACGTTCGCGATCTGCGCTTCGAGCGACGGCTGCCGCCCCGCGAGAAACCGCTCGCCGACATCGCCCAGCCTGCGCGCGTTCTCGCGCGAGCAATGCTTGAGAATGCCTTCGCGCGTTTCGAAGCAGAGGTTGAGGCCGTTGAACGCGCCGTAGTGCTCCTCGAGCTGATCGACGACGGCGAGGCTCTGCAGATTGTGTTCAAAGCCGCCGTGATCGCGCATGCATTCGTGCAGCGCATCCTGCCCCGCATGGCCGAACGGCGTATGGCCGAGGTCGTGCGCGAGCGAAATCGCTTCGACGAGGTCCTCGTTCACGCGCAGATTGCGCGCCACCGACCGCGCGATCTGGGCGACTTCCAGACTGTGGGTAAGACGCGTGCGGAACAGGTCGCCTTCGTGATTGACGAAAACCTGCGTCTTGTATTCGAGGCGACGGAACGCCGTGGAATGCACGATGCGGTCGCGGTCGCGCTGGAACTCGGTGCGCGCGCTGGGCGCGGGCTCCGGGTAGCGGCGCCCGCGCGAACGCGCGGAATGCGCGGCGTACGGTGCGAGATGCGCTTCGAGCGCTAAGGCCGTGGGCGCGCCCACGAGGGACTGACGTTCTGTTTCGCTCACCGGCTGCTCCGCATCGTCGTGATTCCGGCTGCCGCTGTGCGCTTCAGACGCTTGCCGCGAGTGTCGCGCGCACTGCTTCGTCGGGTGCGCCCGTGATCTGCACGTCGCCGAAGCGCGTCAGCAGGATGAACTTGATCTCGCCCGCCTGCGCCTTCTTGTCGACCTTCATCAGATCGATGTAGCGGTCCGCGCCGAGCGCGGGCGCCCTGACCGGCAGCCGGGCCGCCGCGATCACGTCGACGAGACGCTTCTTCGACGCCTCGTCGAGCTTGCCGAGACGCGCCGACAGATCCGCCGCCATCACCATGCCGCAGCCGACCGCTTCGCCGTGCAGCCACTCGCCGTAGCCAAGCCCGGCTTCGATTGCGTGCCCGAACGTGTGACCGAAATTGAGGATGGCGCGCAGTCCGCCTTCGCGTTCGTCAGCGGCCACGACCGATGCCTTCACCTCGCACGAGCGCTTGACCGCGTGCGCGAGCGCCTGCGGGTCGCAGCGGTTCAGCGCGTCGATGTTCGCCTCGATCCACTGGAAGAATTCGGCATCGGCGATCGCGCCCGTCTTGATCACTTCCGCGAGGCCCGCCGCGAGTTCGCGTTCCGGCAGGCTGCGCAGCACGCCGATGTCGGCGATCACGGCTTGCGGCTGATAGAACGCGCCGATCATGTTCTTGCCAAGCGGATGATTGATCCCGGTCTTGCCGCCCACCGACGAATCCACCTGCGACAGTAGCGTGGTCGGCACCTGGATGAACGGCACGCCGCGCATGTAGCAGGCGGCGGCGAACCCCGTCATGTCGCCGACGACGCCGCCGCCGAGGGCGATCAGCGTCGTCTTGCGGTCGGCGCGTTCGGTGAGCAGCGCATCGAAGATGCGGTTGAGCGTTTCCCAGTTCTTGTGCGCCTCGCCGTCGGGCAGCACGACCGTGGTCACTTTCTTGCCGAGCGGCGCGAGCGCGCGGCGCAGCGCGTCGCCGTAGAGCGGATCGATGGTGGAGTTGGTGACGATCGCCACGGACGACCCCGCGATGTGGCCGGCAAAAAGCCCGGTCTGCGCGATCAGGTCGGCACCGATATGGATGGGGTAGGCGCGATCGCCCAGTTCGACGTTGACGGTAATCATGGCGGACATTATGACTCAGCCGGCTTCACGACGCCGGCCATCTCCAGTTGCATCAGGACCATGTTGACGAGCGCGTTGACGGTGGGCCGCCCCGTCTCGACGACGAAATGCGCGCACTCCGTATAGAGCGGATCGCGCACCGTATAAAGTGCTTCGAGCTTGCCGCGCGGGTCGTCGGTCTGAAGAAGCGGCCGGTTCTTGTCGCGGCGCGTGCGCTGCCAGAGATCGTGCGGATTTGCGCGCAAATAGACGACGATGCCGCGATTCCTCAGATGTTCACGATTCTCCGGCCGCAATATCGCACCGCCGCCGGTCGCGAGAACGATGCCGTCGCGCTGCGAAAGCTCGTCGATGATATGCGCCTCGCGCAGCCGGAACCCCTCTTCGCCCTCCAGTTCCCATATCACCGGGATGCGCGCGCCGGTGCGCGCCTCGATCTCGTGATCGGAATCGATGAACGAGCGCTGCAAACGGCGCGCAACCGCGCGGCCCACGGTGGTTTTTCCCGCCCCCATGAGTCCGACAAAAAAAATGTTCGCGTTTGCGTGCCCTGCTTGCAACTCGGTTCCTCTGCAGTCGATCTGATTTTGTTCGTGCGGCAGCTTAAGGGCAAACCGCCCGATTTGTCGAGTCTGGAAGGCTTGCGGGCGGGCTTCGTCAGCCTGACGGAACGATATGCGGCGTGATGAAGATCACCAGTTCGCTGCGCGCTGTCCGGCGCGCGTCGTGCCGGAAAAGCCAGCCGATGAGCGGCACTTTCGACAGCAGCGGAACACCCGTCACGTCGTTGCGCTCGTCGGCGGAATAGATCCCGCCGATCGCCACCGTTCCGCCGTCCTCCACCTCCACGCGCGTCTGCACGTGCTTGGTGTTGATCGCCGGGCCCGCCGCCGTCTGTTCGCCGACACTGTCCTTCGACACGTCCAGGTCAAGAATCACGCGGCCGTGCGGCGTGATCTGCGGCTCGACCTCCAGTTTGAGCGCAGCGCGCCGAAACTGCACCCCCGACACGCCATTTCCCACCTTCGCCTGATAAGGCAGCTCGGTGCCCTGCTCGACCAGCGCCTTGACGCGATCCGCCGTGACCACCCGCGGACTCGACACGATCTGCCCGCGCCCCTCGGCTTCCAGCGCGCTCAGTTCGACGTTCAGGAGCCGCGTGGCCTGCGCGGCGAAGAGGGTCAGACCGGCCGTCGCGGCGTCGAAGCCGGCAATCGGGCGTGCCGACAGGTCGTATACCGCGCCCTCCTTGCCGCCCACGATGCCGCGCGGCGAGTCGCCCGTCGCCGTGAGCGACACCTTGACGCCGAGATTGCGCGAAAAGCCCGCCTCGCCTTCGACGATCCGCGCCTCGATCATCACCTGCGGCGTCGGCTTGTCGATGCGCGCGATCAGGTCCGCGATCTGCGCGATGCGCGCCTCCAGATCGGTGACGAACAGCAGATTGGTGCGCGAATCGGCCATCACGGAGCCGCGCTTGGACAGCACGCGCTGGCTGCCCGAGCCGGTGAGCAGCTTGCGCACGTCGTCGGCGCGCGGGTAGCGCAGCAGGAACGTGCGGCTGCCGAGCGGTTCCAGGTCGGCGGCGCGGGCGTGCGCCTCGAACCGCAGCTTTTCGCGCGCCGCCAGTTCCGCGAGCGGTGCGACCCAGATGACGTCGCCGTGGCGCTCCATGGCGAGACCGTGGACTTCGAGCAGTGTGTCGAACGCGCGCCGCCACGGCACGTCGATCAGGTTCAATGAAACGAGGCCGCGAATCTTCTCGCTCGCGACGACGTTCAGGCCCGAAAATTTTGCGAACGTATTCAGCACGGCGCCGAGGTCCGCGTTTTTCAGATGCAGCGTGATGGGCTTGCCGTCATCGGTGGCGGGATTGCCGCCGCTTTCCGCCTTGCTCAGGCGCTCGACCGGCGGCAAAGGTACCGGCGGGCCTTCGAGCGCAGGCGTTTCAGGCGCCGCCGCAGTCTGAGACGGCTTGTCAGCCGGCGCGAGCCATGCGGAATCCGGCCCGGCCGGCGACTCGGCCCCGGACACGGCGGGCATCGGCGGCACGCTCGTATCGACGGCGAACTGGTCCGTTGGCAGCGTGTCCGGAATCGGAGGCAGCGGCGGCACGGCGTTCTGGGCGGCCACGGCACGGCACAGCAGCAGCGCGCAAAGCGCCAGCGCGCGCCTTCGATGACTACGACAGCGGGATGAACGCGGCTTCACGGGCGATCCTCCGCAAGTGCGAGCGTGCGCGCGGCGCCGTCGTCGCGTGCCAGGTCGATCGAACGGGGATGCACGCGACCCAGGCGCTCGCCGCCGATCTGCTGCCCGGGCTCGAAACCGTCGATGCCCTCCGCCGTCTCGACGAGCGCCATGGCGCGCCGCCGTCCTACGAGGGTCCCGACCAGCTGGATTTCCCCCGCCGCGCCGATCGCGGACGTATCCTTTTTACCGAACGGGTCGACGATGGCCCGGTCGCGGCGCACTTCATCCGCTCGTGCGAGCGCAGGCAGATGCTCGAAGACCCTCAGCGTCGAATCGACCGTCAGCGAATCCGCGCCGCGTTTCAACTGCACGCTGTCGGGAACGACGAGACGCGGCAGTCCCGCGAGCGCGTCGAGAAAGCGGCGAATCTCTCCGAACGAGCCCTCCGCGCGGAATTTCAGTCCCCGCCCGGCGTCCATCCCGGCGCCTTTTGCCACGACCGGCTCGATCCCGCCGACCCGCAGGCCGCTCTGCGCGGCGAGCGCCGTGATCGCCTGCAACGCGTCGGCGCTGGTCCAGCGGTCGCTCATTTCCTTGCCGGACACCGAGCGCGCGCGCAACGCCGGCAGCGCCGCCGCGGTGGCGCGCGCCCGGTCTGCGCGATGCTGCGCGTCGGCGAGCGCCGACCGGCTGGCGTCGAGCCCGCTCACGCCCGACGCCCGCCAGACCTGCGCGCCGAGCGCACACACCAGCGCGCCGAACGCGAGCGCTGTCAGCAAGGTGCGCCGGCGGCTCCAGGCGTCGACGGGCTGTGTCGCCAGCCGTTTCAAACTTCGATGATTCAATGCGAGCGCATTCATTTGATGCTCCGTCTGTTGGCGGCGACAACCGCCCTGGCTGGATGCACCGCTGGCGCGCCGGCGGCGCTCCAGCGCACGAGCGCGGTGAACTCGTAGCCGACGGGCGTCTCCGGCGCCTTGTCCCGCTTCGCGGATGCCGCCCCGCCCGTGCGCCGTTTCATCTCGACGACTTCGACGGCCTGTACGTCGCGCACCTTTTCTAGATGTTTGAGCCAGCGCGAAGCCGCCTGCGAATCGGGCGCGAACGCGGCAATCTCGACTTCCTCGCTTTTCTGCGACACGCGCCGCAACGCGACGCCGCCTTGCGCGGGCGCGTCGGCGAGCGCGTCGAGCAACGCGAGAAAGCGCGTGCGAGGCACAGCGAGCGGCTCGGCGGCCTGCCGGGCGCGACGCCGCTCGGCCTCGGCATCGGTCAGGCGTCCGTGTTCCGCCACGTCCGCCGCCGACGCACGCAACGCAGCCTCCAGGACAGCCCGCCGGTCGTCGAGCCGCGCGCGTTCGAACGCATCCCATCCAGCGACGGCACCCACGGCCGCGCACCCCGCGAGACCCGCCGATGCCAGCAGCGCGAGGCGCCGGTTGCGCGCTTCCCGCCGTTTTCTCGAGCGGTACGGCAGGAGATTGAAACCATCGAGAAAGGCGAGGCTCGTCATTGCATCACCTCGCGCAGCGCCAGCCCGAACGCCACGGCGAACAGCGGCGAATGCCGCAACGCCCCGTCGGCCTGCGACGCTCCGTTGCAAAACGGCGCGCATTCGAAGGGCATCACCGGGCAGCGCAACAGCGCCGGCAGCGCGTCGACAGGCAGCCCCGCGCGTTCGAGCAGGTCGAGGTCGCCGCCGAGGAGGATCCAGTCCGGCGGCGCGATCTCGCCGGCGAGATCGCGCAGCGCATCGGTGAGATTCGCGTACTCGGGCGCCGGATAGCGCAGTTCGTTCTCGACGCCCTCCTCGCCCACGAGCCAGCCGTGCAGCCCCGCACGCTCCAGCCAGCAAGCGATATAGCGCTCGCGCGAGCCGAGTTCGATGGTTCCGGCATGACGCATGGCGCGCAGCGCGGCGGCGGGCTCGCCGTCGATGGCGGACAGCGAAATGCCCGCCGCGGCCGCCGTCTCGACGCGCGATTCCACGTGCTGGCGCGCCGTCGCCGCGATCGACACCTGCGCGAGGCCGTCGTCGCGCGCTTCGACCGACCAGTCGACCGCCAGCGCGCCGCGCTCGATGCCGGCCGCCCGCTCGGCTTCGGCGAGCACCGCGGGTTCGAGCAGGCCGCGCGGATCGCGCGGACCCGGCTCGCCGCGCCTCGCCTGTATCAATCCGGCGAGCGGCACCTGCGTGGTGAGCGTCGCCGAGGCCGGCAGGCCCATCGCACAGCGCAGCGCGCGCCACGCGGGGCGCATCGGCAGACGCCCGAACGCTTCGCGCAACGCCGCCGCGATCGCCGCCCGGTCGATGAAATCCCCGCCGATCACCGCGCCCGCCTCGAGCGGCACGCATTCGAGGTGCTCCACGCACACCGGCCCGTTCGCCCTCAGCCGCCGGCTGACAACCGCAAGCCGCACGGCCTCTTCGCTCACATCGATCCCCGCCGCATACCGGCGCGTGACCGTCAACACCGATCCGCGCAACGCTCGTTCGCCGCTCATTTCCGCCTCCTTTCCAGTCACGTCCCGAACCGTTCGGACGCTTGCAGTAGGAGAATTGTGAGTAGCCGGGGGCCGCGCGAACATTCGTCCGATCGGCCAACGCGAGCAAGCGGCGCGGCGGACCCGCGCGCCGCCGCCGGACGCACCCGGCGAAGGGCCGTCAAGCGAGGCAGCTATAATCGCGGGACCGTTTTTTGGTGGTGCTATGCAATCTTCTTCCCCGAATTCCCCGCCGTCCCAGCCGCCCGTGCGGCCGAAGCGCTCGATCTGGGTGCGGCTCCTGCTCGGATTTTTCGTATGTATTTTCGGGCTGATCGTCTGCGCGGGGCTCGTGCTCGGCTATGCGCTCGTCGTCGCGCAGCCGAACCTGCCGTCGCTCGACGCCCTCACCGACTATCGTCCGAAGGTTCCGCTGCGCATTTACACGGCGGATCACGTGCTGATCGGCGAATTCGGCGAGGAACGGCGCAGCGTCGTGCGGATCCAGGACGTGCCGGACAGTCTGAAGAAAGCGGTGCTCGCCATCGAGGACGCGCGCTTCTACGATCACGGCGGCGTCGATCTGACCGGCATTCTGCGCGCCGGCACGGTCGCGCTGACGAACGGCCACGCGTCACAGGGCGCGAGCACGATCACGATGCAAGTCGCACGCAATTTTTTCCTGTCGAGCGAGAAGACCTACACCCGCAAGATTTACGAGATGCTGCTCGCGTACAAGATCGAGCGCGCGCTGACGAAGGATCAGATTCTGGAGGTCTACATGAACCAGATCTATCTCGGCCAGCGCGCGTATGGCTTCGCGAGCGCGGCGCGCGTCTATTTCGGCAAGGAGCTGAAGGACATCACGCTCGCCGAGGCGGCAATGCTCGCCGGGCTGCCGAAGGCGCCCTCCGCGTATAACCCGGTCGTCAATCCGAAGCGCGCGAAGGTGCGGCAGGAATACATCCTCGAACGCATGCTGGAGCTGCGCTACATCACGCCCGGGCAGTACGAGGAGGCGTCGAAGCAGCCGCTCGTCGTGAAGGGCGCGGGACGCGAGTTCAGCGTGCACGCGGAGTACGTCGCGGAAATGGTGCGCCAGATGATGTACGCCCAGTACCGCGAGGAAGCGTATACGCGCGGCCTGAACGTCGTGACGACCATCGATTCCGCCGACCAGGACGCCGCCTACCGCGCCGTGCGCAAGGGCATCATGGATTACGAGCGCCGGCACGGCTATCGCGGGCCGGAAGGCTTCATCGACCTGCCGTCGGACGCCGAGGAGCGCGAGCAGGCCATCGACGACGCCCTCGTCGAGCATCCGGACAACGGTGAAATCGTCGCGGCCGTGGTGACGTCGGCGAGCCCGAAGCAGGTGAAGGCAAGCTTCATCGACGGCAATGTGGCGACGATCGACGGCAACGACCTGCGTTTCGTCGCCAACGCGCTCTCCAGCCGCGCGCAGCCGAACCAGCGCATCCGCCCCGGCGCGATCGTGCGGCTCGTGAAGGACGACGACGGCAAGTGGAGCATCACGCAACTGCCTCAGGTGGAAGGCGCGCTGATCTCGGTCGTGCCGCAGGACGGCGCAATCCGGGCGCTCGTCGGCGGCTTCGACTTCAACAAGAACAAGTTCAACCACGTGACGCAGGCGTGGCGCCAGCCGGGGTCGAGCTTCAAGCCCTTCGTCTATTCGGCTTCGCTGGAAAAGGGCCTGTCGCCGGCGACGATCATCAACGACGCCCCGCTCTTCTTCAGCGCCGCCGAGACGGGCGGGCAGGCGTGGGAGCCGAAGAATTACGGCGGCGGCTTCGACGGCCCGATGTCGATGCGCCAGGCGTTGCAGAAGTCGCGCAACCTGGTGTCGATCCGGATCCTGAGCCACATCGGCACGAAGTACACGCAGCAATACATCACCAAGTTCGGCTTCGACGCGGACCGTCACCCGGCCTATCTGCCGATGGCGCTCGGCGCCGGTCTCGTCACGCCGCTGCAGATGGCGACCGCGTATTCGGTGTTCGCGAACGGCGGATATCGCGTGAATCCGTACCTGATCGCCGATATCACGGACCCGCGCGGCGCCGTGGTGTCGCATCCGCAGCCGCTCGTCGCGCAGGAGACCGCGCCGCTCGCGATCACGCCGCGCAACGCATACGTGATGAACAGCCTGCTGCAAAGCGTCGCGCAGCGCGGCACGGGTGCGAAGACGAATCAGCTGAAGCGCAGCGACCTCGCCGGCAAGACGGGTACGACGAACGATTCGCGCGACGCGTGGTTCGCGGGGTATCAGCATTCGCTCGTCGCGATTGCATGGATCGGCTACGACAATCCGCGCAGCCTCGGCGACAAGGAAACGGGCGGCGGCCTCGCGCTCCCGGTGTGGATGGACTACATGTCGCGCGCGTTGCGCGGGGTGCCGGAATACAAGCCTCTGCAGCCGCCCGACGTGGCCTCGCTAGGCGGCGAGCTGTACTACGACGACATGACGCCGGGCCACGGCTTCGTGGCGACGATCGGCGTCAGTCAGGCGCCGCCGCAGGAGGAAGGCGTCTCGGGCGTGACGGCGCCCGCGCCCGAAGTCGGCGAGCAGGAAAAGCAGGACATCATGAATCTGTTCAAGGGCCACTGAACGCGCCATGCGTTCAGCAGCGCCGTAAAACCGGGCCGGTCACGCTGAAAAGCGGACCGGCTCTCCTGCCTGTTCGGTCGCGTATTTCGTGAGCGTCGAGAAAAATTCGCTGTTGTCGCGCGTGTCACGCCACTGGCCGTCGACGTATTTGTAGTGAAATCCGCCCGCCTTCGCCGCCAGCCAGATTTCGTGCTTCGGCGGCTGCAAATTGACGATCAGCTTCGTGCGATTCTCGAATTCCAGCGTGAGCACATTGCCGCTGCGCTCGAACTCGATGTCCGCCTCCGCGTTGTCCACCGCGCGTTCGATGGCCGTCAGCGCGGCCTCGGCGAGGGTCAGGTATTCGTGGTCCGTCATGCTAAACTCCTGCGATCAATTTTTCAGGGACAGTCATGCGAGTCGTTTTCAGGATGAGCGCGATTGTAGCGGCTTTGGCCGTTTCCGCCGTCACGGCGGGCGCGCTCGGCGGTTGTGGGCAGCGCGGTCCGCTCTATCTTCCGACCACGCCGCCCCTGCCGCAGCGTCCAGGCGATCTCAAGGACACGCCGCCGTCCGACGTCAAGCCGGACAATGGAACGGCGTCGCGGCCGGGCACGACGCGCGACACATCGGCCGATCAGGGCAGCGTGCCCGACACCTCGGGCGAGCCGCTCGTGCTTTCGCCCGAAACCGATCTGAAATCCGGCGCGGCGGTGCCCAAGGCCGCGTCATCCGCCGAATGATCTGCCCGCTTCACTGTTTCCTTCAGGTCTCGCATGAGTCAATCCGCATTTTCCTACGCTGACGGCATCCTGCACGTCGAGGGCGTTTCCGCCGTCTCGCTCGCCGAACAGTTCGGCACGCCGCTCTACGTCTACTCGCGCGGCGCGCTGACCGAGGCCTATCACGCCTACGCCGACGCCTGCGACGGCCGCCGCGCGACGATCCACGTCGCGGTCAAGGCGAACAGCAACCTCGCGGTCCTCAACGTGTTCGCGCGGCTCGGCGCGGGCTTCGACATCGTGTCGTCAGGGGAACTCGCGCGCATTCTCGCCGCAGGCGGCAAGGCGGAGAACACGGTGTTCTCGGGCGTCGGCAAGACGTCGGCCGAGATGCGCGAGGCGCTCGACGCGGGCGTGAAGTGCTTCAACGTCGAATCGATTCCGGAACTGCACGCCCTGAACGAAGTGGCGAAGGCCGCGGGCAAGCGGGCGCCGGTGTCGCTGCGCGTGAACCCGGACGTCGACGCGAAAACGCATCCGTACATTTCCACCGGCCTCAAGTCGAACAAGTTCGGCGTCGCCTTCGACGACGCCCGCGCGACCTACGCGCAGGCGGCCGCGATGTCGAACCTGGAGGTGGTTGGAATCGACTGCCACATCGGTTCGCAGATCACCGAGATCAGCCCGTACCTCGACGCGGTCGACAGGCTCCTGGATCTCGTCGAGCAGATCGAAACGGACGGCGCGACCATTCGCCATGTCGACGTCGGCGGCGGCCTCGGCATCACCTACGACGACGAAACGCCACCCGATATCGGCGAATTCGTGCGCGCGGTGCTCGGGCATATCGAGAAGCGCGGGCACGCTCATCGCGAAGTGTATTTCGAGCCGGGGCGCTCGCTCGTCGGCAATGCGGGCGTACTGCTCACGCGGGTCGAATACCTGAAACCCGGCGAGGAAAAGAACTTCGCCATCGTCGATGCCGCGATGAACGACCTCGCCCGCCCCGCGATGTACGAAGCGTTCCACCGCATCGTGCCGGTCGTGAAAAGCGACGCAAAAGCGCAGACCTACGACGTCGTCGGCCCGGTCTGCGAAAGCGGCGACTGGCTCGGCCGCGATCGCGAACTCGCCGTCGAGCCGGGCGACCTGCTCGGGATCTGTTCGGCCGGCGCCTACGGCTTCGTGATGAGCTCCAACTACAACACGCGCCCGCGCGCCGCCGAAGTGATGGTCGATCGCGAGCGCGCGCGCCTCGTGCGCGAGCGCGAGGAAGTGAGACAACTATTCGCCGGGGAATCGATCTTGCCCGACTGAGGCGAGACGTTTCAGCCGAAAAAAAGCGATGCCGCGGCATCGCTTTTTTATTGCTCACGCGCGCGGCCGCGCGTAGCGGCCCTTGAGCCACACCAGCAATCGCCATCCCAGCAGCACGACCACGATCGCGCCGTAGATCTTCGGCAGAATCAGGTCGTGCTTGCCCGCCTTCATCCACCAGAAATGCAGGATCGCGAGCGTGGCGATCAGATAGATGGCCTTGTGCAGCGTCTGCCAGCGGCGCCCGAGCTTCTTCACCATCGCCTTGGGCGAGGTCACGGCGAGCGGAATCAGCAGCAGGAATGCCGCGAACCCCACCGTGATGAACGGCCGCTTGCCGATGTCCTTCAGAATCTCGGTGACGCTGAACCACTTGTCGAACCACAGGTACGTCGTGAAGTGCAGCGCGGCGAAGAAAAACGCGTACAGCCCGAGCATCCGGCGAAACCGCAGCAGCGCGTTGACACCGGTCAGCCGCCGCGCGGGCGTGATCGCGAGCGTGATGCAGAGGTAGACGAGCGTCCAGAGGCCCGTCGAGCGCGTGATGAACTCGATCGGGTTCGCGCCCAGCCCGTTGGTAACGCCGAGCAACACGATCCGCGCGAGCGGATAAAGCGCGGCGATGAACACGATCACCTTTGCGGGCGCCACCCAGCCCATGCTCGCGCCGCTGCTGCTGCGCGAAGCTGGACGTTTGATGTCGGATACCGTTTGCATAGTGTCCACTCAGAAATTCTTCTTCAGGTCCATGCCCTGATACAGCGACGCCACCTGGTCGGCGTAGCCGTTGAACATCAGCGTCTTGCGCTTCGGCGTGAAAAAGCCGTCCTCGCCGATGCGCCGCTCGGTCGCCTGGCTCCAGCGCGGGTGATCGACGTTCGGGTTCACGTTCGAATAGAAGCCGTATTCGGTCGGCGCGTAGGTGTTCCAACTGGTCGGCGGCTCTTTTTCGACGAAGCGGATCTTCACCAGCGACTTCGCGCTCTTGAAGCCGTATTTCCACGGCACGATGATGCGCACCGGCGCGCCGTTCTGATTCGGCAGCACTTCCCCGTACAGGCCGACCGTGAGCAGCGTGAGCGGGTGCATCGCCTCGTCCATCCGGAGACCTTCGGAATAGGGCCATTCGAGGATCGGCGTCGACAGGCCCGGCATCTGCGACGGATCGGCGAGCGTGATGAACTGCACGTATTTCGCGTTGCCGGTCGGCTCGGCGCGCTTGATGAGCTCGGAGAGCGACACGCCGACCCACGGAATCACCATCGACCACCCTTCCACGCAACGCAGCCGGTAGACGCGTTCCTCGAGCGGTGCGATTTTCAGGAGCTCGTCGATGTCGTACACCTTCGGATTCTTGATCGCGCCCTCAACCGAAAGCTTCCACGGCCTCGGGCGCAGCGAGTGCGCGTTCTGGGCCGGATCGCTCTTGTCGGTGCCGAACTCGTAGTAGTTGTTGTACGTCGTGATGTCCTTGAATGACGTGACCTTGTCGGTCACGACGTACTTCGGATTCGTCTTCGCCGCCAGCTTCTGGCCCTTCGCGTCGGGCGAGGTCATCGTCGCGAGCGCCTCGCCGTTCACGCCGACGAGACCGGTCGCAGCTGCGGCGCCCAAGGCCCGCAACACGCGGCGGCGGTTCTCGAACACCTCGCGGGGCGTGATTTCGCTACGCGCGATATCGTCGCCGGAAAGATGGCCGTTTCGTTTGATCCACATTTGCTGCTCCTGACCGATTGCACCGGCGCGCCCGGGAAAATCAGGCGCACCTCCTTAGGTTATATAGTTGTCAAACACGATTTTGGATGCAGGTATTCCTGCGCGCGACGAAAAAAAACCGTCAGCAAAATCTGCATGACGGTTCTTAGTCGCTGGGCAACCCGCGAAATTACAGTTTGCCGTAGCTGTGCAGTCCGGAGAGGAACATGTTGACGCCGAGGAACGCGAACGTGGTGACCAGCAGGCCGGTCAGTGCCCACCACGCGGCAGCGGCGCCGCGCAAGCCTTTCATCAGACGCATGTGCAGCCAGGCCGCGTAGTTCAGCCAGACGATCAGCGCCCAGGTTTCCTTCGGGTCCCAGCTCCAGTAGCCGCCCCAGGCTTCGGCGGCCCACAGAGCGCCGAGAATCGTCGCGATGGTGAAGAACGCGAAGCCGACCGCGATCGACTTGTACATGACGTCGTCGAGCACCTCGAGCGACGGCAGGCGGTCGGCGAGCACGCCGCGCTGCTTCGCGAGATACGCGACGGACACCATCGCCGACAGCGCGAAACTGCCGTAGCCGATGAAGTTCGCCGGCACGTGGATCTTCATCCACCAGCTTTGCAGTGCGGGCACGAGCGGCTGGATCTGCTGGGCGTCGCGGGCGATCGAATACCACATCAGGAAGCCGACCGCCGCGCTGATCACGAGCAGCACGAACGCGCCCAGCGCACGGGTGCCGTAGTGCTGCTCGTAGTACAGATAGAACAGCGACGTGATCAGGCAGAACAGCACGAATACTTCATACAGGTTCGAGATGGGGATATGCCCGACATCGGTGCCGATCAGGTACGACTCGTACCAGCGCACCATCAGCCCGGTGAAACCCATCAGCACCGCGACCCACGTCATGCGCGAACCGATCGCGCCGCCCGTCTGCGAGCGCGAGAGGAGGCCGATCCAGTAGAACAGCGTGGCGAGCACGAAGAGCGCGCTCATCCACAGAATCGCGGACTGGCTCGACAGGAAATACTTCAGGAAGAAGTTGGTGTCGGCGCGGGCGAGGTCGGCGTGATAGAGCTGTATCGACGAAAGCGCGAGCAGCGCGATCAGCGCGATCAACAGGCGCACCGGTTTCCAGCGCCACCCGAGCACGACGAACGTCGGCACGGCGCAGATCAGCACGGCCTTGTCGTAGTAATCCATGAACGGGTGGTAGCGAAAGAGCGCGAAACCCGCGCCCGCCACCATCGCCAGCGCGAACAGCCAGTCGAATGCGCCGAGTCTCCTGAGAAACGGACGGTCGTCGAACAGCGCGGGGTCGGCCGCGTCTTGAACGGGGCGTCTCGCGGCCGCCGTCGAACGGGAAGAAGCTTGTGTGAGGTCCATGATCTTACCGAGTTGAATCCTGCGAACCGGGGGACGTGTCTTGCGCTGTCGGGCCGGACAAGGGGGCCTGAACCACCGGCCTGCCTTTGAGCGTGGCGGCGACGGTGTCGCGTGTTTTTTCGAACTCTTTTTCGTAATCGAACGTTCTGCGCGCCGTCGACATCGCCATCAGCACCGTCGCGCCACCCTGCCCTTCATCTTTGAGCCAGAACCAGAGCCGCCGTTCGCGAACGTAGAACATCGCGAAAATGCCGAGCACGAGCAGGAGGCTGCCAAGATACACCAGTTTTTTGCCCGGCGCCCGCGTAAGCTGGAACACCGACGCCTGGATCTGCTTGAACGAGTCAAGTTGCAGGAAGACCGGAGATCCGTACAGAAAGCTGTCCGAAAGCGCGTTGATCGACGATTGCACGAACGCCGTGTTCTTCTCGTCTACCTTGGCTTCCGGCAGGCCGTTCTGCGCGCGGGACACCTGCCAGAGGTCCCAGGTCGCGCCTTCGAGCATGCGCAGCAGGAGGCCCGCGGCCTTTTCCTGCTCACCCTTCGGCACCGACCGGTCGATGAATCCCGCCACCGCCTGGAAGCCGCCAATAGTCTGAGGATTCTGCGGCGCCGCGCCGGATTCGTCGGCGCCCGCGAACAGGTTGAGCACGCGCACGGCGCTTTCTTCCAGATGCTTCTGCAATTCGGCGTTCGCCTGCGGCACCGAGCGCTGCGCGAAGCGGTGCGCGGCTTCGGCGCGCATCGACGGCGTTTCCAGTGCGGCGCGCAGGTTCATCCATTGCCTGACCGAATCCTGCTCGTCGGCGGGGATGCGCAGATAGCGGAACGGGTCATTCGGACTCACTCGCATGCCGGCGAGGAACATCCGCTGGCCGGATACGTCGAGCGGCAGCATGTAGTTGTTGTACTCGCGCGCCTGGCCATCCGTGCCGCGCACCTTGTATTGCACCGACGGCCCGACGTTGCGCAGGTCGGTCGGCTTCGACGTCTTCGCGCCCGAGCCGAGCCGCTCGTCGAATGCCTGCTTGAGCGTCTGGGTCTGGCCGACGCCGCGTGCATCGATCGCGCCACGGCCGTCGGTGATGTTCTCGACGTTGATCGCCCGGAAATCGGTGAATTCGACGGTTTCGCCCTTGGTGCCCGCGATCCGCGCGTCGATCGGCGCGGTGCCACCGATCGCGCCGCCGAACGGCACCGTCTTCGCACTGCCGCCGGACATCGGCCATGCGGTCATTTCGAGCTTCGAGCCGCCGTCCTGGAAGCTCGACTGGTAGATCGAGATGCCGTCATAGGTGAACGGCTTGTTCACCTCGATGCGCGCCGGAATGCGCTTGCCGGTCTCGTGATCGATCACGACGATGTCGCTCGCGAACAGCTTCGGCATGCCCGTTGAGTAGTAATCGACGATGAACTTGTCGAGCTGGATGGAAAACGGCAGGTCCTGGATGAGCGAGCCGTCCTGCTGGTTCAGGATCGCCGTGCCGACGTGCTGGCCTTCGGGCACCCACGCGTAGCCGCGAAACGTCAGGTTCGACGACGATAGCCGATGTTCGGGCGGGATATCGTTGATGACGGCGTTCGTGGCGATCGGCGTCTTGTTGAAGAGCCACATTTGCAGCTTGATCGGCAGGTTGCTGTCGAGCAGCCCGCCGAGACAGATCACGACGATCGCGAGGTGCGCCGAGATGTAGCCGAGCTTGGTCAGTGCGCCGCGCTTGGCGGCGATCAGCGTGGCGCCGCTGTCGGTTTCGCGCGTGACGTACTTGTAGCCGAGCTTCGCCGCGAGGCGCTCGAGCGCGGCGGCCGTATCGGCGCGGCTCGTGGCGACCTCGAACTCGCCCTTGTGGTGAAACGCGCGCAGGCTGCCTTCGCGCACGCGGTCCTTCCAGCTTTTCATGTCGGCGATCATTTTCGGGCCGTTGCGAATGACGCACAGCGACACGGAGATCACCAGAAAGATCAGGATCAGCATGAACCACCACGCGCTGTACACGCTGTAGAGGCTCAGCCCGCGAAAGATGTCGGCCCAGAAGGGACCGAACTGATTGACGTAGTTGGGATACGGATCTTCCTGCGTGAGGACCGTGCCGATGATGCTCGCGATGGCGAGAATAACGAGCAGCGCGATGGCGAAGCGCATCGAACTCACGAGCTCGATGATGTGCCTGATGGTCCGACTGCTCGACTTCGACTGCAATCCCGAGGTGCTAACGCTCATTCAAACTCCGACTGGACAGCAAAAAAGGGTGGAGACGCTGGCGGTCATCGACCGGCGTCCCACCCTTTTCTTGTTTTCGTGCCGGTCTCGCCGGACCGGCTTCGTAATACGGGCGACTGCAGGGTAACGGATGTTGCTCTTCGACGCTTGAGGCTACCCGGCCAATCGCTGGACGCTGCTCAATGCAGACCTGCGATGTAATCGGAAACCGCCTTGATCTCCGCGTCGCTCATACGCAGCGAGATGGTATGCATCGGCTCGCTGTTGTTGCGCGTGCCCTGCGCGAACGCGGTCAGCTGCGCGGCCGTGTAGTCGCTCCACTGAAACGACAGACGCGGATACTGCACCGGCATGCCCAGCCCCGTTGCGCCGTGACACGACGCGCACGCCGGCAAGCCCTTGTCCGAGATGCCGCCACGATAAATCTTCTGGCCCAGTGCAACGGTGGCCTTGTCGCGGGCGTAACCGGGCTTGGTTTTTTGCGCCGCGAAGTACGCCGAGACGTTGATCATGTCCTGATCCGACAGCGCCCCCGCGATGCCGGCCATGATCGGGTTGTTGCGCGCCGGCGCCTTCGCGCCCGGCTGGGTCTTGTAATCCTTCAACTGCTTGACGAGGTATTCCGCATGCTGCCCCGCGAGCTTCGGAAATGCCGCGCCAGCGCTGTTGCCATCCGCCGCATGACACGCGGCACACACCTGGGTTGCGATTGCCTGCCCCCGATTCAGATCCGGCTTTGCCGGCTGTGCGGACTCGGCCGCTTGTCCTGACCCTGCCAATCCACCGAACGTTGCTGCTGCTTGAAGCACCATCAGAGACTTGTACAGTCGGTTCATTCGCGTACCCTGTTTTTCGTCTTGTGAGAATGTGAGGTTCTGCAAAAAACGACGGCGACTGTTTCTGCCACCCGGTTCTTCCACCCCGGTTCTTCCACGGATCGCCACAAGATACCCGAACGAAGGGCTCAAAAAAAAGCCCGAAATCCCGTCTCGCTCCTTATCTGGCTTGGGTCTTGCGCGCCCGTGCTGGTCTTCAGTAAACCGCCGTATTGTACAATAACTCGCTAATCGCAAAGACGCCAGTCGGGGCATGCCCAGTATTTACCGGGTTCTCAAGGCTTGGGTTTTCACCGCTTTTTCTTATCGGCCCGCCAATGTCATTCCTGCTCCACCAAGCCCGATTCTTCACGACCGTCAATCATTTGCGCGATCTGCCTCCCACGCCGCAACCGGAAATCGCGTTCGCCGGGCGTTCGAATGCGGGCAAATCGACGGCAATCAACATCCTGTGCAATCAGAAACGGCTGGCTTTCGCGAGCAAGACGCCAGGACGCACGCAGCATATCAATTACTTTTCCGTCGGTCCGGCCGATGAGCCCGTCGCACACCTCGTCGACCTGCCGGGCTACGGCTACGCCGAAGTGCCGGGCGCCGCGAAGGCGCACTGGCAGCAGTTGCTCTCCACGTACCTGCAAAGCCGCGCGCAGCTGTGCGGCATGATCCTGATGATGGATTCGCGCCGGCCGCTGACGGAACTGGATCAGATCATGATCGACTGGTTCGCGCCCACCGGTAAGCCGATTCACGCGCTGCTCACCAAATGCGACAAATTGACGCGACAGGAGATGACCAACGCCCTGCGCGCGACGAAGAAATCGTTCGCGGAGTACAAGGCGGCGGGATATCGCGGGGAACTGACCGTGCAACTCTTTTCGGCGCTCAAGCGCACGGGTATCGAGGAAGCGCACGAACTCATCGAAAGCTGGCTCATCCCCGAAGCGGCGGGCGAGAACGAATCTCAAGACACAGCGCAGTGACCTGTTCGACGCCGTCGGGTCAAGCAAAAGCATCGGTCCATAAAAAAACCCGCCGCATGACGGCGGGTCAAACAGCCTAATCGAATAACGACAGGCACCCGCTCAGGGAGGAGAAGCGGGGAGCGCAGCGCAAGCGCGTTGCTCGATCGGTATGATATACCATTGTCTCGAAAAGTTTCTGGACGGGTCCGGGCGGCCCCGCCGGCAAGCATCGAGCGCCTCGGCGCTTCGGACCGCCGCCCTCGTCACCCCGGTCACTTCACGTCGATAAAGCCATGAGTTTCTATCCGCATCATCGTCCGCGCCGCATGCGCCGTGACGACTTCTCGCGCCGCCTGATGCGCGAAAACATTCTCACCACGGACGACCTGATCTATCCCGTATTTATCGTCGAAGGGACGAACGTGCGGCAGGCCGTGCCGTCGATGCCGGGAGTGGAACGCACGTCCGTCGATTTGCTGATGAAGGTCGCGGAGCAATGCCTCGAGTCAGGCGTGCCGGTGCTGTCGCTCTTTCCCGCCATCGAGCCTTCGCTGAAGACGCCCGATGGCCGCGAGGCGACCAATTCCGAAGGCCTCGTCCCGCGCGCGGTGCGCGAGCTGAAAAAGCATTTCCCCGAACTCGGCGTGCTCACGGACGTCGCCCTCGACCCGTACACGAGCCACGGCCAGGACGGCGTGCTCGACGAGGAAGGCTACGTGATCAACGACGAAACGAGCGAGATCCTCGTCGAGCAGGCGCGTACGCAGGCGGAAGCGGGGGTGGATATCGTCGCGCCGTCGGACATGATGGACGGGCGAATCGGGGCGATCCGCGAGATGCTGGAAAGCGACGGCCACATTCACACGCGCATCATGGCGTATGCGGCCAAATTCGCGTCGGCGTTCTACGGGCCGTTCCGCGACGCGGTCGGCTCGGCGGCGAATCTCGGCAAGGGCAACAAGATGACTTATCAGATGGACCCGTCGAACTCCGATGAGGCTCTGCGCGAAGTGCGCATGGACATCGAGGAAGGCGCCGACATGGTGATGGTGAAGCCTGGCATGCCCTATCTCGATATCCTGTATCGCGTGAAGGAGGAGTTCCGCTTCCCCACCTACGCGTATCAGGTGAGCGGCGAGTACGCGATGATCAAGGCCGCCACGCAAAACGGCTGGCTCGATCACGACAAGGCGATGATGGAGTCGTTGCTCGCGTTCAAGCGCGCGGGCGCGGACGGCGTGCTGACGTATTTCGCGCTGGATGCCGCGAGGATTCTGCGGGCGTCGAAGTAGGCTCCTCGCCGAACCTCGCCGGGACAAAGAAAAGGGCGATGCCGCATTCGGCATCGTAAGCGCCCGGTGATCCCAGGG
>NZ_JFHC01000047.1 GCF_000698595.1 Caballeronia glathei | reverse complement strand
ACAGGGGCGAGCTAATAGACCAAAGACTGAACAAGTTTCATGAAAGCGCAGGCGCATCAGACGGTTCAGCAAACAGTAAGCAGCGAACCCTAGGCCCCAGCATCCGCCCCGCGAGCGGGGGGCAAAGCAAACAGTCCGATAACAAAGCAAGCCAACCGGAACCGCAACTCAGCCGAACAGCGCCACGGCCCGGCAAGCCAGGCCAAAAAAACCTAGCACTCGACGATATTCACCGCCAGCCCGCCGCGCGAAGTCTCCTTGTACTTGGTCTTCATATCGGCGCCGGTCTCCCGCATGGTCTTGATGACCGAATCGAGCGACACATAGTGCGAGCCGTCGCCGCGCATCGCCATGCGCGCGGCATTGACGGCCTTCACGGCCCCCATCGCGTTGCGTTCGATGCACGGAATCTGGACCATCCCGCCGACCGGATCGCAGGTCAGCCCGAGGTTATGCTCCATCCCGATTTCCGCGGCATTTTCGACCTGCGTCGGCGTGCCGCCCATCACGGCGGCGAGCGCGCCGGCCGCCATCGAGCACGCGACGCCCACTTCGCCCTGGCATCCCACTTCGGCGCCGGAAATCGATGCGTTCATCTTGTAGAGAATGCCGATCGCCGCGGCCGTCAGCAGAAAATCGACCACGCCCTGCGCGTTCGACCCCGGCATGAACCGGTCGTAGTAATGCAGCACGGCGGGAATGATCCCGGCCGCGCCGTTGGTCGGCGCCGTGACGACGCGCCCGCCGACCGCGTTTTCCTCGTTGACCGCGATCGCGTAGAGATTGATCCAGTCGATCATCGAAAGCGGGTCGCGCAGCGCCTGCTCGGGCTTGCCGACCAGCGCCCGGTACAGCTGCGGCGCGCGCCGCTTGACCTGGAACGGCCCGGGCAGGCTGCCGTCGGCTTCCGGGTTGTCGATGCCGCAGCCACGCGCGACGCATGCCTGCATCACGTCCCAGATGCGCAGCAACCCGGAGCGGATCTCCTCTTCGCTGCGCCAGACGCGCTCGTTGTCCCACATCAGCTGCGCGATCGACTTGCCCGACTCGCTGCACATCCTGAGCAGTTCGTCGCCGGTCTGGAACGGATGCGGCAGATGCTCGTGCGCGGTCAGCACCGCCGTGTTCGCCGCGCCCGCCGTCACCACGAACCCGCCGCCGACCGACAAGTACGTCGATTCGCGCAGCAGTTCGCCCCGCGCGTCGAAGGCGTGCAGTTTCATCCCGTTCGGATGCTCCGCCAGCGCCTGGCGGTAGAAAAGCACATGCTCCTTCTGCACGAACGGAATCTCGTGCCGGCCGAGCAGCGCCAGCTTCTTCGACGTGCGCACGGCGTCGAGTCGCGGGCTGATCGTCTGGGCGTCGACGGTATCGGGGGCATCGCCCATCAGGCCGAGCATCACGCCGCGATCCGTCCCGTGCCCCTTGCCGGTGGCGCCGAGCGAGCCGTACAGATCGCATTTCACCGACGCGACCGCGTCGAGCAGCCCGTCGCGTTCGAGCCCCTGCACGAACATCAGCGCGGCGCGCATCGGGCCGACCGTATGCGAGCTGGACGGACCGATGCCGACTTTGAAAAGATCGAAGACGCTGACTGCCATGAGTACTGCTCCTGCTGAATTCCGATGGGTTAGCGCGCCGGCAGCGGCAGGCACACCGCGAGCCAGGCTGGCGGCGTCGGTGCGAGCCGCAGCGCCACGGGCGCATAGCGGCCGTCGAGGCGCGCCGCGAGATGAAACAGTTCAGCCGCGTTCTTCGGGTCCCACTCTCCAGAATACCCCGGCAAGCCGGCTTCGCGGCGTTTGGCGTCGAACGGAACCGACGAATGCACGAATTCCTCGTGCGTTTTCGTGCCCATGGCGTACGGCGTGAGCCAGTTGAGCGCATCGGCCAGGCGCGCGCCGGACGAGGCGCGTTCCGCGAGCCAGTTGCGGTTGTGGCGGCGCGCCGCCAGCGCCGCCGTGACAAGCGGCTGGAGATCGTAGGTGACGTAGCGCAGCGCGTCGCGTTCGGCGAAATCGACGGTCGAGCCGTCCGGTGCGATGTTGTCGCCCACGTGCTCCACGAAAAGACGCTGCGCCGCGTTGATGAGCTTGCGGTCGTCGATGGTGAACGCGCCCATCGAAATCAGCTTGATCCGGTGGCTCTGCCAGTTGTTCCTGTACGTGCCGGTGAGCGGCCGCTTCTGCTTGTCGATATCCTCGACATAGCCGGTCACCATTTTCGTGATGAACGCGTTCGCCGGATTGCGCGTCCTGACAGGCAGCGCGCTCGCGGTGAGGTCGTACGCGAGAATCAGCGACTCGAAATTCGTTTCGTCGATCGGATTGAAGCTCGGCTGATAGGTCGTGACCCACGCGAGGAGGAAACGGTCGACGAGCCGCAGATAGCGCTCGTCGCCCGTCGCGCGCCACGCGAGCGCGGCATCGCGCATCAGGCTCAGGTCCTTCTCGGCCTCGATGCTCTCGTCGTAGATGCCCTCGTGCGGCAGCGTGCCTTCGGTGTGCAGTCTCGCAACGGGTTTCGGCTGATCGTTGACGTGCGACTGCACCATTTTCACCAGTGCCTTCACGCCGGGGTCGGCGTTGGTGCGCTCGCTCGTCTGCATCGCGGGCGCGGCGCAGAAATTCATCGCGGCCTGCACGCCCGGCGACGCGAGCGCGGCTGCGGCGAGCGCGGCCAGCGTCGCCTGCATCCGCCATCGACGTCCCGCTTCATTCACCACTCGCACCTTCAGCGCCATATGAAACTCCTAGATTGGCTTTGGTTCGGGGTGAGATGTTAGCCGGTCTTGGGCAGGTGCAGCAAAACCGCCCGATGCCGCCGGGCGGTTCGTGAAGCGGCAACGGTCAGCCGTCGCTCAGTTGCCAGTCAGTGGCCAATGCGTCGCCAGCGAGCGCTGCTCATTCGTCATATTCCGACACCGGCACGCACGAGCACATCAGGTTGCGGTCGCCGTACGCGTTGTCCGCGCGGCCGACGGGCGGCCAGTACTTGCGCGCGACGAGCGACTTCAACGGATACGCCGCCTCCTCGCGCGTGTACTTGTGGCTCCATTCGTCCGCGACGACGACGGCGGCGGTATGCGGCGCGTTCTTCAGCGGATTGTCTTCGCGATCGGCGCGCCCTTCTTCCACGGCGCGGATTTCTTCGCGAATCTCGATCATGGCGTCGATGAAGCGGTCGAGTTCCTCCTTCGACTCCGATTCGGTCGGCTCGACCATCAGCGTGCCCGGCACCGGGAAGCTCATGGTCGGCGCGTGGAAGCCGAAGTCGATCAGGCGCTTGGCGACGTCCTCCACCGAAATGCCGCTCGATTCCTTGATCGGCCGCACGTCGAGAATGCACTCGTGCGCGACCAGCCCGCCCGCGCCGCTGTAGAGCACCGGATAGTGCGGCGCGAGGCGCTTCGCCACATAGTTCGCCGCGAGGATCGCGCTTTCGGTTGCGGCGGTGAGCCCGTTCGCGCCCATCATCGCGATGTACATCCACGAGATCGGCAGGATCGCAGCCGACCCGTAAGGCGCCGACGAAACCGCGCCGATACCGCTTTCATCGCGCTGATAGCCAGTGGAATGCTGGTTCGGCAGGAACTTCGCGAGATGCGCGCCGACCGCCACCGGACCGACGCCCGGTCCGCCGCCGCCGTGCGGAATGCAGAATGTCTTGTGCAGGTTCAGGTGCGAGACGTCGCCGCCGAACTGGCCGGGCGCGGTCAGGCCGACCATCGCGTTCATGTTCGCGCCGTCCACGTAGACCTGGCCGCCGTGGTTATGGACGATGTCGCAGATTTCGCGGACGTTGCGCTCGAACACGCCGTGCGTCGACGGATACGTGATCATGATCGCCGCGAGATTCGCCGAATGCTTCTCCGCCTTCGCCTTCAGGTCCTCGATATCGACGTTGCCGTTCGCATCGCACGCCACGACGACGACCTGCATGCCCGCCATCTGCGCCGACGCCGGGTTCGTACCGTGCGCGGACGCCGGAATCAGGCACACGCTGCGGTGCCCTTCGCCGCGCGAAGCGTGATACGCGTGGATGATGAGCAGGCCCGCGTACTCGCCCTGCGAACCGGCGTTCGGCTGGAGCGACACCGCCGCGTAGCCCGTGCACGCGACGAGCATCTGCTCGAGCTGATCGATCATCGTCCGGTAGCCGACGGTCTGCTCGGCCGGCGCGAACGGATGGATCTGCGCGAACTCGGGCCACGTGACCGGCAGCATCTCGGAGGTCGCGTTCAGCTTCATCGTGCACGAGCCGAGCGGGATCATCGTGCGGTCGAGCGCCAGGTCCTTGTCGGCGAGGCTGCGCAGATAGCGCAGCATTTCGTGCTCGGAATGGTGGCGGTTGAACACCGGATGCGTCAGGAATTCGCTCGTGCGGTGCAGTCCGGCGGGGAGCGAGTCCTTGACGGCCGCATCGAGCGCGTCGATGTCGAAGGTCTGGGTCTTGCCCGCCACTTCCGCGAACAGCGCGAAGAGCTTCATGAGGTCGTCGCGCGTGGTGGTTTCATCCACCGACACGCCGACCCGGCCTGCATCCACATGACGCAGGTTGATGTGCGCGGCGGACGCCGCCTGATGCAGCGCCGTCGTGTTCGCGCCGCTCTCGATCGTGACGGTATCGAAGAATGTCTCGTTCGCGAGCCGGTAGCCGAACAGTTGCACGCCAGCCGCGAAAATCGACGCGAAGCGGTTCACGCGCAGCGCGATCGTCGCGAGGCCCTTCGGGCCGTGGTAGACCGCATACATGCTCGCCATGATCGCGAGCAGCGCCTGCGCCGTGCAGACGTTCGACGTCGCCTTCTCGCGACGGATATGCTGTTCACGCGTCTGCAGCGCGAGACGCAGCGCGTGCTTGCCCTGCGCGTCGACGGTCACGCCGACCAGGCGTCCCGGCATCTGGCGCTTGAATTCGTCACGCACGGCCATGTACGCCGCGTGCGGGCCGCCGAAACCAACCGGCACGCCGAAGCGCTGCGTATTGCCGATCGCGACATCCGCGCCCCACTCTCCCGGCGGCGTGAGCAGCGTGAGCGCGAGCAGGTCGGCGGCGACGACCACGTGGCCGCCCGCCGCGTGAATCGCTTCGGTCAGCGCGCGGTAGTCGCGCACGTCGCCGTTCGCGCCCGGATATTGCAGCAGCACGCCGAACGCGTTGGCCGACGCGGCGTCCGCGGCCGGGCCGACCTTCACCTCCACGCCGACCGGCTTCGCCCGTGTCTGCACGACTTCGATGGTTTGCGGCAGCACGTCGTCGGCGACGTAGAACACGTTCGACTTCGGCTTGCCCACGCGCTGCAGGAGCGTCATGGCTTCGGCGGCGGCGGTGGCTTCGTCGAGCAGCGAGGCATTCGAGATCGCGAGTCCCGTCAGGTCGATCACCATCTGCTGGAAGTTCAGCAGCGCTTCGAGGCGCCCTTGCGAGATCTCCGGCTGGTACGGCGTGTAGGCCGTGTACCACGCCGGATTTTCCAGCACGTTGCGCAGGATTACGGCCGGCGTGTGCGTGCCGTAGTAGCCCTGCCCGATATACGTTCGAAACACCAGGTTCTGGTCCGCGAGCTTCCTGAGCGACGCGAGCGCTTCGGCCTCGCTCTTCGGCTGCGCGAAGGGACCCAGCGCAGCGCCGAGCGGCAGCGTTTCCTTGCGGCGGATCGATTCCGGAATCACCGCGTCGATGAACGCCGCACGCGTGGCGAAACCGAGCGCGTCGAGCATCGCGCGCTGGTCGGCCGAGTCCGGGCCGATGTGCCGTTCGGCGAATGCGTCATGGCATTCGAGCGCGGCGAGTGACAGGGATGAGCGGTTCATCAGGCGATCCGGGTGTTCGAGCTTCATGAGAGTTCCTGCGGGTGCGGAATTCGCCGCGTTTCGCGACGCCGGCGAAAAGCCGCACCGTCGATTAGAAATTTATTCGCCGATCGATTTGCCGTAGCCTTCGGCGTCGAGCAGCTTGTCGAGACTGCCGTCGCCGGCCGGCTTTATCTTGAAGAGCCAGCTGTCGTACGGCGCGCCATTGACCTGGTCCGGGGTGGCCGCGAGTGCATCGTTGGCCGCGACGATTTCGCCCGAAACCGGTGCATAGATGTCGGATGCGGCCTTCACCGATTCGATCACCGCGATCGCATCGCCCGCCGCGACGGTCTTGCCCGCTGCCGGCAGCTCGATGAAGACGATGTCGCCGAGCGCTTCCTGCGCGTGATCGGTAATGCCGATGGTCAGCGTGCCGTCGGCTTCAGTGCGGACCCATTCGTGCGATTCGGTGTATTTCAGTTCGGCCGGGATGCTCATTGGATGCTCCTTTGCGTGGTTCGTGAGGGCGTGAAATCGAGGGCGTGCGCGCGCGTGCCGGAGCCTCGTTACAGGCTCGCGAGCACCTTGCCATTGCGCACGAACGGCAGTTTTACCACGCTTGCGGGAAGTTGCTTGTCACGAATGACGACGTGCACGGTATCGCCCGGATTGACTCCCGCCGGCACCCGCGCGAATGCGATCGATTCCTGCATGGTGGGCGAGAATGTGCCGCTCGTGATCTCGCCGTCGCCGAGAGGCGTGACGACTTTCTGATGGGCGCGCAGCACGCCGCCCGCGCGGCCGTCTTCCTTCCTGAGGATCAGGCCGACGAAATTCGCCTTCGAGCCGTGCGCCTCCAGCGCCGAACGGCCGACGAAATCGCGCGACGTTTTCAGGTCGACGGTCCACGCGAGGCCCGCGTCGAGCGGCGAAACGTGCTCGTCCATGTCCTGGCCGTACAGGTTCATGCCGGCTTCGAGGCGCAGCGTGTCGCGCGCGCCGAGCCCGGCCGGCTTCACGCCCTGCGCCTTCAGCGCGTTCCACAGGGCTTCGACGTGCGTGGCGGGCACGACGATCTCGAAGCCGTCTTCCCCCGTGTACCCGGTGCGGGCGAGCATCAGTTCGCCGAACGGCGTCGACGGGAACCGCACGGCGTTGAACGGCTTGATCGATTCGGTGGCGGCGCGCGTGTCCGGAAGCACTTGCCAGGTCTTTTCGCGCGCATTCGGACCCTGCACGGCGACGATCGCCAGATCACGGCGCGGCGTGATCGAAAGGCCGAACTCGCCTTCGGCATTCAACTGGCCGAACCATTCGATGTCCTTCTCGGCCGTGCTCGCGTTCACGACCACGCGAAAGTGATCTTCGGCAAAGTAGTAGACGATCAGGTCGTCGATCACGCCGCCGTTGCTGTTCAGCAGGCACGAGTACAGCGCCTTGCCCGGCACGGTGAGCTTGTCGACGTTGTTGGCAATGGCGAGCTTGAAGAAGTCGCGCACGGCGTCGCCGTTGAAATCGACGACGCGCATGTGCGACACGTCGAACATGCCGGCGTCGGTGCGCACGGCATGGTGTTCGTCGATTTGCGAACCGTAGTTGACGGGCATGTCCCAGCCGCCGAAGTCCACCATGCGGGCGTTGAGCGCGAGGTGGGCGGCGTGAAGGGGCGTGTGTTGAAGTTCGGTCATCGGGGCCTCGGTTCGCAAAAACAAAAAAGGCCATGCGGCGACATCGCCAGCGGTTTCGGCTTTTCAGGCTGCGATCGGTCGATGCAGCATGCAAAGCTCAAACCGCGTGGCGGATCGATGCATGACCCCTCTGTCCTCGGTACCTGAGAGATTGCGCGGACCCGGAATGCGGTCCCCGCGCGCCCCTTCGGTGGGCAACTGGCTGGCGTGAAACGCAAGCCGCTGCCGCTCTCCAGAGTGCGAAGAAAGTGCTCCAATACAAGCCCTTTCCTCGACGCGGCCGGTCCTTTTGCCTGAGAGTTTGCGGGTGTGCCCCTTCGGCGGCGCGGCACGCGAATAAACAGCGGCCACGCGCTCTCCCGACGCGTGCGGCCGAATTTACGCGACCGAATTGGCCTTGTCAAACCTATTTGGGAATCGGCCGAGGGCGGCCGGAAGCGCGCTGTGATAGCGCCTGCGCGCGGGGTGGCGAACAACGTTTGCCGGGCACCGAAAGCGTCGCCAGAAAGCGCGAGCGGGCGGACAGCGCCGGTTCGCCGCGCAGACGGACGGCAAACCGGCGCGCGCCGGGATCAGGCGAGCGGCCTGAATTCCACGCGCCGCCCCTCGGCATCGCTCTGGATAGCGAGTTCGATCACGGTCATCACATCGACGGCGTCCTGCGGCGAGACCGGAAAGGGCTTGCCGTCCAGAATCGACGCCGCGAGCGAGCGGTAGTAGTCGGCGTAGGCGCCGTCCCGGGTGGCGAACTCGTGCCGCAGATCGTGATCGCCGTCCACTTCGCGCAGCAAACCGGGCGGATTCTTGCCGAATTCCGCATCGCCGGGACGCAGGCCCGCTTTCAGCTGATCTTCCTGCACGTCGAGCCCGTTCTTCGTATAGCTGCCGCGCGTGCCGTGCACGGAAAAGCGCGGCGGCTCGAGCGCGGCGAGCGCGGTGGCGTGGAGGATCACTTCCTTGTCCGCGTAGCCGAGTTGCAGATGCACGTAATCGGGCGCGTGCGCGTGGTCGCGATGCTGCTTCACGGTCGCGGCCACCGTGCGCGGCGCGCCGAAAAGCGCGAGCGCCTGGTCGATCAGATGCGGCCCGAGGTCGAACAGCAGGCCGCCCCCGCGCGACGCTTCCTCGCGCCAGCGCTGCGGCACCTTCGGACGGAAACGGTCGAAATGCGACTCGAACTGCGTGATGCGCCCGAGCCGCCCGCTTTCGATCAGCGTGCGCAGGGTCATGAAATCGCCGTCCCAGCGCCGGTTGTGAAAGGGCGCGAACAAGAGGCCGCGCCCGGCGGCGAGATCCGCGAGCGTGCGGGCGTCGCGGGCGGAAAGCGTCACCGGCTTGTCGACCACCACGTGCCTGCCCGCCGACAGCGCCTTGTGCGCGAGCTCGAAGTGCGTGTCGTTGGGCGTCGCGATCACGATGCAATCGAGGCCGTCGCGCGCGATCAGCGCATCGAAATCAGGCACGACGGCGGCGTCCGGATAGTCGGCCGTGGCGCGCTCGGCCTGGCTCGTCGCGATGGCCGCGACCGTCGCGCGGCCGCAATGTTCGATGACGGGCGCGTGAAACGTCGCGCCGGCGAGTCCGTAACCCATCAGGCCGACTTTCAGTACTGAACTCATGCGGGCACCCTGTCGTGTATCGATCCCGATATTGTGGCACGGCGCGGCGCGCAGAGGCCGCGGCCAATCTCGCCGCGGCATGCAAAGGGCCATATCGGGCAAGGACGATCGGCCGATTCATCCGTGTTAACATCGCGCTCTCGAAATTGTGCAAGCTGCTGAAAAGCCGGTTTCGCTGCCCATCGGCGCTCGCCGTTGCCTTGCGCCCCCACGTCTCTCACCGTCCACACACGATGTCCGCTGGTCTCAACGCCGCGCAAAACGAAGCGGTGCGCTATCTCGATGGTCCCTGTCTCGTGCTCGCCGGCGCCGGCAGCGGCAAGACGCGCGTGATCACGCAGAAGATCGCGCATCTGATCGAAGGCCGCGGCTTCGAGCCGAAGCACATCGCCGCGCTCACCTTCACGAACAAGGCCGCACTGGAAATGCGCGAGCGCACGGCCAAGCTGCTCGAAGGCAGGACGCTCACCACGCCCGGCAAGGAAGGCCGCAAGGTGCCGGTCAATCAGCTGACGATCTGCACCTTTCACTCGCTCGGCGTGCAGATCATGCGGCAGGAGGCGGCGCACGTCGGCCTGAAGCCGCAGTTCTCGATCATGGACTCCGACGACTGCTTCGGCATGGTGCAGGAGCAGCTCGGCACGACCGACAAGGGCCTGATCCGCAAGATCCAGTCGATCATCTCGCTCTGGAAGAACGCGATGGTGTCGCCGGATCAGGCGTCGGTGCTCGCGGCGAACGAGGACGAGCATCAGGCGGCGATCGTCTACCGCAGCTACGCGGCGACGCTGCACGCCTATCAGGCGCTCGATTTCGACGACCTGATCCTGCGCCCCGCGCAATTGTTCGCCGAAAACGAGCAGGTCCGCGAAAAGTGGCAGAACCGCCTGCGCTATCTGCTGATCGACGAATATCAGGACACCAACGCCTGCCAGTACGAACTGCTGAAACGGCTCGCCGGTCCGCGCGCGGCGTTCACGGCGGTCGGCGACGACGATCAGGCCATCTACGGCTGGCGCGGCGCGACGCTCGAAAATCTCGCGCAGCTCAGCCGTGATTTCCCGAAGCTGCACGTCGTGAAGCTCGAGCAGAACTACCGCTCGACGGTGCGCATCCTGACCGCCGCGAACAACGTGATCGCGAACAATCCGAAGCTCTTCGAGAAGAAGCTCTGGTCCGAGCACGGCATGGGCGACACGATCACCGTCACCGGCTGCAACGACGAGGAGCACGAGGCCGAATCGGTCGTGTTCCGCCTCTCCGCGCACAAGTTCGAGCGGCGCGCGGCGTTTCGCGATTACGCCATCCTGTATCGCGGCAATTTCCAGGCGCGCATCTTCGAGCAGGTGCTGCGCCGCGAGCGCATTCCGTACGTGCTCTCGGGCGGCCAGTCGTTCTTCGACCGGGCCGAGATCAAGGACATCGTCGCCTACCTGCGGCTGATCGCGAACCCCGACGACGACCCCGCGTTCATCCGCGCGATCACCACGCCGCGGCGCGGGGTCGGCAACACAACGCTCGAAGCGCTCGGCTCGTTCGCGGGCGCGGCGAAGGTGTCGCTGTTCGAGGCGGTGTTCATGGGCGGCATCGAGGCGCGGCTCTCGGCGCGGCAGGTCGAGCCGCTGCGCACGTTCTGCGAGTGGATGCAGCGCCTCGCCGAGCGCGCGGCGCGCGACCCGGCGACCACCGTGCTCGACGACATGATGGAAGCCATCCACTACGAGGCGTATCTCTACGACGCCTTCGACGAGCGCCAGGCGCAGTCGAAATGGCAGAACGTGCTGGAGTTCTGCGAGTGGCTCAAGCGCAAGGGCACGAAGCCCGAGCCGTCGGGCGATGCGGAACAGACCGGCTACGACAACGCCGACGGTTTCGGCGACGAAGGCAAGAACCTGCTCGGTCTCATCCAGACGGTCGCGCTGATGTCGATGCTCGAAGGCAAGGACGAAGACCCCGACGCCGTGCGGCTCTCGACGGTGCACGCGTCGAAGGGGCTGGAGTATCCGCACGTGTTTCTGGTGGGCGTCGAGGAAGGGATCATGCCGCACCGCGGCGGCTCGGACGACGGTCCGGTCGACGAGGGGCGCATCGAGGAAGAGCGGCGCCTCATGTATGTCGCGATCACGCGGGCGCAGCGCAGCCTGCATCTGAACTGGTGCAAGAAGAGGAAGCGCGCGCGGGAGACGGTGGTCTGCGAGCCGTCCCGGTTCATCCCGGAAATGCTGCTCGACGACGCGCCGCCGCCGACCGTCGAAGAAGCGCCGCTCACGCCGAAAGACCGCATGGCGATGCTCAAGGCGATGCTGCAGAAGTCCTGAGCCTTCGCGCGGCGAAAAAAAACCCTGCGGGTGAACTTCGCCCGCAGGGTTTTTTACGTCGACGGCGGCAAGACCGCTTACTTCGACGCGTTCACCATATAGTCGACGGCCGCCTTCACGTCGGCGTCCGGGGCCGTCGAGCCGCCCTTCGGCGGCATCGCGCCCTTGCCTTTCAGCGCGTAGCCGTACACCGTGTCCATCGGCTCCTTGAGGCGCTCGGCCCAGGCGGCCTTGTCGCCGAACTTGGGCGCGTTCAGCACGCCCGCCGCGTGGCACGCCTGGCACACCTGCGTATAAAGCGCCTTGCCGGCCTGCGAAGCATCCGCGCTCTGCGCGCCGCCCGCCGGCGCGGCGGGCGTCTGCGGAACGGCGGCGAGCGCGGCGACGGCGGCGGCTGCCTGCGAGTTGTCGGCGGCACCGGCCGCGGGTGCCGCGGCGGATGCGCCCGCTGCCGCGCCCGGCGCCGGCTGCGCCGGTTCCTGCAGCTTGCCGCCGCTGTTGTTCGCCATATAGACGACCGCGCGCGCGATTTCGAAGTCGCTGTAGTCGTCGGGGCTCGTGCCGCCGCGCGCGGGCATCGCGCCCTTGCCGTTGAGCGCGTTGTGCAGCAGCGTGTCGTAGCCCTCGCTGATGCGCGGCGCCCAGCTGCCCGCGTCGCCGAACTTCGGCGCGCCCGCGGTTCCCGCCGCGTGACAGGTCGAGCACACTGCCTTGTAGACTTCCTCGCCGGACTTGTAGACGCGCGGCGCGCTGGCGTCGCGGATATTGACTTGCGCCACCGGCGCGATGCGGGCCGCGACGGATGAATCCGAGAACAGGTCCGTGCCGGCGCCGGTGCGCGTGGAATTGTTCACGTAGATGGCAAGCAGCAGTATGACAACGACGGGAATGCCAAACCCGGCGATGACCGCTGCGATGAGCTGGCCGGGTGTCTTGATCGGGGCTCCGTGGGGTGCTTCACTCATGCTTGTCTCGTCTCCCGTTTTATATGTGAGTCGGTTCAGCGACAGCGTGACAGCAACGACGACTTCCTTAGGCACGGACGATTATAGACGGAACGCTTAACGGGCGGAGCGCGGCTCCGGGCGTGCGGCGGCGCGCGTTTACCCGCATCGCGCGGCATCGCGGACGGTGCTTTGCGTGTGGGTTGTGTGTGGGTTGTGTGTGGGTTGTGTGTGGGTTGTGTGCGGGTTGCGTGTGGGTTGCATGAAGCCGGAGCCTTGCGCGCGAGCGACGCGTGCCGCCCGCGCACAAGGCCGTCCGATGGACGAATCGCCCGAAAACGGGTATCCTCTCGGACTCGATTGGCCCTGCATGCATGCTTTTCCACGCTTGTTGCGCGATTTTGCAAGCTCGCACAAGCTCGCAAGCAATGGCTTCTCCGAAGCGCCCGTAGCTCAATGGATAGAGTACTGCCCTCCGAAGGCAGGGGTTGCTGGTTCGATCCCAGCCGGGCGCACCAAGTAGCACAAGGCTTCACCGCAGATTTGCCCGCCACGATGAGCGGGCTTTTTTGTGCGCGGAGTTCATGTGAAATGTTTCGTCCCGGTCACAATTCGCGAGCACCGCGCTCCGCTGATGACCGGCTCATTAGCGCGCGCTCATGAACAAGCTGCTATTAAGAATTAAAGAAAGTGATACGTGGCTATCGCTCGCCGAAAAAGTTGTCAACTGGACACCAATGCTGATTGGCGCTTCGGGTTCGGCGTCGATCGCTGGTTGGGCTGCTAAATCGACTGAGAGGTTATCGAGATATGGAAAAGCGGCTTGGATTTTCAGTGCGCTTCTTGGTGGATTGATTTTCGCTATATGTTTTCGGCTCTGGGTATCGTCAGTTTCACAACTTCAAGAAATTCGTCTACGCCGTAGATTCGAAACAGCACCATCAGTCGTAAATCCGCTTGAACCTGTCTTTCGCAAATCACGGATTTCGTTTAAAGATTTTGAAAGCCCTATCCGCGGACTTCAGAAGGAAAAAACATTCATCGAATGCGAACTCATCGGTCCGGCTCTAATAGTTCTGTCCGGGCACACCTATCTCAATAATAGCTCTTTTGTCGATTGCGATTTCATCAGGTTGCGTAAAGCACCCAAACTGAAGGTATTCAATGGCATTGAATTCGAGAATGTAACTTTTCAAAATTGTATAATTTGTAAAATCACATTTCTCGTGCCTCCGAATGTAGTAGGAGCTTTGCAAGCAACGGTGAAGGGGGATATAAACTGGATTAGTGAAATCTAATGGAAAGCCATGCCATGGACGCGCAATGCACCGATAGGCCACTAACGTAAAAAGACGGCTTCGAAATTCACTATCCCCCCAGCGACGTCCCATACCCGAACCCCATCGCCGCGAGCCATCGGCGATACGCCACCGACATCCGGTCGCATCGCTGATGCAGTTCCGCCGTCGGATCGAGCGGCAGGTACTTCGGATGCTGCGATTCGACGATCGGCGTGTCCTGCATCAGGATCTCCATGTTGAAGTCGTAGAGTTCCTGGTCCGTGTGAGCCGTCTCGTCTTCGTGAACCGACACGAGCCACGCACGCGTCTCGGTCGCGCTCACCGGCGACGCCGCCAGCATGATGTGCAGCGCGCCCTGCCCGCCCGACGCCATCTTGCTGAGACTCGCGACCAGCGGCCGCCTCACGCGGTACACGTAATCGATCTGCGCGCCTTTCTGGCCCGGAATGCCTGCCGGCTGCCAGAACCGGCACTGCCGCGCCTCGAGCCCGTCTTCGGTCTCGCGCACCTCGTAGTCGGGCACGTCCGCGAACTCGCGCTCGCCGAGAATGCCGCCGTGCACGAACGGGAAATGGGCCATGTCGAGAAAGTTCTCGACCACGCGCGGCGCCGACGCCCGAACGGTCTGCGGCGCGAGATTGATCCGCCGGGCGCCGGCAATCGCGTCCTGCGGGAAGAAATCGAGCACATGGGCAGGCTCGCCAAGACACACCCACACCACGCCGTATTTTTCCTCCGCGACATAGGTCTTCGCGCACACGCGCTTCGACGGCCGCAGCGCCGGATTCGACGGCACGTGGATGCATTGTCCTTCGATGTCGTAGGCCCAGCCGTGGTACGGGCACACGATGATTGCACCCGTCACCGAGCCGAGCGACAGCTGCGCGCCGCGGTGCGGGCACTGGTCCCGCCAGACGTGCGCATCGCCCGCGCCATCGCGCCACACGACGAGCCGCTCGCCCGCGACCACGCAGGCATGTGCGCGCTCCGGCGGCGCGTCGCTGCTGTTGCACACCGGAATCCATTCACTGAAAAGCAGAGTGTCGTTTCGCATCGCGCGCTCGCGGGGGGGCGGCCAAGTGTGCACCGTCCGGGGTCGAACCGCCCGGATTCAACCGGACAGCTTCGAAGCTTACGGCACGGCAACGGATCGATGAAAGCGTGACGCAAGCCCGGTGCAATCCGCGCGAGCGCCCGCCTGCAAAAAAGCCCAAACTCTCTCGACGCCCCCGATACAGTAAGCCCGCAAAAAAATGCAAAATATTGCCTCGTCCGGAACGCACGCGTCGAGCACGACAGAAAAGACCGTCAGTCAGGGGATCCAGAATGGAGCAGGTGCAAGAACCGGTGCGTCGACCGTATGCATTCGCGTGGTCGGCGCGCGGGAATCCCGAGAAGGAGCAGGCGACCCTGCGCGTCTGGCTGGGTGCCGTCGTCCTCTTCGCCTACGGCGTCTTCGCCTGGCTGAACCCGACGCACGATGCCGAAGCAACCTTCCTTTTCGTCGCGCTTTACGTGGCGTACGGCGTCGTCAGCCTGATCGCCGTGATCACGATGGCTGGGCCTTCACGCGCGCGGCTCGTTGTCACCACCATCGCGGACCAGGCGCTGGTTGCGCTCGCGCTCGGCATCGGCGGGCCGACGGCGTTGCCGCTCCTGTGGGTCGTCTTCTGGTTCCTGATCGGATCGGGCTGCCGGTACGGCAAGGCGACGCTCGCCATTTCGTGCGTCACCGCGCTTGCCGCGATCGCGGCGCTCGCGCACTGGCAGCCGTGGTGGGAAGCCAACCAGCCGGCGGCGCTGGGGATCGGGCTGAGCGTGCTGAGCGCGTCGGTGTACCTGAGCGTGCTCGTTGACCGGCTCGGCAACGCGAACCGCGACCTCGCGCGGCAAGCGTCCACCGATCCGCTGACCGGCCTCTCGAACCGCTACGCGCTGGAACAGACCGTCGGCCGCACGCTGACGGCGATCTCGGAAGGCGACGACGGCACGACCGCGCTCCTGCTGATCGATCTGGACGGCTTCAAGGAAGTGAACGACACCTACGGCCACGCGGTCGGCGACGTGCTCTTGCAAACCTTCGCGGCCGCGCTGACGAAGCGCATGCGCAAGACCGACACGGTCGCGCGCCTGGGCGGCGACGAATTCGTCGTGCTCGCGCGCCACGTGCCCGACCGGGCGGCGGTGCTCACCATTGCGGAAAACATTCACGCGGTGCTGTCCGCCATCACGTCGGTTCAGGAGCGGCCGGTGAGCGTATCGGCAAGCATCGGCGCCTGCCTGATTTCGGGCGGCGGGAAGACGCATTTCAGCGACATCGCCGCGCTCATGCGCGCCGCCGACCGCGCGATGTACCGCGCGAAGACACTCGGCCAGGGCCAGACGGTCTTCGCCGACGCCCCGGACTTCGAGACGGTCTGAAGCGCGCCTACGCTTCCACCCCCGACCACGCCTGCTCGCGCAGCTTCGCGCGCAGACGGGCGACGGCCTGGCTGTGCAGCTGGCACACCCGCGATTCGCTCACTTCCATCACCGCGCCGATTTCGCGCAGGTTCAGGCCGCGTTCGTAGTAAAGGCTCATCAGCAGCTTTTCGCGCTCGGGCAGCTTGTCGATGGCCTCGATCAGCGCGGAGCGCAGGCTCTCGTCGAGCAGCGCCGACAGCGGGTCCGAACGGTCGACGCAATAGCGGTCGAGGAACGGCTCGTCGTCGGCGGAGCGGTCGAAGTCTTCGTAATAGATGAGCTGGCTGCCATGCAGGTCCTGCAGCATGGTCTGGTATTCGTCGAGCGGCATCTGCATGTGCGCGGCGATCTCGGTTTCGCTCGCCGAACGCCCGAGGCTCTGCTCGACCTTGTGCACCGCCGATTCCACCTCGCGCGACGTCTTGCGCATGCTGCGCGGCAGCCAGTCGTTCGCGCGCAGCTCGTCGAGCATCGCGCCGCGGATCCGCTGGCTCGCATAGGTCTCGAACTGCGCGCCCTGGTCTTCCTTGTAGCGGTTTGCGGCATCCATCAGGCCGATCATGCCCGCCTGGATCAGGTCGTCGAGATCGACGCTCGCCGGCATCTTGGCGACGAGCTGAAGGCCGAGCCGGCGTACGAGCGGCGCGTAGCGCGCGAGCACGTCGGCTTGCGAGAGCTTTCCCTGGGCGTTGTACATCATGGTCCCCTTTCCTGTGTCACATCGACGCCGTGCTGCTCATTGCATGAGCGGCAGGTGCCTCGGCGCGGCGTGATGCGGTCAGTCCGCCCGTCGCGCTCGTCATTGCGTGCTTGCTCGCCTGCCCGTCCGGGCGGCGCGAAGCGTGCGCGGGCCGCATCGGCCAGTGCAGCAGCTCGGCGGCGATCCTGCGGTAGTCGCGCGCGGCGGGCGTTGCGGGAAACGCTTCCACCGCAGAGCGCGCGAGTTCCTGTGCCCGCGCGACCCGCGCGTCCTCCGCGACATGGCCCGCGTGCCCGAGCGCGACCGCGAGGTAGCGGCTCGCGACACCGGAGAGATTTTCGAACGCCACCGAAGCGTCCGCGTCGTTCTGCACGTGGTTCAGCAGCACGCGGAACTGGCCGATCGCGTGCGCGTAGTGCAGCCGCTTCATGCAGGCGTAGGCCTCGGTGATCGCCGGCGCGGCGACCCGCGTGACGATCAGGAAGTCGTGCGCCTGCTCCGCGAGCGAGGACAGCGCGCCGTGGCGGTCCAGCTGGGCGTCGATCAGCACGATGTCCGCCGGGCCGTCGAGCAGCACGCGGCACTGCGCGGCATCCTGGCTGATGCGTTCGTCGCGGGGCGCGGCGATCAGCGAGAAGCCGAGCGGCGTGCGCGTGACGGCGTCCTGCAGGAAGCGCTTGCCCGAGATCACCGACGCGAGCGCCCCGGTGTCGTTCACGCCGGCGAGCCTGCTCACGGAGCCTGCGTTGTGCCGCTCGTCGATCACGAGGACGTCCTTGCCCTGCGCCGAAAGCGCCGCGGCGAGGTTCACCACCGCCGACGTGCAGCCGATGCCGGCCGGGCCGCCCGCGACCGCCACCACGCGCGAGCCCGCGCGCGTCAGAAGCCGCCTCAGGCCTTCTGCCTGATCGAGCACGAACTTATCCAAAATGCACCCCATGCAGTTCCGTTGCGGCGCGCGCCGACAGCGCGGACAGGAGTGCCGGCACCTCGTCGTCGTGCGGCACGAAAGGCGATCCGTCGCGCGGAATGCAGAACGCACTCTTGATCAGGAAGCGCTTCGTGGCGACGTACAGGTTCTCCGGCACCTTCTGGCCGGTCGAGACGTAATGCACCGGCAGCTTGTAGCGGATCACGGTGTCGAGCACCCCGCCGAGATTGGTGGCCTCGTCGAGCTTCGTCAGAATGCAGCCCGCGAGCGGCGGCTGGTCGGGGGTGCTCTGGTAGGCCTGCACGACTTCGTTCAGCGTGTCGCCGTGGCTCGTGGCGTTCAGGAGCAGCAGGCGCTGCACCGGGTGGCCGGCGCCGCAGAGCATCGCGATCTGGTCGGCGACCATGCGGTCGCGCTGGCTCATGCCGATCGTGTCGATCAGCACGATGTGCTTGTTGCGCAGCTCGGAGAGCGCGAGCTGCAGGTCCGCGGCGTCCTTCACCGCGTGCACCGACACGCCGAGAATCTTGCCGAAGATGCGCAGCTGCTCGTGCGCGCCGATCCGGTAGCTGTCGGTGGTCAAAAGCGCGACCTTGCTCGCGCCGAAGCGCATCACGCAGCGCGCGGCGAGCTTCGCGGTGGTCGTCGTCTTGCCGACGCCCGTCGGGCCCATCAGCGCGAACACGCCGCCGCGCTCCATCATCGCCTCTTCGCTGTCCATCACCGGCAGGTTGGTTTCGAGCACCTGCTGCACCCATTCGAGCGCGGCTTCGACATGCTCCATCTCCGGCATGTTGTCGACCACCATGCGCACGAGCTGCGCCGAGAAGCCGGTGGCGAACAGGCGCTTGGTCAGCGCCGCGTTGGTCGGGCTGCGGCGCTGGCGGTCGCCCCAGAGAAGACCGGCGAAGTGCTCTTCCATCATGCCGCGCATCGACGACAGCTCGTTCATCACGGTGTCGTTGACGACCTGCTCCATGCGCGCGCGGATCGCTTCGGTGACGGCGGCGGCCGCGCTCGCGGGCAAGCCGGCGAACCCGCCTTCGGGCAGCGACGGGGATGGCGCGGGCTGCGGCGCGGCTGCGGCGACGGCGGCGGGCACGATCTTCTGCGCGGCGCGGCGCGCGGCGATCTGCGCGGCTTCGCGCGCCCAGTCGGGCGTGTCGATCTTCGGCTGCGGCTGCGCGGCTTGCGGCGCCTGCGCGCTGTCGGCGCCTTCGCGCGGCTCCTGCGGCGCGACCGTCACCGGCATGCCGAGGCCCTTCGCGATCGCGGCAGCGGGGGTCAGCGGACGGTTGCCGGGCGCCATCGACTGCTGCGCCACGCGGCGCGCATGCTCGATCAGCCACGGGTTCGATTCGGCCATCGTGCGCGGCGACTGCTCCACGCCGGCGGAGCGCTTCGGCAAGGCGGCCTGCGGTTCGACGGCGGCTTCGGGCCTGGCTTCGCCGACTTCCGGGTTCGCGCCGAAAACCGAGGAAAACACATCGCCACTCGAATACGGACTGGCCGCACTGGCAGCCGCCTTCGCCGCCAGTGCGGCCGGGGTCTGAGCCGGCGCCGGGGCCGACGCGACAGCGAGGCGCGCGGGCGCGCCTTCTTCGGGCGCCGGCGAGATCTTCGCGAGGTCGCTGTCCGCCACGCCGACTATTTCGACGGTACCGTCGTCGAGCGTCCGGTTCGACAGGACGACCGCATCGGGGCCCAAGGCTTCACGGACGAGACGCAGTGCGTCGCGGCTTGTGGCGCCTACAAATTTACGAATGTTCAAGCTTGCCCCCGATGAGGTTTGACGACTTTGATCTTGCGGAACGGCCGCCGCGCGAGGGGCGGCGGGCCGTTTTTCATTGAGGCCATTATTGCGAAAGTCGCCGGGGGACCATCTATCGATAAAGGGTATGAAAAAGGGGTAATTCGGGTGATGGGCGCGGTTCGGGACCGTGGCGCGGCTCGTCGCAGGGGCCACCTGCAAGCGGGCCCAGCGCCCGCCTCGCCATCGGGATTTTTGCCGCTGGTGAAGTCTTCCCCGGACGGCGTAAGCTGTCGGGTCTCGTCCTCGCGCTTGCCGCGAACCATTCACGGAGATTTCCCCGCATGGCGCCGTCCGCTGCCCCTTCTTCCGATTCCACGCAAACCACCGGCGCCCGGCTCGTCGTCGATGCGCTTCTCACGCATGGCGTCGAACGCGTGTTTTGCGTCCCAGGCGAGAGCTTTCTCGCCGTGCTCGATTCGCTGCACGACGAAACCGCCCGGATTCAGACGATCGTCTGCCGCCACGAAGCGGGCGCCGCGAACATGGCCGAGGCAGTCGGCAAGCTGACCGGCCGCCCGGGGGTCGCGATCGTCACGCGCGGCCCCGGCGCGACGCACGCGTCGATCGGCGTGCACACCGCCTTCCAGGACTCGACGCCGATGATTCTCCTGATCGGCCAGTGCGCCCGCGAGCACATGGACCGCGAGGCGTTCCAGGAAATCGACTACCGCCGGATGTTCGGTCAGATGGCGAAATGGGTCGCGCAGATCGACGATCCGCGCCGCGTTCCCGAGTACCTGAGCCACGCGTTCCATGTCGCGACGTCCGGCCGGCCCGGCCCCGTCGTGCTCGCACTGCCGGAGGACATGCTGAGCGAAGCCTGCCCGGCGGTGCCGGGCGCGCCGCGCTACCAGCGCGTCGCCGCGGCGCCCGCGCCCGCGCAGACCGAGCGGCTGCGGGAGATGCTCGCGGCGGCCCGCAAGCCGTTCGTCATCGCGGGCGGCAGCGGCTGGACCGACAGCGCGACGCGCGATTTCGCGCGTTTCGCCGAGCAGTGGCAACTGCCCGTCGGCTGCGCGTTCCGCTTCCAGGACACCCTCGACAACGAACATCCGAACTACGCCGGCGATGTCGGCCTCGGCATCAACCCCGCGCTTGCGGCGCGCATCCGCGATGCCGACCTGCTCCTCGTGATCGGCCCGCGCCTGGGTGAATCGACGACGGGCGGCTATACGCTGCTCGACATTCCCAAAACGAAGCAGACGCTCGTCCACATCCACCAGGGTGCGGAGGAACTCGGCCGGGTGTACTCGGCGGACCTGCCGATCGTCTCGGGCATGCCGGAGATCGCCTCGGCCCTCGCCGCGCTCGCGCCGCCCGCGAGCATCGCGTGGGCGGGCTCGGCCGCCGCCGCGCACGACGCCTATCTCGAATGGCGCAAGCCGAAGCCCATGCTCGGCGACGTGCAACTCGGCGAGATCATGCGCGAGCTGAGCGAGCGCCTGCCCGCCGACTCGATCGTCACGAACGGCGCGGGCAACTACGCGACGTGGCTGCACCGGCACTATTCGTACCGGCATTTCCGCTCGCAGGTCGCGCCGACCAGCGGCGCCATGGGCTACGGCGTACCGGCCGCAATCGCGGCGAAGTCGCTGTATCCGGGGCGCACGGTCGTCGCGTTCGCCGGCGACGGGTGCTTCATGATGTCGAGCCACGAACTCGCGACCGCCATGCAGTACGGGCTCGCGGTGATCTTCATCGTCGTGAACAACGCGCAATACGGAACCATCCGCATGCATCAGGAGCGGCACTATCCGGATCGCGTGCACGGCACGGGACTGACCAATCCCGACTTCGTGGCTTACGCCCGTTCGTTCGGCGCGCACGGGGAACTCGTCGAGTCGACGGCGCAGTTCATGCCCGCGTTCGAGCGCGCCGCGGCGTCGGGCCTGCCGGCCGTAATCGAGATACGCATTCCGCAGGATCAGAGCACGCCGGGCGCGACGCTCGACCAGGTCCGCGAGCAGGGCAGGAAATTGCGGTAAGCGCCTCCTTGCAATCCTCCGTCGCCATGCTTGCGATCTTCTTGCGAATCATTCTCACCCGCAGTAGAGTGACCGCTCGATAATCAGAATACGAGGGACGAGATGTTCAAGCTCATGGCATTGATGGCGGCGGTCGGCTTCTCCGGCGCGGCGTTCGCGAAAGCGGATTGCACGGCGCATCCGAAGAGCGAGTGGATGAAGGAATCGGATGCGCGCGCCCAGCTCGAAGGACAGGGCTACAAGATCAAGAAGTTCAAGGTCGACGGCAACTGCTACGAGATCTACGGCCAGAACAAGGACGGCAAGAAGGTGGAGATCTATTTCGACACCAAGACGCTCGCCGTCGTGAAATCGGAAGTCGAGTAAACAGGCAGTGCCTCCGGACATGCCCGCGGCCTCCGATGCGCGAGTGAGGACCTGGGACCTCTGGGTCCGGCTCACGCACTGGACGATCGCGGGCATCGTCGTCTGGAACCTGTTCGGCCCGACCGATCAGTTGCATCGCGTGCTTGGCTATGTCGCGGCCGGGCTGGTCGGACTGCGCGTCGTGTGGGGTTTCGTCGGCACCCGGTACGCGCGGTTCTCGGCATGGTGGCCCACGCCCTCGCATCTCGCCGAGTACCTTCGCTCGCTTGCCGCCGGCAAGCCGCTGCATCACGTTTCCCATAATCCGCTCGGTGCGCTGATGGCGATCGCGCTCTGGCTGCTCGTGCTTGCGCTCGGGTTCAGCGGCTGGCTGATGCGCCTCGACGCCTTCTGGGGCGAAGACTGGCCGCAGGACATCCATACCTGGCTGTCGATCGCGCTGGAGGTCTGCGTGTGCGTGCATATCGCCGCGGCACTCGTGATGAGCGTCCTGACGCGCGAAAACCTGATCGGCGCGATGCTGACCGGCTTCAAGCGCCAGCGCCCGGATCGCGATACTTCGCACTAGCGCCGCACCGAACACAATTTGTCACCGGACTATCATCCAAAGTTACGCGGGCCTTTCGGTTCGAAGCGACTCCGTAGATATACTTGCCGCCGTCAAAAATCCGTCGAGGAGTCGCTGTGAGAACTTTGAAGCGTGTGCGCCGCGCGTTGCCCTTCATTGCAAGCGCATGCCTTGCCAGCGCGCACGCGCAGGAACCCGGTGCCGAAGCGAACGCGAACTCGAAGTGGAAGGTGTCGATCGGACCGGGCGTGATGGTGACGCCGGTCTATCCGGGCTCGCAGCGGCTCGAACTGATCCCGCTGCCATCGCTCGACATTTCCTACGACGACCGGATCTTTTCGCAGGGCCTCGACGTGCTCGGCGTCAATGCGCTCAAGGGCGACGCGTATCACGTCGGCGCGGCGGTGACGTTCGATTTCGTGTCGCGCAAGGAATCCGACGATGCGCGCCTGCGCGGCCTCGGCAACGTGCACTCCGGACCGAAGCTCAAATTGTTCGCCGATTACTCGGTGTCGCTGCTCACGGGATCGGTTGCGCTCTACCAGGATATCGGCGGCACCGGACAGGGCATGCAGATCAGCACCGACCTGGCCGCGAACCTGCCCCTGACCGAGCGCCTGCTCGTTTCCGTCGGGCCCGGCTTCACGTGGGCCAATTCGGTGTATGCGCGCACGCTGTTCGGCGTGTCGCCGCAGCAAAGCGCAGCGTCGGGGATGCCGCAGTTCGACGCCACGTCGGGCATTCGCGACGTTCATCTGAACGCCTACGCCAGCTATGACTTCACGAAGCACTGGACGGCGTCCTTGCTCGTGACCACTGGATGGCTGCAGAACTTCGCGGCGCACAGCCCGATCACGGAACGCCGCACGGAACTGAACGCGTTTGCGGCGGTGAACTACCGCTTCTAGCATCAACCGACGCGTACATAAAAAAAGGCCGTTCCGGGCTTCGGAACGGCCTTTTTCATTTCGGGCTGAACGCCCGGACGGCTTACTTGCCGCCCACGCTCTGCAGCGTCGTCCACTTGCCGCCGACAACCTTGTACAGCGTGATGCCGCCGTTCTTCAGGTCGCCCTTCGAGTCGTACTCGAGACGCGAGGTCGTCACGCCCGGCATGTCGGTCTTCGCGAGCACCGGCAGGTACTTGGCCGGGTCCGTCGAGTTCGCCTTCTTCATCGCGGCGAACATGGCCATCGCGCCGTCGTAGGCGTACGGCGAGTACGTCTGCACGTCTTCGTTGAAGCGCTTCTTGTACTTGGCCGAGTAGTCCGCGCCGCCCGGCATCTGATCCATCGGCAGGCCGGCGAGCGACGCCACCGTGCCGTCGGCTGCGTCGCCGGCGATCTTCACGAACGTGTCGGTCTTGACCATTTCGCCCGCCATCAGCGGCGCGCGGAAGCCGAGCGTCTTCATCTGCTTGACCATCGGCGCGGCCTGCGAATCGGCGCCGCCGTAGTACACCAGATCCGGATTCATCGACTTGATCTTGGTCAGAATCGCCTTGAAGTCGACAGCCTTGTCGTTCGTGAATTCACGCACGACGATCGTGCCGCCCGCAGCCTTCGCAGCCTTCTCGAACTGGTCGGCGAGACCCTGGCCGTAGGCCGTGCGGTCGTCGACGATCGCGATCTTCTTCACCTTCAGGTTCTTCACCGCGAACTCGCCGGCGACCGAACCCTGCTGCGTGTCGGACGTCATCATGCGGAACGTGGTCTTGAAGCCTTGCGTCGTGTATTCCGGCGCCGTCGCCATTGCGATCTCGGGGATGCCCGCGTTCGCGTAGATGCGCGAAGCCGGAATCGTCGTACCCGAGTTGAAGTGGCCGAGCATGCCCTTGATACCGTCGTCGACGAGCTTCTGCGCGACCGTCGTGCCCGTGCGCGGGTCAGCCTGGTCGTCGGCCGATTCCAGCACGATGCGAACCGGCTTGCCGCCGATCACCGGCTTCGTGGCGTTGAAGTCTTCAACGGCGAGCGTGATGCCATTCTGGAAATCCTTGCCGTAGTGTGCCTGCGCCCCCGTCATCGGACCGGCGAAACCCACCTTCACATCTTCTGCCTGCTGTGCAACTGCGGTCCCCGCGAGCGACAGGCCGGCGACCGCCATTGCCACCGCCAGCTTGTTCATCGTGTGCTTCATAGCTTCTCCTAGTACCAGTGTGGATGGCAGCTTGTGCCGGGGTCGCCGTGCCTGCTGCCGTTTGTTTGAATCGAGCGCTCGAGGGTTGCTCAACCGATCGTCATCAAATTCGCATTGCCGCCCGCAGCCGCCGTGTTCACGCTCACCGAGCGTTCCGTCAGCAGTCTTTCGAGCGCGTAGTCCTCGCCGCCGTCGTGGCCGCCGCCGGCAAACGCCCCCGCCGCGACGCCCTGCACCGAGACGATCGGCCCCGGGCGCTTCGCGACTTCCTTCACGAGCGACAGCAGTTCGTCGCTGTCGCCTTCGAACAGCACCGCGTCGAACGTGGCCGCCGCGTCGCCGGTCTTGCGCACCGACGCATGCGTCTTGAGCGACGCCGGCAGCGATGCCGCCAGTTGCTCGCCCGCCGCGCCGGAAAACAGCGCCGTGTTGCCGGTGGCGAGCACCGCGGCGAATTGCGCACGCGCGCCGCTCGCCGTCGACGCCACGCACAGCACCGTGCCGCGCGCGCCGAGCGTGTACGTGTTGCGCTCGCCCGTCGGTCCCGGAAGCACCGCCGTCGCGCCCGCCAGCACGTGCTGCAGATAGCCGTCGCAGCGCGCGGCCGTCTGCGGATCACGCTCGGCGATCGCCCAGTCGCGCAGCGCCGTCAATGCCGCCGACGGCGTGCCGCTCGCTTCGGCCTGATCGACCACCAGTGCGCTCGCGAGCGACTTCGGCAGGCCGGTCGGGCGCTTGGCCAGGAGGCGTTGCAGATACAGCGCGCCGCCCGCCTTCGGCCCCGTTCCGGACAAGCCTTCGCCGCCGAACGGCTGCACGCCGACCACCGCGCCGATCACGTTCCGGTTCACGTAGATGTTGCCCACGTGCGCCCGCGCGATCACGTGCGCGATGGTTTCGTCGATACGCGTATGGATGCCGAGCGTGAGCCCGTACCCCGTCGTTCTGATTTGGTCGAGGAGTTTATCAAGAGACGCGCGGCGATAGCGCACCACATGCAGCACCGGACCGAACACCTCGCGCTTCAGTTCGTCGATGCTCTCCAGTTCGACCAGCGTCGGCGGCACGAACGTGCCCTGCGCGCAGCTTTCCGGCAGCGCCAGTTGCACGACCTTGCGGCCCTTCTCGCGCATCGACGCCACGTGCGCATCGATGCCGCGCTTCGCGTCGGCGTCGATCACCGGGCCGACGTCCGTCGAGAGGCGATCCGGGTTGCCCACCGCGAGCTGCTTCATCGCGCCCGTCAGCATTTCGAGCGTGCGGTCCGCGACGTCGTCCTGCAGACAGAGAACGCGCAGCGCCGAACACCGTTGACCGGCCGAGTCGAACGACGACTGCAGCACGTCCGCGACCACCTGCTCCGCGAGCGCCGAAGAGTCGACGATCATCGCGTTCTGGCCACCCGTCTCCGCGATCAGCGGAATCGGCCGGCCGTCCGGATCGAGGCGCTCGGACAGCGTCTTGTTGATGAGGCGCGCGACTTCGGTCGAGCCGGTGAACATCACGGCGCGCGTGCGCGGATCGGCGACGAGCGCCGCGCCCACCGTCTCGCCCGTGCCCGGCAGCAGTTGCACCGCGCCCGACGGCACGCCCGCTTCGCGCAGGATGCGCACCGCCTGCGCGGCGATCAGCGGCGTCTGTTCGGCCGGCTTCGCGAGCACCGGGTTGCCGGCGGCGAGCGCCGCGGCGACCTGGCCCATGAAGATCGCCAGCGGGAAATTCCACGGGCTGATACACACCACGGGCCCGAGCGGACGATGCGTGTCGTTCGAGAACTCGCCGCGAATCTGCGCCGAGTAGTAGCGCAGGAAGTCGATCGCCTCGCGAATCTCCGACACCGCGTTCGCGAGCGACTTGCCCGCCTCGCGCACGACGAGGCCCATCAGCGTGTGCATCTGCGCTTCGAGCAGGTCGGCGGCGCGGGCGAGACAGTCGGCGCGGTCTTCGACGGGCGTCGCCTGCCAGATCGGCGCGGCGGCCACGGCGTGCGCGATCGCGGCGCTCACCTGTTCCGGCGAGGCCTCGACGACCGTGCCAACCACGTCGCGCAAGTCGGACGGATTGCGCACGTCGTGCGCGGTGCCGTTGCCCGCGTCGTCGCCTTCGAGCATCGGCACGGCGCGCCACTGGTTGTTCGCGCTCGCGAGCAGCGCCGACGACAGCGACGCCAGCCGATGCTCGTTCGACAGGTCGAGGCCCATCGAATTGAGGCGCTCGTTGCCGTAAAGCTGGCGCGGCAGCGGAATCTTCGCGTGCGGCGCGCCGAGCGGCGTGAGCTTCGACGCTTCGTCGATCGGGTCCTGCACCAGATCGGCGACGGCAACGGTTTCGTCGGCGATGCGGTTCACGAACGACGTGTTCGCGCCGTTTTCGAGGAGACGCCGCACGAGATACGCAAGCAGCGTCTCATGCGTGCCGACCGGCGCATACACGCGGCACGGGCGGTTCAGCTTGTCGCGGCCGGTGACTTCCTCGTACAGCGGCTCGCCCATGCCGTGCAGGCACTGGAACTCGTACTGGCCCGGGTAATAGTTGTGACCGGCGAGGTGGTAGATCGCGGAAAGCGTGTACGCGTTGTGCGTCGCGAATTGCGGATAGACGGCGTCCGGCGCGCCCAGCAGCTTCTTCGCGCAGGCGACGTAGGAAATGTCCGTGTAGATCTTGCGCGTGTAGACCGGATAGCCTTCCAGGCCGTCCACTTGCGCGCGCTTGATCTCCGAATCCCAATAGGCACCCTTGACGAGCCGGATCATCAGGCGGTGACGGCTGCGGCGCGCGAGATCGATCAGGTAATCGATCACGAACGGGCAGCGCTTCTGATAAGCCTGCACCACGAAGCCGATGCCGTTCCAGCCCGCGAGTTCCGGGTCGAAGCAGAGCGCTTCGAGCAGATCCAGCGAGAGTTCGAGCCGGTCCGCCTCTTCCGCGTCGATGTTCAGGCCGATGTCGTACCGGCGCGCAAGCTGCGCGAGCGAGCGCACGCGCGGCAGCAGTTCGTTCATCGTGCGCTCCTGCTGCGAGCGCGAGTAGCGCGGGTGCAGCGCGGAGAGCTTGATCGAGATGCCCGGGCCTTCGTAGATGCCGCGCCCGCCCGCCGCCTTGCCGATCGCGTGGATTGCCTGCTCGTAGGAGGCGTAGTAGCGCAGCGCGTCTTCTTCCGTGGTCGCGGCTTCGCCGAGCATGTCGTAGGAATAGCGGAAACCGCGCGCCTCGAACTTGCGGCTGTTCGCGAGCGCTTCCGAGATCGTCTCGCCCGTGACGAACTGCTCGCCCATCAGGCGCATCGCCATGTCGACGCCCTTACGGATCAGCGGCTCGCCGCCGCGCCCGATCAGGCGGGTCAACGCCGAGGACAATCCCGTCTCGCTGTTCGTCGTCACGAGCTTGCCGGTGATCATCAGGCCCCACGTCGCCGCGTTCACGAACAGCGACGGCGCCTGGCCCATGTGCGAGCGCCAGTCGCCCTTGCTGATCTTGTCGCGGATCAGCGCGTCGCGGGTCGCGCGGTCGGGAATGCGCAAAAGCGCCTCGGCGAGGCACATCAGCGCGACGCCTTCCTGGCTCGACAGCGAAAACTCGTGGATCAGCCCTTCGACGCCGCCGCCCGTGTGCTTCGCGCGCAGCGCTTCGACGAGCTTGGCCGCAAGCGCCTGCGTTTCGGTGGCGATGGCGGCGGGCAGCCGCGCCTGGCCGACCAGAAACGGCACGCACTCCGGCTCGGGACGCCGGTAAGCGGCCGTGATCGCCGCGCGCAGCACCGACTGCGGCTGCACGTTCTGTGCGAAATCGAGGAAAGGATGGGCCGCGCCGTCCTCGTCGCTCCCGACAGGCGCGGTTTCGCCCAGTTCGGCCACGCCGTTCGCGCCGGACAGTTCAGGCGGAAGCTGACCGTGCTCGATCCGCTCCAGGTACGCGAAGATGGCCTGCTTGATCAGCCAGTGGGGAGTGCGCTCGAGACGCGTCGCGGCATCTTTCAGCCGGGTGCGCAGCAGATCGTCGACTTTGACGCCAAGGGTAGTGCTCGCCATATTTCCTTCGTTTGGCCGGTCGTGACACCCGGCCGATGACTAAAAAGTTGGCGAATCGTACTCCGCTGTTAAAAAAGGTGCAACCAAATTTTGGGATGGGTTGCACCCGGCTCAAAGCCTTACCGGATAAGGGATCGGTGGGTTCGACCGGAACTGGCGGATGGCGTAAAAAGCCTAGTATTTTCCCTAACCGATTTTTTCTTGGGGGATGCCCTATTCAAAACCCATCCTTCAGCCGATATAAGGTCCATGCGCGCCCGTTCGGCGACGCATTTTGCGGCCAACTGCAGCCGCACGGTTTCGGGGAAAGAGCATGAGCACTTGGATGGTGATTACCGGCGTGTGGGCGATGTGCGCGATCTGCGCGGTGCTGTTCATCCGTGGCGCGCATCCGCATGTCGCGCGGCCCGGCGACGAGACACACGACGGTCCGCGTGGTTCGGCCGACGGCGTTTCCGCGCCTCACGGGGTTCGCGTGGCGAGCGCCGATCGCCGCAACGAGTAGGCAGCTACGAATCCGATCGCCGCGGCGCACGCTGTTCGCTTCATTTTCGCTTCAGATATCGAGCGGATCGACTTCGACGCTCCAGCGCAGCACGCCTCTCAGGTTTCGCAGCGCGGGTTGCCATGCCCGCAGCGCGCTCTGCAGCGCCGCGCGCGACGCGCACTCCAGCAGCAGTTGCGCGCGATGCACGTTGAACACCTTCACGATGGTGAGCGGCACGGCGTCGTAGACGGTCACGCGCCCGGCGCCGGGCAACGGCGCGAACGCGGCCGCCGCTTCGGCGAGAAACGCGAGCGCCGCCTCCAGCGTGCGGCCTTCCGCCCGCAGCAACGCCTGATAGACGAACGGCGGCAGGTGCGCGTCGCGCCGCTCGGCGAGCGTCGAACTGGCAAAGCCGACGTAATCGTGCCGCGCGAGCGCGTGATACAGCGCGTGCCGCGGATAGCGCGTCTGAATCAGCACCTCGCCCGGCAGACCGGCGCGTCCTGCGCGGCCGCTCACCTGCATCAGTTGCGCGAAAAGCCGTTCGCTGGCGCGAAAATCGTGTGAAAAGAGCGCCGTATCGGCGTTGAGCACGCCGACGAGCGTCACGCGCTGGAAGTCATGGCCCTTCGCGATCATCTGCGTGCCGACCAGAATGTCGACCTCGCCCGCGTGGACGTCGGAGAACAGCGCCTCCGCGCTGCCCTTGCGCCGCGTGCTGTCGGCGTCGATGCGCAAGACCCGCGCGCCCGGCACCGCGCCCGCGAGCGCTTCCTCGACGCGCTGCGTGCCGCGGCCCATCGGCGCGATATCGACGTTGCCGCAATCCGGGCACGACTTCGGAATCCGCGATTCCCAGCCGCAATGGTGGCAGCGCAGCGCGCGCTCGGGCTTGTGCAGCACGACGTAGGCGCTGCAGCGCGGACAGCCGGCGACCCAGCCGCAGGCGTCGCAGGACAGGATCGGCGCGTAGCCGCGTCGGTTCAGGAACACGAGACTCTGCTCGGCGCGTTCGAGCCGCCCCTTCAGCGCGGCGACCAGCGGTCCCGACAATCCATCGATCGACGCCCGCCCGCGCCGCCGCTCATCCTCCAGATCGATCAGCCGCACGGCCGGCAGAGCGGCGTCGGCGACGGCACGGCGCGTAAGCGTGAGACGCCGGTAGCGGCCCTGCTCGGCCTGCCACCAGCTTTCGAGCGACGGCGTCGCCGAGCCGAGCACGACCGGAATGTCGAGCTGCTTCGCGCGGTAGATCGCGAGATCGCGCGCGGAATAGCGCAACCCTTCCTGCTGCTTGTAGGCAGGATCATGTTCCTCGTCGACGACGATCAGCGCGAGCTTCGGCAGCGACGCCAGTATCGCGAGCCGCGTGCCGAGCACGAGCCGCGCGGCGCCGGTGTGCGCCGCGAGCCAGTTGCGCGCGCGCTCCCCTTCGGCAAGGCCGCTGTGCATCGTGACGATCGCTCCCTCCGGCAGCGCCGCGAAACGCGTGCGGAAAGCCGCCTCGAATTGCGGCGTCAGGTTGATTTCCGGGACGAGGACGAGCGCCTGCGCGTCGGGCCGGGCGGCGAGCAGGTCGGCGAGCGCGTGCAGATAGACCTCGGTCTTGCCGCTGCCCGTCACGCCATGCAGGAGGAAAGGCGCGAAGCCGCACGCGGCGGTGATCGCATCGACGGCTTCCTGCTGCTCGCCCGTCAACGTCGGGAGGAGCGCATCGATCTTCAGCGCGGAAGCCGGTGGCGCCGCGCTTTCCATCGGCCCCGTCTCCAGCGCGACCCAGCCTTTCGCCGCCCATTCGTCGAGCGTCGCGCTCGCCTTCGCGTGCAGCGCGCGGGCATCGGCGGCGGCGAGCGTCGGCTGGGCCGCGAGCGCGTCGGCGAGACGCCGCAGCGCGCTCGCGCGGGCGGGCAACGCGTCGGGCAGGACCGCGCGCCCCGCCGGCAGCAGCCGATAACGCTCCTCGGGCGCGAAGAGCCGCGCCCAGCGCGACGCGTCGCGCAGCGCCTGCGGCAACGCAGGCAGCGCGACTTCGCCCAGCCCGCGCTGGTAGTACTCGGCGGCGAAGTCGGCCAGCGCGCGCCATTGACCGGAAAGCGGCGGGCACGCATCGCAGATCGCTTCGACGGCGCGCAGCTTGTCGGCGGGAACATCGGTTTGCGCCGTCACTTCGCAGATCAGGCCCACTGCATCGCGGCGCCCGAACGGCACGCGCACGAGCAGCCCGGGCACCGGTTCGGGTGCCAGATCGTAGCGGTAGTCGAAGAGCGTCGGCAGAGGATTATCGAGCGCCACGCGGACGAACACGGCGCTCATCCGCTGCACCGCCCCCGCACGGCCGCGCGGCGGGACCCCGAAGACAGCGCAAGGCTTTGCGCGGCGCACTTAAAGTGAAACATCACAATCGGCGCTAAGTTAAGGATTATTTTTGAGATTTCGACGCTTTCCACAGCCCTGTGGATAACTTTGTTGAGAACTTAAGTTGACAGTTGCAGAAACTCGCGTTCCAGGCGGTTGTGTGCGATTGCCCACATAGCGGACAAAGGCGGATTTTTCTCTTTGGAATCAATCATTTGCTTTACGCATAGATGGCCTTTATGAGCCGCTTCGGGCCATACGTCTGATGGCGCGCCGCAACGTAAAAATTGTGTATAAGTCAAGCCTTGACATCTCCGGGAGAGCCGAACGGCGGGCTTTCACGCGAGAGTCACGAGGCCCGGCGCGGCACCCGGCCGCACGTCCACATGTTGCACCGCAGCGATCAGGCAGCCGGCGATCTGCCCTTCGCGCGAATCGTCCGGCTATGGCGATGCACTTCGTCGACCAGTTCCGCGACGTGCTCCGGCAGCGTGAACTGCGAGATGCCGTGACCGAGATTGAACACGTGGCCAGGAAAGTTGCCGTAGCTGTCGAGGACCGCGCGGGCTTCGGTGCGGATCACCGCGGGCGGCGCGAACAGCACACTGGGATCGATATTGCCCTGCAATGCCACGCGCTGGCCCACCTTCTCGCGCGCCGCGCCCAGATTGACGGTCCAGTCGAGGCCGACGGCATCCACGCCCGTCGACGCGATCTGCTCGAGCCACAGTCCCCCGCCTTTCGTGAACGTGATGACCGGCACCCGCTCGCCGTCGTGTTCGCGCTTCAGGCCCGCGACCACCTTCGCGATGTAATCGAGCGAGAAGCGTTGATAGGCGCCGTCGGCGAGCGCGCCGCCCCATGTGTCGAAGATCATCACGGCCTGCGCGCCGGCGTCGATCTGCGCGTTCAGGTACGCGATGACCGAGCGCGCGTTGATATCGAGAATGCGGTGCATCAGGTCGGGCCGCGCGTAAGCCATCGACTTGACCGTGCGATGGTCGTCCGAGCCGCCCCCCTCCACCATGTAGCAGGCGAGCGTCCAGGGGCTGCCCGAAAAGCCGATGAGCGGCACTTTCTGGCGCCCTTCGGCGTCGGTGAGGGCACGCCGGATCTGGCTGACGGCGTCGGTGACATAGCGCAGCGCCGAGTCGATGTCCGGCACGGCGAGGCGCGCCACGTCCGCTTCGGTGCGCACCGTGCGCTCGAAACGCGGCCCTTCGCCCTGGACGAAGTTGAGGCCAAGGCCCATCGCGTCCGGGACGGTCAGGATGTCCGAGAACAGGATGGCGGCGTCGAGCGGAAAGCGTTCGAGCGGCTGAAGCGTGACTTCCGTCGCGTAATCGGGATTTTTCGCGAGGCCGAGAAAACTGCCCGCCCGCGTGCGCGTGGCGTTGTACTCGGGCAGGTAACGACCCGCCTGGCGCATCAGCCAGATCGGCGTGTAGTCGGTCGGCTGGCGCAGAAGCGCGCGCAGGAAGGTGTCGTTGAGGAGGGTATGGGCCACGGCGCTCGGATGCGAAGGCAAATGATCATTCTACCGGAGCGTCATCCGCTTTTTCACGCGCCGGCGCCGGGTCCGTGCACGCGCGGATCGTGGGCGGCGGGATTCGCGAACGCCGGGAGATGTTCAGCGGGCACGCCACTCGCTATCATCGACACACATAACATCAGACAAAAATCAAAAGGAGATGCGATGAAATCCATGATGGCAATTTTCGCGGCGCTGACGGTGTTCCTTGCGAGCGGCGGGGTTCAGGCGCAGACGGTGCAGGCAGGCAGCGTCGGCAGTGCTCCGGCGGCGACGGTTCCCGCTGCGGCGTCCTCGCGGCTCGACGACATCCTCGCGCGCCACACGCTGCGCATCTGCACGACGGGCGACTACAAGCCGTACACGTTTCTCAGGCCGGACGGTCAGTTCGAAGGCATCGACGTCGATCTTGCCGACGCCCTCGCCCGGTCGCTCGGCGCGAAGCCGGAGTTCGTGAAGACGACGTGGTCGAACCTGATGAACGATTTCGTATCGAAATGCGACATCGCGGTCGGCGGCGTCTCGACCACGCTCGACCGCCAGAAGCGCGCATTCTTCACGCAGCCGTACATGGTCGACGGCAAGACGGCGATCGTGCGTTGCGACGACGTCGGCAAATACCAGACCGTTGCGGAAATCGACCAGCCGGGCGTGCGCACGATCGTGAATCCGGGCGGCACGAACGAGCGCTTCGCGAAACAGTACTTCCGTCATTCGCAACTGATCGAGTATCCGGACAACGTGACGATCTTCGAGCAGATCCTCGACGGCCACGCCGATGTCATGGTGACCGACGCCTCCGAGACGCTGCTTCAGCAAAAGCTCCATCCGGGCCTGTGCTCGGTGCACCCCGACAAGCCGTTCCAGTTCGGCGAAAAGGCGTACCTCCTGCCGCGCGGCGACGTGCCGTTCCAGCAATACGTCGATCAGTGGCTGCACCTCGCGCGCTCGACGGGCGAATTTCAGGCGGTCGTCGACAAGTGGCTGAAATAACGCACTAGGGCACGCAGCGTGGCGCTCGTCTTAGCGCGCCGCGCGCAACATCTCGCCGGTCCGCTCGCCGATGGTCTTCATCCACGCCGCCGCCGCGGGAGCGTGCGCCTGGATGCGCCCGAAGCCGTGCGTCATGTCGCCTGCGTCGATCATCTCGGCACGGCCGCCGTTGGCCGAGAGGAAGCGCGCGAGTTCGAAGGCATCGTCGTAGAGCGGATCGTGGGCCGCCGCGACGATCAGCGCCGGCGCGGGCGCGCGCTCGTACGGCTCCGCGAGCGGAAATACGCGGACGTCGTGCCGGTCGGGCTCGCGGCCGCCCAGGAACTGCTCCCAGTACCACTTCATTTCGTCGTTGGTCAGGCCCGGGCCGTTGGCGTTCGCCACGCAACTCGCGCTCTCGAACTGGCGGCGCATGACCGGATACAGCAGCAATTGCAGGCTCACGATCCCCGCGACGCGCTCGTTCGCGCCGCGCGCCGCCACCGTGGCGAGGTGCGCGCCCGCGCTGTCGCCGCCGACGGCGAGCCGGTCGGTCGCGAAACCCAGCCGCGAGCGGTGTTCCGCGAGCCACAGGAGCGAATCCAGCGCGTCGTCGCACGGCGCCGGAAACGGGTGCTCCGGCGCAAGCCGGTAATCGACGCTCACTACCGCGCAATTCGCGTCGACCGCGAGGCGCTCGACGAGCGTGTCATGCGTATCGAGATCGCCGACGACCCAGCCGCCGCCATGAAAATACACGAGCAGCGGCAGCGCGCCCGTCGCCGCCGCCGGCCGGTAGACGCGCGCAGCCAGTTCCCGGCCCGCGAGCGGCAGCGCCAGTTCGCTCACGAGTACGTCCGCCCCGCGCGGCAGCGAAAACGCGCGCGCCACGTCCTGAAAGCGTTGCCGCACGGTTCGGGCGTCGGCATTGGCGGGCAATGGCGGGAATGCCTCCGCCGCCGCGCGGTAGTAGCCGAGAAGGGCTGCGTCGATGGTCATGCGTGACTCCAAAGGTCGCGTTCGATGAGAGAGTTCACCTTTCAGCGTGAAATGCGGGACGATTTCATTGCGCCCGCTCGTTCGATTTTCTCGAAAAAACGGATTTGATGCACTAAGCTTAAAAACAGCAATTGGCGCCGATCCGGACCAGTGGTCCTGAAAAGCGGCGCACCCTGACAATTTTTATTCGGAAAGCTCACAAAACCAGCTCAATAATTGACCGTCAGCCTTATCCGGCGCGGGTTACAACCTGAAACACTTTGTTACGGTGACTGCCGGTCAATTCGCCCACAATCTGTTCAAACGGTTTCAACACGGATGTGTTCGGGTGTGGCGTGTGAGCGGATACTACACACTTGACGGTCGGCCTTGTGCCGAAGCCCTTCACAGGGACATCTTTGTTGGGGTCGTTCTCCGATCCGGCAACGGATCGAGATTGTTCCCACCTTTGGTCTCCTCGCGCTAACCCCGTAGCGTGTGGTTTTTAGCGGGCTCCAGGCCCGCTTTTTTTTCGCCCAAACAAACGTTTGCGCATTTTGCGAAGCAAAACGCGCAATTGTTTCGTTTAGATGAATCGGCGGAGAACGCGGTGCGTTCTCCTTTTATTTACGCCGTTCTCGCCTCCGATACCTTCAATTCCTCGATCATTCTCGCGCGCATCACGAATTTCTGGGCCTTGCCGGTGACCGTCATCGGCAGTTCATCGACGAAACGGATATAGCGCGGAATCTTGTAGTGGGCGATCTGCCCCTGGCAGAACTCGCGGATTTCTTCCGCCGTCGCCTGTTCGCCCGGACGCAGGACGACCCACGCGCACACCTCCTCGCCGTACTTCTGGTCGGGCACGCCGAACACCTGCACCGACTGGATTTTCGGATGCCGGAACAGGAATTCCTCGATTTCACGCGGATAGACGTTCTCGCCGCCGCGAATCAGCATGTCCTTCAGACGGCCGACGATGTTGCAATACCCTTCAGCGTCGATCGTCGCGAGGTCGCCGGTGTGCATCCACTCGTCGACGATCGCCTCGCGCGTCTTTTCGTCGTCGTCCCAGTAGCCTTTCATCACCGAGTAGCCGCGCGTGCACAGCTCGCCCGTCTCCCCAACCGGCACCACGTTACCGACAGGATCGATGATCTTGACCTCCAGATGCGGCTGGATGCGGCCGACCGTCGTGGTGCGCTTGTCGAGCGGATCGGTCGTGGAACTCTGGAACGAGACCGGGCTCGTCTCCGTCATGCCGTACGCGATCGTGATTTCGCGCAGGTTCATCTTCGAGACGACGCGCTTCATGGTCTCGATCGGACACGGCGAGCCGGCCATGATGCCCGTGCGCAGCCGGCTGAGGTCGTACTTCGCGAAGTCGGGATGATCGAGTTCGGCGATGAACATCGTCGGCACGCCGTGCAGCGCGGTGCAGCGCTCTTCGGCGACGGCCGCGAGTGTCGCGGCGGGGTCGAACGCCTCGCCGGGGAACACCATCGTGCAGCCTGTCGATACGCATGCGAGCACCGCCAGCACCATGCCGAAGCAGTGATAGAGCGGCACGGGAATGCACAGGGAGTCGTTCTCCGAAAGCCGCATCGCCATGGCGATGTAACGCGCATTGTTGACGACGTTGTGATGCGTGAGCGTTGCGCCCTTCGGGTTGCCCGTCGTGCCGCTGGTGAATTGGATGTTGATGGGGTCGCGGGCGCCGAGCTTCGCTTCCAGCGCCTCCAGCGTGGCCGTGTCGAGTGTCTCGCGGCCTCGCGCCATGACATCGCCGAAATTGAGCATGCCGGGCGTCTTCGCGTCGCCCATGCGAATCACGGCGCGCAGGTCGGGCAGCTTCGCGGCGCGCAGCGCGTTGGGCGCGGCGTCGGCCAGCTCGGGCGCGAGCGACTGCAGCATCTCCAGATACTTCGACGTCTTGAATTGCTCCGCCGCGATCAGCGCCTTGCAGCCGACCTTGTTCAGCGCGTATTCGAGCTCGGCGAGCCGGTAGGCCGGATTGATGTTCACGAGAATCGCGCCGATGCGGGCAGTGGCGAACTGCGTCAGCAGCCACTCCGCACGATTCGGCGACCAGATGCCGACGCGGTCGCCGGTCTCGACGCCGAGCGCAAGCAGGCCGCTTGCGAGCACATCGACTTCATCGGCGAACTGGCGCCAGGTCCAGCGCACGTTCTGCTCGCGGAAGGTGACTGCGGGGCGATCGGGGTACTTCGCGACGGTATCGAGGAGAAAACGTGACACGGTCGCGTCGCTCAGGGGAATGTCGGTCGAGCCGCGGACGTAGGAAAGGCCGTCGCGCGGTTCGATTTGCGCGTCGGCATGCGTCGGTTGAAGTGCCATCGATGGTCTCCGCCAGGTAAATCGTTGCCCGGAATGAAGGCAATTTGGAAGGCCATTTTGCACGGTCAGATTAACCGGGGGCATTCAGTGTTACCCGCAACGGCACGACGCACGGGCGGCGCGAAGCGCGTGAAATCAGCGCGTTACGCTCGTTTCGCGGAATGCCGCACAACCGATATGCAGAATTGCGCGCGCCCCGCGGCGCACCTGCTCCGCGCAGAAATGAAAAAAGCAGCCCGAAGGCTGCTTTTTTCGTCCTGCAACGACGCCGGTGCTCAGTGCTGAGCGCGCAGCTTGCGCAGACGCTGAATCGCCGCGAGTTGAGCCGTCGCGTACGCGAGTTCCGCTTGCGCGGTCGCGTATTCGAGATTCGAACCCGTGTTTTGCAGCGCTTCTTCGGCACGCTTTTTCGCCTGCTCGGCTTTCGCTTCGTCGAGGTCCGCGCCGCGGATCGCGGTGTCGGCGAGCACGGTCACGACGCCCGGCTGGATTTCGAGAATTCCGCCCGCGACGAACACGAACTCTTCGGAGCCGTCTTCCGCCTCGATGCGCACCGCGCCCGGGCGAATGCGCGTGATGAGCGGCGTGTGGCCCGGCAGAATGCCGAGTTCACCCGCCTCGCCCGGCAGCGCGACGAACTTCGCCTGGCCCGAGAAGATCTGCTCTTCCGCGCTGACGACGTCTACTTTGATGGTTGCCATATCGACTCCTGGGTCTGGTTATCGCTGGAACACCACGCGGTCGAGCGTAGTGCCTGGACGCCGGCTCATCGAGCCAGCGTCCGCTTCGATACACCCGACCTTTACTGGATCTTCTTGGCCTTTTCGAAGGCCTCGTCGATCGTGCCGACCATGTAGAACGCCTGCTCCGGCAGATGATCGCACTCGCCTTCGACGATCATCTTGAAGCCGCGGATGGTTTCCTTCAGCGGCACGTACTTGCCCGGCGAACCCGTGAACACTTCAGCGACGTGGAACGGCTGCGACAGGAAACGCTGGATCTTGCGAGCGCGCGCCACCGACAACTTGTCTTCCGGCGAAAGCTCGTCCATGCCCAGAATCGCGATGATGTCGCGCAGTTCCTTGTAGCGCTGCAGCGTTTGCTGCACGCCGCGCGTGATCGTGTAGTGCTCTTCGCCGATCACGTGCGGGTCGATCTGACGCGAGGTCGAATCGAGCGGGTCCACGGCCGGGTAGATACCCAGCGACGCGATGTCACGCGACAGCACGACGGTTGCGTCCAGGTGGCCGAAGGTCGTAGCCGGCGACGGGTCGGTCAAGTCGTCTGCTGGGACGTACACGGCCTGAACCGACGTGATCGAACCAGTCTTAGTCGACGTGATGCGTTCCTGCAGCTTGCCCATTTCTTCAGCCAGCGTCGGCTGATAGCCCACTGCCGACGGCATACGGCCGAGCAGTGCCGACACTTCCGTGCCTGCCAGCGTGAAACGGTAGATGTTGTCGACGAAGAACAGCACGTCGAGACCTTCGTCGCGGAAGTGCTCGGCCATCGTCAGGCCGGTCAGCGCCACGCGCAGACGGTTGCCCGGCGGCTCGTTCATCTGGCCGTACACGAGCGCCACCTTGTCGAGAACGTTCGAGTCCTTCATTTCATGATAGAAGTCGTTCCCTTCGCGGGTACGCTCGCCAACACCCGCGAACACGGAGTAACCGCCGTGCTCCTTCGCGATGTTGTTGATCAGCTCCATCATGTTCACGGTCTTGCCCACACCGGCGCCGCCGAAGAGGCCAACCTTGCCGCCCTTCGCAAACGGACAGATCAGGTCGATAACCTTGATGCCCGTTTCGAGCAGTTCCGTCGACGGCGACAGCTCGTCGAACTTCGGCGCCTTCTGGTGAATGCCGCGGGTCACGTCCGAATTGATCGGGCCGGCTTCGTCGATCGGACGGCCGAGCACGTCCATGATGCGGCCGAGCGTCGGCTTGCCGACCGGCACGCTGATCGGCTTGCCCGTGTTCTTCACGATCGTGCCGCGGCGCAGTCCGTCCGACGCGCCCAGACAAATCGTGCGGACCACGCCGTCGCCCAGCTGCTGCTGGACTTCGAGCGTCAGTTCCGAGCCTTCCAAAACGAGTGCGTCGTAGATGCCCGGCATTGCCGAGCGCGGGAATTCCACGTCGATCACCGCGCCGATGCACTGTACGATCTTGCCTTCTACCAAAGCAGTGGTACTCATCGCATTTCCTTTAGATACTGTTTGATTCAGCTCACGCGATCATCAGACCGCAGCGGCGCCGCCGACGATTTCCGAAAGTTCCTTCGTGATCGCGGCCTGCCGGCTCTTGTTGTAGACGAGCTGCAATTCGCCGATCACGGTCTTCGCATTGTCCGACGCGGCCTTCATCGCGACCATCCGGGCCGATTGCTCCGATGCCATGTTCTCCGCGACCGCCTGATAGACGAGCGCTTCGACGTAACGCACGAGCAGTTCGTCGACGACCGTCTGCGCATCCGGTTCGTAGATGTAATCCCACGACGTCTTCGGCGTGACGGAAGCACCTTCCTCGCCCTCGCGACGCGCGAAATCCTCAGCCGACAGCGGCAGCAGCTGCTCGATCACCGCTTCCTGCTTCATCGTGTTGACAAAGCGCGTGTACCCCAGGTACACCGCGTTGATCTTGCCTTCGGAGTACAGGTCGAGCTGCACCTTCACCGCGCCGATCAGCTTTTCCAGATGCGGCGTGTCGCCGAGATGCGTGACTTCCGACACGACCTTGGCGCGCAGGCGGTTGAGAAAGCCGAGGCCCTTGCTGCCGATCGCCGAAGCTTCGATGGACACGCCGCTCTGCTCGAGTTCCTTGAACTTCTGAACCGACGCACGCAGGATGTTCGTGTTCATGCCGCCGCACAGACCCTTGTCGGTCGTGACGAGGATGATGCCGGCCACCTTCGCGCCTTCGTTCTTGACCATGAACGGGTGGCGATACTCCGGGTTCGCCGAGCTCATGTGAGCTGCGATGTCGCGAACCTTGTCGGCGTACGGACGAGCAGCGCGCATGCGTTCCTGCGCGCGGCGCATCTTCGATGCGGCCACCATCTCCATCGCCTTCGTGATCTTGCGCGTGTTCTGCACGCTCTTGATCTTGCCGCGAATTTCCTTCATTCCAGCCATTGCTTACTCCTTTGTCGGTCCGAGTGAGCGCTTTAGCGCTTACCCGGAGCCCATGCAAAGCTATCGAAGTGGCGCGGGGTGCTTCATGCCTGCGTTGTTGCTTGGCCCGAAGCGGCCCGCGCCGCTCCAAAGTCCCGATCAATGCTGAGATCAGTAAGCGCCCGACTTCTTGAAGTCCTTCAGCGCGGCATGCAATGCGCCGTCGTCGTCCTTCGACAAGTCTTTGTTGTCTTCGATCCGCTTGACCATGTCGGCGTGCTTCGTCTTCAGGTATTCGCGCAGACCCTTTTCGAACGGCAGCACCTGGCTGACGTCGAGGTCGTCGAGATAGCCGTTGTTCGCCGCGAACAGCGCCACCGCCAGCTCCCACACCTGCAGCGGCTGATACTGCGGCTGCTTGAGCAGTTCCGTCACGCGGCGGCCGCGCTCGAGCTGCTTGCGGGTGGCTTCGTCGAGGTCGGAGGCGAACTGCGCGAACGCAGCCAGTTCACGATACTGCGCGAGGTCGGTACGGATACCGCCCGAGAGCTTCTTCACAACCTTGGTCTGCGCTGCACCGCCGACTCGCGACACCGACACGCCCGCGTTGATTGCGGGGCGGATACCGGCGTTGAACAGGTCGGTTTCAAGGAAGATCTGGCCGTCGGTAATCGAGATCACGTTCGTCGGAACGAACGCGGTCACGTCGCCGGCTTGCGTTTCGATGACCGGCAGGGCGGTGAGCGAACCGCTCTTGCCCTTCACTTCGCCGTTGGTGAACTTCTCGACGTAGTCTTCCGACACGCGAGCCGCGCGCTCCAGCAGACGCGAGTGCAGATAGAACACGTCGCCCGGGTACGCTTCACGGCCCGGCGGACGGCGCAGCAGCAGCGAAATCTGGCGATACGCCCACGCTTGCTTGGTCAAGTCGTCATAGACGATCAGCGCGTCCTGTCCGCGGTCGCGGAAGTATTCGCCCATCGAGCAGCCGGCGTACGGCGCGAGGTATTGCATCGCCGCCGATTCCGAAGCCGAAGCCGCGACGACGATGGTGTATTCCATCGCGCCGGTTTCTTCGAGCTTGCGCACCACGTTCATGATCGACGAAGCCTTCTGGCCGATCGCGACGTAGATACAGAAGAGGTTCTTGCCCTTCTGGTTGATGATTGCGTCGATCGCGACTGCCGTCTTGCCGCACTGGCGGTCGCCGATGATCAGCTCGCGCTGGCCGCGGCCGATCGGCACCATCGAGTCGATGGACTTCAGGCCGGTCTGGACCGGCTCCGACACCGACTTGCGCCAGATCACGCCCGGCGCGATCTTTTCGACCGCGTCGGTCATCTTCGCGTTGATCGGGCCCTTGCCGTCGATCGGGTTGCCGAGCGCGTCGACCACGCGGCCGAGCAGTTCGGGACCCACCGGCACTTCGAGAATGCGGCCCGTCGTCTTGACGATGTCGCCTTCCGAAATGTGTTCGTATTCACCCAGAATCACGGCGCCGACCGAGTCGCGCTCGAGGTTCAGTGCGAGGCCGAAGGTGTTGCCCGGGAATTCGAGCATTTCGCCCTGCATCACGTCCGACAGGCCGTGGATACGTACGATACCGTCGGTCACGGAGATCACGGTGCCCTGGTTGCGAACGTCTGCGCTCGCTTCAAGGCCCTGGATCCGGCTCTTGATCAGCTCGCTGATCTCAGAGGGATTGAGTTGCATTATTCGCTCCTGATAGTCAATTCTGTTGCGTGCCAGCTTTGGCGCGTCAGGCGGTCAGAGCCGTCTGCATGCTGGCGAGGCGCGCGCGGACCGAGGTATCGAGCACTTCGTCACCGACCGTCACGCGTACGCCGCCGATCAGCGACGGGTCGATTTCGACGGCAGGTTTCAGCTTGCGTTTGAACTTGCGTTCGAGACTGGCGACGAGGTCGTTCAACTGTTCGCCTTCGAGCGGAAACGCGCTCACGATCAGCGCGTCGGCCGCGCCTTCGCGGGCGTTCTTCAGCTCGTCGAACTGCGTGGCGATTTCGGGCATCAGCGGCAGGCGATGGTTGTCGACCAGCATGTGCACGAAGTTCTTCGCTTGAGCGTTGTCCTTCGCGAGCGGCGACTTCACCACGGACAGCAGCAGATCGCTGATCTGCTCGCGGCCGACCTTCGGGCTCGTGGCGACCGACAGCAGTTCGGGCAGACGCGCAACCTGTGCCAGCTCCTCGACGAAAGTGGACCAGGCGGCGATGTCACCAGCTTCGGCCACGCGGAACAGCGCTTCTGCGTAAGGACGGGCGATGGTTGCAAGTTCGGCCATGATCAGAGCTCGGTTTTGAGTTGATTCAGCAGGTCGGCGTGAGCCTTCTGGTCGACTTCGCGCTTCAGAATTTGCTCGGCGCCCTTCACGGCCAGCGCCGCGACTTCCGCGCGCAGTGCTTCGCGTGCCTTCACGACTTGCTGATCCGCATCTGCCTTGGCTTGAGCGATGATGCGCGCCGCTTCGGCTTGGGCATTGGCCTTGATTTCGTCCGCGACGGTGGCTGCACGCTTTTCAGCGTCGGCGATACGCTGCTGACCATCGTTGCGGGCCTGCGCGAGTTCCTGGTCGACGCGCTTGTGCGCGGCTTCGAGTTCCGATTTACCCTTTTCAGCGGCGGCGAGGCCGTCAGCGATCTTCTTCGAGCGCTCGTCGAGGGCGTTGATCAACGGCGGCCACACGAACTTCATCGTGAACCACGCGAGGATCAGAAACACGACCATTTGCGCAAACAGGGTTGCGTTGAGATTCACGGTGTTTCCTTAAACGTTGCTTTTTCGGGAGAGTGAAACGGTAAGGCGCTCATCGACCGGTTGCATCGATTAAGCGCCATCACCCGTTCCGTCCTGCGTCGTCACGCTGCGGCTAGACGCACACTTCCGAGGAACCTCAGCCTGCGAGCTTCGCGAGCAGGGGGTTCGCGAACGCAAACAGCATTGCCACACCAACGCCAATCAGGAACGCCGCGTCGATCAGACCAGCCAAGAGGAACATCTTGGTTTGCAGCGGGTTCATCAGTTCCGGCTGGCGGGCGCACGCCTCGATGTACTTGCCGCCCATCAGGCCGATACCGATACAGGCGCCGATTGCACCCAGGCCGATGATGATGCCGATACCGATGGCGGTCAGACCCTGGATGTTGGCGATGAAAGCTTGCATGATCACTCCTTTGATTAAAGACTTTGGAACTGGATTTATAAAAGACGAAAACGTGAAACCTGAAACGATTCTGGGACTACTTAAAGCGCATTAGTGGCTGTCATGGGCCTGGCCGATGTACACCAGCGTCAGCATCATGAAAATGAACGCTTGCAGCAGAACGATCAGAATGTGGAAGATCGCCCAGACCGTGCCTGCGACCACATGGCCGATAAAGCCGAGCACAGAGGCGTCCGCGCCGAAGTGCCACATGCTGCCGAGCAGCGCGATCAGCAGGAACAACAGTTCGCCTGCATACATGTTGCCGAACAGCCGCATGCCGAGCGAAACCGTCTTGGCGACGAACTCGATGATGTTCAGTGCGAGGTTCGGGATCCACAGGAGCGGATGCGAGCCGAACGGAGCGGACAGCAATTCGTGCACGAAGCCGCCTGCGCCCTTGATCTTGAAGTTGTAGTAGATCATCAGCGCGAAGACGCCGAGCGCGATGCCAAGCGTGCCGTTGAGGTCGGCGGTCGGCACGATGCGGTGATGGGGGAGCACCTGCGACAGGCCCAGCCATTCGATGATGCGCGGCGGCAGATCGACGGGGATGAAGTCGAGCGAGTTCATCAGGGCGACCCACACGAACACGGTCAGCGCGAGCGGAGCGATGAAGCGGCGGTTGCCGTGGATCATCGACTTCGACTGGTCTTCGACCATCTCGACCAGCATCTCGATCGCGCTCTGGAAACGGCCCGGAACGCCGGACGTCGCGCGACGGGCGGCGAGACCGAGAATCAGGATCGTGGCCAGGCCGCAGACGATCGACCAGAACAACGTGTCCAGATTCCAGACGTGGATGTCGAAAATCGACGTCTGATGTTGAGTGGAGAGATTCTGCAAGTGGTGCGCAATGTACTCGGACGGATCCAGAGCGCGCGTTCCTTCGCTAGCTGCCATATCGTTAAAGCCACCCAAATTGTCAAAAATCTTTCCGTTGCCTGCCGATTCCCTGAGCTGCCGCGTTCGCGTTGCAGCTTGCAGGGCGCAGGCCCGCGTGCAGGACATGAAAATCCGCACGTATATATCTGCTCTGTTACCGCGCTTATTACCTGTTTGTTACTTGCTCGTTACCTTTTGCCGGCCTGGGTCGCATCAGCGCCAGACCATCGCTATCCAGTACGTCTTCAGCGCAATCAGGTAGGTGACGAGCAGCGGCACCCACAGTGCATCCTTGTACCAGTACGCGATCGCGACGAACATGCCAATCGTCGCTCCCATCTTGAGCGCCTCGCCGATCATCCAGCTCATGATGGTCTCAGCGCCACTCTTCGCTTTCAGACGTGCCGCGAACAATGCGCTCGGCACCCAGCAGATCGCTCCCCCCAGAAAGGCCGACAGCGCAGCATCACGCGGTGGACTGTAGAACAGCCACCAGACCAGCGTCGCACCCAGGGACAAAACCATTTGCGCCGCCACAACCCTGTACGGCGTGACACGCGATGGACGACTCACTTCAGGGCCAAACAGTGTTTCCGCCTGGGCCCGAGTGAGCGGAACGATATTGTTATCTTGCGCTTCTGCGTCCCACGAATCGTCAAACGAGCCGTGTGGCCGATGTCCGGTCGGGATTGCTTCCTTGGCATCGGGATGCGAATGGCGCCCGTCCTGCTCGCCTTTCGGCGCTCGATTCTGCTCTCGCACCGTCATCACACTTTCTGCCAGAAGTCGCGGTTGTATCCGTCCATCACACCCGGGGCGCTTACGCTGCGCTTTCGGGGTCGCCAAGCTGATAAATCCGGGGGATTGTAAGCGATTGTTGTCGCGGATTCAATAGTTTAGGTGCGTCAAAAAGCAAGCGGCGAAGCCTTAAAAATCGGTCTCCGAATTGAGATTTCTATTGTGTTTGCAACGAGTCAGCGAAAAACTGTAAGGTGAATTTTTCGCGCTTACAGAAGCCAGGCGCCGACCAGCGCCGCCGCTATCCAAAATGGAAGTGACACGATGTGGAATGAAAGCCACATGCCCTTTTCGCCCGACAAACGCACCGCAATCAGATTGGCCAGCGACCCGATCGCGATGCCGAAGCCCCCCACGCTCACGCCGAATGCGAGCGCGCGCCAATCCTTCGAAAACTCCGCGAGCATGATGGCCGCCGGAACGTTGCTGATGCCTTGCGACAGCACGGCGCCCGCGCCGAACGCACGCAGCGGCGTGTCGATACCGATCTGAGCGATCGCATCGTGCACCCACGACAGTGAGGCGACGCTGCGCAGCACGATGAACATCAATACGAAAATGAGCAGCAGCAGCCAGTCGATTTTCAGTACGACTTCGCGGCGCCACAACAGGAATCCGATCGCGACTACAGCAAGCCCCGGTCCGGCATGATGCGCATCGGCGAGTCCCACGAATACGGCGAACGCCAGCGTCGCGATCAGGCACAGCGTCCGGTCCACGCGATGTTCTTCGACGTCGCCGGAAAGATCGAGCGGCTGCGCGCGAAACATCACCGCGGTCAGCGCGTAGAGCATCGCCATCAAAGCCGCGCAAAGAGGCGCCAACGCCCAGACGAAAGCGCCGAACGCGACACCGCTGGTTTGCCACAGGAACAGATTCTGAGGATTCCCGAGCGGCGTCAGAATGGACCCCGCGTTGACCGCCAGCGCGATAAAAATGACGAGACGCTTGATCGGCAGCGGCGCGAGCTTGTGCAATGACAGGACAAGCGGCACGACCGCGAACAGCGCGACGTCGTTGGTCAGCACCGTCGACAGGCACGCGGCAAGACCGATGAGCAGAAGCGCCAGTGCTCGCTCGCTGTGGATGCGATGCACGACCCGATGCGCGAGCCACATCAGGAATCCTGATAACTCGATTGCCTTGGTCAACATCAGGAGACCGGCGAGCGTGAAGACCGTCTGCCAGTCGATCAGTCGAGGCAACGATGCCCACGGGCGCGGATGCAGAGTCTGCAGCGCGATCAACGCGACGACCAGAACCGCGAGCACCGGCTCCTTGCCGACGAACGCCCATACTCGAGCGAGCGCGCTCGCCGGAGCGCGCTTGACATTTGATGTCGACAAAACGTGTCAGGCCGCCGTCACGTCGACGTTGCCGCGCAAACGGGCAAGGATGCCTTCGAGCGCGTCGAGATCGCCGAAATCGATGGTGAGCTTGCCGCGCCCTCGTCCACCGACTTTGATCTTCACGTTCGCCGACAGCAAATCGGAAAGCTCTTCTTCAAGCCGGCGGGTATCGCGTCCGCCGTCGTTTGCGGCGCGGGCCTTGATCGCGGGCGCTTCCTTGGTCGTCGAGGAGACGAGCCTTTCCGTCTCGCGGACCGACATCCGCTTGTTCACGACCTGGTTGGCCAGCTGGATTTGCGTCGCGGCGTCGACGGCGAGCAGCGCGCGCGCATGCCCCATGTCGAGATCGCCTGCGAGCAGCATGGTCTGCACGGGCGTCGCCAGATTCAGCAAGCGCAGCAGATTCGAAACAGCGCTACGCGACCGGCCAACCGATTCGGCCGCCTGCTCGTGGGTGAAATTGAATTCGTCGAGCAGACGCTGGATGCCCTGCGCTTCTTCGAGCGGATTCAGGTCTTCGCGCTGGATGTTCTCGATGAGCGCCATCGCCGCGGCGGCCTGATCCGGCACGTCCTTCACCAGAACCGGCACCTCTTCCAGCCCGGCGATGCGAGCCGCGCGGAAGCGCCGCTCGCCAGCAATGATTTCGTACTGGTCGGGACCGACGGGTCGCACGAGGATCGGCTGCATCAGGCCCTGCGCGCGAATGCTCGCGGCGAGCTCCTGCAGGCCGCCCTCGTCCATGCGCGTGCGCGGCTGGTACTTGCCCGCCTGCATCTTGCCGAGAGGAAGCACGGTCGGCGTGCCTTCGCTGCGCACTGCCTCGGTGATGTCGGCGCTGCCGCCGAGCAATGCCTCGAGTCCGCGGCCCAAGCCCTTCTTCTTCATTACAGCGCTCATGTTTTTCCTCCGTCAGCCGTGCGGGCCGCGTCGATTGGGGTTCGCATCACAGCGCGCGCACGCGCTCCATCATTTCCGTACCGAACTGGATATACGCTTGCGCGCCGCGCGACGACTTGTCGAACACGACGCCCGGCAAACCGTAACTCGGTGCTTCGGCGAGCCGCACATTGCGCGGGATTACCACGTCGAACACTTTGCCGCCGAAATGTTCCTTCAATTGATCCGAAACCTGCTGCTGCAGCGTGATTCGGGGATCGAACATGACCCGCAGCAAGCCGATCACCTTCAGGTCGCGGTTCAGGTTCGCGTGCACCTGCTTGATGGTGTTGACGAGATCGGACAGCCCCTCCAGTGCGAAATACTCGCACTGCATTGGAATCACGACGCCATGCGCCGCGCAAAGACCGTTCAGCGTCAAAAGAGACAATGCAGGGGGACAATCGATCAGGACGAAATCATAGTCATCGACTACTTCTGCAAGTGCCGTGCGCAGCACGTGCTCGCGGTTGTCGACAGACACGAGTTCCACCTCGGCGCCCGCCAGTTCACGATTGGCCGGCAGCACGTCATAGGCGACGGCTTCGGGACGCGTGCGCGCGTCGCGGAGCGTGACGCCGTCGACGAGCACTTCATAGACGGTGTTCTCGCAGGCGGCCTTGTCGATGCCGCTGCCCATGGTGGCATTGCCTTGAGGGTCCAGGTCGATCAGCAGAACCCGCTGCCCGAGCGCCGCAAGGCTCGCCGCGAGGTTGACCGCTGTCGTAGTCTTTCCAACGCCGCCCTTCTGATTTGCGACGCAGAAGATTTTTGCCATCGTTTAGTGTCCTCGTTTCTTCGCTGTCAGAAGCTCAGCGGTATTTCAGGCGTGCGTTAAGTGTTTTGATAACTTTTGCGGCGGTCATTCCGTAGTGACTGCAATTTCGATCAGATGTCGTTCGGCGTCCAGCATCGGCACGTGAAGCCGCTCTACGCCGAGCACCGACGCGCCCGCAGGCAGACGCGAGATTTCGGCGTCGGGGCGGATGCCCTTCATCGCCCAGATGCGGCCGTTATCGGCGACCAGATGACGCGCAAGTGTAACGAAATCGGAGAGCTCTGCGAACGCGCGCGACACGATTACTTCGAATTTCCCTGGCACCTCGATTCCCGGCCTCAGATTTTCGACTCGCCCCGTGACCACGGAGAGATTGCTCAGACCCAATTGGACCTTGGCTTGCGACTGAAAAGCGGTTTTCTTGTGGACGATGTCGTTCAGCGTGACTTGCCATTCGGGCAGCGCAATCGCCATGACGATGCCGGGAAGCCCGCCGCCAGAGCCGACATCCAATGCGGCCGACGGCCCCCGCTTCGCGAGTGCCGGAACGATCGCGAGGGAATCGAGGATGTGCTGGATCAGCATCTGGCGCGGATCGCGGATTGCCGTCAGGTTATAGACGGCGTTCCATTTCGCGAGCAAGGAAAGATAGTCGAGCAGCTTGCCGCGCTGCGCGTCCGATAGCGCAACATCGAGCTCGGCCGCGCCCTTTTCCAGCAGCGTGCCGAGCGACTCCTGGTCGTTGGTGCCGGCCAAGCCGGCCGAACGGCCCGTCACTGAACGGCCGGCTTGCTGGCGCCGCCGGACTCGCTGCCGTTGTTATTCGAGACTGCGTTGCCGCGACGGCCCAGGCCGCGCTTCAGATGGACCATCAGCAAGGAAATTGCCGCCGGCGTAATGCCCGAAATTCGCGATGCCTGTCCGATGGTTTCGGGGCGGTGCTGTGTCAGCTTTTGCCTCGCCTCGAATGAAAGGCCCCTGACTTCCGCGTAGTCGATGCCTTCCGGCAGTCGCGTGTTTTCCTGCGACCCGTTCCGTTCGATTTCTCCCGCTTGGCGATCGATGTAGCCCTGGTATTTCACGCCGATCTCGATTTGCTCCTTGATTTGCGCAAGCAGGACGGGGTCGTCAGCGAGCGCCGTCTCGGGGCCGCAACTGCCTTCGCGCAATGCGCAAATTTCTTCGTACGATATGCCCGGCCGGCGCAGCAACTCCGCCAGACTGTATTCGTGATCGATGGGCTTTCCAAGCAAAGCAATCGCTTCAGCGGCAGGCAACGTTTTTGGATTCACCCACGTCGTCCGAAGGCGCTCTGTTTCACGTGAAACAGCGTCGCGCTTCCGACTGAAGGAATCCCAGCGAATATCGTCGACCACGCCAAGCTTTCGGCCGATTTCCGTAAGTCGCATATCCGCGTTGTCCTCGCGCAGCGACAGCCGATACTCGGCGCGACTGGTGAACATTCGGTACGGTTCCGATACGCCCCGAGTCACCAGATCATCGACCAGCACGCCCAGATAGGCCTCATCACGACGTGGCGTCCACGGCTCCTTCCCTTGCGCCTGCAACCCGGCGTTGATACCCGCAAGCAGGCCTTGTGCCGCGGCTTCCTCGTAGCCGGTCGTTCCATTGATCTGGCCGGCGAAGAACAGCCCATTGATCGCTTTCGTCTCCAGCGACGCCTTCAACGCTCTGGGGTCGAAATAATCGTACTCGATCGCGTACCCAGGCCGAAGAATGTGCGCGTGCTCAAGACCGACCATCGAACGAACGAGCTCCAATTGCACATCGAAGGGCAAACTGGTCGAAATTCCGTTCGGATAAAACTCGTTTGTCGTGAGGCCTTCGGGTTCCAGAAAGATCTGATGCGCGTCCTTCGAAGCAAATCGGTGGATTTTGTCTTCAATCGACGGGCAATACCTCGGCCCCACCCCCTCGATAACGCCGGTGTACATCGGCGACCGGTCCAGCCCGGAGCGAATGATGTCGTGAGTGCGGACGTTGGTATGCGTCACCCAGCATGGCACCTGGCGCGGATGCTGCTCCACGCGCCCGAGAAAGGAAAACACCGGGATCGGGTCAAGATCGCCTGGTTGTTCTTGGAGCCTGGAATAATCGATCGTACGACCATCGATTCGCGGCGGCGTGCCGGTCTTCAGACGCCCTTGCGGCAGCTTCAACTCCTTGAGGCGTGCGGAGAGTGAAACGGCAGCCGGATCGCCAGCGCGGCCGCCCGTATAGTTGTTCAGCCCGACGTGAATCTTGCCATCGAGGAACGTGCCTGCCGTCAGTACGACGGTCCGCGCCCGAAATTGGACTCCGACTTGCGTCACGGCGCCCGCCACGCGATCACCTTCGACGATCAAATCGTCCACGGCCTGCTGGAACAGCCAAAGATTCGGCTGATTTTCCAGCCGGTGGCGGATTGCCTGCTTGTACAGCAGACGATCGGCCTGTGCGCGCGTCGCTCGTACCGCGGGCCCCTTCGATGAATTCAGGATGCGGAACTGAATCCCGCCTTCGTCCGTTGCCGCAGCCATGGCGCCGCCCAAGGCATCCACTTCCTTGACGAGATGGCCCTTGCCGATGCCTCCGATCGACGGATTGCAGCTCATCTGGCCAAGCGTCTCAATATTGTGCGTCAGCAGCAGGGTCTTACAGCCCATGCGAGCCGAAGCAAGCGCGGCTTCCGTGCCAGCGTGCCCGCCGCCAACGACGATCACATCAAATTCAGTCGGATAAAGCATTGGAGATTTCGCGCAGGACAGCGCGAACCTTGAAGGAGAATTGCAGAATTATATAGCCTTCGCTTTTGAGCCGAACTTCGTCCGAATGGCGGAGGACAAAAAAATGGCGTGTTTCACGTGAAACACGCCATTTATCGACTACAGAAACCCGTCTCGACTAGGCGACTTTCTTCGCCAGGCCGAGATACGTCTCGATGACTTTTGGATCGTGCGCCAATTCGTCGGCTGCACCTTCCAGCGCAAACTCGCCAGTTTCGAGGACGTATCCATAGTCCGAAATCTGGAGCGCAGCCCGCGCGTTCTGCTCGATAAGCAGTGTCGCTACGCCCGTCTGGCGCAACGCGCTAATGATGTGGAAGATCTCCTTCACGATCAGTGGCGCCAGTCCAAGGCTCGGTTCATCCAGCATCAGCAACTGCGGCTTGCCCATCAACGCGCGTCCGACCGCCAGCATTTGCCGCTCACCCCCGGACAATGTGCCCGCGGCCTGCTTGCGACGCTCCTTCAATCGTGGAAAGAGTTCAAACACATGGTCGAGTTGATCGAGAAAATTTCGCTCGCCTGCGCGCTTGCGGCGATACGCACCAAGCACGAGGTTGTCCTCCACGGTCATGCTGGCGAAAAGCTCCCGCTTTTCAGGCACCAGGCACATTCCACGTGAAACACGCCGCTCGATTGCGAGCGATGAGATATCGTCGCCGAGGTATTGCACGACGCCCTTCGCATGCCCCGTAGAAGGAAGCGCGCCCATGATCGCGTTCAGCAGCGTCGACTTGCCCGCGCCATTCGGACCGATAACCGACACGATCTGCCCAGCCCCGACGGTCAGCTTCCCATCGTGCAGCGCCTCGACCTTCCCGTAGCGCACCGACAAGGCGCTTACCTGAAGGATCGGCTCGACAGTATTAAGTGATTGACTCATATCATTCCACCCCACCTAGATACGCCTCCAGAACCGCCGGATCCTTCTGCACCTCTTCGGGCAGCCCTTCTGCGATCCGGGTGCCGAATTCCATGACGACGAGCCGATCAGTCAAATTCATCACGAAGTCCATGTCGTGCTCGACCAGCAGAACGCTCATCCCTTCAGCCTTTAGCTTCCGCAGCAACTCCGCGAGCTGCTGCTTCTCCTGATATCGAAGGCCTGCGGCCGGCTCGTCAAGGAGCAGCAGTGTCGGATCGCAGCAAAGCGCCCGCGCGATTTCGAGAATCCGTTGCTGTCCGAGCGCCAGGCTGCCGGCTTCATCGTAGAGATGCTTCTCCAGCCCGACGCGAGCGATCTGGCGCGCAGCTTCTGCCATCAGCCGTGCTTCTTCGGCGGCGTTCAGCTTCGCGATACTGCGCCACACGCCGGTGTGCCCGCGCAGGTGCGCGCCGATTGCCACGTTTTCCAGCACCGTCATGCCGGGAAGCAGCTTGACGTGCTGGAACGTGCGGCCGATCCCGCGTTTGACGATCTCACGCGACGTCAGCGTATCGATGCGTTCACCGTGGAAAGTGATCGACCCGCTCGTCGCCTGGAGAACGCCCGTGACGAGGTTGAACGTCGTCGATTTACCGGCGCCGTTCGGCCCGATCAAACCGATGATCTCGCCCGCCTTCACCTCGAAACTGACGTCGTTTACCGCGACAAGACCGCCGAACTGCTTGCGCGCCTTGTCGACGATCAGCAGTCGCTCCCCCGGCGCCGGTTTGCTGCGCTGCGGCAACGCTTCCGCGTGATCCGGCACGCGGGCGCGCGGCCCTTGCGGGAAAATCCGCGACACGAACGGCCAGACCCCCTGCCTCGCGTATTGCAGCAAGAGCACCATCAACACGCCGAACACGATGATTTCGAAGTTGCCGTTCTCGCCGAGCAGCTTCGGCAGCAGAGTCTGAAGGTAGTCCTGCAGCACGGTGAGAATCGTCGCGCCCAGCACCGCACCCCAGACGTGCGAGATCCCGCCGACTACCGCCATGAACAGGAATTCGATGCCGTGGTTCAGGCCAAAAGGAGTCGGGTTCACCGCGCGCTGCAAATGCGCGTAGAGAAATCCGGAAATCGCCGCCAGCACCGCGGCATAGACGAAAATCACGACGCGCATCCAGGCCGTATTGACGCCCATCGCCTCGGCCATCGTGCCGCCACCGCGCAGCGCGCGAATCGCCCGGCCGGGCCTGCTATTAAGCAGATTCTGAACAGAAACCACCGCCAGCAGCACCACGACCCAGATCAGGTAGTAGATGCTGCGACCCGACTCCAGCTGCCAACCGAACACGTTCAGCACCGGGATGCCGTTGATGCCGTCGTACTTGCCCAGCAGTTCGAGATTGCCGAACAGGAAGAACAGCGACAGCCCCCACGCGATCGTTCCGAGCGGCAGAAAGTGGCCGGAAAGGCGCATCGTGATCATGCCGAGCAGCAGCGCGATCAGCGCGGTGAGCGCGACGCCGACGATCAACGCAAGCCACGGCGAAACGCCGAATCGCGTGGTGAGGTAGGCCGTGGTGTAGGCACCCACGCCGACGAATGCCGCCTGCCCGAAGCTCGTCATCCCGCCGATACCCGTCAGCAGCACCAGCCCGATCGCCACGATCGAATACAAGCCGATGTAGTTGAGCAGCGTGACCCAGTACTCGGGAATGCGGATCGGCGGCGGAAGCACGGGAAGCGCGAACACGACGAGCAGGAACACCCAGAAGAACTTGTTTTGAATCAGGATTTTCATCGCATCACTCCTCGTCTTCATCCGAATGCGGGCTCGCGAGACTCCGCCACAACAACACCGGAATGATCAGCGTGAAGACGATGACCTCTTTGTACGCACTCGCCCAGAACGACGAATACGATTCGAGCAGCCCGACCAGCAGCGACCCCGCCGCCGCGAGCGGATAGCTCACCAGGCCGCCGACGATCGCGCCCACGAAACCCTTCAGTCCAATCAGGAAGCCCGAGTCGTAGTAGATCGTCGTGATGGGTGCGATCAGCACGCCGCACAGGGCGCCCAGGCCCGCCGCCAGCGTGAACGCAAGGCGTCCCGCCTGCGTCGTGCCGATGCCGACCAGACGCGCGCCCAGCCGGTTGACTGAAGTGGCCCGCAGCGCCTTGCCGGAAATCGAGCGGTCGAAGTAGAAATACAGCGCCACGATCAGCACGGCGGCGGTTCCGACCACCCAGAGGCTCTGGCCCGAAACCGATACGTTGCCGAACGAGAACGTCGCGTCGGAGAAGGCATTCGTGCGCGAGCCTTCCGCGCCGAACATCACGAGTCCGAGGCCGACCATCGCAAAATGCACTGCCACCGCCACGATCAGCAGCAGCAGCGTGCTCGCCTCGGCGATCGGCTCATACGCAAGCCGGTACACGAACGGCCCCATCGGCACGACGATCAGGAGCGTCAGCGCGATCTGCACGATCATCGGCAGCGTCTGCATGAATACGCCTTGCGTCAGCGCATAGACGGCGATCGGGAACAGCAGATATTTGCCCGCGTGCGCGACAAGCGTGCGCGCGATCTGGCGATATCGCGACGGATGCCTGACGATGCTGGCAAGTTCGGCGACGAAACAGCCCAGACCCATCGCCAGCAGCAGGTAGCAGGTGGCGGGAAACTTCTGCGTCTGGAGCGCAGCGAGCGTGAGCGCGCCATACGCGACGAACTCGCCCTGCGGAATGAAAATGACGCGTGTCACGGAGAACACGAGCACCAGCGCGAGCGCGAGCAACGCGTAGATCGCGCCCGTGGTGATCCCGTCCTGCGCGAGAATCGCCGCAATCGATAGGTCCATACTTCCTCTTTAGGGCTTCTTGATTCAGGAGGGCCGCCGGGTCAGCCCGCGAACATGGTGAAAGCGGCGCGCCGATCCCCCGACGCACCGCCCTACCCTTCAAAACCCGGAAAAACAGAAATCGCCGACGCGCCAGATGAACAGCGCGCGAAAAAACGACTTAGTCGTTCAACAGCTTCCACTTGCCATCGACGATCTGCACCATCACGCGCGCGCGCTGGTCGAAACCATTGTGATCCGCCGGCGTGGTGTTCATGATGCCGTGCGAGACCGGCAGATCCTTCAGGTTTTCCAGCGCGGAGCGCAGCGCCTCGCGGAATGCTTCCGTACCCGGCTGCCCCTTCTTGAGCGCCTCGGGAATCGCGCGCTGGAGCATCTGGCCGGCATCCCAGGCGTGGCCGCCGAACGTCGAGAGCGAGCCTGCGCCGTACGCCTTCTCATAGGCGTTCTTGTACGCCGCCGACGACTTCTTCACCGGATTGCCGTCCGGCAGCTGATCCGTCACGAGCACGGGGCCCGCGGGCAGCAGTTCGCCTTCGCAGTCCTTGCCGCACACGCGCAGGAAGTCGTTATTCGCGACGCCGTGCGTCTGATAGACCTTGCCCTTGTATCCGCGCTCCTTCAGCACCTTCGCCGGCAGCGCCGACGGCGTGCCCGCGCCCGCGATCAGCACGGCATCCGGGTTTGCGCCCATCGTCTTCAGCACCTGGCCGGTCACCGAGGTGTCGGTGCGGTTATAGCGTTCGTTCGTGACGATCTTCAGCTTGTGCGCAGCCGCGGCCGCGCTGAACACGTTGTACCAGCCATCGCCGTAGGCATCCGCGAAGCCGATGAAGCCGACCGTCTTCACGCCATGCTTTTCCATGTAGCTCGCGATCGCATCGGCCATCAGCGCGTCGTTCTGCGGCGTCTTGAAAACCCACGCCTTCTTGGCGTCCATCGGCGAGATGATCGCCGCCGATGCCGCCATCGAGATCATCGGCGTCTTGCCCGACGACGCGGCGTCGATCATCGCGAGCGAGTTCGGCGTGACCGTCGAGCCGATGATCGCGTCGACGTGATCCTCGTCGATCAGCTTGCGCGTGTTCTGCACGGCACGGCTCGTATCGGAGCCGTCGTCGAGCACGATGTACTCGACCGACTTTCCGCCGATTTCCTTCGGCAGCAGCGCGATCGTGTTTTTCTCGGGAATGCCAAGCGATGCGGCCGGCCCGGTCGCCGACAGCGTGACGCCGATCTTCACCTGCGCGAACGCGGTGGCCGCGCCGCACATCGCGGTACCCGCGAAGGCCAGCGCGACGCCGGCTTTGATCCATTGCTTTGTGTTTTTCATTGACTGTCTCCAAACGCGACTTGCTATCGCGCACCCCGACGGTGCGCTGCTGCGAGTAGTTATCGATGTGTCCTGCCCTTACTGCCGCCACAATCTATGTAGCGCGCCAACACGTGCCTAGCCTCGTTTTCCCTGACCGGCGCGCGCCGGCCGGCGGCCTCTTCCCTCACCTGCTGCCCGCATCTCGTAACGGCTTCGTGCGAGCTCTTCACGCAAAAAAAAGCGCGTCTGAAGCAACGCGCCTTTTCCCGGAATCAGTTCATATGCTTCCCGGCTTCAGTTGCTGACGAGCTTCCACTTGCCCCCGACAATCTCGACCATCACACGGGCGCGCTGGTCGAGACCGGAGTGATCGTTCACGCTCATGTTGAAGATGCCGTGCGACGCGGGAAGATCCTTCGTGCTTTCGATCGCCGCGCGCAGCGCCTCGCGAAACGCCGGCGTGCCGGGCTCGCCCTTCTTGAGCGCGACCGGAATCGCGCGCTGCAGGATGAGGCCCGCGTCCCAGGCATGGCCGCCGAACGTCGACACCGAACCCGCGCCGTACGTGCCTTCATACGCCTTCTTGTACGTGAGCGCGGCCTTCTTGACCGGATTCGAGTCCGGCAGCTGGTCCGCGACCAGGAGCGGCCCCGCCGGCAGGAACGTGCCTTCGCAATCCTTGCCGCACACGCGCAGGAAGTCGTTGTTCGCGACACCGTGCGTCTGATAGATCTTGCCCTTGTAGCCCCGCTCCTTCAGTGTCTTCTGCGGCAGCGCGGCAGGTGTGCCCGCGCCCGCGATCAACACCGCGTCGGCGTTCTGCGACATCATCTTGAGCACCTGGCCCGTCACCGAAGCGTCGTTGCGCGCGAAGCGCTCGTTCGCCACGATCTTGATCTTCGCGATATCGGCGGCCTTGCTGAATTCCTTGAACCAGCTCTCGCCGTACGCATCGCTGAAGCCGATGAACGCCACCGACTTCACGCCGTGGTTCGACATGTGCTGCGCGATCGCGGTCGCCATCAGGATGTCGTTCTGCGGCGTCTTGAACACCCACGCGCGCTTCGCATCCATCGGTTCGACGATCGAGGCCGCGGCGGCCATCGAGATCATCGGCGTGGACGTCTCGGCCGCAATGTCGATCATTGCCAGCGAATTCGGCACGACGGTCGAACCGATCAGCGCATCGACGTGATCCTCGCTCGTGAGCTTGCGCGTGTTCTTCACGGCCTGCGTGGAATCGGTCGCGTCGTCGAGCACGATGTACTGCACTTTCTGGCCCGCGATTTCCTTGGGCAACAACGCAATGGTGTTCTTCTCCGGAATGCCGAGCGACGCGGCGGGACCGGTCGCCGAAACAGTCACTCCCACTTTCACATCCGCCAAAGCCTGCGTACTAAACCATGCCGACGTGCCCATAGCGACGAGAGCCGCCGCGATCCAGCGCAATGCCAACTTCATTCGTTTTTGCCCCGTGATTATTCGTCTGATTACTGAAGGGATTCGGGATTTTAATCACCGACCAACCGGTCGGTGAATGGCGAGTGTAGCGGCGTGAGCCTCACGGAGCAAGCATTTTGAAGGGTTTGCAGCCGTGAAAATGAAGGGCCTGAATGACCGCTAAAATCGCGTGGAAATAATAAGGGAAAACACGAATGAATCGACATGAAAATTCGTCGACGTATTGAATGGCAAAAGCTGATGGGCAAATAAAAAAAGCGCTGTTGGAATCATCCAACAGCGCTTTTCGGTCGGGCACTTTGTGCCTCGTTGTCTCCTCGTTCTCCACCTCAAAATTCGGTGCAGCAGAACTAGGACGGATCTTAAATTGCGCAGCGCATCACGACAACCTAGCATTTACCCTAGTGGTGCATGAAAGCACCTTAAAGGGGCGGGATTTTATCGGCGCGATACTAAATAAAACGCCCGCCGTTCAATGCCGTTCATTCGGATCGCCAAACAAATCGACTCATCCCTGCAACGGGCGCACCCGCGCGATGATCTCACCCACAATGCCGCGGCGGAACGCGAGCACGCACGCAATGAAGATCACGCCGGTCACGATCGTCACTGATTCGCCGAGCGAATTGAACCAGTCGACGCCCGTGATCGACGCGATTGCGGTACCGATATCGCCGAGCCGGTTCTCGAGCGCGATGATGATCGCGGCACCGAGGAGCGGCCCGAACATCGTGCTCATGCCGCCGACGAGCGTCATCAGCACGACGAGGCCCGACATGGTCCAGTAGGCGTCGCCGAGCGTCTCGAAACCGAGCACGACCACCTTCATCGATCCCGCCAGCCCCGCCAGCCCCGCCGACAAAATGAACGCGAGCAGCTTGAAGCGCGCCGTATCGTATCCGAGCGAGATCGCGCGCGGTTCGTTCTCCTTGATCGCGATCAGCACCTGCCCGAACGGCGAGTGCACGATCCGCACGATCAACGCGAACGCGAGCAGCATCACGACGAGCACGACGTAATACAGCGTGAGGTCCGGCCCCAGGTCGATCAGGCCGAAAAGCTTGCCGCGCGGCACGCCTTGCAGGCCGTCCTCGCCGTGCGTGAAGGGCGCCTGGAGGAACACGAAGTAGACCATCTGCGCGAGCGCGAGCGTGATCATCGCGAAGTAGATGCCCTGGCGCCGGATCGCGAACAGCCCGACGACCAGGCCCAGCACCGTCGCCGCCGCCGTGCCCGCCAGCACGCCGACTTCCGGCGTGAAGCCGAGCGTCTGGATCACGTAGCCCGTCGTGTAGCCCGCGCTCGCAAGAAACATCGCGTGACCGAAGGAGAGCAGGCCCGTATATCCGATCAGCAGGTTGAACGCCGCCGCGAAGAGCGCGAAGCACAGCACCTTCATCATGAACACCGGATACACGCCCGCGAACGGCGCCAGAATCAGGCCGATCAGCAACAACGCATAAAGCGCTTTTCTCTGCATCATTTTTCCTTGCCGAAGAGTCCTGCCGGGCGCACCAGCAAGACGAGCGCCATGATGACGAAGACAACCGTCGCGGAGGCTTCCGGATAGAACACGCGGGTCAGGCCTTCGATCACCCCGAGCATCAGGCCGGTGAGGATCGAGCCCATGATCGAACCCATGCCGCCGATCACGACGACCGCGAACACGGTGATGATCATCGACTGTCCCATCAGCGGCGACACCTGGATCACAGGCGCGGCCAGCACGCCGGCGAACGCCGCGAGCGCGACGCCGAAGCCGTAAGTGAGCGTGACCATCAGCGGCACGTTGATGCCGAACGCCTCGACGAGCTTCGGGTTCTCCGTGCCCGCGCGCAGGTAAGCACCGAGCCGCGTCTTCTCGATCACGAACCACGTCACGAAGCAGACGATGAGCGATGCCACCACCACCCACGCGCGATAGTTCGGCAGGAACATGAAGCCGAGATCGGTCGCGCCGGAAAGCATCGCGGGTACGTCGTAGGGCTGGCCGGAAGAACCGTAGACCGAGCGGAACACGCCCTCGATCACGAGCGTGAGGCCGAACGTGAGCAGCAGCCCGTAGAGGTGATCGAGCTTGTAGAGCCAGCGCAGCATCGAGCGTTCGATCACGACGCCGAACACGCCCACGATCAGCGGCGCGAGCACGAGCATCGCCCAGTACGGTACGTTGAAATACGAAAAGCCCATCCATGCGAGCATCGCGCCCAGCATGAACAACGCGCCGTGCGCGAAGTTGATCACGTTGAGCAAGCCGAAGATCACCGCGAGCCCAAGGCTCAGGATCGCGTAGAACGAGCCGTTGACCAGTCCGAGCAGCAACTGGCTCATCATCGCGGCGAGCGGAATGCCGAAAATTTCCATTGAATCTGCCGTCAGTGTGGTTTTGGCGCAGCGACGGCGGCAAGCCGCTGTCGCCAGCCGCGTGCCGCCCCCACGTGCTCTTGCACTACCTAACGCTTACTTCCACAGCGCGCAGCGCGACTCGGCCTTCGTGCCGAACGCCTGATCGCCCGGAATCGTCGCGACGATCTTGTAGTAGTCCCACGGCTCCTTCGACTCGGACGGCTTCTTCACTTCCATCAGGTACATGTCGTGAATCATGCTGCCATCCTGACGGATGTAGCCCTTCGCATAGAAGTCGTCGATCTTCATCTTGCGCAGCTGCGCCATCACCTTGTCGGTGTCCGTCGAGCCGACGGCCTGCACCGCCTTCAGGTACGTCGTGACAGCCGAGTAGTCGGCGGCCTGCAGGCTCGACGGCATCTTCTTCATCTTGCCGAAGTAGCGCTGCGCCCACTTGCGCGTGGCGTCGTCCTTGTTCCAGTACCAGCTGTCGGTGGCGACGAGCCCCTGAGTCGTTTCCAGACCCAGGCTGTGGATGTCGTTGATGAAGATGAGGAGCGCCGCGATCTTCATCGACTTCGTGACGCCGAACTCCTTCGCCGCCTTGATCGAGTTGATCGTGTCGCCGCCCGCGTTGGCAAGACCGAGCACCTGCGCCTTCGAGCCCTGCGCCTGCAAGAGGAACGACGAGAAGTCCGACGCCGAGAGCGGATGCCGTACCTGGCCGAGCACCTGGCCGCCGTTCGCCTTCACCACGTCTGCCGTATTCTTTTCCAGCGCCTTGCCGAACGCGTAGTCGGCGGTGAGGAAGTACCAGGTCTTGCCGCCCTGCTTCGTCACGGCGGAACCCGTGCCCTTCGCGAGCGCCATCGTGTCGTAGGCGTAGTGGACGGTGTACGGCGTGCACTGCTCGTTCGTCAGGTTGTCCGCGCCCGCGCCGATGTTGATGTAGACCTTCTTCTTCTCCGCCGCGACCTGCGCGGTGGACAGCGCCGTTGCCGAGTTCGTGCCGCCGACGATCATGTCCACGCCGTCACGGTCGATCCATTCACGCGCACGCGACGCGGCGATGTCCGCCTTGTTCTGGTGATCCGCGTAGACGAGTTCGATTGGCTTGCCGTTGACCTTGCCGCCGAAGTCCGCGATCGCCATGCGGATCGCTTCGAGGCCGCCGGGGCCGTCGATGTCGGCGTAGAGACCCGACAGGTCGGTGACGAAACCGATCTTCACCGCATTCTCGGCAGCGCTTGCGCTTCCGGAGGTGAGACCAACGCTCGCCGCCGCAGCCGCAAAGCAAAGGTAAGAAAGGCGCGCGAGAGTCTTCTTCTTCATTCCAGTCTCCATGGGTTATGGTTGTTGCTTGTGCGCACTGTGCGTGCATGTCCCTGGCGCATGCCGCGCCGCGACGAACCTTGAAAGATCACACCCCGAGCAGTTCGTGCAGCACCGGCATTTTCGCTTCGAGTTCCCCTGCGTTGAAATGCTCGACGATCATCCCGTGCTCCATCACATAGAAGCGATCGGCGAGCGGCGCCGCGAAGCGAAAATTCTGTTCGACCATGACGATCGTGTAACCGCGTGACTTCAGCATCAGGATCATGCGCGCGAGCGTCTGGACGATCACCGGCGCAAGCCCTTCGGAAATCTCGTCGAGCAGCAGCAGGTTCGCGCCGGTGCGCAGGATGCGCGCGACCGCGAGCATCTGCTGTTCGCCGCCCGAAAGCCGCGTGCCCTGGCTGTTGCGGCGTTCCGCGAGGTTCGGGAACATCGAATAGATCTCGTCGATCGACATTCCGTCCTTCGCGCTGCCGACGAGCGGCGGCAGCATGAGGTTCTCCTCGCAGGAGAGGCTCGAAAAGATGCCTCGCTCTTCCGGGCAGTAACCGATGCCGCAATGCGCGATCTTGTGCGTCGCCATGCCGACGGTCTCGCGCCCGCCCACGCGGATCGAACCGGTGCGGCGCCCCGTCAGCCCCATGATCGCGCGCAGCGTGGTCGTGCGGCCCGCGCCGTTGCGTCCGAGCAGCGTAACGACTTCGCCGCGGTTCACCTTGAGATCGACGCCATGCAGGATGTGCGATTCCCCGTACCATGCCTGCAGCCCGCTGATTTCGAGCGCGGGCTCGTTGCTCGATGCGCCGCGCGCGTCGAGCGGGCGGCGTTCCTCGACGATCGTGCTCATGCGTGCGCTCCGGTGAGCGCCGCGTCGGCGCTGCCCATGTAGGCTTCCATCACGAGCGGATTCTTCGAGACTTCCGCATAGCTGCCTTCGGCCAGCACCTCGCCGCGCTGAAGCACGGTGATGGTGTCGGAGATGCCCGCGATCACGTTCATGTTGTGTTCGACCATCAGGATCGTGCGTCCCGCCGACACTTTCTTGATCAGCGCGGTCACGCGGTCCACGTCCTCGTGGCCCATGCCCTGGGTCGGTTCGTCGAGCAGCATGAGCTCGGGTTCCATCGAAAGCGTCGTGGCGATTTCGAGCGCGCGCTTGCGTCCGTATGACAACTCGACCGTCTTCGTATCGGCGAAATCGGTGAGGCCCACTTGCGTCAGCAGGTCCATCGCGCGGTCGTTGAGCGCGTCGAGCGAACGTTCGCTGCGCCAGAAATGAAACGACGTGCCGAGCTGGCGCTGTAAGCCGATACGCACGTTCTGCAACACCGTCAGATGCGGAAAGACAGCGGAAATCTGAAACGAGCGGATCACGCCGCGCCGTGCGATGTGCGCGGGACGTTCGCGCGTGATGTCGGTGCCGTTGAAGACGATCTGTCCCGCCGTGGGTTCGAGAAATTTGGTAAGCAGGTTGAAGCACGTGGTCTTGCCCGCGCCGTTCGGCCCGATCAGTGCGTGAATGGCGCCGCGGCGAACGCGCAGGTTCACGCCGTTCACGGCAGTGAAGCCCTTGAATTCCTTCGTGAGGCCGCGCGTTTCCAGAATCGTGTCGCCGAGAATCATGTCCCCTTCCATGCGAAGTGAGGCGCTAAGCAATATGCTCGCCCGCGCGTTGTTTTCATTTGTTCGCGCGTGCCCGAACATGCGTCATATCCGGACTTGCTGGTCTGTTCTTCCGTCATTCGCGACGCTCTTGCGCGCTGCACTAAACCGTACGCGTGATAATCCGAGCATCACTCGACCCGACGCCATTGTCGCGCCAATGATGCAGCGCAATCATCGGGATTTGCACTTAGTGAGCACGAGCGGGGGCGGCGCCGGTCAATCCTTCTGCGATGCACGCGTTCAGGGCATGAAGGTTGCTGCCTCAATCCCATCGCAGCACACAGCGACACACGTGCACGCCCATGCAAAAGCCGGGCGAGGCGCATAAGCGCCGCCTGGCCAGCAGGGCCCACCGCATCGGTCATCAGGACGTCATGCGAGCGCGGTAGCGATCACTTCCTGTGTTTCCACGCTGCGCCGGTCCTCGCGAATCATGTCGCTCGCACGTTCCGCAATCATCAGCGTCGGCGAATTGGTGTTGCCCGACGTAATGAGCGGCATGACCGAAGCATCGACCACGCGCAGCCCGCGCAGGCCGATCACGCGCAGGCGGCTGTCCACGACCGCGGCCGGATCGTTATCCGTGCCCATGCGGCATGTTCCGACCGGATGGAAAATGGTCGTGCCGATGTTGCCCGCGGCCTCGGCAAGCTGCTCGTCGGTCTGGAATGCGATGCCCGGCAGAATCTCTTCCGGTGCATATCGTGCGAGCGCGGGGGCCGCGACGATCCGCCGCGTCAGCCGCAGCGCGTTCGCGGCGACTTCGCGGTCCCGGTCCGCGGAAAGATAGTTCGGTGCGATGAGCGGCGCCGCGTGCGCATCGGGCGACGCAATATGCACGCTGCCGCGCGAACTCGGCCGCAGGTTGCATACCGACGCAGTGAACGCATTGAACGTATGCAGCGGCTCGCCGAAGCGATCGAGAGAAAGCGGCTGCACGTGATACTCGACATCCGGCCGCGTAATCGACTTGTCGTGCGGATTCGACTTCGCGAACGCGCCCAGCTGAGACGGCGCCATCGACATCGGACCACTTCGCATCAGCGCGTACTGCAGCCCGATGAAAAGCTTGCCCCACCAGTGCGCGGACAGCGTGTTGAGCGTGCGAACGCCATTGACCTTGTAGGCCATGCGCAATTGCAGATGGTCCTGCAGGTTTTCGCCGACGCCGCGCAAGTCCCGCACCACGTCGATGCCGAGCCTTTGCAGGCGCGCGCCGTTGCCGACCCCGGAGAGTTCGAGCAGTTGCGGCGAATTGACCGCACCCGCGCTGAGAATGACTTCGCAGCGCGCCTTCGCGACGTAGTCGACTTCCGCGCCGCGATACTCGACACCCACGCAGCGCTTGCCTTCGAACACGAGGCGCTGCGTGTGCGCGCCGGTAATCGTCGTGAGATTGGGGCGCTTCATCGCCGCGCGAAGAAAAGCCTTCGACGCGTTCCAGCGGATGCCGCTCTTCTGGTTGACGTCGAAATAGCCTACGCCGGTGTTGTCGCCGCGATTGAAATCGTCGGTTGCGGGGATGCCGGTTTGCTGTGCGGCTTGCGAGAAGGTTTCGAGAATCTTCCACTTCAGACGCTGCTTCTCGACACGCCATTCGCCGCCCGCGCCATGCCATGTATTCGAGCCGCCGTGGTAGTCCTCGCTGCGCCGGAACACCGGCAGCACCGAGTCCCACGACCAGTTCGGATCGCCGGTGACATGCGCCCAGTCGTCGTAGTCCTCACGCTGGCCGCGCATGTAGATCATGCCGTTGATCGACGAGCAGCCGCCCAGCACACGGCCGCGCGGATACGACAGCGCGCGCCCGTTCAGGCCGGGCTCGGCCTGCGTCTTGTAGAGCCAGTCGGTGCGTGGATTGCCGATGCAGTAGAGATATCCGACCGGCACGTGAATCCAGTGATAGTCGTCCTTGCCGCCCGCTTCCAGCAGCAGGACGGTGACGTCCGGGTCCTCGGTCAGGCGATTCGCGAGCACGCAACCCGCCGTGCCGGCGCCGACGATGATGTAGTCGAACTCGCCCTCGAGCCTGCGCGCGTTCTGTTTCACCCTTGTCTCCTTGACGAGCCGCCATGCACGGCATGCGTTCAGGGTTGTGCCCTCCGCCGCTACGCAAGCGAAGGGCTCGTTCCTTTACTTCGCCAGCGCTGACTTCCCCGGCTTGTTACTTCGCCACCGGCATCGTGAACTC